>NZ_JAWLHI010000001.1:0-109982 GCF_041690455.1 Marinobacter sp.
GTCAGCCTTCTTCACCAGCCAGGTCCAGCCGGAGCCGAAGTTGTTGGCGGCCTTGTCGTTGAACTCTTTCTTGAAGTCTTCGAAAGACCCGAAGGCCTTCTCGATGGCGTCCTTGGCTGCGCCAGTCGGCTCACCGCCACCGTTCGGGCTCAGGCAGTGCCAGTAGAAGGTGTGGTTCCACACCTGGGCAGCGTTGTTGAACAGCGGGCCGCTGGAGCTCTTGATGATGTCTTCCAGGGACTTGTTGGCATTGTCAGTGCCTTCAACCAGGCCGTTCAGCTTGGTGACGTAGGTGTTGTGGTGCTTACCGTAATGGTACTCGAGGGTTTCCTGAGAGATGTGCGGTTCCAGTGCGTTTTTTTCGTAAGGCAGTGCGGAAAGTTCAAATGCCATGAGGTCGTTCTCCCTGTCTCTCTGTTTATGTGAGTGTACGTTGCTGCAATATAAGGGCGATTTGAGCTATATCAACCCTTTGGTGTCAAAGAACTTTTAAACTCTGGGCAGCCCGGAAGAAACTGCGCGCAGTTCCGGACTCGCCAGACCAGCTCCTCGTAGCTGTCAGCCAGGATGTTCACGTGACCCAGCTTGCGGCCCGGCCGTTCCCCTTTATTGTAGAGGTGAACGTGCGCGTAGGGCAGTTCCAGAATCCGCTCGATGTCGCCGTGCTCGCCAATGATATTGATCATACAGCTTAGACCACGGGGTGCGACATTTCCCAGCGGGTGGCCGCTGACGGCGCGGATGTGGTTCTCGAACTGGCTGGTCATGGCGCCTTCGATGGTCCAGTGGCCGGAGTTGTGCACCCGGGGCGCCATCTCGTTCGCCACCAGCCCGTCTTCGGTCTCGAACAGCTCAAGAGTCAATACGCCGACGTAGTCCAATTCGTTCAACAGTGCCCTGATGTAGCGCTCGGCATCTTCCTGGACATGCCTCTCCAGGCCGGGTGCCGGGGCGATGGAGTAGCGCAGGATGCCCTCGTGGTGGGTGTTCTCCGCCATCGGGTAGAAGGCCAGATCACCGTCTTCTGCGCGCACCGCGATGATGGAGACTTCGCGCTTGAAGTTGACGAACTTCTCGACGATCAGCCGCTGGTGGCCGATGCTTTCCCAGGCGCCTTCGGCTTCTTCGGGATCTTTCAGCACCGCCTGTCCCTTGCCGTCATAGCCTTCGGTAATGGATTTGGCGACCACGGGGCAGCCGAGTTCTTCGGCGGCGGCTTTCAGGGATTCGGCGCTGTCGGCGATCTTCCACTCGGGGGTGGGGATGCCAAGCTGGCCGAACAGGGTTTTCTCTGCTTCTCGGTTCTGGCACACCTGCAGGGCGCGCGGGCAGGGGTGGACCGGCTTTTCCTTGGCCAGTTTTTCGGCAACCTCGACCGGCAAGTGTTCGAATTCGTAGGTGACGCGGTCAACCCGGGACAGGAAGTCGTCCAGGTATTGGCCTTCCCGGTCGATGATGACTTCGCCAAGTCCGGCGCTGGGGCTGCCGGACATGTCGTAGAATACAAAGGTCTTGGCCAGCGGGTATCCGGCGAGGGCCAGCATGCGCCCGAGTTGGCCGGCGCCTAGTACACCAATTCTCATTTGTGTTCTCCTGCCATGGTTTGGCCGTTTAACGTTCTAATCCTGACTTCTGGACTTCTGGAGTATGAGCGGATTGGGGACCACTTTCCAAAACACGCTCCTTGCGGCACGTCCATGTGACGCTTGAGCTCCGCCATCCATGGCTCCGCACAGTTTTGGAAAGTGGTCCCCAACCCGCTCAGCAGACTACAGAGGAGCCTGAAGATTTTTCTCGATTTAAGGTTGGATAAACGACCAACCTCAATTATTTACTTCCGGACGGCATTCGCCAAAGGTCGGGGAAGCTTGTGAGGCCCTCTGTCCAAAACTGTTGAGGGCCAGGGACGGCCCGAAACAAGCGCACATGGACGTGCTCGTAGCGTGTTTTGGATAGAGGGCCTCACAAGCTTCTTCCCCCAAAACTATGCCTTACTGATCGCTTGGATCCGGATTATCGAGGACCGTTTGGGTCTGGGTCGAACGAAATTCTTCTACGGCCTTTCGGACATTATTATCGAACGTGCCGATGATTTGTGCTGCAAGCAGGCCGGCGTTGGTGGCTCCCGCTTTGCCGATGGCCAGGGTGCCGACGGCAATACCGCCGGGCATCTGGACGATGGAGAGCAGGGAGTCGAGGCCGTTCAGGGCTTTGGACTGGACTGGCACACCAAGCACGGGCAGGGCGGTCTGGGAGGCGACCATGCCCGGGAGGTGCGCGGCTCCGCCGGCGCCTGCGACGATGACTTTCAGGCCGCGGTCGGCGGCGGTTTTGGCGTAGTCAAAGAGAAGGTCCGGGGTGCGGTGGGCGGAGACGACTTTGGTTTCGTAGGGTACGCCGAGTTTTTCGAGCATGTTGGCGGCGTGTTCCATGGTGGGCCAGTCGGATTTGGAGCCCATGATGAGTCCTACAAGCGGCTGCATATGCAACATCCTGAGATAATTGGAAAGCCGGCCATTGTATGTTTTGGTTACTTGGCATGCAACTTGGCTGTTGGGGTGCATGGCACCGGCTGGACATTGAGGAAGGAGCCGGCCTCAGGGGTCTGATGAAAGCCTTCATCTGACCCCATCTTAAGGTCTGTCTCCGTGGTTGCCGCTAAAGAGGGGGTCAGAAGAAGGCTTTCTTCTGACCCCGACGCCATGCCACATTATCGGAGCTTCATTTCACCCTGTTCATAAGTGCATGTATTATCGGTCGTTGACCTGAAAAGCGTCGATAATTCAGACAGAGCGGTCCGGACATGCCTTGTTAACGATCCGGCCAATCGAATAACGAACAACCAGAACTCAGACCCAGGAGCAGTAATGGATTCCATCCGCCCAGATGACGACGAACTCCGAGCAGACGCGCCTATTGGCAGTAGTGACAGGAAAAGGCCTGCTCCGAAAAAGGCCGCTGCTGCGCCGGCTGCTCGTTCCGGTGGTTCGGGTGGGGCCGGGAAGCAGCCGGCTGGAAACGGTAATGGCAACGGAGGCAACGGCAAGGGCGGTCTGGCTGCTGTCTGGTTGCTGTTGATTGCGGTTGCGGTGGCTGCGGTTGCCGGTTGGTATTCCCAGAATCAGCGGATTCAGGCGTTGGAGTCGCAGCTGGAGGAGGCAGACTACTGGGCGCGGCAGAGTAAGTTGGCGTTGGCGCGGTTTGAGGGTGAGTTGTCGGAGACCGGGGAAAATCTGCAGGAGCGGGGGCAGTCGCTGGAGGAGCAGATTGCGGCGAACAAGTCGGGGCTTGAGGAGGCTTCCAGTGAGATCCGTAAGCTGTGGGTTGTGGCCAATGAGCGGAACAAGGCGCGGCTGGATGAGCACGAAGAGCAGTTGGCGACGCTGAAGTCGGCTCTGGAGGAGGAGAAGAAGGCGGTCGCGAGTCTGGAAACGACTCTGGAGGAAGCCCGGGCTTCTCTGTCTTCGGAGATTGCCTCGCTTGAGGAGCAGACGCAGACATCGATTGTTGCGCTGAAGGAAAACACCGCCCAGGCCTCGGAGCAGATTACCAAACTGAGCCAGCAGATGGCGGATGTGGATCAGGTGATCGAGAGCCGAATTCGCCGGTTCGAGCAGGAGCAGAAGTTGGGGATCAGTGGTATGGAGAGCCGGATTTCCGCCCTGGAGAAGAAGACCGATGGCGTAGCGGGCAGTTCCGAGGTGCGGTCACTACGTAACCAGTTGGCCTCGCTCAAGCAGACCGTGGATTCCATCGATTCGTCCCGGGCGCAGCTGACTTCTCGGCTGGTTCGGTTGTCGGATGAGGTCGACCGGCTGGAGGCCAGGATGTCCGGTCAGTGATTGGCCTTTTGAGCTTCCTTTAAATAGGGTGTTCGGCGCTTTGTAACAGTTTGTATTCATCCCTTGCGGTAGCTCTCATTTCTGGCGGGAGCCAGTTGTTATGATCAGGCAACTCGCAAAGGGATGAAGAGCAAGAACAATGAGCAAACGAACCCTCCTGGTGCTGTCGCTGCTGGTCTTTGGTTCCGGTTGTACGGTGTACCAGTCGATCGGCAAGAGCGTCGGGTCTTTCCTGCACCCGGTGTCCGGCCCCGATTTCGTCCACATCCCGGACGACCAGTGGGATCGGGATAACGCCCTTCTTTATTTCTACCGCACCCATTCCCAATGGGCGGCGGATGAGATCGAGGCGCCCAGCGTCTATATAGACGACCATCACTACTTCAACATCCGCAACGACAGCTACACCTGGCTCGAGGTGAGTCCCGGGGAGCGCCACATCGCCATGCGCCGGCCGCTGCTCGGGCTGGAGGGGCTGAATTCGTTCAGTCTCAGTCTGATTGCCGATGCCACGCTCCGTGTTAAGCCGGGGCAGATTTACTATCTGCGTTACAACGAGCTTTCGGAGCCTGAGCAGATCCATCCGGACCTGGATCCCGAGCATCCCCTGGCTGAGGGGGATCTTCAGCTGGTGACCCGCAGCTATGCCATGCAGGCCGGGGAGATCGTATCGACGCAGTTCCTGAACAGCGACTTGCTGGCGCCCAATCATGCCGCTACTTCGATCGTGGAGGTGAACGAGGATATCGACTATGAGCGCTCGCTGGCCGCGCTGGAGGAGGAGCGGGAGCGGGAGGTTGAGCGCCTCAAGGAGACGGGAAAATACGAATCCGCCCCCTGGTATTGGCCGTTCGGCGGCGGCCCGACCGTCCCTGTGGAGGCGGACCACAAGATTCGGAAGCTGGAACGGGATTATGCGGCGCTGGAGGAAGAACGGGAGCGTCGCGAAGCGGCGGAATCCGGAGGCTGGTGGTTTTTCTGAACATTGGCTGAATCGACAGGGCGCGGGAGCAGTTTCACAATTGTGAATGTCGGCACTGGTTACTACACTGCATTCAGCGAAATGAATCAGGAAGTCAGGAAGATGTCTTTGAAGGATCGATGGCAGGGCCGGCTGGAGAAGCTGGCCGATGAAGTGGTGCCCCGGGCCATGCAGGGGCTTGAGGATGTGCGCAGGCGGCTTGATGAGCTGAATTGCTCGCTGGCGAGCCGGTCCATCCCTGATGAGCGGCGCTCGCGGGTGAGCGAGCTGTCCCTGCGCCAGAAGGCCGAACAGGCGGGCCAGCGGCTGGTGGAAAAGAGGCCGAAAAACGGCTCCGGTAAATGACCGGTTTCTGATCAGGTTTTGGTTAAAAACCGCCCGATTTTGAATGGCTTGCAGATTTTTTCAGAAAATTTCCGGAAAAGGTTTGACACCGTCAGCGAAATGCTTAAAATGCGCGTCTCACTTGCTTGAGACAGCAAGGACTTGAAAGCCTCTCGAGGTTGGAAGTGGGTGGTTAGCTCAGCTGGGAGAGCATCGCCCTTACAAGGCGAGGGTCGCAGGTTCGATCCCTGCACCACCCACCACTTTCAGAGTCTTTCAAAGGCATCACCGGATCACCCCATCCGGTTTCAGGTTCAAGCCCACGGGCTGAATTGATGCGGAGCGGTAGTTCAGTTGGTTAGAATACCGGCCTGTCACGCCGGGGGTCGCGGGTTCGAGTCCCGTCCGCTCCGCCATTTTTTCCCGGGTGGTTAGCTCAGCTGGGAGAGCATCGCCCTTACAAGGCGAGGGTCGCAGGTTCGATCCCTGCACCACCCACCAGAATTCCGAAAAAGAGCCAGTCCGAAAGGATTGGCTCTTTTTTTTGTTCCAGGGGTCTGATGTTACTCAGGGGTCTGAAGAAAACCTTCTTCTGACCCCGACTTAGCGGCAGGTGGGGAGTCAGACGTCCCCTCAGGGGTCTGATGAACGCTTTCATCTGACCCCAAGTTAGCGTCAAACTCCGAGGTTGATCTGAAAATGGGGTCAGATGGAAAGCCGGAGGCTTTTCATCAGACCCCTGGGGCACATCGGACCTCTTGGGCAAAAAAGGGGTCAGAAGAAGGCGTTCTTCAGACCCCGTCCGCCATCTCACTTCCCAATCAACGACTGCCCGCAAACCCGCACAACATTCCCGTTCACGCCATTGGAGGCGGGGCTGCAATACCACGCGATCGCTTCAGCCACATCCACCGGCAACCCGCCCTGGGACAGGCTGTTCATGCGCCGGCCTGCCTCGCGGATGGTGATGGGCATCGCGGCGGTCATCTGGGTCTCGATGAAGCCGGGGGCGATGGCGTTGATGGTGATGCCGTTCTTCAGCTGTTTCGCCATGGCTTCTACATAGCCGATGACGCCGGACTTGGCGGTGGAGTAGTTGGTCTGGCCAAAGTTGCCGGCGATGCCACTGATGGAGGAGATGCACACGATTCGGCCGTTCTCCCGCAGCAGTTCCCGTTTCATCAGTTCCTCATCGATATGCTCTTCGGCGGAGAGGTTCACGGCGATAGTCATGTCCCAGAAGTGCTCGGGCATGTTACCCAGGGTCTTGTCCCGGGTGATGCCGGCGTTGTGGATCACCAGGTCGAGGCCGCCGAAATGCTCTTCGGCAAAGTCGGCAATCAGTTTCGGGGCATCCTTGTCGGTGATGTCACAGGCGAGGGCCTTGCCCTTGATGGCATGGGTTACCTTCTGCAGGTCTTCCATGGCGGGCGGGATGTCGAGGCCGATCACGGTGGCGCCGTCCCGGGCCAGGGTGCGGGCAATCGCTTCGCCGATGCCGCGGGAGGCGCCGGTCACCAGGGCGACTTTGCCCGTCAGTGGCGCCACCGGGTTGGTGGCTGGCGCTTCGGTGCTTTTGCCAATGTGCACCACCTGGCCATCCACATAGGCGGAGCGGGCGGAGAGGAAGAAGCGGACGCTGGAATCCAGTTGCTTTTCAGCGCCTGGAACCATCCGGATCAGGTTGGCCGTGGCCCCTTTCTTGCCGATTTCCTTGCCCACGGCACGGACAAAACCTTCCAAAGCCTGTTGGGCGGCGGCCTGGGGTGCCTTGCGGCAGCTGGCGGGGTTCATGCCGATCACCAGTACCCGACCGTTGCCGGCGAGCTTTTTGATGGTCGGGTGGAAGAAGTCGTAGACCGCACGCAGTTCTTCGGGGGTTTTGATGCCGGTGCCGTCGAATACAAGGGCGGAGAATTTCTGGTCGATGTCGCCGCCAATTGCCAGGGGCTTGGCCTTATTGCCGGCCTTGGCGGAATCGGTAAGTGTGTCGGGGCCGGAGGCATGGCGCAGGGTGGCGGCGCTTGTTGCGAGAATGCTGCCTACAGTGGCGATGGTCCGGGCACCGGACGCCGCGCCGATAAGTACGTCGCCTTCGATGAAGGGCTGGTCGGTACGCTTAAGGCGCTTCAAGGGCACGGGTGAGGGCAGGCCCAGGGTTTGGGCGGCGGATTTGCCGACAGGGGTGTTTACTATTCTGAGATAGAGGTCAGACATGGAGGCTTCCTTGTGGTTGCAATCAGTTTTCCGGATGCGAATCGTCCCATAGGGTAAAGAATCGGACAGTTTTTGGATTGACTCAATGCCTGTAAGGTGTTGTCAGGGGTGTCAATAAGGCATTTTGTTCTGCTGATGTGCTAGCTGCCCGGTTGCTGATTTCTGGTTCAGATGCAGGGGGCACAAGCGCTTGAGGACATTCTGAATGTCTATGGCAACCGATGTGAAAACCCTCGGAGCTGAAGGTCGGTATCTGGAGGGCAATACCGTGCCACATTGCTCCGAACGATGCGGTCGTACCGGCCAAGGTCGAAAACATTCGGGGGAGCCGGACTAGCTGGCTCCCCGAATGGTTTGGTCGCGCGATCAGGTGCAATGCTGGAGGAGTTCTAGCGCTGGAGCTCCTGGTACTGCCACATGTGTTGCATCATCCGCTGCATCACCTGCTGATTCTGTTCCATATGACGGACGCGGTTGTCTTCCTCGCCCTCAGCCGTAGACGAGGCCTGGTTCATCAGCTGCACGCTTTCCCGGATCTGGTCCCGATACTGAACCATCAGTTCCTGACGGCCCTCCTCATCCTGGGATTGTTGGATCCGGTCATGCAGTTGGTCCATGGTCTGGAGATGAATCCGCAACTGATCCTGAAGTTGGTCCTGATCCATGGTGCGATCCTGGTCCATCGTGCGATCACGGTCAGCCGTCCGGTCTCCGTCGCCGGACTGGCCACCCTGACCACTATCAGATCGGGCCAGCTGAACAGAATTTGCGGACTGCTCCTCTGCGGTAGCAGCCAGCGGTACCGACAGGCCGGTCAGTATGATCGCGGTGGCCAGAGCGCCACCCAATTGTTTGTGCAGGGCTTTTATTTTCATGGCTCTTTCCTTTTTCGAAGGGCAAAACATAGTTGTCTTTCCATTTGCCGGCTGGGCAGGCCGATACAGCGTGATCAGCCCTTCCCATCCCGGGAAAGCCAGGTTTTCGATGCTTATCTATGCGTACTGGTCTTTCTTGTGTATGCACATAACACCGTACTGCAGGGAAAGCTGCTGCATATACTGCGCCATGCGAAAAAGAAGGGTTTGATTACAAGAGTGACCGGCAGAATAGCAATGGTAGTCGCTGGTGGATTCCGGGCATTTGAGGTCGGGACAGACCAACAGTGTTAAATTTATCGACACAAGATCTGGTCAGCACGCTTCCACTTTCGCTTGTCCGTTCATGAGGAGTGGCCTGCGGGGCCACCAGTTAGGTCCTACAATGAGTAGTCAGCAGCGTCTGGGTTGACTCAATGCTTTTGGTTGGTTGTCAGGGGTGCCAATGAGCGGGCTGGCTGTGGCGTTAGACTGAGTTCCATTGATTCGGGCCTTGGGGGAGGGTGATTGGGGAGGCCTTTCCAAAACACGCTCCTGGCGGCACGTCCCTGTGACGCTTGGGCTCCGCCATCCATGGCTCCGCACAGTTTTGGAAAGGCCTCCCCAATCACCCCATACTGGGCTCATTCATTCGCTCGTCCTCATTTAACTCAGGTAACAAGACTATGGCACAGGCTCCGAAGCGTACACAGAGAAAGTCATCTGCTAAGAAGACCGATAACGGAATCCGCCGCGTTGCGGTGATCGGCGGCAACCGCATTCCCTTCGCGAAATCCAACACCGCCTACAGCAAGATCAGTAACCAGGAACTGCTGACCTCCGCACTCCGTGGACTGGTGGATCGTTTTGATCTTCAGGGCAAGCGCATGGGGGAGGTAGTCGCTGGTGCGGTAATCAAGCATTCGCGGGATTTCAATCTGACCCGGGAGTCGGTGCTCAGTTGTGGGCTGGCGCCGGAGACGTCGGCTTATGATATCCAGCAGGCTTGCGGTACCGGTCTGGAGGCGGCAATTCTGGTAGCCAATAAGATTGCACTGGGCCAGATCGAGTGCGGGATTGCCGGTGGTACCGATACCACCTCCGATGCGCCGATTGGTGTCGGTGAGGGGCTGCGGGAGATTTTGCTGGATCTCAATCGGGCGAAGACCGCCAAGGAGCGGCTGAAGATTCTGGCTCGGTTCCGGCCGGGGCATCTGGTGCCGGAGATTCCGGAGAATGGCGAGCCGCGAACCGGGATGTCCATGGGTGAGCATGCTCAGGTGACGGCGAAGGAGTGGGATATTGCCCGGGAAGATCAGGATCAGCTGGCCTGGGAGAGTCATCAGAAGCTTGCCAAGGCCTATGAGGAAGGCTTTTTCAGTGATCTGATCACACCACTGGCGGGGCTGGAGAAGGACAATATCCTGCGCCCGGATACCACCCTGGAGAAGCTGGCGACTCTGAAACCGGTATTTGACCGCGAGAATGGCACCATGACGGCTGCCAACAGCACGGCGCTCACGGATGGCGCCTCCTGTGTGCTGCTGGCCAGTGAAGAGTGGGCGAAGGAGAACAACCTGGAGGTGAAGGCCTGGTTGACGTTCTCGGAAGTGGCTGCGGTGGACTTCGTCGACAAGAAGGAAGGGCTGCTGATGGCGCCGGCCTATGCGGTGCCCCGGATGCTGGAGAAAGCGGGCCTGACGTTGCAGGATTTCGATTTCTACGAGATCCACGAGGCGTTTGCCGCGCAGGTGCTGTCCACCCTCAAGGCATGGGAAGATCCCGCTTTCTGCAAGGAGCGTTTGGGTCTGGACAAGCCGCTGGGCAGTATCGACCGGGATAAACTCAACGTGAAGGGCAGCAGCCTGGCCACCGGCCATCCGTTCGCTGCCACCGGCGGTCGGATCGTGGCCATGCTGGCCAAACTGCTGGAGCAAAAAGGCAGCGGCCGTGGCCTGATTTCGATCTGCGCCGCTGGCGGGCAAGGGGTTACGGCGATCCTGGAACGATAATTACGGGATAGTCGTAATATCCTTTGACAGGACCCAATCCAGACCGTATCATGCGCGCCACGTTGATCGGGGTTACCCCGAAAGACAACCAGTTTTGATGCGGGGTGGAGCAGTCTGGTAGCTCGTCGGGCTCCCAATCCCGCAAGAGCCGAAGGGAGTCTCGACCTTCGGCTTATGAGCCCGACCCATCGGCGGACTCAGTAGTTAAACCGAGATAAAAAGTTTGATGCGGGGTGGAGCAGTCTGGTAGCTCGTCGGGCTCATAACCCGAAGGTCGTTGGTTCGAATCCAGCCCCCGCTACCACTTAAGAAAAAGGCGGATCAGTCATGCTGATCCGCCTTTTTTGTGTTTGGGCAGCAGAAAGTTCCTGTCAAGTAATTATCCCGTGGCGGGTAACGACTTGTTTGGTGCCCGGGGGCAAAACGATCGCAAGTCGCTTTGCCCCCACAGCCGGCGGCCTTTGAATCTGGGCCAAACCGGCCCAAGTGTATACCATCAAAGGTCTGTTTTCGCTGCGTAAGACATCACCGGGAACCGCGGCGCATGGCCCCGTCGAAGAACGTGGCAAGCTCATCCGTGTCATTGAATGAGAGCACCTGCGAAACATAATGGTCCGGTCGCACTACGACAACGGCCCCGTTTCTGTCGATACCGCGTGTTTCGAAGATGTCGACCTCCGGGTCGATGGCGTAGACTTTTTCATAGTCGGTCACCTGGAATGGGCCCACTTTCGGCGTGAAAATGGCCGGGATTTTTGGGCCGAATTCGACCTCGCCGTGGGGCTGCTGGTAGATCACCTTGACGTCGAAGATGCTATCCAGGTCCGAGCCCTCAGGGGTGTACTTCACAACCGGCGACTCGGGTGAGCTGAACAGCCACTCCGCCCAGGCAGCCAAACGGGAATCCTCACCGGGGCGGGCCTTGTCGGCGAAGGCGTAGATCCGCCAACGGCCGTCGGCAGTGGCATGGTGACCCAGATGGGCATCATTGCCATCGCAAACCCGCATTACCCGCTCCGATTTGAACCGCTTGCCGACAGGGAAACCGGTGGCCAGGTCCTGGTGCTCTGTGGTACCCGTGATCATCGATGTCTCGTACTCGGTCATGAAACCAGCCGGAAATTCCGCGGTTTTGACATAGAAATCCGCCAGTTCTTTCGGATCCTCGAACTCCTCGGCGGGCTTGGCCATCAGGCTCGACCATTCCCGATCGAAGTCAATCAGGTTCTGCGCAACAACCTGGCGTTCGCTCGAATAGGTACTGAGCAGGGATTCGGGCGCGATGCCGGAGAGCACATGGGCCAGTTTCCAGGCGATGTTCCAGCCGTCCTGCATGGACACATTCATGCCCTGGCCGGCTTTGGCGCTGTGAGCGTGGCAGGCATCGCCGGTGATAAAGACCCGCGGAGTCCGGAAGTCTTCTTCACCGGGTGGGACGTCGTCGAACTTGTCGGTTACTCGGTGGCCAACCTCGTAGACGGTGTACCAGGCACAGTGCTTCACCTCCAGGGTATAGGGGTGCAGGATCTGGTTGGCCTTCTTGATGGTGGTCTCCAGGGTGGTCTGACGTATCTGGTGGTTGTCATCCTCGGGAACCTCCCCAAGGTCGACGTACATCCGGAACAGGTGACCGCCTTCGCGGGGAATGAGCAAAATACTGCCACCGGTTGATGACTGAATGGCACACTTGGTGCGGATATCCGGGAAGTCGGTGGTGGCCAGCACATCCATCACACCCCAGGCGTGATTCGACACCGCGCCGATATGCTTGCGGCCAATCGATTCACGAACGCGACTGTGCGCGCCATCGCAACCGATGACGTACTTGGCTTTCACTGTGCATTCCTGGCCTTCTTTATCGCCCTCGGTATGACGCAGTGTTACTTCGACGGGATATGTCTCGCCGTCGTGAACCGTCAGCCCCACGAATTCAAGGCCGTAGTCGGGGGTCAGACGGGCGGGGGCGTTTTTTGCGAACTCGGCGAAGTAATCGAGGACCCTGGCCTGGTTGACGATCAGATGGGGAAACTCGCTAATTTTACCGCCGGGGTCATCCAACGCCACCGAGGAGCGGGCGATGTGCTCAGGGTTATCGGCATCGGGAGCCCAAAAGGCCATTTCGGTAATACGGTAGGCCTCCTCGGTGATTCTTCCGGCAAAACCGAAGGCCTGGAATGTCTCGACACTGCGCGCCTGGATGCCGTCAGCCTGGCCGATTTCCAGGCGTCCGGCTCGTCGTTCAACAATACGGGTCGTGATGTTCGGGAATTTCGCCAGTTGAGCTGCGGCGATCATGCCGGCAGGCCCGCTGCCGACGATTAACACATCTACAGCATCCGGCAGCGTCTCGGGGCGATCAATGCCCGTGCCTGATGCTTCCTCGACTCTCGGGTCGGTGGATACGTATCCGTGATGGTGAAACTGCATTGTGACTTCTCCTTTTTGTTTTCTGGGGCCGGTTTTCGTCTTTATGTGATCATCTGCCGTGTTAGTCTCCAGTGCTCATCCTCAGATGCGACTTGACCCTGGAGCAAAGGATTCGGTGACTGAGGCTTGTGGCGCAGGAACCTTGTCGCCGCTGACCTGGGATACCGGAAATACGGCATTAATCTGGCCAGTCCCCGAGCTGCCGAAGTAGGGTGTCAGTATTTCCGCCTTTTGATCGTACTCGGACCAGCCCAGTGCACCGAGCAACATGGCGGTGTCGTGCATAAAGCCTTCACCGTGGCCTTTCACAGCGTATTCAGGAAGCATTTCGCAGAAGTCGTCCCACTCTGCGTTTTCCCACATCCGGACCACCTCATGATCCAGGCGTTCCAGGAACGGAGACCAGGTCTTGGTAGCAAACTTCGGTGCCTGACCGTTCTGGGCAAAGCGATGAGACAGCGAGCCACTGGCAAAAATTGCCACGGTGCCATCGTAGTGCTCTTCGATGGCCTTGCGCATTGCCCAGCCCAGACGGGCACTGTCGTTCAGGTAGTGCGCGGTACACATTGCGGAGACCGAAATTACCTTGAAGTGACGGTCTTCGTTCATGTAGCGCATCGGTACCAGAGTGCCGTACTCAGGATCGAGGGAGGTTTTGTCATGCGCCAGGGTCTCCACGCCCTGGGCATTGCATTCGGCGGCCAGCAGTTTGCCCAGTTCAGGATTCCCGTCGTACTCAAATTCCATATTGGAGATGAAGTGAGGTAGTTCACCGCTGGTGTAATTGCCTTTGAAGTGGGCGCCGCAGTTGATGTGGTAGCTGGCGTTCACGAGCCAATGGGTATCGAATACGACAATGGTATCCACGCCCAGCTCACGGCAGCGCCGGCCGATCTCGATATGACCGTCGATGGCCGGTTGGCGAAAGCCCTTCTGCGGACCGTCCAGCTCGGACAGGTACATGGATGGTACATGCGTGATCTTGGCGGCAAGCGCGAGTTTTCCCATGACAGTTTCCTTTTGTTGTTCAGATTTGCAGGTACATTGGGTGACAAGGTGCCTTATTTTTTGACTTTGATTGGCAGCGCCTGGTTCCAGTTTCTATAACTCAATTATTCCCGGCTCCTCTTTGACAGGAAATGCAGTATTCACGTTAAAAATTGCACTTTTCGGTTATCTTGCAATGGCACCATGATGTCTCCTCAGGCTTCTGCTTGCTGGCACCGCTGGCGACTTACCGCGTAAAAGTGAGCGGCGAGGGCGGCTACGGGTGCCAGACAGATACAGGCCGCGATCGGGAGCACGCCTTGACCGAGCAGCAACGGCATTAGCTGGGCAATCACTGCACCCGTCAACAGTTGGATGAACCCCATCAGCCCGGAGGCGGTAGCCGCCGATGTCGGCGAGCAACTGATCGCAGCCGACTGGGCATTGGGCTGACTGAGCCCCCGACCGAAGGTGACCAACGCCATCGGCAGGAACAGGGTGGCATAGGTCAGTACGCTAACGAGCGCGAAAGCGAGGAGCGTCAGTGCGCCAGCCAGCGAGAGAATATTGCCAAACAACACTGCCTGATCGGAACTCGCGCGTCTGGCCAACCGCGTCGACACGAAACTGCCAGACATGAATGCAAGTGAAACCGCCAGGAACCAGGTGCCGAACAAGGCAGAGTTACCACCCAGGCGGTCGACGATGTAGGGAGCGGTGCCAACGAATATGTAGAATGCAGCGGCGATGAAGGTGGTGGAAAGTGTGTAGCCAATATACCCCCCCGAGCTGAAAACACCTGCGTAACGCTGAATGACAAGCCTCAGTCGCAGGCTGTCAGTTTTATCGCGGCAGGTTTCCGGCAGCTGCAGTGCGGCCACCAATAGCGCGACAGCGCCCATGCCCAGGGACACATAGAAAATGGAATGCCACCCCGCCCAGAGGTTCAGGTAGCCGCCGAGGGTCGGAGCGATTGTCTGGGCGATAGCGATCGCCATGACAACATAGCCCATGCGGCTGGCGGCCCCCTCGCGACCATAAATGTCGATGATGATCGTGCGCGCCAGTACCATCGCAGCACTACCACCGAGCGCTTGTAGCACACGGCCGGCGATCAATAGCGTGACATCGGGTGCAAGGGCTGCCAGCAGGCTCCCCAGGGTGTGCAGGACCAGTCCTCCGAGCAGGATTGGACGGCGGCCGAAGTGGTCGGCCAGCGGACCGGAGAGTAATTGGCCGAACGCCAGTGTAAACAGGTAAGCCGTAAAACTCAGCTGGATCACCCCGACCTCGGTCCTGAGGTCTCGCACAGCATCCGGCATCGCCGGCACGAACAGATTGAGCGCCAACGGACTTGCCATGGCGATCATTGTCATCAGGACGACGGAGGGTGTGCGTACCGGGGTGTCGGCTGTCATTTTCGATGCTGTCCAAGTATGGATCGCGGACGGCCCGTAGAGAGGGCTTGTCATTGCCTATTTGTTAACATATTAACTAATAATTTAGTTAATATGTTATCTAATGTCAACGTGTCCAGGTCCGGGAGAACAGCGCTCCATGAGAGCTTTTCAGGGCTTCACATTGCAGAGCTTATTCAGCAACTCTTCCAGTGTTTTCATGTCTTCGTGGGAGAAACGGTCGGTCATCTCCTGATAGCGAGCCTCAAGTCGGGGGCTCATTTGGGCGAACATGGTCTTGGCCTTGTCCGTCAGGCTGATCAGGATTCGGCGCTGATCTTCTGGGGATTTCCGACGTTTGATGTAACCCTGTTGTTCCAGACGATTGATGATTCCCGTGAGACTCGGGCTGAGTATGCAGCACAGTTCGGCCAGTTGTTTTGATTCCAGTTCCTCGAATTCATTGAGCGCCCGAATAACACGCCATTGCTGTTCGGTAAGGGGGATTTCCTGAAGGAGGGGGCGGAAAAAGGCCATGGCAGCCTCCCGGGCCTTGAGCAGCCGGAGGGGGAGCGAGTCATTAAACTTGCGCATGAATTGGATTACCTTGGTCGTCCGGTCTCTGAGAATTCGCTTGATAGTTGCGAAAAGGCGAAGTGAGTCATTTTATTAATGTATTAACGAATGTCTACCGTGTTCCGCGAACCGCTGTGCGCTTACGGAATTGCTGGGTGGTCATCCCGGTATGTTTTTTGAAGAAGCGCGAGAAGTAGGCGGGATCTGAAAAGCCAAGTTGGTAGCAAATCTCGTTGCTTGAAAGGTTGCTGAATATAAGCAGGCGCTTGCTTTCCTGAATCATCCGGTCGTGAATCAGCTTTTTTGGGGATCTGTTGGCAATGCGCTGACAGGTCTGGTTCAACCGACTTTCCGATATGGCCATTTCCGTGCTGTACCGAGGCAGATGCCACTGCTCCCGGAAGTGTTTCTCGATCATATCGGTAAAACAACGGAATAGCCTCAAGTCCTCGCTGTTGACAGTTCTGCTGGCGGACCGTTTGAAAGAGAGCCTGGTCAGGCGGATCAGTAACAGCCGGACGAGGCTCTTGAGTGCCAGCTCCTTTCCCATCTGATTGGTGGACCATTCCAGATGAATATCCTCAAGGATGCCAGCGAGTAGTGTCCACTGGGTTTTTTGTGCTCTGGATAGCCGGTCCCGCTCCAGGCAGATACCTTCAATAAGGCTGGTATCAATGTCGGTCCCGACATTGTCCTGCATCAGTTGCCACACAAGGGACTGGTGAATCGTCAGTACGTGTCCCCGGGCGTTGGGGTCCGTGCGGAAGGAATGGGGAACGGACGCCGGCGTAAAAAAACAGCAGGGCCCCTGTACATGGTAGACCTTATCATCGATGTGGAAATCGATGGTGCCCCGATCGATATAGTGGATCTGGACATACTGGGCATGCCGGTGCACCGGCATTTCGCGACCATAGAAATCAGCCAGGTTTTCCAGAACATCATAATGTATGGGCGCATCGAGATAGCGTCGGTCGTAATCCTGCCCAATGATGATGTTGGGAATCCATTCGGTGTGATTGGCTTCGCTCATAGCGCGAATATATCAAAAGTTGGAAAGGGCAGGACCCCGTGCAGCGACACGGGGTCCCGTTGCTTTGGCCTTTGACGTGTAATCAGCCCTTGCCAAGCTGAGGTACCCGGTGGGTGCCGTGCGCAATACAGACGTTCTTGGTTTCCATGTAGAAGTCGAAGCTCCAGTCGCCGCCGTCGCGACCGATACCGGACATCTTGATGCCCCCGAACGGAGACGGCAGGTTACGGTTGTTTTCGGAATTCACCCACAACATGCCGGCTTCGACGTGCTTTGCCATGCGCATTGCGCGGCCGGTGTTCTCTGTCCAGATATAGCCGGAGAGGCCGTATTCGGTATCGTTGGCGATCGCGATGGCTTCCTCTTCGGTATCGAAGGTGATGGCGGTTAGTACCGGGCCAAAGATCTCTTCCTGTGCGATGCGCATCCTGCTGTTAGCTTTGGTGAACAGGGTCGGCTCCAGGTAGTTTCCGGCCGGGTCCAGATCGCCGCGCGCGTCGGTGATGCGCTTGCCGCCGACGGCGATGTTGGCGCCGTCTTCTCGGGCAATGTCGAAGTAGCTCAAAACCTTGTCATAGTGTTCTGTGTGCACTAGCGGGCCGACTTCGGTATTCGGATCCAGCGGGTGACCGACTTTCAGGTTGCGGACCCGCTGTTCGAGTGCAGCCATGAACTTTTCACGAATGCCACTCTGGATCAGTAGACGGCTGGAGGAGGTGCAGCGCTGACCGTTGAGGCTGTAGATCATGAAGACGACCGCATCCAGTGCCCGTTCGAAATCGGCGTCGTCGAACACGATGACCGGGTTCTTGCCGCCCAGCTCGAAGTGCATGCGTTTGAGGGTATCGGCACCCTGACGCATTACGTGGGAGCCAGTGGCAGATTCTCCCACCAGAGCCACGGCCTTGATGGCAGGGTGTTCGGTCATTCGCTTGCCAACGCTCTCGCCGAAGCCGTT
Source organism: Marinobacter sp. (assembly GCF_041690455.1). GTDB lineage: Bacteria > Pseudomonadota > Gammaproteobacteria > Pseudomonadales > Oleiphilaceae > Marinobacter. The sequence goes on from NZ_JAWLHI010000001.1 coordinate 17,610, forward strand.
GACCATATTCCAGACTCCCTTGGGCAGAACTTCATCGGCGATCTCTGCCAGGATATAGGCACTCAGGGGCGTCAACTCGGCCGGCTTGTGGACAACAGTGCAGCCCGCCGCCAGGGCCGGAGCGATCTTCCAGGTAGACAGCATGAACGGTGTGTTCCAGGGCGTGATGATGCCCACCGGACCAATCGCCTTACGTACGGTAAAGTTAGTGTGCTCGTCCTGCTGAAGGGCGAGGCCGTCCTGGGCTTCCGGCGCCTTGTCAGCGAAGAAGCGGAAGTTGGCGGCGCCTCGCTCGGCCGCCTTTTTCATGAAACGGATAGCCTGACCACAGTCCATGGACTCGACCAGGGCGATCTCGTCAGCACGCTCGACCAGTCGGTCGGCGAATTTGTTCAGCAGCCGTTTGCGTTCGGCGCCCGGTGTGGCGGCCCAGGCCTCAAAGGCATCCTCGGCAGCCTTGCAGGCGGCATCCATGTCGTCGGTTGAGCCGGCCATGATCTTGCCGATGGGGCTGTTGTCGGTCGGCGTGATGTTATCGTACTCGTTGCCGCCATTACCCAGGGTGAACTCGCCATTGATGTAGTGGCCGGTGGTGGTGTTCCTGAAGCGCTCCAGGTAGCGCTGGGCACGTTCCAGGTTGGTCGCTAGTGTATCGCTCATGATGGTTCTCCTGAAGGCTCAGTATTTGTCGCCGTAGTACTCTTTCTCGGAGACGATGCGTGTCTCGAGCGAGCAAATGTTTTCGATGGTGCAGACCACAGTGTCGCCGGGCTGCATGTCGACCACACCGTGCGGGGTGCCGGTGGCGATCATGTCCCCCGGGTTCAGGGTCATGATCTTGCTCAGGTATTCCACCAGGAAGGGGATGTCGAAGATCATATCCTTCGTTGAGCCGTCCTGAGTGATCTTGCCGTTGACCTCGGTAGTCAGGCGCAGTTTGTTGACGTCCGCTACGTCCTCGCGATCAACAATCCACGGTCCCATCGGCAAAAGGGAATCCCGGCTTTTTACCCGAAGGTTCGGGCGATAGTAGTTCTCGAGATAGTCGCGGATTGCGAAGTCGTTGCAGACGGTATAGCCAGCTACATAGTCCATCGCATCTTCACGCCTGATGTTCTTACCCGCTTTGCCGATCACCGCCACCAGCTCGCACTCGTAATGTTGGAACTCGATGTTGTCGGGGCGGTAGCTGACCTGCTTGTGTCCGGTCAGGGTGTTGGCGTGCTTGATGAATACCAGCGGTTCCTTGGGCGGCTCGAATGCCAGTTCGGTGGCGTGATCGGCGTAGTTTAGCCCCAGTGCGAAGATGGTGCCCGGCTCCTTTACCGGCGGCAGCCAGGTGATGTCGTCAGAATCCAGAGCCACATTCAGCTCCTCGCCGGCTGTGGTAGTGATGCGATCGTTGGCGTCAATGTCGATATCGAGCTCGCGGCCCTCAAAAATGATGCGTGCATGCCTCATGGCTCAGGCACCTCCCAGTGTGTTGGTCAGGGTGCCGACACCCTCGATGGTTGCTTCTACCCTGTCTCCCCGGGCGACCGGAACACGGTCACCGGCAAAGCCGACGGCGATGACCTCTCCCGGTTGCAGAGTCATAATCCAGGAAATCTTGCTGATCAGCTCGGCAACGCTGCGTTGCATGTTCGTCAACGGGAATACGCTTTTCTGCTCGCCGTTGACGGAAACGGTGACTGTGAGCGCATCCGGATTGTCGATGGTGTCGGACGGGACGATCTCGGGGCCGACCGGCGCGGAAGTGTCCAGGCATTTGCCTTTGATGTCGGGGCGGAAGTAGCTTTCCTCCGGCAGGGAAAAATCGCAGACGATGGTGTAGCCACGGATATAATCGAGCGCTTCGGCCTGGCTGACGCGGCAGGTTTCCCGTCCAATGACCACGCCCAGGCTGGCGCCCACGGCCATGGCTGGCACGTCGTTGCCGTCGAAATCCTTTGCCCATTCCACCTCGGCGCCATCAACATTCCAGGTATTGCGCGGCTTGTAATACAGCACTGGCTGGGTAGGCGGTTTCTTGTAGGGATCTTGGTTGAACGTGCTCTCCAGAGCCGCCAGCTGCGACTTGTCATTCAGTGCGACGCAGACCAGCTTGCTGTTGACCAGGGTGTTTGCTGTCATGAGTAACCTTTTCCTGTTTCGGCCGTCTTTGATTAATAGCCGGCCTGCGGTTTGTCGTCTTTAACTGGCGCGCCCTGTTTGAAACGTTGCGCCAGCTTGCGGGTTTCGGTAGCCAGAATCATGGTGTCGACGCCGACGCCGACGAAATTGGCGCCTTGCTGGATGTAGTTCTCTGCAAGGGATGGGTCGAGACAGAGCAGGCCAGCGTATTTCCCGGCGGAGCGTATCTTGCTGAGTCCCTTGTTAATGGTGTTGACGACTGTCGGGTTGCCCGCATCGCCGACATAGCCCATGGATGCGGAAAGATCGGACGGGCCGATGAAAACCCCGTCTACCCCCTCGACCGACAGGATGTCATCGAGGTTGTCCATGGCGCTGGCGGTTTCCACCTGGACAATCAGGCAGATCTCGTCATTGGCCTTCTTCACGTAGCCCGGTACCTGATTCCAGCGGGCCGCCCGAGCAAGCGATGTGCCGAGACCGCGAATGCCGTCCGGTGGATAGCGAACGGCCCGGACCAGCTGTTTCGCCTGTTCTGCGTCTTCGACCATCGGTACCAGCAGAGTCTGCGCACCGATATCCAGCAACTGTTTGATGAGTGCGGGATCGCCTTCGACACAGCGCACGATCGGGGCAACATCATAAGGCGCCATTGCCTGCAGGTGAGACATGATCGTGCGTAGATCGAACGGAGCATGCTCTCCGTCGATGAGTAGCCAATCAAAGCCGGCTAGGGCGGCAATTTCGGCTGCGCTGTTATCCGGCAGTCCCAGCCAGAGCCCATATTGGGTTTCACCTGTGGCCAACCCCTGCTTGAAACGGTTCTTGGGCAGTTCCATGCTCGTGTCCTCGGTGCGAACTGTTTATTCGAAGTTCAGGGCGACGCCACCCAGAGAGCCGAAATCGGCATGTACGGTATCACCAGCTTTGACCGCAACCGGCCGGGTGAAGGAGCCGGAAAGAATGACCTGACCCGGTTCCAGGCCAACGCCGTGCGGCGCAAATCGTCTGCAAACCCACGTGATTCCCTTGAGTGGGTTGCCCAGAACGCCGCCAGCGAGCCCGGTTTCTTCAATCTGGCCGTTCAGGTACAGCATGCAGCCGGCCCAACGCAGGTCGATGTCCATTGGCTTGATGGGGCGTCCTCCCATGACAATTCCCGCGTTGGCGGCATTGTCGGAAATGGTGTCGTAGACTTTGCGTGTGTAGCCGGTTTCAGGATCGGTACGCAGACAGCGGGCTGCGATCAGTTCGAGCGACGGGATGATGTAGTCGGTTGCGTTGATAACATCGAAAATGGTGACATTGTCGCCGAACAGCGGCTTTTTCAGCACAAAAGCCAGCTCGACCTCTATGCGGGGATCGAGGAAGTCCGATGCCCTGATGGTGGCGCCATCATCCAGCAACATGTCATCAAGCAGTACGCCATAGTCCGGTTCATCGATATTCGATGACATCTGCATGGCACGGGAGGTCAGGCCAATCTTGTAGCCGATCACCTTACGGCCTTCCGCCACCTTGCGATCCACCCAGGCCTTCTGGATGGCATAGGCCTCCTCCATTGTCATATCCGGATACTCGAGTGTCAGGGCCGGGATCTGTTTGCGGCTGGTCTCGGCCTGGTATAGGCGGTCGGCAGCGGATTCGATCTGATCTTTCGTCAACATGCGTGCAATACACCTTTCTTGTTGTTGGGTGGATGACCGATGGTCGTCTGTGGCGGGCTGCAGTGGCCCAAGTCCGAGACCGGAGCGAGCCCTAAGCTCTGTCGATCCTTTCGGTATTTTAGTTAACATATTAACTAAGTCAAGCCTCCGATTTCGGACAACTGAAGACTCATTCCCCGGAGGGATTTCATTTCCAGGACCGAGTTGACAAAACTTAATATGTTAATTAGATTCTGAGTTGTTCCCGCGTCGAAACTGTAGCCGCGGACATCCAATAACAACGATGAACCTAATATCCGGGACTCATCCTATGCCTCATTTCATCGTCGAGTATTCAGGTAACCTCCACGACCGCCTGGAATTCCAGTCACTGTTCTCACGTTTGCACGAGTATGTTGTCTCTACCGGGGCTTTCCCCATTGGTGGTGTTCGTAGTCGGGCTATTCGTTGTGACGATTTCCGGGTCGCGGATGGCAGGGAAGACTTTTCATTCCTCAACCTGACTCTCAAGATCGGCCATGGTCGGGATATGGCGCTGAAAAAGGAGGTCGCCAAGCGGGTTTTCGACATCCTCTGCGACTGGATGAAGCCGGTTACTGATACCAGCTATTGCCAGATTTCATTCGAGATGACCGAGCTGGATCCGGTTCTGAAATTCAACAAGAACAACATTCATCCTCTGTTCTCGAAAAACTGACGGGAGCTTGAAACGGGTGGGCGCTGCAGGATTCTGTAGCGTCAGGAAGGTTCGCTGGCTTTCCCGGGCCGCAACAAAGCAAGTGATAACTACAAAACAATCAGGAGACAGGCCGTTATGACAAAAACAAAACTCCTCAGCAAAGCCGCCATCCTTTCATTGGGGCTGGCGATGTCCGGTAGCGCTTTCTCTGCCACGACATTGCATGTTGGGACCTGGCTGCCGCCGACCAATCCACAGAACGCCGAGGTCTGGCCGACGTGGGCCAAATGGGTCGAGGAAGCAACAGAAGGGCGAGTCAAGGTTGAAATAGAGAACGATCTGGGGCATCCGAAAACCATGTTCCAGCTGGTGGAAGACGGTGTTGTTGACGCCGGCTTCAGCTACCACGGCTATGTTCCTGGTCGCTTCCAGTTGCCCCAGATTGTGGAACAGCCGGGTCTGGGTGTGGGAGCCGAGGCGGCTTCTGTGGCACTCTGGCGAGTCTATAACAAGTACTTCATGGACTCCGGCGAGTTTGAAGGCCTGACCCCCATTGGCATGTTTACCCATGGTCCGGGCTATATCCATTCCATTGAGCCAATCACCTCCTTCGATCAGATTAAGGGCAAAAAGATTCGTATCGGTGGTGGCGTCCAGTCCGAGCTTGGCGACCGCATGGACGTGACTCCGGTTTCAGCGCCAGCCCCGAAAGTCTATGAAATGATGCAGCAGGGTGTGATTGATGGTGCCTTCCTGCCCATGGGTGAGCAGAAAACCTTGCGCCTCAACGAAGTGGCTCCCAACGTCACCATGCTTCCCGGTGGTATGTACCTCGGCAGTTTCTCCATGTTCATCAGCCCTTATTTCCTGGATCAACTCGAACCCAGGGATCGCGAGGCCATCATGAGCGTATCGGGTGAAAAACTCTCCGCCCTGGCCGGACGTGCCTGGGATGCCATTGACGATGAGGGCCTGAAGGCTGCGGAGGAAGCCGGCGTCAACATAATCCGCGTTGAGGAAGAAGACCAGATGGCGCAGGACTTCCAGAGACTGATTCAGGGCATGGACGAAAAATGGATCGAGAACGTGTCTGATCGTGCCCCGAATGCCCGACAGGCGCTGGAAGAGCTGCGGACCATAGCCCGAGAGTATGAGCGAGAGCATCAGGAGTAAGCGCATGTCTCTCGCTACATGGGTTAACAGGCATTATAGCGAGAAGGGGCCAGCCAAGTGGCTGGCCTTCCTTCTGGAGCTTATAGCAGGGTTGGTCCTCTTCCTGCTTATGCTGACTACCTGTCTGGACGTGGCGGGTCGCTATCTCTTCAACAATCCCGTTCCCGGGGCTACTGAACTTACCCGACTTGGTCTTGCCCTGATGGTATTCGCGGCGATGCCGGTTATCACTTATCGGGGTGGCCACATCGTGGTGGACCTGCTGGACCATCTTTTGGGGCAGAAGTTGTTGAAGGCTCTCGGACTGGTTTCGGCTCTGATAGTGTCCTCTTCGATGTACTTCCTTGCGGTACGGATCTTTGAGCTCGGCGAGAGGTCGATCCGGCGTGGTGTCGAGACGGAATTTCTCGGCCTGCCCAGTGGCTATATCGTCGAGTACATAGCAATCATGAGTTGGCTGACCGCCGCCGGCATGATAACGCTCGGCGTTTATCGCATCCTCTCTTCTCCTACCAAATAAACGAATCAGTTACGGAAAATTCTATGACCGTCGTGCTGACCGGCTTTGCCGTTCTCCTTTTCATAATCTTGGTTCTGAGGGTGCCAATTGCCTTTGCTATGGGGCTGGTCGGTTTCTTTGGTTTCGCCTTTCTGATGGGGCTGGATCTGACTAACTTCATGGATTTCCGCTGGCGGGGCGCACTTTCGATGGCGTCGAACCGGGTGATCGATACGGTCCAGAATTATAGCCTGTCGGTGATTCCACTGTTCGTGCTGATGGGTAATCTCGTGACCCGTTCGGGCCTGGCCCAGGAGCTGTACCACGTTTCCAATGCATTTCTCGGCCATCGCAAGGGCGGCTTGTCAATGGCAACGGTAGTGGCTTGCGGAGGTTTCTCGGCGATCTGTGGGTCCAGTTTGGCGACTTCCGCGACGATGGCCAAGGTGGCCATGCCACCTATGCGCAGTTATGGCTATTCAGACGCTTTGGCAACGGCTTCCATTGCTGCTGGCGGTACCCTGGGCATTCTGATTCCGCCAAGCGTTATCCTGGTGATCTATGGCTTGTTGACTGAATCGAGTATCCGCGAGCTGTTTGCTGCCGGTTTTATCCCTGGTCTGCTGGGTGTCCTGCTGTATCTGGCGGCCGTCTGGTATGTCGTCAAGCGGAATCCTGACGCGGGGCCTGCCGGAGAGAAGGCGCCCTGGCCGGAACGCCTTAAGGCCCTCAGGAATGTATGGGGCGTGCTTGCTCTTTTTACTGTAGTGATGGGAGGTATCTACCTGGGGGTTTTCACACCGACCGAAGCAGCGGGTATTGGGGCTGGCGGAGCATTTGTCATTGCCTTGGCCCGTCGCCGGCTCACTCTCTCGACACTCTTCGAAACACTGGCGGATACAGCTCGTACTTCTGCGATGCTGTTTGCGGTGGTGATTGGGGCGCTGATTTTCTCGGACTTTATTAACCGGGCCGGGCTGCCGGACATGCTCCTGAGCTTCATTACCTCACTGGATGTGTCGCCCATCATGGTGATATTGGCCATCCTTGGCATTTATATCTTGCTTGGCATGGTGTTCGAGAGCCTTTCCATGATGCTGTTGACGGTTCCCGTGTTCTATCCGTTGGTGGAAAGCCTCGGCTTCGATCTTGTTTGGTTTGGTATTGTCGTCGTAGTGGTCACCGAAATAAGTCTGATCACACCACCGGTGGGTATGAACGTCTTTGTGCTCAGCGCAGTATTAAGAGATGTCAAAACAGGCACTATCTTCAAGGGTGTTACCCCGTTCTGGTGTGCAGATATTGTACGTTTGGCACTGATTGTCTTCGTTGCTCAGATTTCACTGTTTTTGCCGGACCTGTTGTACCACTAAGTGATGCCGACTTCCCGGTTCCGGGAATAGAGGAGAAGAATGATGTTTTATGATATCAAGAAGATTTTATATGTCTCCGATCTTGAGCAGGGTTCCCGGCCGGCATTCCGTGCTGCGATCAGCTTATGTGGCCACTACTCTGAGGCCCAGATAACTTATCTGCACGTGATTGAGTCCTTGTCAGGTACCACTCGCAGTGTCTTGAGTAACATGATGGAGAAAGAAGAACTCGACAACCTGCTGCAAAAAGGTGTTGAGGCACTAAGCGTGAAGATTCGCGAGCGGATAGAGCGCTTCTGCGAGCAAGAGCTGGAAGAGCACGAAGTATTAAGCCTGAAGAACATTGAGGCGCGCATCGAGGAAGGTACACCGTGGCGTAGAATCCTTGAAGTCGGCGATGAAATTAATGCTGATGTGATCGTTATGGGAACCCGCAAACACAACGCGTTAGGACAGGCATTGATGGGCTCTACAGCGACCAAGGCGCTGACGCACTCCAAGCGCCCGGTGCTAGTCGTGCCACTGGGCGTTGCCTGACCTGGCCGTGTTATCGCCAAGCAGCTGATATCCCATTCTCTTGCCGTTGTGCTTGTTGGTGCCTGGGCCCTGGCTCTGCTCCGGGATTTCAGCGCAACGAGGGCGGCTGAAACCCCGCCAGCCCACTCTCCTCCAGCAACGCCCCGAACCGGATCGTCGTCAGATCCATCCCGGGCGCGCCAATCACCTGCACGTTATAGGGCAGGCCTTCTTTCGTGCGTCCGACCGGTACCGAGGTAGCGGGTAATCCCAGCAAGGTCGCCAGGGCAATCCAGCAAAACTGGTCCATATAGGCCCTGGGTTTGCCGGCCACGGTGATGCGTCGCTTGAACACCGGCTGGCTATGGTCGTGGCGGATGGCCGCTGTGGGGGTGATGGGCGTGAGCAGCACGTCGAAGTCCCTGAACAGGCTTTCGATTTCCGCCCGCATCTTTTCCCGGACTTCGCTCCACTGCATCCACTCGTAGATCTTCTGGTTCACGCCGCGCGCGTATTCGCCGATATAGGGTGTCACGGGACCGAGCAGGTGTAGCCAGCGCTCCAGCAGTGCGATCCATTTCATCTGCCGGCGCTGGGCCGGTTTCAGGGAAATGCCGATGAGGCTGCCCAAAAGATTGAAATAGACGGGCAGGATGTGCTCCAGACCGAGCAGGGGATGGTTGGCCTCGGCCACCAGGGCGCCACGGTCTTCCAGGTTTCTGGCCAGTGACCGATAACCTTCGACCAGCTCGTCCTCAACCGGGCACAGGGGATCTTCGAGCCAGAGTCCGACCCGGGCCTGACCCAGACTCTCAAGCCGTGCCGGGTCGAGGGCCAGAGCCCAGCTGCGGCTTTCCACCGGGCGCGGGCCGGCGATGACTTTCAGGAGCAGTTCCAGATCCTTCGCATTCCTGGCCATGGGGCCGCCTTCGGCCAGGTCCGGTTGCGATTCGGTACCGGGTGGCCCGGGTATGTGGCCCCGGAACGACACCAGTGACCGGCTGGGTTTGTGGCCGAATACGCCGCAGAAATGGGCGGGTATGCGGATGGACCCTGCCAGGTCACTGCCTACTTCCAGAGGTGTGAATCCCGCTGCTAGGGCGGCCGCCGCGCCACCGGATGAACCCCCGGGGGTGCGTGTCGGGTCATAGGGGTTGTTGGTGACGCCGAACAGCTTGTTGTAGCTCTGCAGATCCGTGGCGTAGAGCGGAATGTTGGTTTTGCCGAGGATGATGGCACCGGCCTCTTCCAGGCGCCGGACCACATCCGCATGGCGTTCCGGCCGGTGGTTCTTCAGGGCAGGGGCGCCTGCGGTGCAGGTCATGCCGGCGACTTCCCAGGTGTCCTTCAGGGTGAGCGGCAAGCCATGCAGGGGACCCAGGTCCTGGTTGTTCGCACGCTGCCGGTCCGCCTCCCGGGCCTGCTCCAGTACACGATTTTCATCCAGCGTGACCACCGCATTGACGGCGGGGTTCTGTTCCCGGATGCGAACCAGCAGGGCCTGGGCGAGCTGTTCGCTGGTCAGTGTTCCGTTCTCAAGCTGGCGCAGGAGTTCGTGGGCCGGTTGGTAATGCAGAGCGTCCATGGGCAATCTCTTGTTGTTTTGGGCGTCTTTCTTATACGTTACGGCAGCTGGGCACGCCAGTGCTTGACCTTAACCTGGCCTTTTATGGCATCCAGGATCTCGATGATCAGGTCGATCAGCGCCTGGTTCTGGGTTTCATCGGCGGCGACCTGGTCCGGGCTGGGAAGGAAGACGTTCACGATGTCTTCGATGAACGCGTGGTTGGAGCTGGAGGCCAGGTCTTCCAGGATCTGGTGAATCACGTTGGCAACGATGTCACCGACAGCGTCCTCGAGGGTTTCCTGGATGGTGGGGCCCACCACTGGCAGGTATTTGAGACGAGACAGCTCCAGGTTCTGCTTCAGGGCGTTGTCCACCCGTCCCTCGAGGTAATTGCGTAGCGCCCCCCGGTTGGGCACATAGCCTTCCTGTGCCGCCTCGGCAACGCGCTGGGAGATCCAGTCCGAGAGCATGTCACGGCGCGGATACAGGATGTCTTTCTGGATCCGGTCGAATAGCGGCGAACCGCGACGGACCTCGTCCTGGACGCCGCTGAGCACCTTGAGCACGATCCGGTCCGACAACTCTTCCATGAACGCTTCATAATAGAAGTTCACGAACCGGTAGATCTTGGTGCTGGTGACGTCGATGATCCGGTACTGATGCAACCGGTAGATGATGGAGATCACCCGCAGGATCCGGAGGAAACGCAAGCTGCCCACGGGAATGCAGCCCACCAGGTCGTACCAGTGAATGAACGGGTAGAAATACCACCGGTCATAGACACTGGCCTTGATGGCATAGCCCCAGCGCACGAAAAACTCAGTGAGGAAGATCGATACGAAGATCATGTCGTAGAAAATGAAGCGCTCGTGAATGGGGTGGTAAGCCGTTTGCAGCGCCGGGGTATGTTCTTTCAGCAGGTTCTGGATGGCGACAAAACTGTAGATGGAGTCCCAGATGATGAACGCCAGATTCAGGATGAGCAGGCCGAGCATCAGGAAATCGACGATAAACCAGACAAGCTGGTGGCTGGACTTCAGGTTTTCCCGGTTTATATGCAACATGCGGTGGCCATTGATCCGATCTGGAGGCTGTGTAAGTCCCTGACAGGTTAGCGTATTTGTATCCCAAGCACGACAGGCTCCTCAACTTGACCGCCTGACGTTAAACTTCCAATCTTCAATGAAGCGTATACACCCCTACGGAAAGAACATCAGAAGCCGGAGTCTGTCTATTAACCCGATCCCGAGAATGTACCCCTTTTACCTGCTGTTGCTGCTGGTGTTGTTGTGGCCGGCTGTGGGTTTTGCCCGGCAGGTCGAGGTTCGGGTCAATGGCGACTATCCGGAACTGGAAGCCAACGCGGAGGCCTTTATCGGGGAGGTGGAAGGCCGCAGCGAGGCCAATCTGCGCCGATATGCACGGACGGCTGTTCGCCAGGCGGGTGAGGCGTTACGGGCCCTGGGCTATTACAACCCGCGAATCGACTGGCGTGTGGAAGCGGGCGACGATGAAGAGCTGGCCCGGCTGATCCTGGATATTGAACCGGGCGAGCCGGTGAAAGTCACCTCGCGGGAAGTGGATATCCGGGGCCCCGCAGGGGAGGATGCGGAGTTCATGAGCGGGCTGCCGGAAACACCGGCGGAGGGGGATGTCCTGAATCACGGTGAGTATTCCGGGCTGCGGAGTGCCATCCAGACCCGCGCCCGCCAACGGGGCTATTTCGCCGGCCAGTTTGTGACCCGAACCCTGCGCGTCAATCCGGAGGAGAACACTGCCGAGATTGTTCTGGTCTTCGAGTCCGGAGAGCGGTACCGCCTCGGTGAGGTCACGTTCGAGGAGGGGCACTGGTTTGAAACCTCCCTGCTGGAGGATTTTGTCACCTTCGAGCCGGGCACTCCTTACCACACGGACCTCATCGCGCAGCTGAACCGGGATCTCTCCAGCAGTGGTTATTTTTCCGGTGTTGATGTGGATGCCGTTCCGGGCAACGCGGTTGACGGGGTTATCCCGGTAAGCATCGCCGTCACTCGCCGTGATCGCCGTTCAGTGGCCGCGGGTGTCGGCTTTTCCACAGACGTTGGTCCCCGCGTGCGGGGTACCTGGCGCGAGCACTGGATTAACCCGATGGGACACAAGCGCGGTGCCGACACTGAAATCTCCCAGCCCCGGCAGAATCTCAGTACCTGGTACGAGCTGCCCCTGGACCCGCCGATGACGGACCTGATCCGCCTGACCGCCGGTTATCAGCGGGAGGATATCGAGAACGTGGAATCCGAACTGCTGACCTTGGGGCAGCAATGGCAGCACCAACTGGATAACGGCTGGTTGCAGGTGTTGTCCATCCGCTGGGAGGGCGAGCGCTTCAATATCGGCGATGATGAGAAGGGCACCAGTAGCTTGTTACTTCCCGGCATCGGCTATTCCAGGCTGCGGCAGGACTCTCCCCTGGATCCTTCACGGGGCTATCGGTTGCAGCTGGACGTGACCGGTTCACATCGGGCGGTGCTGTCCAAGGTGGATATCCTCCATGTTTACGCCCAGGCCAAGGGGCTCTATACCCTGTTTGATAACCACCGGTTCCTGGGCCGGTTCCAGATCGGGGCGGTGGGTACCAACCGCTTTGAGGACGTGCCGCCCTCGCTGCGTTTCTTCGCCGGTGGTGACCAGAGTGTCCGGGGCTACGGCTATGAAACCCTGTCGCCGGAAAACGATAATGGCGTGCCGGTGGGCGGTCGGTACCTGATGGCGGGCAGTGCCGAGTACCAGTACGAGTTTGCCGAGCGCTGGCGGGCGGCGGTGTTTGTGGATCATGGCAACGCCGTCAATGACCTGTTTGATCCCCTGGCCACCGGTGCCGGTATCGGCCTGCGCTGGGTCAGCCCGGTGGGACCGCTGCGCCTGGATATTGCCAAGGGCCTGGATCCGGAATTCGGCGGGGACTGGCGAATTCACTTTTCGATGGGACCGGAACTGTGACCGACGAGAAGCAGGCAACAGATGCGGCCAGCGAAAAGCGCCGCCGCAAGTGGCATCCGTTGCGCTGGCTGGCGGTGGTCGTGGCGATCATTGTTCTGGTGCCGGTGCTGCTGATCGGTGCAGCGCTGCTGGTGGTTCGTTCGGAAACCGGGACGGCCTGGCTTATCGAGCAGGTACCGGGCCTGACGGTGGAGGAAGGGCAGGGCAGCCTGCTGGGGCGTTGGCAGGCGGCGCGGCTGCAATGGCAGGGCTATGGCATCAACCTGGATTTGCAGCAGCCACTGCTGGACTGGTCGCCATCCTGCCTGTTCCAGAAGCGTTTGTGCGTCGACACGTTACACGCACAGGCCATGGACCTGGAAACGGCACCCTCGTCCGACGGCACGGAACCCGCTTCGGGCTTTACCTTGCCGGTGGTCAACATCCCGTTGTCCCTGGAGATATCGGACGTTCGTATCGGGCCATTCACGGTCAACGGATCCTCTGTCTGGGACCGGTTTGAGCTGGATGCCGGCGGGTCAGGTGCCAGCTGGCAGCTGGAACGGGTTCACTACCAATTGGCGGATTATGCCGTCACTGCCCGGGGGCGGGTGGAAACCCGGGGAGACTGGCCGGTCGACCTGGACGTCATCGCCATACTGCCGCCACCCCGGGGGGATCAGTGGGAGATTGAAGTGAACCTGGCCGGCAGCGTCACTGATCTGCGCCTGGATGGCACCAGCCGTGGCTACCTGGATGCCCGACTGTCAGGTCGGGTGGCGCCTCTGAGCCCGTCGCTTCCCGCACAACTGCGGGTTGTTTCCGAGCAGTTCACGGCGCTGGATGCCCTGCCTGAAACACTCACCTTCCAGAATCTTGTCGTGGAGGCAGACGGATCGCTGGAGCAGGGCTTCCGCGCCAATGGTAAAGCCACGCTGCCGGGTACCGTCGGACCGGTAGCATTAAGATTGTCTGGCCTGGTCACCACCGCCGGGGCTGACAACCTTGAGCTGGTCCTGGCTAGGGAAGGGGAACCGCCTGGCGATGCCAGTGTCCGGGGTAACCTGAGCTGGGCCGACGGCTTTTCCGCCAATGCCGACCTGGCGCTGGATCGATTCCCCTGGTATTCGCTGGTACCGGACCTGTCCGAGCCGCCGGTGGAGCTTAACACCCTGACCGGCAACTTCCGCTGGGCGGATAATCAATATCAGGGTTCCCTCAGGGCGGAGACACGAGGCCCGATGGGGGAGGCCACCATCACGGCTTCGCTGGATGGCGATCTAAAGGAGGTCAACCTCTCGGAGCTTGCCCTGGAAACCGGCGCCGGATCGGCCACCGGCAGTGGCCGGGTCGGCTTTGACGGACCGGTGACCTGGCAGGCTGCCCTTGAACTCAGTGATTTCAATCCGGGATTCTGGGTGCCCGCGCTGGAAGCGTCGCTCAATGGCGAGGTCAAAAGCGAGGGCTCACTGGAGGAAGTTCCGGTGCCGCGTATGACCGCGAGCTGGGATCTCATGGGGAGCTGGCGCTCCCACGAAACCCAGGCCACCGGTGCCCTCGATACCGCAACCGGCAGCTGGGTGGTCTCCGGTCTGGAGCTGGTGGTGGGGGGCAACCGGGCTTCCGGCGAGGGTACCTGGGGGCCTGAGCTGTCCGCGGATCTGACCCTGTCCCTGCCCGAGCCGGATCAACTGCTTGCCGGTCTGGGTGGCGAGCTCGAGGCGACGCTGAATCTTTCCGGCAGCCCGGAGGACCCGGTTGCCGAACTTGCAGCCAGTGGCCAGGCCCTGGCCTGGCAGGACCAGCTGACCATCGGGAATGTCACGGTGGCGGCCACTTTGTCGGAAGACCAGAGACTCGAGGCCAGTGTCGATGCCCAGGCCATTGAGGCGGCCGGACAGGCATTGGAGTCGCTTGAGTTGAAAGCCGCCGGCAGCCAGCAGGATCACACGCTTACAGTTGACGCCCGGCACTCGGAGGCACAGGTCTCACTGGCTTTTGCCGGCGGTTTTGGCGAGGGGTGGCAAAGCTGGCTGGGACGCCTTGCCGGGGGTGACATCGCGATTCCGGAACAGGATCAACGATGGCGGCTACAGGCGCCGGCGGAACTGGCCTGGGAGCCGGATGGCCGGGTAAGGTTCGGCGCCCACTGCTGGGCCTGGCAGCAGAGCTCGGTGTGCGCCGAGGACCAGCTGCTGTATCCACGCCCCGAGCTTGCCTACCGCATCAGCCGCTTCCCCACCGAGGCCCTGGCGCCACTGTTGCCGGAAACGCTCCGGTGGCAGTCGGAGCTGAACGCCGAGGTGTCTTTCAGCCAGACCGATGCGGGCCCCACCGGCCGGGTGTTTGTTGATGCGGGCGGTGGCGAATTCGATGTTCTGGTCGATGGCGAATGGGAGGCGTTGGGTTACTCATCCCTGACCGCGGAACTGGCCCTACAGCCCGAGGTGGCAAATGTCGATATCCGGTTGGATGGCGATTCGCTCGGCAGTTTCCGTCTGGATCTGGCCGTCGATCCCGACAGCCCTGACCGCAGGGTTGAAGGGGGCTTCAGTCTGCAGGGTCTGGATCTGGCCCTGGCCGGGGTCTTTACCGGACTGGAGGAAGTGGCCGGTGAAATCAGTGGTCAGGGGCGGTTGTCCGGCCCATTGATGAAACCTGAGATAAGGGGCGAGCTGGCGCTGGTGGATGGGCGGATCATGGATCCGACGTTGCCTGTGCCTCTTGAGGATATCCTGCTGCAGGTCGATCTGAACGGGTACTCCGCCGACCTGAGCGGGCGGATTCGCAGTAACGAACGCAGTGAGACCAAACTGGATGGCAGCGTCGACTGGTCCGGAGCGCCCCGCGGCAGCCTGGCGATTGTCGGCAGCCGGATTCCGCTCAATATCGAGCCCTATGCCCGGCTCGAAATTGCCCCGGATCTGGAGGTGACCTTCAGTGAGGGCGATCTGGCGGTGACCGGAGAGGTGGCCGTGCCCCGGGGCAGTATCGAAATCAAGTCCCTGCCGGCCCAGGCGGTTCAGGTGTCCGAGGATGAGGTCATCGTGGGTGTGGAACAGGAGGAGCCCGCCATCCGTTCGATGAATATGGATGTCACCGTCCGGGTCGGGGAGGACGAAGTCACCTTCGCTGCCTTTGGGGTCACTGGTAATCTCGAGGGCACCCTGCGCATCGGCAACGACATGGATACCCGGGGCACGCTGCAGCTGGTGGAAGGCAGTTACGAAGCCTATGGCCAGGAGCTGGAACTGCGCACCGCCCGGTTGTTGTTCGTGGGCAATATTACCGAGCCTTACCTGGAGATCGAGGCGATACGTGAGGTGGATACGGTGGTGGCCGGGCTGCGGCTCAGTGGGCCGGTCCAGTCGCCATCGACCGAGGTCTTCTCGAACCCGGACATGCCGCAATCCGATGCGTTGTCTTACCTCATCCTTGGCCGGGCGCCGCAGAGCCAGGGCGACGAGGGTCAGATGAGCCGGGCTGCCCTGTCACTGGGCCTGACCCAGGCCAGCAAGGTCACCGGGGAAATCGGGGAGGAGCTGGGCATCCGGCAGCTGACTCTGGAGGCCGAAGGGGCGGGCGAGCAGACTTCAGTGGTAGCCAGCGGTTACCTGACGGACGACCTCAGCGTGCGTTACGGGGTAGGAATTTTCGAACCCATCAGCACGGTGGCATTACGGTACGACCTCGGTAAATACTTCTACCTGGAGGCGGCCAGCGGGCTGGCGGCCTCCCTGGACATCTTCTACACCCGCAATTTCTGAGTCCGGATCATTCGAGGGTGAAAGTGGCGGAAACCGAAGCGGTAATCTCGCGGATGCCGACGCTGGTCACCACATCCTTGGCGGCCCTGGACTCGGCCATCATCATCGGCACCGGCCGGTAACCGCTGTTGATGTTCATGGTGACCACCTCTCCACAGGACTGTTGCAGTTCGGCGGCAACAAACTCGCACCGCGAGCGGGCATCGGCGATGGCGAAGGCCAGGGCTTCCCGCTCCAGTTGCTGCTCACCGGAGTGGTAAAACTGCTGCGGCCCGAGGTTGTACTCCATGCCCAGGGCCTGGGCCTGCTCAAGCAGTGGGTTGAGCAGCGTCAGGTCGCTGATGCTGAAGCTCACGGTCTGTGAGGCCACCGCCTGCTGGGTCGCCTGGCCACCCCGCTCTGCCGGCGGGATTGTCCGGGTATAGAGATTGAGGCGTGCATCGCTGTAGTCAGCGAGCTGATCCCGCCAGGTCTCAATGCCTTCCCGCCATTTCTCCATCTGTTGCCGGACCTGTTCGCTGGCCTTGTTGGCGAGGGGGTCCTCGGCGCTGGCGGTGAATTGCAGGCGGGCGCTGTCCGGTTCATAGCGAACCGAACCCTCGCCGGTGAGGGTAAGCTCTCCGGCCAGTGCCAGGGTAGGCACCATGGCCAGGGGGATGAGAGGGAGCAGTAAGCGGTTCCGTCCGTTCATGATGGTGGTACTCCTTCAGGGTGTGGTTTCAGGATCGGCCGGCCCGGCTTCAGGTTCCAGCCGGGCCAGTTTGAAGTTGCGGGCAGCCTCGACAAATTGGCCGAAAATGCGCCGATGCCCGCTATGATACAGCAGGTATTCCGGGTGCCATTGCACACCCATCAGCCACTGGCCCCGGGTGTTTTCGATGGCCTGGACAAACAGATCATTATCCACCGCGACCACCCTCAGATTCTTGCCCAGCCGCTTGATGGCCTGGCTATGGATGCGGTTGGTGCCGATCACCGGCCCGTGCATCAAGTGCCCCAGTCGGCTGTCAGTGACCAGCCGGACGGTTTGCAGAGGCAGCAGCAGGGGGCGGTGCCGGGTATGGACTCGCAGGGGCGTGACGTTCTGGCACAGGGAGCCACCGTGGAACACATTGATGAACTGCGCGCCACGACAGATTCCCAGTACCGGAATGCCGATCGCTTCCGCCTCTTTCAACAGTCGCTGGTCGGTGGCATCCCGCCGGCGGTCGTAGCGGGCGGTTACCTGTGGCTGCTGGCCGAAGTTTTCCGGATGTACGTGGGTGCCGCCGGAGAGCACCAGGCCGTCCAGCAGTGAGACATCCACCCGGGAACCGGGGCGAATATAATGGGTGCGGGCACCATGCATCCGTAGCCCCAGGCTGATCAGTCGATGGGCGAGACTGCGTCGGGCCGGGCCGCTGATACCGATGGTGACTCCGGGAATGTCCGGGGCTTCGCGGAATTCTTCAGACATAACCCTTGGTACGCAGCCATTGGTCTGTGGTTTCGGGCCAGCTGTGGGTGAGGTTGTGGAAACTGAATTTCCGGCTGTCCCGGAACAGCTCCCTCAGTTCGGCCAGATCATCCGCCCGGTTGGCAATCTGCTCCAGAACGACCCAGTCGTTCCACACGCTGGAGAAATGCCACTCCGGGTTGTCGATGTCACAGTCCGGCAGGCGGTAATGCAAGGTGGGGCGGCTCTTGATGCGAGGATCCTGAACGTACTGGCCAAGCAGATCGGCATCCAGATGCGCGAACAGCGGGAGCAGGTCCAGTGCCCGGTTTCGGGTCGGATTGAACTCCAGGTAATCACGCATCATCTGCGCTTGGTCGGGAGCGTAGTTGTCCGCCATCAGCAGGTCGGTATAGCGGGTGACCCAGGGTTCAATGTAGGTGGTAAACTTCCGGCTGATGTCCAGCTGGTGCCTGGCCTTGAGCCAGTCATACAGGGCCGCGAAGGTCTGCAGGTAACGCACGATGGTTGCCGGTTCGAGATCCGGCAGTTCCGGGTTGAGCTGAAGGCCGAATGCGAAGTAGATGGCCTCCCGGCTGCCCAGGGCCCCGAGCAGGCGAAGTTCATCCACCAGGGTCTCCACATCCTGCAAGCGGGACAGGGGAATCGGTGGCGTTACGATTTCCAGCGGCACGATACGCTCGGCCGCCGCATCAATGACGTCCATGGCCTGGCCGCCCAGTTCGCGGATGGAGCGGGGCAGACGCTGGTCCGCCAGGTCCAGATCCTTGATAGGATCCGAATCCAGCTCGATGGTAAAGGGGCCCAGACCGTTTTCAATCCTCGTGACATAGCGCGAAACCGCCTCCGCCGGTGCGTCGAGAAGGCGTGCGGCATGATCCACGAGTACTTCATAGCCCAGGCCGGACAGCTCCACCTCAACGCCAACACGGCGCTCTTCTCCATCGCTATTGAGCCGCACGTCCGGTAACGCGCAGGTGCTGGTCTGTGACATCGGTTTCCCTGACTCTGCATGCATGGTCTTTGCACCATAACACATCCCCTTGTTGCCAACGGGTTACGCAGGCGACAGAAAATTGGTGGGTGGACTTTACACTGGATAAAACACTGTATATAGTCAATCCACTGTATAAAAAAACAGGCCTGTCCATCTCTCCAGGAGTGGCAGGTCTGTCACCTGGACTGACCGGAGTAACGGAATGAAGCTGACTGCCAGGCAACAACAGGTACTGGATATTATTCGTCGTTATGTTGACGAGACCGGCTACCCGCCCACCCGGGCGGAAATTGCAGCGGAGCTGGGTTTCCGCTCTGCCAACGCGGCGGAAGAGCATTTGAGGGCGCTGGCCCGCAAGGGCGCCATCGAAATGGTGCCCGGCGCCAGCCGAGGCATCCGCTTGCCGGAAGCCGAGGAGGATCTGGGCCTGCCGGTGATCGGTCAGGTGGCCGCAGGTAGTCCTATCCTGGCCCAGGAGCATATCGAGGATCACTGTACCCTGCAGCCAGACTTCTTCTCGCCGGCCGCCGACTATCTGCTGCGGGTGCGGGGGATGAGCATGAAGGACATCGGCATCCTCGATGGCGATCTGCTGGCGGTTCACCGCACCCAGGACGTGCACAACGGCCAGGTGGTGGTAGCCCGGGTCGGGGAAGAGGTGACCGTGAAACGATTCCGCAAGGATGGGAACAAGGTGTACCTGATTGCCGAGAACGACGAATTCGAGCCCATCGAGGTGGATCTGACCGAGCAGGAACTGTTTATCGAAGGCCTGGGTGTGGGTGTCATACGCCGCTCCGACCTCCACTGAACCTTGCCAGCCACAGATAATCGATAGAAGAACAAGCGGGTGACTTATGGAACAACTGAGCTTCAACCAGAATCTGGCCTATCAGCAAGGCATCCTGTCCCATTCCGAGCCGGCGCCGGGTGTTTCCGGGCGACGGGCCGTCATCCGTACCCGCCGTAACCCCGAGCCTCGCCCGGCAGAAGTCATCGGTAATGTGACCGAGATTATCCTGCCCCAGGGCCAGGTGGAGAACTTTCAGTTGCTGTTGCCGATGCTGACCCAGCTTAACCAGGAAAAGCGCTGGCTCGCCTGGATCGACCCGCCCCAGGAGCTGGTCAGCAAGTGGCAGAAGATGCATGGCATTGTCACGGGGGAGTTGCTGGTATTGCGCTCGACCCCTGAGCTGCCAGCCCAGCAGTTGGCTGAGCGCGCACTCCGGGCCGGTACTTGTCACGCGGTGGTGATGTGGACCCGCAAACTCGGCCGCTCTGCACTGGAGTCACTCCAGCAGGCGTCGGCCGAGGGTAACAGTCACGGGGTGGTGCTTCGCCAGCGTTGAAGGTCGGGGGCAGGCCAGGGAGCCTGCCACACTGTCAGTGCAGGGTGTAGGAAGGCTGTGGGTCGATTGCGTCGACGTCGTCTTCTTCCCAGTCAATATCATGAGTGATGTCGCCCACGGCTTCGATGCCGGCAGCGATCATGGCCTTGGCGACGTTCATGTCGCGATCTTCCATCATCTCCCGAGCTTCCTGGGAGAACGAGATTCTTACCAGTGGCGCGCTGTCGTCGTCGATCCGGCGCAGCGCGTAGTCGCCGTTACTCAGTTGTACAATTTCAAAAAACGATGGTGACATTCGGTAAACCTGTCTGTTGTTGAGATCCGGAAGCCTGCGCCTGGTGATGATTCACCATTCGCTGTGCTGTTCTTCCAGATCGTCGGCAAAATGTTTGAGTGCGCCCAGGGACTTGAGCAATCCGGCCGCAGACCTGTCCGGCCCGGTTTCCGCTGAAACCGCGATGATATTGTCATCCGTTACGGTCTTTCGGGTGGCCGGTGGACGACTCTGGCTCTGTTCCAGTTGATCCAGGTGATTCCACCAGCTGCCAGACTCCGATGCGAGGTTTCGCAAACGGTACACTTCATTGGCATCCGCGCCGATTAGTGCCGCCAGTTCCTCCAGGGTCTCCGGCTCGGCATTCCGTTCCTGGTAGAGCCGGGCGATCATCACCAGCAGCAATCTCCGGCTACGGAGTACCAGCTCTATGGCCCCCTGGGTCGCCGCTTCCCGTCGGAGCGCTTGTTCCGCTTCCGGTGCGGGCTGCCCGTTGGCTGCCAATGCCGGCAGATCAAGCTGTCCCAACAGCGTCTTGGCCAGGAACAGTTTTTGTGAGACCAGCGAATGCCATTGCGAGGCCATGGAGTACCTGCGATTTCGGATAAGGAAGATCTGGCAGATTATTAAAACGAGGATTGTACCATTTCTGTGCAACGATTTCTGCACCTGTCTCATGATTCTCTGCGCCGTCACAAGAAGATACAAACATTCACTTGAAACGAGTGTTTGAATTTGGCAAAAAGCAGCCCGTCTTATGGAACTGCTGGAGATGTCAGGTATGCGAAGCCACATTGTCGCGGGTGCAGCGGCGGTACTGTTCGGGTTGTCCGGGCAGGCACTGGCCAAGGTGAGTCCGGCGGAAGCCGAAAGGCTTGGAAACGAGCTGACTCCGGTGGGTGCTGAACGCGGCGCCAATGCGTCAGGCACCATTCCCGGGTGGACCGGGGGGCTGAGCACGCCACCGGCAGGCTGGCGCGAAGGGGAGATCGAAACCAATCCGTTCCCCGACGACAAGCCCTTGTTTGTCATAACCCGGGACAACGTGGATCTGTACCGGGACAAGTTGTCCGACGGCCATATCCGGATGATCGAGCAATACGGCCCGAATTTCTTCATGCCGGTCTATCAAAGCCGTCGTACCGCAGCCTTTCCGGAGCATGTCTACGACAAGTCCATCGAGAACGCCACCAGCGCTGAGTTGCTGGATAATGGCAACGGGGTGCGGGATGCCATCATGACCAGCCCGTTCCCGATCCCCCATAACGGGCTGGAGGTGATCTGGAACCATATCCTTCGGTACCGGGGCACGGAGATCTCCTTCCGCAGTGCTTCGGCAACGCCCCAGACCGACGGTTCCTACAATCCGGTGGTCAATGATTACGACTATTTCTTCGCCTACAGCCGCAAAGGGGCGGAGCTGGAGGAAATCGACAACAAGATTTTCTATCTGAAAACCAACACCACTGCCCCGTCTTCCCTTGCCGGCACGATTACCCTGGTGCACGAAACCCTGGACCAGATTCGTTCCCCGCGCCTCGCCTGGCGCTACGATTCCGGCTCCCGCCGGCTGCGCCGCTCTCCCAACCTGGCCTATGAAACCGATCTTCCGAACTCCTCCTCGCTGCGCTCGGTAGACCAGAAGGACATGTATAACGGCGCGCCCAACCAGTACGACTGGACCCTCAAAGGCAAGCGCGAGATGTACGTCCCCTACAATGCCTACAAGCTCCATGGCGATTCCGTCGAGGCTGACGACGTCATTCGCCCGAAGCACATCAACCAGAAACTGACCCGGTATGAACTACATCGGGTGTGGGTGGTCGAGGCTGAGCTGCGCACCGGCATCAGTCACATCTACGCCCGCCGGGTGTTCTATGTGGATGAGGACAGCTGGCAGATCCTGGCGTCCGAGGAATATGATGAGGAAGGTAACCTGTGGCGGGTGTCTGAGGCCCATAACATCAGCTACTACAGCGAGCCGGTGTTTTGGACCACCATGGAAATGACCTATGACCTCAAGGCCGGTCGTTACTACATTGATGGCCTGGATGACGGGTTCAAGGCCTATGATTTCGAGCCCGGCTTCCGCGGTAACGAGTTCACTGCCTCTGCTGCCCGCCGGGCTGCGCGGCGGTGAATGAAGACGGGGTCAGATGAAAACGTTCATCTGACCCCAACTTGGGCCGTCACTCCTCATCCTCCTTCACCCCGTCATAAAATTGACTCTTCCCCCCAAGCCGTCTTAAATACCAGTGTAGTCTCCAACGGAAGGGAAAAATGTCTAAAAATAACAAGGTGCTGGTGCTCAGTGAGGACGAACTGAGGCGGCACGATATCGTCACGATCCTCGAATTTGTCGGCGAAGGCCAGGTGTTGGCCGGCGACGAAGCTTTGGCGCTGCTGGCCGATTCGGATGACCATCAGCGGGAGGAAATCGGGGTTGCCCTGGTGAGCGGTGACGGTAGCCGCGTGGGCGAAACCCTCGCCAGGGTGTGTGAATCGCTGCCGGGGGTACCGATACTGCTGGTGGACGGTACCGAGCCCTCCGGGCTGTCCGACCAATGCGCCAGCCACATCATTGCCCGCCTTGAATGGCCCCTGAATTACGCGAAGTTTGTCGATTCCCTGTACCGGGCCCAGATCTACCGAGACCAGTCTGACCGCAGCCTGCAGGAGCGGGGCCATTTGCGGGGATTGCAGCTGTTCCGAAGCCTGGTTGGCACCAGTCGCAAGATCCAGCATGTGCACCAGCTGATGGAGCAGGTGGCGGATATGGATGTGACGGTGCTGATCACCGGAGAATCCGGCACTGGCAAGGAAGTGGTCGCCCGCAACCTGCACTACCACTCCGCCCGACGGGATCATCCCTTTGTTCCATTGAGCTGCGGCGCGATCCCGGCGGAGTTGCTGGAAAGCGAGCTGTTCGGCCATGAGAAGGGGGCGTTTCCGGGGGCTATTTCTGCCCGGGCGGGACGGCTGGAACTGGCCGATGGCGGCACCCTGTACCTGGATGAAGTTGAGGCGCTGCCACTGCCGCTGCAGGTCAAACTGCTCCGGGTGCTGCAGGACCGTACTTTCGAGCGAATGGGGAGCCATCGTAGCGAGAGCGTCGATATCCGGATCATTGCCGCCACAGATCGGAATCTGGAGGAGATGATTGAGGCGGGTGAATTCCGGGAGGACCTTTATTACAGCCTGAATGTCTTCCCCATCGAGATGCCCGCCCTCCGGGAACGGGTGGAGGACATCCCGCTTCTCATCAACGAGCTGATTTCCCGCCTGGAGAAGGAAAAGCGGGGCTCGTTACGCCTGAACTCGGCGGCGATCATGAGCCTGTGCCGTCACGACTGGCCCGGGAATATCCGCGAGCTGGCGAACCTGATTGAGCGGCTCGCCATCATGCATCCGTACGGTGTAATCGGGGTGCAGGAATTGCCGAAGAAATTCCGCTATGTCGACGATTACGACGAGAACCGGCCCGTGGAGGACTCCGGTATGCCATCGGGGGTGCCCGGCCTGGTGGGGCTGGATGCCCCGGCGTTGTTGCCAGTGAATGGTATCGATCTCAAGGAGTACCTTTCCAACCTCGAGAAACAGCTGATTCAACAGGCCCTGGATGAAGCCGGGGGTGTGGTGGCCCGGGCAGCGGAAAAGCTCCGCATCCGCCGGACGACGCTGGTGGAGAAGGTGCGCAAATACGGCTTACGGGAAGAATCGGCAGAATCGTAAATGCCCGTACCGGCGACAAAGGCTCGGTTGTCAGCTATCCTGAAGTTCTGAAGAGCGAGGTCGGTTCCGGTTCTGCCGGGCTGGTCGCAGTCGTTACATGGATTGCTTCTGGAGGTTTTGTGAATGCCGATACAGACGAGCCTCGCCGAGGACGGCAAAACGCTGGTTATCCGGATTGAAGGCCGATTCGACTTCAGCACCCATCAGTCGTTCCGGGATTCCTACGAGCATGCCGGTCCCAAGGTGACCAACTACATTGTCGACCTGTCGGACACCACCTACCTGGACAGTTCCGCCCTGGGCATGCTGCTTCTGCTGCGGGACCACGCCGGTGGCGACAGCGCCCGGATTTCCATCGAGAACTGCAACAGTGATGTCCGCCGGATTCTCTCCATCTCCAATTTCGAGCAGCTTTTTGCCATCAAGTGACCCAGCATAGCCTGCGAATTCTGATTGCAGATGACAGTGACACGGACCGTCTGATCCTCCAGGCCCTCATCAAACGCCAGGGCCATGAGGTGATCGAGGCAACGGATGGCCTCGAAGCGGTGCGGAAATTCCGTGAGCGCAGTCCGGACATTGTCCTGCTGGACGCCCTGATGCCCAGGATGGATGGCATGGAGGCCGCCCGGCACATCAAGGCGCTGGCCGGTGATCGCCTGGTGCCGGTAATCTTCCTGACTTCCCTGTCTGATGCCGAAGACCTGGCGCGGTGCCTGGAGGCCGGGGGAGACGATTTTCTGACCAAGCCCTACAGCCGGGTGATTATCGAGGCCAAGATCAAGGCCTTTGACCGCATGCGGCGGATGCACGACACCCTGTCCAGCCAGCACGAGGAAATCATCGAGCGCAACCGGCAACTGTTGGAAGAACAGACCATCGCCAGGCGGGTGTTTGACAACGTGGCGCACACCGGTTGCCTGGATTCGCCGAACATCCGTTACCACGCCTCGCCGCTGTCGGTGTTCAACGGCGATGTCGTGTTTGCTTCACCGCGGCCAGCCGGCGGCATGCTGATATTTCTGGGTGATTTCACCGGCCACGGTCTGCCGGCCGCCATTGGCGCCATGCCGGTTGCCGAGATTTTCTACGGAATGGCGCGCAAGGGATTCAGTGGCGCGGATGTGCTCAGGGAAATCAACCAGAAGCTCAAGCTCATCCTTCCCACCGGCATGTTCTGTTGCGGTGCCATGGTGGAGGCGGATTTCAAGCTGGGCCAGCTCAGGGTCTGGAATGGCGGGCTGCCGGAGGCGTGGCTGTTTCGAGTGGATGGCGAGCCGTTGCTGTTGCCATCCCGGCACCTGCCCCTGGGTATTCTGCCCCCGGAACAGTTCGATAGCCTGATGGAATCGGTGCAGGTCCGACCCGGTGACCGGTTGCTGGTGATGACCGATGGCGTGCTGGAGGCAGCAAATGACCGGGGGGAGCTGTTCGGGCTGGATGGAATCCGTCAGTGCCTCGGGCAATCGAATTCATCCCGGCATCCGTTTGAGGCGGTCCTGGAGGGCGTACGGGCGTTCAGTGGCAAGGCTGCCGAGTCCGATGACCTCACTTTAGTTGCTCTTGATATCACGGATCAGCCAACGATGCCGGCCGTGCCGGAGCCGGCATCGCCCTCGGCACTGGCTGGTCCCACTGAGTGGCGGTGCGAGTATGAAATCCGGGAGCGCACCCTGGGGGATTTCAGCCCGTTGCCGCTGTTGCTGCATATCTGCCTGGAAGTTCCGGGATTACGGACACGGGGTGGCGAGATCTATACCCTGTTGTCCGAGCTCTACAACAATGCCCTGGAGCACGGCGTCCTGCAGTTGCCGTCCGAGTGGAAGCGCAGTGCCGAGGGATTCGGCCGCTATTACTCCGAGCGGCAGGCCAGGCTGGCCCGGGTGGATGGCCACTACATACGTTTCAGTCTGCACCACACCCGGAAACCCGGTGGTGGCCGCCTGCGTGTTGTCTGTGAGGACAGTGGTGCCGGTTTCGATTTCCGGAATCATCCACTGGTTTCCGGTGAAACCGGCGAGGGCGGCAGCGCCCGGTATGCGGGTCGTGGTTTGTTGCTCTTGAAACGGCTGAGCAAAAGCATCACATTCTGGGGCAAGGGTAACCACGTCGAAATCGTTTATGATTGGTATTTCTCAGCGCACCAGGGGGATGGTGATGACAGATAGACAACACCTTGATGAAGAGGCTCTGGCGGAACTTCAGGATGTCATGGAGGATGAATTCGATGTTCTGATCCAGACCTACATCGTGGACTCCCGGGATCGCATAGCCAGCCTGAAAACCGCATTGGCGGCATCCGATGCCGATGCTTTCGCCAAGACCGCCCACAGCCTGAAGGGCAGTTGTATCAATATTGGCGCACCCCGGCTAGGGGAGCTGTGTCTGGAAGCGGAAGAAGCGGGCAAGGCCCAGGATCTCGGGGAGGCATCCCGACTGGTCGGGGCAATCGAGGAAGAGTTTGCGGCCGTGACCAGTCTGTTGGATCGTCTGCTGGTGCGCTGATCTGTTTCCGGATACCGGCACCCGAGGGCGCCGGTATCCGGACGGAAGGCCTCAGTCGGCCTTCTGCTCATAGATGGCCTTGCCCCAGGCCTCTCTGCTACCCGGAAGGACCAGGTTGAGGGCAACCGCCACCACCGCGCACAGGGCGATACCTTCCAGTTGGCCGAGCGCCATGTTGCCGATGCCGAACACCAGGGTTACGCCGACGATCACCAGGTTGCGGGATTCGGACAGGTCCACCTGGTGGCGGATCAGGGTGTTCAGTCCCACCACCGCAATGGAACCGAACAGCAGGCACAGGATGCCTCCCATCACCGGTACCGGGATGGTCTGCAGGGCCGCGCCGAACTTGCCAACAAACGCCAGCACAATGGCCACGACCGCTGCCCACCACATCACCTTGGGGTTGAAGTTCCGGGTCAGCATGACCGCGCCGGTCACTTCCGAGTAGGTGGTGTTGGGTGGTCCGCCCAGCATGGAGGCTGTGCTGGTGGCCAGGCCGTCTCCCAGCAGGGTGCGATGCAGGCCCGGCTTTTCCAGGTAGTTCTTGCGGGTCACGTTGCCGATGGCCAGGACATCACCGATGTGTTCGATGGCAGGGGCGATGGCCACCGGAATCATGAACAGGATGGCGCTCCAGCCGAACTCCGGGGCCACGAAGTCGGGTACCGCAAACCAGGGCGCTTCCCGCACCGGGGTCAAGTCCACGATGCCGGCGAACAGGGACAGGATATAGCCGACAATAACACCGAACATGATCGGAATCAGGCGGAAGATGCCCTTGGCCCAGAGGGTCATGATGATGGTGACCGCCAGCGAGATCATCGCGATCCAGATGGCGGTGTCGTAGGGCACCAGTTCAGCGGAACCATCCCCGGTCTGTCCCGATGCCATGTTGACCGCAATGGGCGCCAGGCCCAGGCCGATGGTCATGATCACCGGCGCGATCACCACCGGCGGCAGCAACCGGGTGACGAACCCGGTACCTCGCAGCTTTACCGCGGCACTCAGGAGGATATACAGGATACCCGCGGCCATCAGGCCGCCCATGGTCTGCTCCAGCCCGAACTTGCCCTTGGCGGCAATGATCGGGGCGATGAAGGCAAAGGAGGAGGCCAGGAAAATGGGAATCTGCCCGCCAGTAACGACGTGGAAAATCAGCGTGCCGATGCCGGCGGTGAATAGTGCGACGTTGGGGTCCAGGCCCGTGATCAGCGGCATCAGCACCAGGGCGCCGAACGCCACCAGCAGCATCTGCGAGCCGGCGATGGCCTGTTTCCAGACCGGATCGTTGATGTGGTCCTGCATGCTCAGACGTCCTTCTGCTTGGTGCCGAAGATCTTGTCACCGGCATCGCCGAGGCCCGGTAGGATGTAGCCCTTGTCGTTCAGGCGCTCATCCACCGAGGCGGTGTAGATGGAAACGTCCGGGTGTTTCTCCAGGACTTTCTCGATCCCCTCAGGCGCGGCCACCAGCACCAGGGCCCGGATCTCAGTGCTGCCGGCTTTCTTGAGCAGATCGATGGTGGAGATCATGGAGCCCCCGGTGGCGAGCATCGGGTCCACAATCAGGGCCATGCGCTGATCGAGTTCACCCACGAGCTTTTCCAGGTAGGTGCTGGCTTCCAGGGTTTCCTCGTTACGGATCTGGCCGACCACGCTGACCCGGGCCACCGGGATCAGGCTGAGCACGCCGTCCAGCATGCCCAGGCCGGCACGGAGGATGGGGACAATGGTGACCTTCTTGCCGTGGATCTGCTCGACATTCACCGGACCGGCCCAACCCTCGATGGTCTTTTCCTGCAGGTTGAAATCCTTGGTGGCTTCGTAAGTCAGCAGGGCACCGACTTCCTGTGCCAGTTCACGAAAATTCTTGGTGCTGATGTCCGCACGGCGCATCAGGCCGAGCTTGTGGCGGATCAGGGGGTGTCGTACCTCGTGGATTGGCATTGGGTCACCTGTGTGTCTGGGATTATCGGGTCAAGTTTGACGGATTTGCGCGTAAATGGCGCAAGGATACCGTATCTGGAAAGGCACGTCAGGTATCATGAAATCCCCGGGGTGTTGCTATAAGATGGCACTTTCTGCGGGTTGCGCGGCAAGAGACCAGAATCATTATGACAACAGCAAATCCGGTACAGGTCATTGCGGTATCCGGCGGCAAGGGCGGCACGGGTAAAACCAGCATTTCAGTGAATCTCGCCATTGCCCTGGCGGAAAGAGGGCGACGGGTCGTGGTCCTGGACGGGGATCTGGGCCTGGGCAATATCGATGTGTCGCTGGGGCTCACCGCCGGCCACACCCTGCAGGACGTTCTGGAAGGGGAATGCGAGCTCAGGGATGTCCTGGTGGAAGGTCCCGGTGGCATCCGTATTGTGCCGGCGCCCTCCGGCAGTCTGCGCATGACCCGGCTCAGTGCCGCGGAGTACGCCGGCCTGATCAATGCCTTCAGCGAATTGGGGGAGGAGATCGATGTGCTGATCATTGATACCGCCTCCGGCATTTCCGAAGCAGTGGTCAGTTTCCTGCGGGCGGCCCAGGAGCTGTTGCTGGTGGTCTGTGACGAACCCACATCCATTACCGATACCTACGCCCTGGTCAAGCTGATGAACCGTGACTACGGGATCAACCGGTTCCGGGTGCTTGCCAATCAGGTCCGAAATGAGCAGGAAGGCCGGCAGCTTTATGGAAAACTGATCCGGGTCACCGAGCGTTTTCTGGATGTGGCGTTAGAGTACGTGGGCATGGTGCCCCATGATGAGGCGTTCAGAAAGGCGGTACAGCGCCAGCGTGCCGTGGTGGAAGCGTATCCCCGGGCCCGGGCCTCTCTGGCCATCAAGGCCCTGGCGGAGAAAGTGGACAGTTGGCCTCTGCCGTCGTCTCCCCGTGGCCATGTGGAATTTTTTGTGGAGCGGCTCGTCTGAGCCCGAACGAGATCTGTTCTTGATGGATACTGTTAATGAATAAACTGTACCCGAGGGCCAGTGGGGCCCTGCTTGCCGTTTCCCGCCACGAGTTTGTTGCATGCTCGGATCTTGCCCCCTCCATCACCGGGCACTCCATTCCCAGGGAGGCAACCGTCCGGCATCTCCTGTCCCTGATACCGGAAGTCGAACCGGACCAGACCGTAATGCACGTTGGCGGAGGCTCCGGATACCTGACCGCTGTACTGTCTGAACTGGCGCATCGGGTCATCTATGTGGAGCGCAACCCGGTGGTGGCCGAGTCTGCCCGGGAGCGGTTCTTCCGACTCGGCCACCACAACGTGGATGTGGTGGTAGCCGATATCGAGAGTGCGCCCGAGCTGGACGTGCTTTGCGATCTGGTGCTTTCCACCACCTTCCTGCCCCGGCGAGATGTGGTGCTGCCATTCCTCCGAAATCAGGGGCGGCTGATCTGCCTGGAGGGCAGGGCAGGGCCGGTGCCCAGCCTGGCGATGTTTGAAAAGGAGGGGTTCGGTCTGGTCCGGATTCGCACCCTCGGCTGGGTGGATTTCAATCGCAACGCCGAGCAGATCCTGATCGACCTCGGCGTAATCGACGAAAAAGTCCTGGCTGACGCCAAGGTTGAGGCGGCCAAGACAAATTCGCGGGTCCTTGACCTGGTGCGGCGCAAGGTGAACCTGGAAGAGATCGACCTCTACAGGACCCTGGCCCAGCAGCGGGGCATGGTATTCAAGGAGGCCGACGAGCTGTTGCCGGATCTGCAGCCGGCCCTGTTCCGCCGCTTCTCCCGGACCTTCCTGGATCTGTCACGACTGCTTCCGGTGGCCGAGGCCGACGGCAAGATAACCGTTATCACCGATGATCCCGATGCCCGCACCGATCAGTTGGAGCGCCTGACCCAGAAATCCGTGATTGAATGTCTGCTGGTCACACCGACGGATTTCCGCAGGGTATGGTCCTCCCTCGACCTGACTGCCCAGGGCAAACAGTTCGTGGCTGATCATGGCGCCGGCAGCGATGACCGGCATGAGCCTCGGGCCGAGTCCAACGGTACCCTTGGCGAACATGGTGGTAACAAGCAGGTGAGCCCCTATCTGGTCTCGGTGTATGAGGCGATTCTGCTGGATGCGGTTAGCGAGAAGGCCAGTGACATTCATATCGAGCAATATGGCGACCGGGTCCGGATCCGCCTGAGGGTGGATGGCGAACTGCACGATCTGCCACAGTACCAGCTCAGTCCCCGGGAATTACGGGGCGTAATCAACGTCATCAAACTGCGGGCCGAGCTCAACATTGCCGAGCATCGCCTGCCCCAGGGTGGCCGCTCCCAGCTGAAGCTGGGGGAAGCTTCCTATGACCTCCGGATCCAGACCCAGCCGTCGCTGCATGGCGAGCACGCGGTTATCCGGTTGCTGCCCCAGACCGGGCGCGCCATGACCATCGCCGAACTGGGGATGTCCAGGGCCATCGGCGCCCGCTATCAGCGCCTGCTGGATAACCCTGCGGGTCTTGTGCTGGTGGTTGGCCCCACGGGTTCCGGCAAGTCCACCACCCTGTATGCGGGCCTGCAGACCCTGGCGGATAATGGCCGACGTAAGGTAATCACCGTCGAGGATCCGATTGAATATTCCATCGACAACATCCAGCAGACCCGGGTTCGCTCCGAAATTGGTTTCGGCTTTGCCGATGCCATGCGGGCCTTTGTCCGGGAAGATCCGGATGTCATTCTGGTGGGGGAAATCCGGGACCAGGAAACCGCCCTGGAGGCCATCCGCGCGTCTCAGACCGGTCACGTGGTGTTGTCCACGTTGCACTGTAACGATGCGGTAGATTCCCTTCAGCGCCTCTATGACCTGGGTGTTCACCCCAACTCCATTGCCGGGGAGTTGCTGGCGGTAATTGCTCAGCGGCTGGCCAAGCGCATATGCCGCCATTGCTGTCAGCCGGCGGAACCCGATCCTACGATCCTGGCAGAGCTTTTCCCCGAGGGGGCTCCGACGGATTTCCGCTGCTTCGAGGGTGAGGGCTGTGACAAGTGCAACGGTCGGGGAACCCATGGGCGGGTGGCGATTGTTGAATACATGGAGGTGGATTCGGATATCCGCAACGCCATTTCCAGCCAGCCGCCCATCGGCGAGCTGCGCTGGCGGGCCCTGGATGCCGGCCTGGTCACCATGCGTGACAGTGCCCTGGATCATGTGATTGAGGGGGTGATTCCCCTGTCTGAATTGCCGCGTATCCTGCCGAGGGAGCGCATGGCACCGGAAGTTCGTGGCGGCCGCAGGAGTGCCCGATGACAGCCAGTAAAGCTACACACCAGAACAAGGCCGCCCAGCGGGAACCGGCCGAAGTCACCTACGCCGCGGAACTGGAGAAACTCGCGGCCCTCGACGAGGGGCCGGTGCCGCCGGGTTGGCGCATGTCCCCCAGGGCGGTGGAGAAGTTTGTCATGGGTGACGATGAGCTCGGCATCGAACGCAAATTCGTGGCGGACCGGGCCATGGTGGTCCGCATCATCATTTCCCTGTGTACCAGCCGGGGCTGCCTGCTCGTGGGTGAGCCGGGCACCGCCAAGTCCTGGTTGTCCGAGTTGCTGGCGGCGGCGATCTCGGGTGGCTCCACCCTGACCCTGCAGGGCGGGGCGGTCAGTCAGGTCAGCCAGCTGCTGTACAGCTGGAACGAGGCGATCCTCAAGAATGAGGGGCCTTGCCTCAAGGCCCTGGTGCCCAGCCCGCTGCTGCGGGGCATGATGGAAGGGCGCCTGGTGCGGTTCGAGGAGATTGCCCGCTGTCCCCAGGCACTGCAGGATGCCCTGCTGTCGGTGCTCTCGGACCGGGTCGTGGTCATCCCGGAGCTGGCCGGAGACGAGGGCGTCATCCTGGCGCGGGAAGGTTTCAATGTGGTTGCCACCTCCAACAGCATCGACGAAGGTGTGCACGCCATGAGCGCGGCGCTCAAGCGCCGGATGGATTTCGAGGAAATCCGGCCGATCCGCAATCTGGCCGATGAACTGGACGTGGTGGTCAGGGAGGTGCGCAAGGCCAATGTCGCCGCCGGCGTGTCCGTGGAGCCGGATCCGGAGGTGCTCGAGGTACTGGTGACCATGTTTCATGAGTTGCGCAATGGCCAGACCCTGGATGGCCGCAGTACCGACCGTCTGGCGGGGGCGGCGCTGTCGACGGCCGAGGCGGTAGCGGTTGCCCACGCGGCCAGCCTGAACGCCTGGTATTACGGCGGCGACGCGATGACAGTGGAGCAGCTGATACACCACATCATCGGCTCCGCGCTCAAGGACCAGCCGGAGGACCGCCGGCGCCTGCGGCATTACTTCGACACCGCCGTGGCCACCCGGGACGGGGACAACTGGAAACAGGCCTGGGCCCTGCGCTCGCTGATCCAGTAGTCAGCCTGTGCCGACCATCTGAGGCAAATTGATACGGGGCAAGAGTAATCCGGAAAACCTTTGGTTATAATACGCGCCGCCGGCAATCCCTGCCGCCTACGATGTCTGCACCCGCCGTGTCAGTCATGAATACACCCGGTGCCGCATAACGCGCATCGCCTGGATTCGGGGCCCTGATGTCTGAGCCGTTACTACAGGCTGTCAATCTCCAGTGTGAACGGGATGAGCGGATACTGTTCCGTGACCTTTCCTTTGCTGTATTGCCGGGTACCGTTACCCGCGTTGAAGGCCCGAATGGCTCGGGGAAAACGACCCTTTTGCGCATTCTTGCCGGCCTGAATGATGCCTGGTCCGGCGATCTTTACTGGTGTGGCCAGCCCCGCGCCGGCCAGCGCGAGAGTTTCCTGCGCAACATGCTTTACCTCGGCCATCGGCCGGGTATCAAACCGCTGCTTACTCCCATGGAAAACCTCCGGGCCCTGATGGCGGGCCGGCGCCCGGTGTCCGATGAGGTACTGTCCCGGTCGCTCGAAGGAACCGGGCTGGCCGGATACCAGAACGTGCCCTGTCGCAATCTGTCCGCCGGTCAGCAACGGCGGGTGGCGCTTGCACGGTTGCTGATCGCCGATGAGCCCCTGTGGCTGCTGGATGAAGTTTTCACCGCTATTGATGCGGATGGTGTCCAGGCGATCGAGGCTCTTCTGCAACAGCGTGCGGAGGAAGGTGGCGCGGTTGTGGTCACCACCCACCATGATCTGAAACTGCCCGGGATGCAGCGGATTGTGCTCGGGGGAGGGCAGTCGGATGAGCAGTAATCCGGTACGTGTGCACGCGGTGGCGGAGGGCGTTGGTGTTGCCGGCGCCATGAAAGCGGTGTTCATGCGCGATATGAAAGTGGCTTTCCGTCAGCGCCAGGATCTCCTCAACCCGCTGCTGTTCTTCGTGATGGTGGTAACCCTGTTCCCACTCGGGGTTAGCCCGGAAGTGTCATTCCTGCGAGAGGCCGGAGCGGGTATCCTGTGGGTGGCGGCCCTGTTGTCGGTGTTATTGTCCCTGGATCACCTGTTCCGACACGATTTTGATGATGGAACCCTGGAACAGCTGGTGCTGCAGCCGCAGCCCCTGTTCCTGCTGGTGCTGGCCAAGACGCTGGCGCACTGGATGCTGACCGGGCTGCCGCTGGTGATCCTGACGCCGGTACTGGGCATTATGGTGCACCTGCCGGGGAACTCTATCGGCATTCTGTGTCTAACGCTGCTGATCGGTACGCCGGTGCTGAGCCTGATTGGCGCCATCGGTGCGGCGTTGACCCTGGGATTGCGATCGGCAGGTGTGCTCTTGTCCCTGTTGATCATTCCGCTGTACATTCCCGTGCTGATTTTCGGGACCGGGACAGTGGCGGCCGCGTCCGAGGGAGCTCCGGTCGGGGCCTACCTGGCATTGATGGGGGCTTTTCTGGTTCTGGCCCTGACGCTGGCTCCGTTTGCTTCGGCATCAGCACTGAAAATCAGCATTTCCAATAGCTAACAGGTAACGGGTTAACGGGTACCAATCAATGTGGCAAATATTTCATAAGCTGGGCTCGCCCAAATGGTTCTACGGGATAGCGACCCGTCTGATGCCCTGGCTGCTGGTCTGCGGTGCGCTGCTTTTGTTGGCAGGTGTTGTCTGGGGGCTGGCGTTTGCTCCGAAGGATTATCTGCAGGGTAACAGCTACCGGATCATCTTCATTCATGTACCGACCGCGTTCCTGGCCCAATCGGTCTATATCATGATGGCGGTGGCGGCTGTGGTGACCCTGGTGTGGCGCATGAAACTGGCCGATGTGTTCGTCAAGGCCGTGGCTCCGGTGGGTCTGGTTCTGACCTTCCTCGCCCTGTTTACCGGCGCGGTCTGGGGCAAGCCCACCTGGGGTACCTGGTGGATCTGGGATGCCCGGCTGACGTCCATGCTGATCCTGCTGTTCCTGTATGGTGGGGTAATAGCGCTCGACCGGGCCATCAATGACGAGAAGTCCGCCGCCCGGGCTGTGGCTGTGCTGGTGCTGGTGGGTGTGGTGAACATTCCGATTATCAAATACTCGGTGGAATGGTGGAACACGCTGCATCAGCCCGCCACCTTCAAGCTGACGGAGAAGCCCTCCATGCCCGCGGAAATGTGGGTGCCGCTGCTGCTATCGATACTGGGGCTGTACCTGATTTTCGGTTGGCTGGCCTGCCTCCGGATGCAGACGGAGATCATCGCCCGTGAACAGCGGACCCGGTGGGTAAAAGATCTGGTAATGGCGGGGAGGCACTGATCCATGGCGTTTGATTCACTCTCCGCGTTTATTGCAATGGAAGGCCACGGCCCCTACGTGTGGACCTGCTACGGTGTGTTTCTCGTATTGATGGTCGGACTGATGGTCTGGTCGCGGCACCGGCGCAGCGTAATGATGGAAGCCTGCCGCAGGAATTATGAGCGCCAGGACCAGGGCCGGCAGCGGGCAGCGCGACCCGCCGCCACGTTCACCCGAGTTGAAGTTTCCCAGGACTGACAAGCAGGTTAAGCATGCACCCGATCCGTAAAAAACGGCTGACCATTGTTCTCTTTCTCCTCGCTGGTATCGGCGTTGCCGTGGCACTGACCACCTACGCCCTCCGGCAGAATATCAATCTGTTCTACGATCCGTCGCAGATTGCCGCCGGTGAGGCGCCACAGGATGTCCGCATCCGGGCCGGCGGTATGGTTGAGGAGGGCTCGGTGATCCGTGACCCGGATAGCCTGAAGGTGGAATTCCGGGTAACCGATTTCAATTCCTCGGTGCCGGTGGAATACAACGGCATCCTCCCGGATCTGTTCGCCGAAGGCCAGGGTGTGGTCGCTATGGGCAAACTTGATGGGCAGGGCAGGTTCGTTGCGGACCAGGTGCTGGCCAAGCATGATGAGAATTACATGCCGCCGGAAGTGGCCGACGCCCTGGAAAAAGCTTCCAAGGTTCAGAACAAGGCGGGCGAAACTGCCCAGTCGCAGTCGTATTGATCCAAACCTCCCAGCCTGAATAGGGGATACTGATGTTTCCGGAACTCGGACAGTTTGCACTGATTCTCGCGCTGTTGCTGGCAGTGCTCCTCTCCGTTGTGCCCCTGGTCGGTTCGGTGACCGGCCGGGACAACCTCCAGGCATTTGCCCGACCATTGTCGTCGGGCATGTTTGTGTTTATTGCCATGGCATTCGGCCTGCTGACCCACGCCTTCCTGACCGACGATTTCTCGGTCGCGTACGTGGCCAACAACAGCAACAGTATGCTGCCCTGGTTCTACAAG
The DNA here is from genome assembly GCF_041690455.1 of Marinobacter sp. Lineage (GTDB taxonomy): Bacteria > Pseudomonadota > Gammaproteobacteria > Pseudomonadales > Oleiphilaceae > Marinobacter. Next base: position 53,907 of record NZ_JAWLHI010000001.1, read on the forward strand.
TTCAGTGCCGTGTGGGGTGGCCACGAAGGCTCGCTGCTGCTGTGGATCCTGATGCTGTCAGGCTGGACCATGGCGGTGGCGATATTCAGCCGCCGACTGCCAACGGTGATGATTTCCCAGGTGCTGTCGGTGCTGGGCATGGTTGCTGTCGGCTTCCTGTTGTTTATCATCGTCACCTCCAACCCCTTCGACCGGCTGTTGCCCAACGTGCCGGCTGATGGCGCGGATCTCAACCCCTTGCTGCAGGACATCGGCCTGATCATGCACCCGCCGATGCTGTATATGGGCTATGTGGGTTTCTCTGTAGCGTTTGCCTTTGCCATCGCTGCACTGATCAATGGCCGCCTCGATGCCGCCTGGGCACGTTGGTCCCGGCCCTGGACCACCGTGGCCTGGGCATTCCTGTCCATCGGCATCGCGCTCGGCAGCTGGTGGGCCTACTACGAACTCGGCTGGGGCGGCTGGTGGTTCTGGGATCCGGTGGAAAATGCTTCACTGCTGCCCTGGCTGTCCGGCACGGCCCTGATGCACTCGCTGGCAGTGACCGAGAAACGGGGCGTGTTCAAGAGCTGGACCGTGCTGCTGGCTATTGTCACCTTTGCGTTGAGCCTGTTGGGCACATTCCTGGTGCGTTCCGGCGTGCTGACCTCGGTTCATGCCTTTGCTTCCGATCCGGAGCGGGGCAAGTTCCTGCTCATGTTGCTGGCGGTAACCATGATCGCCAGTCTGGCGCTGTATGCTTTCCGGGCCCCCGTGGTACACGTGCGCGCCCGGTATGGTTCGCTGTCCCGGGAAATCTTCCTCCTGCTGAATAATGTGTTGCTGGTGTCAGCGACCTTGCTGGTGGCGATCGGGACCCTGTATCCGCTGGTTCTGGATTATCTGGAATTGGGCAAGCTGTCCATCGGTGAGCCGTTCTTCAATCTCACCTTCAGCCCGCTGGCGGTGGCGGCCGGCCTGCTTCTGGGTGCCGGTATCTTTTCCCGCTGGAAGAAAACCGACGGCGGCTGGCTTGGCCGTAAGCTGCTCTGGCCTCTTGCAATCAGTATCGTGGCCAGCACAGCGGTGATTATCGGTTATGGCGGATTCAAGCCATGGGCATTTGCCGGCATCTTTACTGCCATGTGGGTCACTGTAGCCACCTTCTGGGACCTTTGGGACAAGTCATCTTCCCGCAAGGGCCGACTCCACGGCCTGAAGCGTCAATCCCGGAGTTACTGGGGGATGGTGCTGGGGCACCTTGGGCTTGCCATGGTGATGGCCGGTGCCACGGTGGTTTCAAACTACGGCATCGAACGGGATGTCCGGATGACTCCGGGCGACATCGCCACCGTGGGCGACTACCAGTTCGTATTCACTGACATCGGTGAGCGTCGTGGGCAGAACTTCACCGCCCAGTATGGCGGCTTTGATGTGATGCTCGACGGTGAGAAGGTTGCCGAATTGCATCCTGAAAAGCGCCAGTACAGTGTGGGCATGAGCGTCATGACCGAGGCTGATATCGACGCCGGCCTGTTCCGGGATATCTTCGTGGCAATCGGTGAGCGTCTCACCGAGGACGCCTGGGCTATCCGCCTGCAGTACAAGCCCCTGGTCCGCTGGCTCTGGCTCGGCGCCCTAGTGATGGCGATCGGTGGCTTCCTCGCCGTCTCCGACAAGCGCTACCGTATCCGGGATCGCGCCGAAGAGCGGGTTCCGCAGAGTGCCCGGCCTGCTGGTGGGGTTAAAGGTGAAGCGGAGGCCTTGTCATGAAGCGCTTCCTGTTATTCCTGCCATTGCTGGTGGCCCTGATACTGGGTGTGGTTCTGTTTGCCGGCATCGGCAAGGACCCGACCAAACTCGAGTCCGCCCTGATTGGCAAGCCGGTGCCCGAGTTTTCCCTGGCGGATCTCCAGAACCCGGAGGCGAGGCTGGACCGTAGCCTGTTCCGTGGCGAGGTTTCCCTGCTCAATGTCTGGGGGACCTGGTGTCCATCCTGTCGCGATGAGCACGATGACCTGATGTGGCTGGCGAACGAGAAGGGTATCAGCATTATCGGCCTGAACTACAAGGACAAGCGCGAGGATGCCCTGGTCTGGCTCGATCGTCTGGGTGATCCCTACCGAACAACCATCTATGACCCCAAGGGTACCCTGGGTTTCGACCTGGGCGTTTACGGGGCTCCGGAGACCTTCGTGATTGATGCCGAAGGCGTGGTCCGATACCGCCATGTCGGTGTGGTCAACCCGAAAGTGTGGGAAGAAACGTTGCTGCCGGTGATCGAAAAAGCACGGGGTAACAGCTGATGATGCGATTCGTACTCGCAACCCTGTTCGTACTGACTGCAGGCTTGGCACAGGCGGAAGTCGCCGCTGTCTATGATTTCGATACCCGCGAACAGGAAGTGCGTTATCAGAACCTGATTGCCGAGCTGCGGTGCCCGAAGTGCCAGAACCAGAATATCGCAGATTCCAACGCACCCATCTCGCAGGATATGCGTAACGAGGTGTACCGGATGATGCAGGCCGGTGCCAGCAATGAGGAGATTGTCGATGCGCTGGTCGCACGGTTTGGCGAATTTGTCCGGTACAAGCCGGAACTGGACAGTCGCACCTTCCTGTTGTGGGCGACGCCGGCCATTGCTGTCTTTGGTGGCCTGCTTGTTGTCGCTGGCGTGGTTATCCGTGCCCGGCGCAGTGAACGGCAGGCAACCGGCCTGAGCGCAGAAGAGCGCGCTCGCGCCGAGCAGATCCTGGCAGGCCAAGACGAGACCCGCGACCGCTGAGCGCTCGCCTGAACCGATCGAATCCATTTCCAATGCAGTGACGACATCTCCATGACCGATACTTTCTGGATTGCCGCGACGGTACTGATCATTATCGCCCTGGCTTTTGTACTTTTCCCGGTGCTGTTCCAGCGCGCCGACGCCCGTGCCCGGGCGAATATCCGTAACCAGAACCTGATGGCCTACCGCACCCGGATGAAAGAACTCGATGAGGAGTTTGAAGCCGGTATTCTGGATGAAGACAACTACCGACAGCTGAAAGAAGAACTGGCGGGTTCCATGCTCGACGATGTCCCGGAATCGGAACAGCCCCGGCGCGTGGTGCCCGGTCGCAGGAGTGCGATTGCGGTGGCGCTGGTGTCGGTTCTGGTCTTGCCCGCTGCAGCCTACCTGCTGTACCAGGAATGGGGTGCCATGGACCGGGTTGAACAGTACATTGCCATGCAACAGATGGAGCAGAGCGATTCCGGTCGTCAGGCACAGATGGCGGACCTGGTGGTGCAGCTCCGGGACAGGCTCGAGGCCGATCCCGACAATCCTGACGGCTGGGCCATGCTGGGCCAGAGCTATATGCGCCTTGAGCAGTACCAGGAAGCTGCCTGGGCATTTCGTCAGCTGGCCAAAGTGGTAGATGGCAACGATCAGGCGGAGGCGGTGGCCCTGGGGCTGTCGGCACAGGCCCTGTTCTTCGATAGTCAGGGCATAATGACCGAGGCGGTCACCGAGGCGATTCGCCGGGCGCGGTCCCTGAACCCGGACGAAGTCAACGCCCTGGGGCTGCTCGGGATCAATGCCTTCAGTCAGCAGAATTACCGCGAGGCCATTGAATACTGGGAGCGGATCGTGACCGTGGCGCCGGATCACCCCCAGATCGCCTCGATCCGGGGCGGCATCAATGAGGCGTATAATCGCCTGGGTGAAACGCCGCCCGAGGTGCAGGCGACAGCCGATGCCGGAGGTCCCGGTGTGACCGTCGAGGTGTCCCTGGCGGATACTTTCCAGGGCCAGGTGCCGGCCGACACGACCCTGTTCGTGTTTGCCCGTGAAGCCGGTAACACGGGTGGGCCGCCGCTGGCCGTCGCGCGCCTGACCGCCGGCGATCTGCCGGTGACCCTGCGGCTGGATGATGGCAACTCCATGTCACCGCGGGCGAAAATTTCCAGTGCCGATGAGGTGCTGGTCACCGCCCGCCTGAGCCGCTCTGGCAGTGTTTCCGCCCAAGCCGGTGATTGGCAGGGCAGTGTCGATGAGCCTGTCACCGTATCCGGCGAGGATGCTGATCCGGTCCGGCTGGTCATCGACCAGCAACTGACCAACTGATTCGGGCCGGCGGCGCCGGTCAGGCCGACAGGTTATCCGGGTAAAGGGGGCGCAGGCCATTCTCCCGGGTGGTCCGGGCTTTCCGGCGCCGAACCTGTTCCAGAGCTCTGACCAGAGCCTGCCGGTCCGCCACACCCGATTCCGGACTTCCTTTCCCGGCAAACAGATCCGCCTGCAGGCGATCCAGTTCAGCTGCCAGGGCTTCATCTTCCAGAAACTTCACAACATCCCCGGCGGTGTGGAACAGCTGATCCGGATGCCGATGCTGCATCCACCGGATCAGGAAATGGGGTGTTTCCGCAGATCCCTTCCTGGCGGCGATGATGAGTTGGTCAAACAAAGCGTGCTCGTTGTTGTCGCCCTCATGGGGTACGGGCTGTTTACGCGTCCCACGGCCATTCCTTCCGGACCACCACCAGCCAGCGACAGTGGCAGCCCAGGCGACAGCCAGGGCCAGACTGACCCAGGGCCAGATCGATCCGGTTGCTTCCGGTGAACTACCAGTCTCCGGCTCGCTGGCCGTGCCGGTTGTTGTGGAACCGTCTGGAGGCGGTTCCGGGGCGGGTGGCACGGCGGCGGCGCCGGTATCGGCTACTGACAGCGTCCGGGCAGGAATGACCGCCACCTGCTGGTTGTCAGTGTCGGTGTCCCACCAGGCAAGCCGGACTTCCGGCAAGGTCATCTCGCCGGCTTGCACAGGAACCAGCGCGATGGTCTGTTCCAGGGTTGAGACCAAACCCTCGGGCGTCACCTGGGTGCTTCTCTGCGGCTGGTCGGGGTAGGCACGGACTCCCGGTGGCGTATCCTCGGGCAGTGGGGGCAGGGCCTCCGAAGGCAGATCACTGGCTTTCAGGGTGATTCGGCGGGTCAGGTTCTCACCCATGTCCACTTCCAGGGTCGGTGGCAGGCCGCTCTCTTCCAGGGTCAGGTCGCTCGTGGGTAGCCAGGTGTCGCCGGTAAATTCGTCCGGAACCGGTTTTACCGGGATGGCAAAGAACTCCTCGCTGTCCCTCAGGAACCGTAGCTTGCCCTCCTGGGTCCGTGCCTGGCCCTCGAACCGGATCGGGGGCAGATCGAGCTCACCTGTCCTCTGCGGAAACACGGCATAACGCCGTTCAACGACCCGGTAGCGGACGCCGTCCCGGTACCGGGTATATTCCTGCTGTTTGCCAAGGCTTTCGATGATGGCGTGGGGGTGCTCCGGCTCGGACAGTTCACCCCGAATCAGATTGCCGGTGAAGAACAGGCGAACCGTCAGGGTCAGTTGCTCCTGCACATAGACCTCGCCCTTGTCCGCGGACAGCTCGACAAAACTGTCCCGGACTTCCGGCCCGGAGCCGGAGACCACTTCAACGGTCACAGGCTTCGAGGTGGCATCCCTGAAGGTGAGTTCGGGAATGGTGAGCTCACCGGTGCGTGTGGGGGCCAGCTGGTAGGTCCAGGTGATCTCACCGATCATCTGGCTGTTGACGGTACGGATGCTGTATTGCTGGTTACGGGCGAGGATCTCGAAATCCGGCTCGACCTTCTCGATATCCGGCGCGGGCAGCTGGGACAGATCGAACTCGAACAGGTTGCTGAGGTTGATGTCCAGCTCCATGGTGCCCTTGACCGTGACGGTCAGGACCTCGCCTTCATAAAGCTGCTTTCGGTCCGGCTCGACGGACAGCTCACCGGCGCAGGCCGGGAAGGCCAGCGCCAGCAGCAGCCACAATCCGGTCATCGTTGCCAATATCCGTTTTACCATGGTGTATCGCCCTCAGCGGGTGGTGTCTGACGTTCCTGGTACTGTTGCAGGAATTTCCGGCGCAACAGGCCGCCGGGATTGTCGGGAATGCGCCTGAGCCACTGTTCCTGCCCCTGGCTCAGGGGTGTCTCCGAGATCGCGGCCGGGGCTTGCGCCTGTTGCCCGTCCTGTTGTTCCCCGGACTCTCCCTGTTGGCCGCTAGCCGGATCCTGTTGCGGTTGCGCGGGGTCCGATTCCTGTTCGCCCTGACCGCTGTCCTGACGGCTGTCCGACTGACCGGATGGATCCTCCCCGGAGGGGGAAGGCTGCTGTCCGGCTTGTTGGTCATCGCCCTGCTGCGATGGGTTGTCCTGGCTGCCACCCTGGTCCTGCTGATCCTGCTGCTGTTGTTCCAGCAGTTGCTCCACCAGGTCCCGGTTGTGGCGCGCGTCCTCCATCTCCGGTGCCTGCGCCAGGGCGCTCTCGTAGGCGTCGAGAGCCTGTTCGAGCTTGCCGGCCCGGGCCAGGGCATTGCCCCGGTTGTAATCTGCCTCCGGACCATCCAGGGATCCAAACAGTTTGGCCGCCTGTTCATACTCTCCGGAGCGGTAGAGTGCAGGCGCCCGCCAGGAGGGGGTTTCGAGTTCACGGGCGGCCTGCTCGGGATCCTTGCGGATCAGCTCCGGCGCCCGCTGATCCTCCCGTTGCCAGAGGCTGTCCCAGCTTGCAGCCCGCGCCGGTTCGGGCATCAGGGGCAGGATTAGCAGGGCGAGCACAGCAAACCCGCCCCGGCGCCAGCCCAGAAGGATCAGTGGGAGCGCAAGCCAGAGTAGCCAGTAGCCATCATCCTGCCAGCGATTCACGGTCTGGTCGGAGTCGGCGGATTGCCAGTCGTCACTGTCTTCTGGCGCCAGTTTCAGTGCCTCGACATCGGTGTCGTCCAGGGTCAGGGCGTGAAAGGAGCCCCCGGTTTCCGCGGCCACATCGGAAAGTGCGCCGGGATCGGCCCGGGTAATCACGATCTCCCCGTTTTCGCGCATGAAGCCCCGTTTGGCCAGGGGAATGGGGCCGCCACCCTCGGTGCCGACCATCAGGGTGCTGAGGGTGTAAGGCGTGCCTGCCAGGGCGTGGGTGATTCCGGGCAGATACCCCTCCCGGACATCATCGGTGATCAGCAGGATCTTGCCTTTGCCCGGCGCTCCCTGTTGCAGCAGCTCTGTTGCCCGGGTGACCGCCAGATCGGCGCGGTTGCCCTGGGCCGGCATGATCGTCGGGTCCAGCACCTTGAGCATGGCTTCGATGGTGCGGGCATCATCGGTCAGCGGTGTGACCACATGGGCATCGGCAGCATAGACCACCAGACCGTTGAGGCTTCCCTCCCGGGTCTTGAGGATATCCCGGATCTTGCGTTTGGCCCGGGTCAGGCGGTCGGGTTCCACATCGGTGGCGAGCATGGACAGCGACAGATCCAGCACCATGACCAGACTGTCCCCCGGTTGCTTCAGGGGCGTGGGTGCCTCCCGCCAGGCCGGGCCGGCCAGGGCAACCGCCAGTATCACCAGTGCCAGGGAGACCGGCACAAGCGGAGAACCGCCCCTGCCATTCTGTTGACCCCCGGACCGGATCAGTGGTGACAGCAAGGGGGCGGGAATCAGCCGTGACCAGCCGCTGTCGCCGTGGCCTGCGTTGCGGAGTATCACCACGAGTACTGGTACCGCGAGAAGGAGTAGCAACCAGAGTGGGCGAAGGAAATGGAAGTCAGCCATGTTGCGCTCCTCCCCGCGCTTCTGCGCCGGATTGGCGGCGTCGGGCGGCGAGGTTTGCCAGGGCGAGTATCAGCCATAGACCGGTCGCCATGCCCGCCGGCCAGACGAACAGCTCGGTCACCGGCCGGTAGAATTTGCCCTCCAGTTCGATGGCTTCGAGCTGGTTGATGCTCTCATAGATCATTTCCAGTTCGGGCAGGCTACGGGCTCGGAAGTACTGGCCGCCGGTGGCCTGCGCCATGCGGGTGAGCAGGCCCTCGTCCAGGTCCCGGGAGGGATTGACCCGTCGGGAACCGAGAAGGCCTCGCTGCACCATGGTGTCGGCCCCGATCCCGATGGTATACAGCCGGACGCCGGCTGCTGCGGCGATTTCCGTGGCCTTGTCCGGACTGATCTCTCCTGCGGTGTTGGCGCCGTCAGTGAGCAGCACCGCGACTCGTTGTTCCTGGGGGCGGTCCCGTAACCGCTTGACTGACAATCCGATGGCGTCGCCGATTGCCGTGGCCCGGCCTGCCATGCCCAGTCCTGATTCCTGCATCAGGGTGCGCACGGTTTCCAGATCAAAAGTCAGCGGTGCCTGGACGTAGGGCTCGGTGCCAAACAGGATCAGGCCGAGCCGGTCGCCCTTGCGCCGCGAGATGAAATCATTCAGCACGTGTTTGACCGCCTGCAGACGGTTGATGCTGCGGCCCTGGATCACCATGTCCCGCTCGTCCATGGAGGGGGAGATATCCACCACCAGCATGAGGTCGCGCCCGGTAACCGGCAGCTGCACCTGCTCACCCACATACTGGGGGCGCGCCAATGCCAGCACGAGGAGTAGCCACAGTAGAGCGAGCAGCAGTCTGCGCCACCACGGGGTGGCGTTCCCCTGACGACTGACGCCGGGCAAGCCGGACAACCAGTGCCCGGTGGGCAGGACTGGTGCGTCCACCTGCCGGCGGGCCGGTCGGCGCCACTGGATCAACAGCGGGAGCAGGGCGATGACAAGCACCCAGGGATAAGCCAGGCTCAGCATTTCTGCCCTCCCAGCCAGTGGCGGGCAAACCGGATCGCTTCGGCGGGATCGGCCTGTACCGTTGGCATCCAGGCGGCATGGGCCATCGCCTCGAGCTGGTGTCGCTCAGGAGTTTGCCCCTCCGGTGCCGTGGCGATCAGGAAATCCACCCAGGCGCCGCCGCTGAGGGCCTGGGGTCGACTTTCCGGGTGGCATTCCCTGGCTGCCTGCTTGAGTAGCGTATTGAGGCGGGCGAACCAGACAGGCGTCGGTTCCGCCTTTTGCTCGAGGTCAATCAGGGCGAGGATCGCCTGTCTGCGCCAGCGACTGCGACGCCTGCGGCGAAGCAGGGCTACCACCGTCAGCGTCAGGACAGCCAGAATAAGCAGGGCAAGCACCCACCAGCCCGGCGCCGGGGGCCAGAAACCACCGGTGGCGGGAAGGTGGATGTCGCGCAGCTGGCTCAGGGGATCCTGTGGATTCATCCGATGCGCCCCCTTGGCCCGAGCAAGGACTTCAGCACCGAGGCTGGATCCTCGCCGGTTGAAACCGTCGCGGAAACAACACCGGCGGTGCGGAAACAGGACGCCAGCCGTGTTTCGTGGGCTGTAATGCGTTGCCGCCAGGCCTGCTGGAAACGGGGGTTGCCGGCATCGAACCAGATCGGGCCGTCCGGCCCGGCAACCGCGAACCGGCCGCTGTCGGGCAGCTGCTCTTCCAGCGGATCCACAATCCGGATGGCATTGACGGCATTGTGGCGTGCCAGGGCCCCGAGCAGGGAGGCAGTGTCGTCAGAGATCTGCAGGAAATCGCTCAGTACGAAGATGCGGCTGCCGGTGTGGGCAACGCGCCGGGCTTCGGCCAGCGCCTGATCGAGCCAGGGCCCGTTCTCCATGCCGGAGGCTGGCAGTCCCCCGTTGCGGTCGGGTTTGTGCTGCTGTTCCGCCAGGGCATCGAGCAATCGCAGCACCGATTTCTTGCGACGGGCCGGCCGAAGCACCTGGAGCTTCTCACCGTTGAAGACGATCCCGCCGACCTGGTCTCCGGCCCAGAGGGCCAGCCAGGACAGGATCGCCGCCACCTGGGCGCAACGGACCTGCTTGTAGGCGCCGGTGCTGGCGAAGAACAGGCTGGGTCCCAGATCGCACAGCAGCAGTACGGGACGCTCCCGTTCCTCCTCGTACAGTTTGGTGTGCGGAGATTGCCTTCGGGCGGTAACCCGCCAGTCGATGCTGCGGATGTCATCGCCCGGCTGGTACTGGCGCACCTCGGCAAAGGCCATCCCGCGCCCCCGTTGCGGTGAGCGCTGCAAACCCGCCTGCCGGGACCTTACCGGCCGGGCCGAGGGCAGCTTCAGGGCCCGGGCATCCGCCTGCAACCGGATCAGGTCAGGCAGGCTGATGTGTGTCGTGGCTTGACTGCTTACCATGGCGTCTGGTCTTGCACAGGAATGTAGGCCCTCAGGCGGCAACCGGAACCCGGTCGATCAGCCGCGCGATAACCGCGTCCGGCGTCATGCCCTCGGCTTCGGCCTCGAAGGTCAGCAGGATCCGGTGCCGGAGCACGTCAAAGGCCATCGCCCGGACGTCATCCGGGGTGACATAGTCCCGGCCATCCAGCCATGCACTGGCCCGGGCGCACCGGTCCAGGGCAATGGTGCCCCGGGGGCTGGCGCCGAAAGCGGTCCAGCGGGCCAGTTCCGGGTCCAGACTGGCGGCATCCCGGGTCGCCAGTACCAGAGCCAGCAGGTATTGCTCAACCGGCTCGGCCATGAAGATATCCGCGGCCTCGGCCCTCGCGGCGAAGACCTGCTCCGCACTGATACGGGTTTCGGCCTTTGGCAGTCCCTGGCGGTAATCGTTCCTTGCCAGATGCAGGATCGCCTTTTCGGCCTCGGCCGAGGGATAGTCAATCACTACATGCATCAGGAAACGGTCCAGCTGGGCTTCGGGCAGCGGGTAGGTGCCTTCCTGCTCGATCGGGTTCTGGGTGGCCATCACCAGGAACAGTTTGTCCAGGGGAAAGGTCCTGAGGCCGACGCTGACTTGCCGTTCGCCCATGGCTTCCAGCAGGGCGGACTGCACCTTCGCGGGCGCACGGTTGATTTCATCAGCAAGCACGAGGTTGTGAAAGATGGGGCCTTTCTGGAATTCGAATTGTCCGGTCTCGGCCCGGTAGATCTCACTGCCGGTGACATCCGACGGCAGCAGATCCGGGGTGAACTGGATACGGTGGAAATCCCCCTCGAGGTGATCCGCCAGCGCCTTGATGGCGGTGGTCTTCGCCAGCCCGGGCGCCCCCTCCACCAGCAGGTGGCCGTCCGCCAACAGGGCAATGAGCAGCCGGTCTACCAGTTTTTCCTGGCCAATGATCCTTTTGGCTAACTGTGACCTTAACTCCCCGAACGTATGCTGTAGTGACATTGGATGTAACTGCTCCCTTATCCATGTCCCGTCAAGGAACCGTATTGTTCGTAAGTAGTTGCCGCAGTTTTCGCATCTGGACGGCAAAAATCAAGGGCTTGGCTATGCTTATGTGACAGTGCGTCGATTACGTTTATTTCACACTAACCAGAGGTAGATCATGAACGCGTTGACTGTGGCCAGCAAGGAACAGTTTTTTGAGCAACTCGCTGATGCGTTTTCCCAGAAGATCGCGAAGACCGAGGCGAAAAAAATCAGTGAATTTGCAAAGCAGCATTACGCGCACATCCCTCTTGAAGAGTTGGTGAGTCGACGATTCTCCGATACCTACGGCGCCATTCTCGCCGCCTGGCAGTTCCTGCAGAAGCGCAGCGCCGAGGAGACCCCGGTATCGGTATTGAACCCGGACCTGGAAAGTGACGGCTGGCAATCCACCCACACGGTCATTTTCATCCTGCATCCGAACATTCCGTTCCTGATCGATTCCCTGCGGATCGCCATCAACCAGCGGGAAATCGGCACCCATTCCATCCAGCACTCGATCCTGCAGGTCGACCGTGACAAGGACGGCAAGCTCAAAAAGTTGCACTCCACCAAGAAGAGCGGCTCGGGCGCCGAGTACGAGGCCTTTATCGTTCTCGAGATCGACCGCCACAGCAATCCGTCGGATCTGAAAGATCTGGAGGAGATGTTGCAGACGGTGCTGCACGAAGTGCGTATCGCGGTCTCGGACTTCGATGTTGTGACCGAAAAGGTCAACCGGATTATCGGTGAGTTGGACGATACCACCGCCGGTATCAGCGATGAGGAAAAGGAAGAGGCAAGGGCGTTCCTCAACTGGTTGGTAGAGGACCACTTCACTTTCCTGGGGTACGACGAATTCGATTACGTGAAGGACAAGAAAGGTATCGAAGTCCGCCGGGTCGCCAATTCGGAGCTGGGTATCCTCCGGATAAGCAATGAGCGACCGGATCAGGTACGCCTTAACGAGCTGCCCCAGCGCACCCGGCACGAGATGACCCGTACCGACGACATGTTTATTTTCGCCAAGTCTGCGCAGCGCTCACGGGTGCACCGTCCAGCTTATCCGGACTACATCGCCGTCAAGAAGTTCAACGACAAGGGCGAGGTGATTGGCGAGCGTCGTTTCCTCGGCCTGTATACGGCCCGGGTCTATAACGAGCGTCCCGACGAAATCCCGCTGCTGCGCCGGAAGTTCCAGAGCGTGATGAAGCGTTCCGGTTTCCTCCGGAACGACTATGCCGGCAAGGAGCTGGAGCAAATCCTGACCCTCTACCCCAGGGATGAGCTTTTCCAGATCGAGACCGACGAGCTGCTGCGGGTGGCCAAGAACATCCTCTACATCCAGGAACGCCGGCGCATCGAGCTGTTCATGCGCGAGGATGTGTACGGCCAGTTTGTCACCTGCCTGGCCTTCTTCCCGAGGGATATCTACAACACCGAGCTGCGCCTGAAGGTGGAGCAGGTGCTGTTCGAGACCCTGGAAGCCGAGGACATCGAGTTCGTTACCCACTTCTCCGAGTCGGTCCTGGCCCGGGTGCAGTTCACCATCCGGGTGCCCCAGGTGGAAAACCGTCAGTTGCCGATCGCCGAGATCCGGGAGAAGGTCATCGATCTGGCCCAGTCCTGGCGCGACGGACTCTACGAGGCGCTGAGCGAAGCCTATGGTGAGGAGCGCGGCAACGAATTCTACCGGCTTTGGGCTGGAGGATTTCCGCCCAGCTACACCGATATGTTCTCGCCGCGCCGGGCTGCAATCGACCTTGATCACATCGCTGCTTCGGCGGATAGAGACGATCTGGCCATGAGTTTTTACCGGGCGTTGGAGGAGGATGAGTCGACCCTCCACTTCAAGCTGTTCTACCCGGACGAGCCGCTGCCGTTGTCGGACGTGATGCCGATCTTCGATAACCTGGGCTTCCGGGTGATCGGGGAGCATCCGTTCGAGGTCCTGGATCGCCACGGCAAGTCGGTATGGATCCACGATTTCACCCTGCAGGCCCACACCGGGGAAGTGGTGGACATCCACCGCATCCGGCCGATTTTCGAGGAACTGTTCCGCCGGGTCTGGCACGGCGAAGCGGAAAACGACGCCTTCAACCGCCTGCTGCTGTCGTCCTACATGAGCTGGCGCGAGATTGCCCTCTTGCGGACCTACGCCCGCTACATGCGCCAGATCCGTTTCTCCAACAGTCAGACCTTCATCTCCAATACCCTGGTCAACCATGTCCAGCTGACCCGGACCCTGCTGGACTTCTTTGACATCCGCTTCAACCCGGAGCGCTATCAGAGCAGGGGCAAGAGCGAGGCGGCTCAGCAGAAACTGGAGATCGAATTCAGCGCCGGCCTGGACGAGGTTGAAAACCTCAGCGAAGACCGGGTGATGCGCCTGTATCTGGAGCTGATGCAGGCCACCCTGCGCACCAACTACTTCCAGCTGGATGCGGACGGCAAGCCCAAGTCCTACATCAGTGTGAAGTTTGATCCCTCCGGTATTCCGGACATGCCGCTGCCGCTGCCGATGTTCGAGATCTTTGTATACTCGCCGAGGGTCGAGGGTGTGCATCTCCGGGGCGGCAAGGTCGCCCGTGGCGGTCTGCGCTGGTCTGATCGTTTCGAGGATTACCGCACCGAGATCCTGGGCCTGGTCAAGGCCCAGCAGGTGAAGAATGCGGTGATCGTGCCGGTGGGCGCCAAGGGTGGTTTCGTGGCCAAACGACTGCCGGATCCCTCGGATCGGGAAGCGTTTCAGGCCGAAGGTATCGAGGCCTACAAGACCTTTATCCGCGGCCTGCTGGATATTACCGATAATCTGGTGGATGCCGGGATCAAGCCGCCGGAGCGGGTTATCCGGCATGACGATGACGATCACTATCTCGTTGTGGCTGCCGACAAGGGCACAGCGACCTTCTCCGATATTGCCAATGGCCTGGCCGCGGAATACGGCTTCTGGATGGGCGACGCGTTCGCCTCCGGAGGCAGTAACGGCTATGACCACAAGAAGATGGGCATCACCGCCAGGGGTGCCTGGGTGTCGGTGGAACGCCACTTCCGCGAGATGGGCATCAACCCGGCACTGGACGAGTTTACCGCCATCGGCATCGGCGATATGGGCGGCGACGTGTTCGGCAACGGCATGCTGTGCTCCGAGAAGACCCGGCTGGTTGCGGCGTTCAACCACATTCACATTTTCGTCGACCCGGATCCGGATGCCGAGGCCAGTTTCCGGGAGCGCAAGCGCCTGTTCGAAATGCCCCGGTCAGCCTGGACCGATTATGACACCAAGCTGATCTCCAAGGGCGGCGGAGTGTTCAGCCGGAACGCCAAGTCGATCCCGGTCAGCCCGGAAATGAAAAAACTGCTGGGCATCAAGGCCGATCGCGTACCACCCAACATGTTGATCTCCCACATCCTCAAGGCCCAGGTGGACCTGCTCTGGGTCGGTGGTATCGGCACCTACGTGAAGGCCGGTTCCGAATCCAACACCGATGTGGGCGACAAGGCCAACGATGGCCTGCGGATCAATGGCTCCGAGCTGCGCTGCAAGGTGGTGGGCGAAGGCGGCAACCTGGGCCTGACCCAGCTGGGCCGGATCGAGTACGCCCTCAAGGGCGGCCGCCTGAACACCGACTTCATCGACAACTCCGGTGGTGTGGATTGCTCCGACCACGAGGTCAACATGAAGATCCTGTTGAATCGGGCCGTGGCTGTCGGCGATCTCACCGAGAAGCAGCGGAACGTGATGTTGGAGGAGATGACCGACGATGTCGCGGCGCTGGTGCTGAAGAACAACTACCGTCAGACCCAGGCCATCAGTATCGCCAGTGAGGATGCCGCCACGCGCCTCGAGGAATACCGCCGGCTGATGAATACCTTCGAGAGCGAAGGCAAGCTCAACCGGGCCCTGGAATTCCTGCCGGACGACGAAACCCTGTCCGAGCGCAAGCTCGACAAGAAGGGGCTGACCCGGCCGGAGCTGTCGGTGCTGATTTCCTACGTGAAAGGGGACCTGAAACAGACTCTGATCGACAGCACCTTGCCGGACGAGCCGCTGCTGGCCGGTGAAATGTACAAGGTGTTCCCCCGCGCCCTGACCCAGCAGTTCAGTTCGGAACTGGGTGAGCACCAGCTGCGGCGCGAAATCATCGCCACGCAGATTGCCAATGACATGGTCAATCACATGGGCATCACCTTTGTGGAGCGCCTGAACCAGTCCACCGGTGCCGACGCTGCTTCCATCGCCCTGGCATGGATTATCGCGCGGGATGTGTTCCGCATCGATAACTGGTGGGACCGGATCGAGGCGGAAGACTTCCATATTCCGGCCAGACTGCAGATGGAGCTGATGCAGGACCTGATGCGCCTGATGCGCCGCTCCGTCCGTTGGCTGCTGCGTAACCGCCGGGCCGAGCTGAGCATCCAGAGCCACATGGAACGGTTTGCCGACAGTGTCTGGGCCATTACCGCCGGCCTGCCGGACTACCTGGGTGAGCAGGCGCGCCAGGCCTGGGAGAAGCGCCACACAAATCTCGTCGAAGCGGGCTTGCCGAAGGAACTTGCATCGGTGGTTTCCGGGACCGGTTATCTGTATTCCTCCCTGGGTATCATTGAGGCCAAGGAGGCTACCGGTATGCCACTGAAGACGGTGGCCAATCTCTATTTTGAACTGGGTGACCGGCTTGACCTGACCTGGTTTGCCACGGCCATTGCCGATCTGCAGCCGGTGTCCCACTGGGAGGCACTGGCCCGGGAGAGCTTCCGGGAGGACCTGGACTGGCAGCAACGGGCCCTGACCACCGGGGTGTTGAAGCTGGCAGAAAAGCCGGCGGATGTGCCCGCCTCCGTGGAAAGCTGGATGCACCAGCATGAACAATTGATTGATCGCTGGAAATCCATGCTGGCGGAACTCAAGAGCACCCGGGAGCCCGAGTACGCCATGTTCTCGGTTGCATTGCGGGAATTGCTGGATCTGGCCCAGAGCACGATCCATCAGCCCCAGGGTGAAGTCGGGCTTGAGACCAACTGAGTATTGCGTTTTGACAATGATTCGCTTTCAATTCCGGCACTTTTGTCAGAAACGGGAGTTGTTTGCATGGGGCAGCTAGATAATCTGCTGGACAAGAACCGGGCCTGGGCCAACGGCATCAAGTCTGTCGATCCCAAGTTCTTCGACCGCCTGTCCAATCAGCAGGCGCCGGAATACCTCTGGATCGGCTGCGCCGACAGCCGGGTACCGGCCAACCAGATTGTGGATCTGCTGCCCGGTGAACTCTTCGTTCACCGCAATGTGGCCAACGTGGTTGTGCACACCGACTTCAACTGCCTGTCGGTGCTGCAGTTCGCCATCGAGGTGCTAAAGGTGAAGCACATTCTGGTGGTGGGCCACTACGGCTGTGGCGGTGTGCGTGCAGCGCTGCGGAACGAGGGCTTCGGCCTGATCAGTCACTGGCTGCGTCATGTCCAGGACGTTCGCGATCGTCATCAGGCAACACTGGACGCGATCACAAGTGAGCAGGACCGGATCGACCGCCTGTGCGAGCTGAATGTGGTGGAGCAGGTGGGGCACGTCTGCCAGAACAACATCGTCCAGGAAGCCTGGCGTCGCGGGCAGCCCCTGACGGTTCACGGCTTTGTCTACGACGTGGCCGATGGTCTGCTCCGGGACATGGGCTTGTCCATCTCCAACGAGGAAGAGCGGGACCAGGTCCGGCAGAATGCGGTCGAGGAGCTGGTTCAGCGTCCGGTCCGTGCCGGTCGCCAGAAACTGGCCTGATCGCTCCATGACTTCCCTTCCCAATTCCCACGAGGCATTGCTTCGTAACCGTGACCTGCTCGGTGGAGCCGTTGGTCTGCTCGGGGTAACGGATCCCGGCCTGCTTTCCCGATTGGGGCAGGGTGGCCTTGCCATGAGTGAGCATGCCGGCGTATACAGCGCTCTGAGTGGGGTGCCAGGCTGGCAGGCCTGTTTCGGCTATGACGACCCCGGCCTACAACCCGCCACGCTCGACACCATCGTGGTTTTCCTGCCCAAGGCCAGGGCCGAACTCGACCTGCGACTGGCTCTGGCGTTATGGCTGGCCAGGGCCGGTGCCCGGTTGATCCTGGTGGGTGAGAAAAAAGAAGGGATCGCCGGTGCGGTCAAACAGCTCAGGGCCAGGTTGCCCGATGCCGGCAAGGTGGATAGTGCCCGTCATTGCCAGGTGTGGAGCGCAGAGATTGCGGAGCCGGCCCCGGCGTTCGCGCTGGCGGACTGGATCACCTGGACACGGGTAGAGCATGGGGGTGTCAGCATTGATGTGGCCGGTATGCCGGGTGTCTTCAGCCTCGGTGAGCTGGATGAGGGGACGGCCCTGTTGCTGGACAGCCTCGCCAAAGAGCCTGTCAGTGCTGGCCGAGTGTTGGATTTCGCCTGTGGTGCCGGGGTGATCGGCAGCTGGCTCCAGGGCTGGCAGCGGCAGTCGGATCAGGCCGCGGCCCGGGTCGATGGCGTCGATGTCCAGTCGCAGGCGGTGAGCTGTGCCCGGGCAACCTATGAACGCAATGGCTGTGCGGGGGATATCCGTGCCTCGGACGGCCTCTCGTCCGTCGAGGGTAAATGGCCCGCTATTGTCACCAACCCGCCGTTTCATACCGGTGTGCGGACCGATACCTCCATGACCGAGCGCTTCCTCCGGGAGGTCGCTTCTCACCTGGAATCCGGTGGTGAGTTACGGCTGGTGGCGAACAGTTTCCTGCCTTATGAAGAGCTGATCCGGCGCCATGTCGGCACTGTGGAGCGACTGGAGCAAACCCGTCGGTTTACCGTCTACCGCGCTGTTCGCCGCTGAAGGGATAAAAAAAGCCCCTGGGGTGAGGGGCAAAGATGAATTGCATGAACGCCGCCCACTCTAGGGTTAATTTCTAGAATAAACAGCCTAGAATGGGCGCCCTCATGAAACCCATCTCCGGAAAGCCCGAAATGACTAGTGCCAAGCTCCAGACTCCCGATGGCCCACTGTCGCTGGTTCGCCCCGGCGGCGGTGACAAGTCGCTCAGGGCCTGGGATGCGGCCGATGAGCTGTTGCTGGAGTCCGCTGCCATGTTCCTTCAGGACCAGCCGGGCGCTAGAGTCCTCATTGTCGATGACCAGTTCGGTGCCCTGTCCCTGGGCCTGGCCCGCTTTGCCCCGGAACTGGTGGCGGACAACGCCGCACTGACCGAATCGCTGGCACTGAACGCCAGGGCCAATCCCTCGGTCATGAACGCGCCTCGTGCCACCAGCTGGCAGGATCCGCCTGCTGGCCCCTTTGATCTCGTCGTGTTGCGGATTCCCCGCCAGGCGGACTATCTGGCCTGGCTGCTGCGTTGGCTCAACGGGGTGCTGTCAGAGCAGGGACGGATCCTGGCCGGTGGCATGATCAAGCATCTGCCGGATCGCAGTGTCGATGTCTTTTCCGAGGCGGTGGTGACCGAGCAGGTTTTGCCGGCACGTAAGAAGGCACGGGTCGTGATGTGTAGCAGGGGGCAGGCGGGCCTGAACGACTGGCCGGGATTATGGAAGGGTTATGCCCTGGATAACGGTGTTCGGGTGGAGGCCTTGCCGGCGGTGTTCGCCCGGGAGAGGCTGGATATCGGTACACGGCTGTTGTTGCCCCATGTCGTAGAGGCCGTGGCGGCGCTTCCGGCCGATGCCCGGGTTCTGGATCTCGCCTGCGGCAATGGTGTGCTCGGGCTTCAGGCCCTGTCGACGCGACCGGAGCTGGATCTGACGTTCACCGATGTCTCCAGTCAGGCGGTGCTGAGCGCCAGGCACAATGTCAGTCAGGCATTTCCAGGCATCGACGTCGCCTTTCATCACGCCGACGGTGTTCCGGAAGAGGCCGGGGCGTTTGACCTGATCCTGCTCAACCCCCCGTTCCATGAGGGTGGTGTGGTAGGAGATCATATCGCCCTTCGGTTGTTCCGCCAGGCCGCCCGGCATCTTGCCGTTGGCGGCCGTTTGCTGATGGTGGGCAACCGGCACCTGGGGTACCACCGGACCCTCAGGCGCGATTTCTCAAAGGTACGTCAGCTGGATGCGGATCCGAAGTTCGTGGTGTTTCAGGCCGGGCGGTCGTAACCCAGGCGCGCCAGGGTGTCGACAATGGTCTGGGTCTGGCTGTCGATTTCGAGATTGACCCGGTCTCCAATCTCCGCCGTGCCGAAGGTGGTAGCCCTCAGGGTTTCCGGGATCAGATGCACGTTGAAGCGGTTGTCGCGGACCTCGCCAATGGTCAGGCTGGCGCCGTTGACCGCGATATAGCCCTTGGGAAAGATGTAGCGGGTCCATTCCTCCGGCACTTCAAACCAGATCGTGACATTGTTCTCGGGGCGCTCGATCTCCACGATCCTGGCAGTGGTGTGCACGTGCCCCGACAGCAGGTGACCACCGATCTCGTCACCGATCCTTGCTGCCCGCTCGAAGTTGACGGCGTCGCCTGCCTCGAGGTCTCCCAGGGTGGTCAGTCGCAGGGTCTCCTGCATGGCATCGAAGTACAGGATCGCGCCTTCCTGGCGGGTTACCGTCAGGCAGGTGCCATTGATGGCCACGGAGGCGCCAATCGTCACACCCCCGACCTTGTCCTCGGGGAGCCGCACCGCCAGTGTGCTCAGTCCCCGCCGGGCGGTGACGTCTTCGATGGTGGCAATACCCTGGACAATTCCTGTGAACATAGACTACCTCTCGGCTTTGGGGCCTGTGCGCTGTGGCGGGAAGCTGAAGGATAACAAACTTGACATAAATTGGCTTCAAACGTATGTTTAAAACAGACGTACGCTAGAGGCACCGATAACAAGATGGCGCAATCTGATACCGTAGACCGGATTCTTGACGCAGCCGAGGAGCTGTTCGCCGAGCGCGGGTTTTCCGAAACTTCCCTCCGGATGATTACCAGCAAGGCTAAAGTAAACCTCGCTGCTGTCAATTACCACTTTGGTTCGAAGAACGCGCTCATCCATGCGGTCTTCGCCCGTTTCCTCACACCATTTTCCGCTACCCTGGAAAAAGCTTTCGATGAGTTGGAGGAAAGCTGCGGCGATCAGCCCCCGACCCTGAATCAGACCCTCTGGGCCCTGACTGAAAGTGCCGTGCGTATGCCCCAGAGAAACGAGAAGGGTATCTCCATCTTCATGCGTCTGCTCGGGCTGGCCTATACCCAGTCCCAGGGCCACCTGCGCAAATTCCTGGAGCAGGAGTACGGCGACCCGTTCAGCCGTTTCATGCGCCTGCTCAAGGCCGCAACGCCGCAATTGTCGGCCGTGGATCGTTACTGGCGCATCCAGTTCATGCTCGGGGCGACCGCCTTCACCATGTCCAGCTCGGATGCCCTGCGCGATATCCTGCAGAACAAGACCGGTGTGGAAACCTCGGTTCAGGAGATCGCCCTGCGCCTGGTGCCTTTCCTGGCTGCCGGCATGCAAGCCGAAGATGCCATGCTGGTTCCGCCCAAAGGCAGCAAAGTCTCGGTTGCCTGAGTTCAGCTCCCTCGGTTAGGCTTCCGGTCTGGAATAGTCCGGATACGGAGCCCGACCGGTTTTGACCCAATCCCAAGAGCACGTCGATCATCTGGCAGTCTCCATCGCTGACCAGACCCTGTCCCTGGTGAATGATCAGGGTCGCATCATTGCCAGCTATCCGGTTTCCACCGCCCTGAACGGGGCTGGAGAGCAGGACGGCAGCGGCTGCACCCCCCGGGGCGAACACTACATCCGCGCCATGGTGGGCCAGGGCCTGCCGGAAAATATCGTGTTCCGGGCCCGTCGCCCCACCGGTGAGATCTACAGTCCGGAACTGGCACTATCGCATCCCGACCGGGACTGGATCCTGAGCCGTATCCTCTGGCTGTGCGGTCTGGAGCCGGGCAAAAACCGGGGCCCCGGGGTCGATACTTTCCGTCGCTTCATATACATTCACGGCACACCGGATACCGAGCCCATGGGGGTTCCCAGGTCCCACGGCTGCATCCGCATGCGCAACCGGGATGTGGTGGCCCTGTATGACCGGGTATACCCCGGGCTCCGGGTTGTAATCCTTTAACCGTCTTTCATCCGAGGGAACCGATGATCGGAGAGCTGCTGGCAACAATCAACGAGTGGATCAAGGGCTTCGGATTGCTCTCGGAGGGCTGGCGCACGGGCATCATTGTGTTTGCGCTGGTTTTAGGGACTGCCGTTGTGGCGTACGTGGTAAGCCATGTGGTTCGGGGGCTCGAGCGTAAGTTCAGCAATACCCGAAATATCTGGGATGATGCGTTGTTGCACGCAGCCCGGCGGCCACTCGTTGCCTTTGTCTGGCTCCAGGGCGTGTACTGGGCTGCGGAGGTGGCCCATCACTACTCGGAAGCCGAGATCTTCAAGGCCAACCAGAAGCTGCTGGAGCTGGGCTTTATCTGGATTGTGGTCTGGTCACTGCTGGGATTGATCAAGCAGATCGAACAGATCCTTGTTTCCCCGATGAAGATGAAAAAGCCCATGGACTACACCACCGTGAACGCGGTGAGCAAACTGTCCAGGGCCGTGGTCATCATTACCGCCGTACTGATTGTCATGCAGACTCTGGGCTACAGCATTTCCGGGGTGCTGGCCTTCGGTGGTGTCGGTGGTATTGCGGTGGGCTTTGCCGCCAAGGACCTGTTGGCCAACTTTTTCGGAGGCATGATTGTGCACCTGGACCGGCCCTTCAAGGTAGGTGACTGGGTCCGCTCGCCGGACCGGAACATCGAAGGGACTGTCGAACATATCGGTTGGCGGGTGACGACCATCCGCACCTTTGACCAGCGCCCGCTGTACGTGCCCAATGCGGCGTTCACCACCATCGCGGTGGAGAACCCGTCGCGCATGTACAACCGCCGGATCTACGAAACCATCGGGATCCGCTACGCGGATGTCAGCCAGATGGCGGACATCGTCTCCGATATCCGCTCCATGCTGGAGAACCACGAGGAGATCGAGACCCAACGGACGCTGATCGTCAATTTCGTGGCGTTCAACAGCTCGTCTCTCGATATCATGGTTTACACCTTCACCAAGACAACCCAGTGGGTCCGGTTCCACGAGATCAAGCAGGATATACTGCTCCGGATCAGTGACATTATCGAAGGCTATGGTGCCGAGGTGGCCTTCCCGACCCGCACCCTGCATCTTCCCGATGGTGTCCGTCTCGCTGGCCATGAAAGTGGTGAACGGGAAAGTGGTGAGCGTGCAGGAGAAGAGCCGGTCTCGGGTAACGGCAAAGAATCATTTGAAGGAAGAGCATAATGACCTCAGCTGCAAGCAGCTCGCCGGTCGGTATCATCGGGGGTACCGGCCTGACCACGCTTTCCGGACTGACCATCACGGGCGAGTCGGGCGTTTCAACGCCGTGGGGTGAGCCCTCGGCGCCACTCGTGAAGGGCAGGCTGGGTGAGCAGTCCGTGATCTTCCTGGCCCGGCACGGCAATCCGCACCGGATTCCACCCCACCAGGTCAACTACCGGGCCAATATCCTTGCCCTGTATGAAGCGGGCGTGCGAACGGTGGTTGGTGTGAATGCCGTCGGCGGGATCCACCGGGACATGGGGCCGGCCCACATTGTCGTCCCCGATCAGATCATAGATTACACCTGGGGGCGGGGCAGTACCTTTTTCGAGGGCGACCTGGAATCGGTCACCCACATCGACTTCACCTTTCCCTACGACGCTGACGCCCGGCAGGCGCTGATCGATGCCGCAAAACGGGAGTCGGTGTCGTTCTCGGATTTCGGCGTGTATGGCGCAACCCAGGGCCCGAGGCTGGAAACCGCTGCGGAGATCCGGCGCATGGAGCGGGATGGCTGCGATCTGGTGGGCATGACTGGCATGCCGGAGGCGTCGCTGGCGGCGGAACTGGGGATGCGTTACGTGTGCCTGGGGCTGGTGGTGAACTGGGCCGCGGGTAAATTCGACCACATCATCACCATGGAAGAAATTGAAGAAGCCATCGAGCAGGGCATGTCCGGTGTGAAGACCATTCTCGCCAGCTCGATGGCCCAGCTCGGACGACTCAGTCCGATGCCTCGACCTTCCTGAAGAACACCAGGACGCCGATGGTGGGGGAGTCCAGGAAGTGGACTTCCTGGCTGCGCATCCTGCGGGTTTCACGAATCCAGGTCACCAGTTCCAGTGGATTTGCAACTGGCTGAGCCACCTGTGGCTGGAGGGATACAAAGCTATCGCCCTCGGTTTCTTCCTGCTGTTCTTCGCCATCAATGGGAGCCGGGGCGGACTGCCCGGTGAACGAACTGGTGCCCTGCTGCCAGTGATTGAGGTGGACATCCACGTGCAGATAGCGCTGGCGGTCAATGGTGATATGCCCCTCGATTTCCCGTTGGCCCGCGCTGTCGATCCAGTCGCCCATCTCAATTCTGAGGGGGTCCCCTTCATAGTCAGGCGGGAACGCCTCGTACCAGCCTGCGCTCATCAGTACCCGGTAATTGCCGCTGTTTTCCAGCCGCTGGGCCGCCGAGTTTAGGTACAGGTCCCCGCGGGGTGCCAGGTTCAGGGTTGTCTGGGCATTGCCGCTTTGATCCACCACCCAGAGTGCTTCGTCAGTCTCAACCGGTGGCTCCACCTCCCGGTCTCCCATGCGTTCTTCAACGCCAGAGGGGTCGACGATGCGCTCAAGTATGACAAATTCGGCACGATAGTAGTCGTCCGGAATGTTGCCCGAATCCTGGGCCTGGGCGGTCAGGGCCAGCATGGCCAGCGTGAACGTGGCCAGGATGCGGGCTGCCTTGGTACTGCTGAAAAGGGCGGTCGGTTGCAAAGGATTCTCTCCCCGAATCGTGCGAGCGTCAGTGCCTGGATTTGCTGTCAGCTGGTGCCAGCTCATCCAGCATTTGCGAAATGCCATCGAGTTTACCACCGGTGGAGGTGTCCTTCAGCCTGAAACGGAAGCTGTTGGCCCCCTCAAGCCGGTATTGGTCCGGAGCGGATTGCACTTTTTTAACCAGAACCAGCGGATCCACCGGTGTCGAGCCGCCGAACTCCAGGCGGGTCCATTCCTTGCCGGCATCGATTTTCACGATACCCAGTGCCTCGGCCTTGAGCCTTAGTTCAGTCTGACGAACCAGGTTCTTTGTCGGTTCCGGTAACAAACCAAAACGGTCAATCATCTCAACCTGAAGTTCTTTTAATGCTTCCTTGTTGTCCACGCTGGCAATGCGTTTGTACAGCATCAGCCGGTTATGGACATCGGGCAGGTAGTCCTCGGGAATCAGCGCCGGAATCCGCAAGTTCATCTCGGTACCGTGACTCAGCGGCAGGTCGGCGTTCGGCGTGCGGCCTTCCTTGATGGCCTTCACGGCCTCGTCCAGCAGCTGCATGTACAGGGTGAAGCCAATGGTCTCGATCTGCCCGCTCTGTTCCTCACCGAGCAACTCACCGGCGCCCCGGATTTCCAGGTCGTGGGTGGCCAGCATGAAGCCTGCGCCCAGGTCCTGGGACTCGGAGATGGCATCCAGGCGCTTTTTGGCATCCGCGGTCATTGCCCGTGGCGGCGGGGTCAGCAGGTAGGCGTAGGCCTGGTGGTGGGAGCGGCCCACGCGGCCGCGGAGCTGGTGCAGCTGGGCCAGGCCGAACTTGTCCGCCCGCTCGATGATGATGGTGTTCGCGCTCGGGATGTCGATGCCGGTCTCGATGATGGTGGTACACACCAGCACATTGAAGCGCTTGTGGTAGAAATCGGACATGATCTGTTCGAGTTCCCGCTCGCGCATCTGGCCGTGGGCCACGCCCACCCGTGCTTCGGGTATCATCCGGCGCAGGTCTTCCGCCGTTTTCTCGATGGTGGCAACGTCATTGTGCAGGTAGTACACCTGACCGCCCCGCAGGATTTCCCGCAGGATGGCCTCCTTGGTCATGGCGTCATCCCGTTGCCGGACGAAGGTTTTCACCGACAGCCGTCGGGCGGGCGGGGTGGCAATGATGGACAGGTCCCGCAAGTGACCCATGGCCATGTTCAGGGTTCTCGGGATGGGCGTGGCGGTCAGTGTCAGCATGTCCACCTCGGCCCGAAGGGCCTTGAGCTTTTCCTTCTGCTGGACGCCGAACCGGTGTTCCTCATCAATGATCACCAGGCCCAGGTTCTTGAACCGGATATCACTCTGCAGCAATTTGTGGGTTCCAATCACAATATCGGCTTTGCCGTTCTCCAGGGCTTCCAGCGCCTTGGTGGTCTGGCTGCCACTGCGGAACCGGCTCAGTAATTCCACCTGGACGGGAGTGCCGGAGAACCGGTCCCGGAAGGATTCGTAGTGCTGCTGGGCCAGCAGGGTGGTAGGCACCAGCACCGCCACCTGTTTCCCGGACCAGGTCGCCAGGAAGGCGGCGCGCATGGCCACCTCGGTCTTGCCAAAGCCGACGTCACCACAGACCAGGCGGTCCATGGGGCGCTCGCCGGTCATGTCCTCGAAGACGGCCTGGATGGCCACTTCCTGATCCGGAGTCTCCTCGAACGGAAAGTCGGCGGCAAAGGCGCGGTAGGCCTCTTTGGGATCCTCGAACTGGAAGCCCTTGCGGGCCTCCCGGCGGGCATAGACATCCAGCAGTTCCGCGGCGGTATCCCGGATTTTCTCCAGTGCTTTCTGCTTGGCCTGGCTCCAGCGCTCGGTGCCCAGTTTGTGCAGCGGAGCGTGCTCGACGTCGGTGCCGGCGTAACGGGAAATCAGGTGCAGGCTGGAGACCGGCACATACAGTTTCGAGCCGCCGGCGTATTCGAGCATCAGAAACTCGTTGGATTCGTCGCCGACAGTTATCGTTTCCAGGCCCAGGTAGCGCCCGACACCATGATCGATGTGGACCACCGGGGCCCCGATCCGTAGTTCTGACAGGTCGCGGTAGCCGCCGTCATCCAGTTCGGTCGGTTTTTCCCGGCGGCGGCGTTGCAGGACCCGTTCGCCGAACAGGGCCGTCTCGGTCACCAGTGCCAGATGCTGCTCGGGCAGCACCAGTCCCTGCTCCATGGGCGCAATGGTAATGGCCAGCGGGCAGTTCTCTTCTGAAATGAAGGATTGCCAGTTATCCAGGTGCCTGGGTTTCAGGTTGTGACTGGACAGGTTCTCGATCAGCGCTTCACGCCGGCCAGAGGATTCCGCTCCGATCAGGACGCGGCCACCGAATTCCTCGATAAAGCGCTTGAGCCGCGCTGCCGGGTCCGCCGCCCGGCCGTCCATTGCGACGTCGGGCAGGGCCTGGCTCGGGCAGTTGATGGCGCCGCTGCCTTCGACGGTCTCCGGGGTGGTGGTGATCCGGGGGAATGTCTTGAGATGGCCAAAGAGCTCATCCTGCTGCAGGAACAGGGTGGCTGGCGGCATGATTGGCCGCAGGCGGTCGTGCCGGCGATCTTCGTAACGGTTGCGGGTTTCGGCGTCAAACTGGCTGACCGCCTCGTTCAGGCCCTCGGCGGTGAAGACCAGGGTTTCCCCGGGCAGGTAATCAAACAGGGTGGCCGTTTCGTCAAAAAACAGCGGCAGGTAGTATTCGATGCCGGGCGGCGTGATGCCGTGACTCACGTCCTGGTAAATGGGGGCATCCCGGTCGGCATTCGGGAACTGCTCAAACCAGCGGTTCCGGAAGCCTGAGCGGGCTTCCTTGTGCCAGGGGAATTCATAGGCCGGCAACAGTTCGATGCGGTCAATCCGGTCAACCGAGCGTTGGGTCTCGGGATTGAAGGTGCGCAGGGTCTCGATTTCGTCATCGAACAGGTCAATGCGATAGGGCTGGCTCGCCCCCATGGGGAAAATGTCCAGAATGGCACCGCGGACGGCATATTCCCCGTGTTCGTAGACATTCTCCGTGTAGCGGTATCCGGCCGCTTCCAGTTGCAGGCGCCATTTGTCGATGTCCAGGGACTGGCCGACTTCCAGGATCAGGGTGTTGCCCTGCAGGTAATTGACCGGTGGCAGCCGGTGCATCAGGGTGCGGGCGGGCACCACCAGTAGCCCGTGACGGGTCGATGGCAGGCGATGCAGGGTCCGGATCCGCCGGGAGGTGATGTCCTGGTGCGGGGAGAACAGGTCGTAGGGCAGGGTCTCCCAGTCCGGCAGGGAGAGTAGTTCCATGCCGTCGGCGGTGATCGCCGGTTGATCCTCGTCGTCGGGCAGCCCCAGGAAAAAGCGCATGGCCTGCTCCAGCTGGATGGCCTCGCTGGTGCTGCGGGTGATAACCAGGGTCAGGCCTGGATGGTTGCGGGCACTCTCGCAGATGGCCAGGGCGTTACTGCTGCCGTGCAGCTCGCCCCAGGTGCGGTGGTCCGCCGGGCGAGTGGGAAACTCCGGTGCAATCAGCCGGTTATCTGATCTGGAGGGGCCTTGGCTCATGGTCGGGTGGTTGCTCCTGCAGTCCTGTATCGGGGAGATGGCAAGCGGCGTATTCTACCCGTCGGTGGTTTCAGTGTCATGGCAGCGACGGATCAGGCCGATTATCTACGAAGGTAGGGAAGTATCGTATTTGCCGTAAGGCCCCTTAAGTTGGATAATGTGCGCCCCTGAAATTATTCCCAGTGCTAACAGAGGTCCCAACCGTGAGTCACGAACAGATCAACCAGCACCTGTCTAACTGGACGGAAAGAGAATCCACCGCGGAAGCCATGATTCCGCTGATCGGCCGTCTCTACCGCAAGAACAACGTGGTTACGTCCGTTTATGGCCGCGCCATTATCAACCAGTCGGTGATTGATATCATTCGCGCTCACCGGTTTGTGCGTCAGGTGGAAGACAGCGAACTGTCTGTTCACGACACCCTGCCGATCCTCGAGGCGATGGACAAGCTGGACCTTGGTCGTGCCCACGTCGACATCGGCAAGCTGGCTGTGAAGTTCAAGTCCGAAGGTGGCGATCTGACCGAATTCCTCAAGCGTGAGATCGGTCCGGTGGTTGGTCAGTACCAGTCTCAGTCCGAGGAAGATGCCCACAACGACACCAAGGACGTTGTGCTCTACGGTTTCGGCCGTATCGGCCGACTGCTGGCCCGTATCCTGATCGAGAAGGCGGGTGGCGGCAACAACCTGCGCCTGCGTGCCATCGTGGTTCGTCAGGGCGGCGCCGAGAACGACCTCGAGAAGCGTGCCAGCCTGCTGCGTCGTGATTCTGTCCATGGTCCGTTTGACGGCACCATCACCGTGGACGAGAAAGAGTCTGCCCTGATCGCCAACGGCAACTACATCAAGGTGATCTACTCCGACGGTCCGGACAAGGTGGATTACACCCAGTACGACATCCACAATGCCATCGTTATCGACAACACCGGTAAGTGGCGTGACGAGGAAGGCCTTGGTCTGCACCTGAAGTCCAAGGGCGTAAGCCGGGTGATCCTGACCGCGCCGGGCAAGGGCGACATCAAGAACATCGTCTATGGCATCAATAACGACTGGATCACCGACGACGACAAGATCCTGTCTGCGGCCTCCTGTACCACCAACGCTATCACCCCGGTGCTGAAGGCCATTCATGACGAGTACGGGATCCAGGACGGTCACGTGGAGACTGTGCACTCCTACACCAACGACCAGAACCTGATTGACAACTACCACAAGGGTAGCCGTCGTGGCCGCAGTGCCCCGCTGAACATGGTTATCACCGAGACCGGTGCTGCCAAGGCCGTCGCCAAGGCTCTGCCGGAGCTGAAGGGCAAGCTGAGCGGGAATGCCATCCGGGTGCCGACTCCGAACGTGTCCATGGCCATCCTGAACCTGAATCTGGACAAAGATGTCACCGTGGAAGGGGTGAACGAGTACCTGCGCGACATGGCGCTGCACTCCGAGCTGCAGAAGCAGATTGACTTCGTGAACTCTCCGGAAGTTGTTTCCACCGATTTTGTCGGTTCCCGCCACGCCGGCATCGTCGATGCCCAGGCTACCATTGCCAGCGGCAAGCGCCTGATCCTGTACGTGTGGTACGACAACGAGTTTGGCTACAGCGCCCAGGTGGTTCGCTGCGTGAACCAGATGGCGGGTGTGACTTATCCGATCTTCCCGAAGCGCGCACGCGACTAAGGTCTTAGCGCCGGTTTGGCGCTAGGTGCTCTGAAGAACCCCGGTAGTCTCGGCTGCCGGGGTTTTTTACTGCTTTCGGGGTACAAAACCATTCCGGTTACTGGTGGAAATAGAATTCCTTAATCTCTATAATTGGCGCGATTTTGGGTATGTCTGGCACCCCGTTTCTCATCTTTTCCTGCGTCGAATGCCCGGCAGCAGACTTTGCTGTGGTATTTGAGTCAAATGGTGCAGCCTTCTGGCGCAATTCCGCCAGGAAATCTGGGCCGCAGGGGCCGGGCGTTGGAAATCCTTAGATAGTTTCTGATGATTGGACGAGGCTAATGATCAAGATCAAAAAAGGCCTGGATCTTCCCATCAGCGGCGCTCCCGAACAGACCATTACAGACGGCAATCCGATTCGCCACGTGGCATTGATCGGTTTTGACTACACCGGCATGAAGCCGACAATGGCTGTGAAAGAAGGAGACCGTGTCAAGCGCGGGTCGCTGCTGTTCACGGACAAGAAGACCGAAGGCGTTCGTTATACCTCACCCGCTGCTGGCGTGGTGAAAGAAGTCAATCGCGGTGAGCGTCGTGTGTTCCAGTCAATCGTTATCGAAATCGATGGCGATGAGGCTGAGACCTAC
Organism: Marinobacter sp.; assembly: GCF_041690455.1. Lineage (GTDB taxonomy): Bacteria > Pseudomonadota > Gammaproteobacteria > Pseudomonadales > Oleiphilaceae > Marinobacter. The sequence continues at coordinate 83,577 of NZ_JAWLHI010000001.1, forward strand.
GCCCGCTACAACGATGCCGACCTTGGTGGTCTGGAGCGTCAGCAGGTTGTCGATAACCTGGTTGAGTCCGGCCTGTGGACAGCGTTCAAGACGCGTCCGTATAGCAAGGTTCCGGAAATCGACTCCGCTCCCCATTCCATTTTCGTTTCCGTGATGGACACCAACCCGCTGGCGGCCGATCCGACTGTCATCATCGGCGAAAATGCCAAGGCCTTCGAGAAAGGGCTGAGCATCATCTCCAAGCTGACCAGTGGCAAGGTTTTCGTCACCGGCAAGCCGGGTTCCGACGTGGCCGTGCCCAAGGCGGATAACATCGAGATCCAGCAGTTTGACGGTGTGCATCCGGCGGGCAATGTGGGTACCCACATCCATTACCTGGACCCCGTTTCTGCCAGCAAGACCGTCTGGTCGATCAATTACCAGGACGTTATCGATATCGCGAAGCTGTTCGAAACCGGTGAAGTGCCGGTCGAGCGCATCGTTGCCATCGGTGGCCCGAAGGCTCTGAAGCCACGCCTGGTTCGTACCCGTCTGGGTGCCAGCCTTCAGGAACTTCTGGACGGTGAAATTGCCACAGACTGTGAAGTCCGTGCCATCTCCGGTTCGGTATTCGGTGGTCGTCGTGGCGACGGTCCCTGTGCGTACCTGGGTCGCTTTGCCAACCAGGTGACCGTGCTGGAAGAGCAGACCAAACGCGAGTTCATGGGCTGGTTGTCTCCGGGTCCGAACAAGTTCTCCGTGCTGAACATCTATCTGTCCAAGCTTAACCCGGGCAAATTGTTCAACTTCACCACCACCACCAACGGCAGTGAGCGGGCCATGGTACCGGTGGGTGCGTATGAGCAGGTCATGCCCCTGGATATCCTGCCGACCCAGCTGCTGCGTTCGCTGATTGTCGGTGATACCGAAATGGCACAGAAACTGGGTGCCCTGGAGCTGGACGAAGAAGATCTGGCGCTGTGCACCTTCGTGTGCCCCGGCAAATATGAATACGGTCCGATTCTCCGCGAGAACCTGACCCGAATCGAGATCGAGGGCTAATACGATGGCAATCCGACAGTTTCTCGACGGAATCGAGCATCACTTTGAGAAAGGCGGCAAATACGAGCGCTGGTATGCGCTGTATGAAGCCGTCGATACCATTTTCTACTCGCCTTCGAGCGTAACTTCCACCACCTCCCATGTGCGTGACGGCATCGACCTCAAGCGCATCATGATCACAGTATGGTTGTGTACCTTCCCGGCCATGTTCTTCGGTATGTGGAACATCGGCTACCAGGCCAACAGCTTCCTGGCGTCCAACCCGGATGCCATGGTGGGTGACGGCGGCCTGCGGACTGCCTTCATCCAGGCTCTGGCGGTAACCGGCGTCGGTGCCGGCATGTGGGATAACTTCGTTTACGGTCTGGCGTACTTCGTGCCCATCTACTTCGTCACCTTCGTGGTGGGTGGTTTCTGGGAAGTGCTGTTTGCCACCGTGCGTCGCCACGAAGTGAACGAAGGTTTCTTCGTGACCTCCGTGCTCTTTGCCCTGATCTGCCCGCCCACCATTCCGCTCTGGCAGGTGGCTCTGGGTATCACCTTCGGTGTGGTCATCGGCAAGGAAGTGTTCGGCGGTACCGGCAAGAACTTCCTGAACCCGGCCCTGACCGGTCGTGCGTTCCTGTACTTCGCCTATCCGGCGCAGATCTCCGGTGACAGCGTCTGGACAGCCGTTGACGGCTTCAGTGGTGCCACGGCTCTGAGCTGGGCTGCCTCCGGCGGCCTGGAAGCACTGCAGGAGCAAATCGGCTGGATGAGCGCATTCATGGGCACCATTCAGGGTTCCATGGGGGAGACCTCCACCCTGGCCATCCTGATCGGCGGTCTCATCCTGCTGGTCATGAAGATTGCCTCCTACCGTATCGTGGGCGGTGTGCTGATCGGTATGATCGGTATGTCCCTGTTGCTGAACCTGGTCGGTTCCGACACCAACCCGATGTTCGGCGTGCCGGCACACTGGCACCTGGTCATGGGTGGTTTCGCCTTCGGCATGATGTTCATGGCCACTGACCCGGTTTCTGCCGCCATGACCAACACCGGTCGCTGGTGCTTCGGTATCCTGGTGGGTGTCATGACCGTGCTGATCCGTGTGGTCAACCCGGCATTCCCGGAAGGCATCATGCTGGCGATCCTGTTCGCCAACCTGTTCGCACCGCTGATGGACCACTACGTGGTTCAGGCCAACATCAAACGGAGGCTTGCTCGTGGCTAAAGCTAAAGATACTGTCTCCAGAACCCTGATGGTTGCACTGGTGCTGAGTATTGTGTTCTCGGTTGTGGTTTCGACCGCAGCCGTCATGCTCCGGCCGGCGCAGATCCAGAATCAGAACCTGGATATCAAGACCAACATCCTGTCCGCTGCCGGCATGCTTGAGCCCGGCACCAGCGCCCAGGAGATCGAAGAAGCGTTCGAGCGTTTCGACGTGCGCCTGGTTGACCTGGATAGCGGCGAATTCGTGGAGCCTTCCGCCGTTGGCGTGCAGGACCCCATGAAGTACGACATGTACAAGGCGGCCTCTGATCCCCAGATGTCCACCAACATTCCCTCCTCCGAAGACAAGGCCGGCATCAAGCGCCGTCCGAACGTCGCCAAGGTTTATACCCTGAGCGAGAACGGTGAGCTGGTTCGTGTGGTGCTACCGATTCATGGCTATGGCCTGTGGTCCACCCTTTATGGTTTCATCTCCCTGGAGGGAGACCTGAACACCATCGAAGGTCTCGGCTTTTACTCCCACGCGGAGACACCGGGTCTGGGTGGTGAAGTGGACAATCCGCGCTGGAAACAGCAGTGGGTCGGCAAGGAAGTGTATGCCGACAGCCCCAGCGAGCCCCAGATCCAGCTGGTCAAGGGTGGTGTGAATGCTGATGCCCGTGACAAGGAGCATAAGGTTGACGCTCTGTCGGGCGCAACGCTCACCAGTCGGGGTGTTCAGCAGCTGGTCAACTACTGGATGGGTGAGCGCGGGTTCGCTCCGTTCCTGAAAAAACTTCGTGAAGGGGAGGTCTGATCATGGCCGGTTCATCTGCCAAACAGGTTCTCTTCGAACCGATCTTCAGTAATAACCCCATCGCCCTGCAGATCCTCGGTATCTGTTCGGCGCTGGCGGTAACCACCAGCATGAGCGTGACCATCGTCATGTGTCTGGCGGTTATCGCGGTTACCGCTTTCTCCAACCTGGCGGTTTCCCTGGTCCGTACCCAGATTCCCGGCAGCATCCGGATCATCGTACAGATGACCATCATTGCCTCCCTGGTAATCGTGGTGGACCAGATCCTCAAGGCCTACGCCTACGAGATTTCCAAGCAGCTGTCGGTATTCGTTGGTCTGATCATCACCAACTGTATTGTTATGGGCCGCGCGGAAGGCTTTGCCATGAACAACCCGCCCCTGCTGAGCTTCCTGGACGGTATCGGTAATGGCCTGGGTTACTCGGTGATGCTCCTGTTCGTGGCTTTCTTCCGGGAACTGCTGGGCGCCGGTTCGTTGTTCGGTGTTGGCCTGCTGCCGGTCGTGAACGAAGGTGGCTGGTACGTGCCGAACGGCCTTCTGCTGCTGCCGCCGAGCGCGTTCTTCATCATCGGTCTGGCGATCTGGGGCCTGCGGGCCTGGAAGCCGGAGCAGGTTGAAGAGCCTGACTACAAGATGTCTCGTCACAAAGCCAAGGAGGCCTTCTGATGGAACACTATATCAGTCTTCTGGTTAAGGCCATTTTCGTTGAGAACATGGCGCTGGCCTTCTTCCTGGGGATGTGTACCTTCCTGGCGATCTCCAAGAAGATCGAGGCGGCCACCGGTCTGGGCATCGCCGTTGTTGTGGTACTCACCGTCACCGTGCCGGTTAACAACCTGCTCTATAACACCATCCTGCGCGAAGGCGCCCTGGATTGGGCCGGTCTGTCCAACGTGGACCTGAGCTTCCTGGGCCTTCTCACATACATCGGTGTTATCGCGGCGATCGTACAGATCATGGAGATGGTACTGGACAAGTACATCCCGGCTCTTTACGCCGCACTGGGTGTGTTCCTGCCGTTGATCACGGTTAACTGCGCCATCCTGGGTGCGTCACTGTTCATGGTTGAGCGTGACTACACCTTCGGTGAGAGCGTGGTGTATGGCTTTGGCGCCGGCGTCGGCTGGGCCCTGGCGATCATCGCACTGGCGGGTATCCGTGAGAAACTCAAGTACAGCGACGTTCCGGAAGGCCTGCGTGGTCTGGGCATCACCTTCATTACTGTTGGTCTGATGTCCCTGGGCTTCATGTCCTTCTCCGGTATCTCCCTGTAATTCACCCGGTGATTCGGTTTAACGAAAAGGCGAGACCATGAATACAGAAATTATTCTCGGCGTGGTCATGTTCACCGTTATCGTTCTGGCGCTGGTCGCGATTATCCTCGCGGCCCGTTCCAGGCTGGTAAGCACCGGTGATGTGACCATTGAGATCAACGACGACCCTGAGCATACGCTCAAGACCAGTGCCGGCGGCAAGCTGCTGGGTACACTGGCCAACAGCGGTATCTATCTGTCCTCCGCCTGTGGTGGCGGTGGTACCTGTGCCCAGTGCAAGTGCAAGGTTCTGGACGGCGGCGGCGCCATGCTGCCCACGGAAAAGACCCACTTCACCAACCGGGAAGAAAAGGAAGGCTGGCGCCTGTCCTGCCAGGTTCCGGTCAAGCAGGACATGAAGATCGAGGTGCCGGAAGAGTTCTTCGGTGTGAAGAAGTGGGAGTGCGAGGTGGTTTCCAACCACAACGTCGCCACCTTCATCAAGGAGCTGGTCCTGAAACTGCCGGAAGGCGAGGAAGTGGACTTCCGTGCTGGCGGTTATGTACAGCTGGAATGTCCTCCTTACGAAATCGACTTCAAGGATTTCGATATCGAGGAAGAATTCCACGAGGACTGGGACAAGCACGACATTTGGCGCTATAAGGCGATCAACAAGGAAGACACCATCCGGGCCTACTCCATGGCGAACTATCCGGAAGAGAAGGGTGTTCTGAAGTTCAACATCCGTATCGCCACGCCGCCTCCCGGTAACGATCATCCGCCGGGGATCATGTCCAGCTATGTGTTCAACCTGAAGCCGGGTGACAAGGTCACCGTTATGGGACCGTTCGGTGAGTTCTTTGCCAAGAAGACCGACGCCGAAATGGTATTCATCGGTGGTGGTGCCGGCATGGCCCCGATGCGTTCCCACATCTTCGACCAGCTCAAGCGCCTGAACTCCAAGCGCAAGATCAGCTTCTGGTACGGTGCCCGGAGTGTCCGCGAGATGTTCTACGTGGAAGACTTCGACATGCTGCAGGAAGAAAACGAGAACTTCGAGTGGCATGTGGCATTGTCCGACGCACTTCCGGAAGACAACTGGGAAGGCCCCACCGGCTTTATCCATAATGTGTTGTATGAGAACTATCTGAAGGACCACCCGGCGCCCGAGGATTGTGAGTACTACATGTGTGGGCCCCCCATCATGAACGCCTCGGTTATCAAGATGCTCAAGGATCTTGGCGTTGAGGACGAAAACATCATGCTGGATGACTTCGGGGGTTAATCTACTCAGATGACATCCTGCATGTTACGACCCGTCAGGGTAGCCCTGGTCAGCGCCTTCATGGTGCTGGCCCTGGCCGCTCTGGCGGGTTGTTCGTTTGAGCCCGAAGAAAAAGTCTGGGAAATCTCCGGTGGCGTGTTCGGTACCACGTACCACATCAATGTCGTATTGACCGATGACCAGCAACGTCTGGAGAATCTGGCCAAAGGCATTGAAACGGAACTGGAAAAAGTGGATACCGCCATGTCGACCTGGCGGGAAGACTCCGAGCTGTCGCGACTGAACCGGATGCCGGACCAGAGTGAATGGGTCGAGATATCCGAGCCGCTTCATGAGGTCCTTGCCAAGGCCGTGGAGGTCTCCGAGCTTACAGATGGCGCGTTTGATGTGACCATAGGGCCGGTGGTGAACCTCTGGGGGTTCGGTCCCGAGGCCCGGCCCGAGCAGGTTCCGACCGAGCAGGAGCTGGCCCGTGTGTTATCGGCCACCGGCTATGAGCAGCTTGCGCTTCGGGATGAGCCGCCGGCCGTGCGGGCAGACAAGCCGCAATACATTGATCTTTCAGCGATTGCGAAAGGCTACGGTGTGGATGCGGTGGCCCGTTACCTCGACAGTGAAGGTGTGAGCGCTTACCTTGTAGAGATCGGCGGTGAAGTCCGTGTCCAGGGCCGTAAACCGGGCGGCGACGCCTGGCGTCTGGCCATTGAACAGCCCATATCGGAAGGCCGGGAGGTCAACCGGGTGGTCGCGCTGGAAACAGAGGCGATGGCGACGTCCGGAGATTATCGTAACTATTACGAATCGGAAGGGCGGCGTTATTCCCATACAATTGACCCTGAGACCGGAAAACCTATCACCCACAACCTGGCCTCGGTAACGGTGCTCGCCGAAAACTGTATGACCGCGGATGCCTTGGCTACCGGCTTCAACGTGATGGGATTTGAACGGGCTCAGGCGCTGGCAACGCGGGAGAACATCCCCGCCTATTTTATTATCAGGACGGAAACCGGCTTTGAAACGCATCAGACGCCGGCCTTTTCCTCCTACGTGATCCAGTAAAGGGAGGGCAACATGGGTACCTTTCTTCTAGTTTTGTTCATCGTGATTGTGCTGGTGGCAGGAATGTCCATCGGCGTTATGTTCGGCCGCAAGCCAATCAGCGGAACCTGCGGTGGCATTGGTGCCCTGGGTATCAGCTCTTCCTGCGATATTTGTGGCGGCAACACCCAGAAGTGCAAGGAAGAAAACGAGCGGCTGGAGAGCGAAGCCAAGGGTGCCGACGATCTGGCCTACGATGCTTCCAGCACGGATCGTCATTGATCGGGATGCCGCTGACCCGGACACAGAATCAATAATCAGAATCAAATTCTCACGACGTAGATAAGGAGTCACTGCGCGCATGGCAGAACATCATTACGACGTCGTCGTTATCGGCGCCGGTCCGTCCGGCGAAGGCGCGGCGATGAATGCGACCAAACACGGCAAGCGTGTCGCGATCATCGAAGACAAGCCAACGGTTGGCGGTAACTGCACCCACTGGGGTACCATCCCGTCCAAGGCCCTGCGTCACTCGGTCAAGCAGATCATCACGTTCAACACCAACCAGATGTTCCGTGATATCGGCGAACCGCGCTGGTTCTCCTTCCCGAGGGTTCTGCAGAACGCGCAGAAAGTGATCGGCAAGCAGGTCAAGCTGCGCACCCAGTTCTATTCCCGCAACCGGGTGGACCTGATCAACGGCCGCGCATCGTTTCTGGACCGGAACCGGCTCGAGGTTCGTGGCAACAAGTCGGTCGAAACCCTGCATTTCAAGCAGGCCATCGTTGCCACCGGCTCCCGACCGTACCTGCCACCCGACGTGGATTTTCGCCACCACCGGATCTACAACTCCGACACCATCCTGAACCTGTCCCATACGCCGCGTACCCTGATCATTTATGGCGCGGGTGTCATCGGCTCTGAATATGCCTCCATCTTTGCAGGGCTTGGCGTCAAGGTGGACCTGATCAACCCGGGCAGCCGCCTGCTGTCGTTCCTGGATGATGAGATCTCTGACGCCCTGAGCTACCACTTGCGCAACAACGGTGTGCTGGTACGTCACAACGAGCAATACGAGTCTGTGGTGGGCGATGACCACGGTGTGGTGCTCTCGCTCCAGTCCGGCAAGAAGATCCGGGCGGATGCTTTCCTGTGGTGTAACGGCCGTACCGGAAACACCGACAGTCTGAGCCTCGAGAACATCGATCTGGTACCCAACGGCCGCGGCCAGCTCGCGGTGGACGAGCATTACCGGACCGAAGTGGAAAACATCTACGCGGTGGGTGACGTGATTGGCTGGCCCAGCCTGGCCAGCGCCGCCTACGACCAGGGTCGTTCCGCGTCCTCGGATATCGTGAAGGATGAATACTTCCGGTTCGTGTCAGACGTGCCAACGGGTATCTACACCATTCCGGAAATCAGTTCCGTCGGCAAGACCGAGCGCGAGCTCACCGAAGCCAAGGTGCCCTATGAAGTGGGCCAGGCCTTCTTCAAGGACCTCGCCCGCGCCCAGATCACCGGCGAAGCGGTGGGCATGCTGAAGATCCTTTTCCACCGGGAAACCCGGCAAATCCTGGGCATCCACTGCTTCGGTGACCAGGCCGCCGAGATCGTCCACATCGGCCAGGCCATCATGAACCAGGAAGGAGAGGCCAACTCCCTGAACTACTTCATCAACACCACCTTCAACTACCCGACCATGGCCGAGGCCTATCGGGTGGCGGCGTTGAACGGGTTGAACCGGATTTTCTGATGAAGTTGGTGGGGTCTGAAGAAAGCCTTCTTCTGACCCCTTTTTCAATCTCGGAGTTAGGCTCCAACTTGGGGTCAGATGAAGGTTTTCATCAGACCCCTGTGCCTTATGCTGAAGTCTCGGGCAAACTCCGGGGTCAGAAGAACGCTTTCTTCTGACCCCATTTTCAATTTAGGAGCCTGGCTTTAACTCGGGGTTCGGTCCAGGTTGGGGTCAGATGAACGAGTTCATCAGACCCCTGTGCCAAGACCCCTGTGCCAAGACCCCTGTGCACATTCTCAGGCCCGGCCTTCCCCCGGGGTCAGATGAAAGCCTTCATCTGACCCCATCTTCACCCCACTCCCTGCCTCGGGACTTGCCTCCTCCCTGACCGGCAACTGCAACAAAGCCCGGGCCCGGTTATCAAAAAACATCCGGGTGCTCGTCGGGTAGTCGGTAATAATGCTATCCACCCCCAGATCCTCAAGCTGCAGCATGTCGTCGATACGGTTCACGGTCCAGGTGGACACGTGCATGCCCCGGCGATGGGCCAGATCGACCATGTCCTTGCTCAGGATTTTCCAGTTGGCACAGAAATACTCGCAGCCGAGCCGGGTAGCGATATTGAGTGGCCGGGGGAATTTCCGCTCCGCTACCAGCCCGGTGCGGATTTTCTTGTCGCGGCGACGGATTTCCCGCAGGAACCCGGGATCGCTGGAGGTAATGGCGGCCCGTTGGTAAAGGTCCCGGTGCTGGATGATTTCGGTCAGCCGGTTGCACAGGATGTTCAGACGCGGGCGCGCATCCTTTTTGACCTCGAGCTGGAGGTGCTCCAGATCATCAAACTGGTCCAGCAGCTGCTCCAAAGTCGGAATGCCTACTTTCCTGGGCCAGGAGGTGGTATTCCGGCGCGCATCCATATCCGCCAGCTCGGCCGCGGTGTAGTTGCACACGCCGCCCTTGGCGCCGGTGGTGCGGTCCACAGTCAGGTCATGGACCAGCACCGGGACGCCGTCCTTCGACAGAACCACGTCCAGCTCAAAATGCCGTATGCCGTGGCGATAGGCATGAATGAATCCGGGGAGGGTATTCTCCGGGGCCTCTCCCTTGGCGCCCCGGTGCCCGTAGACGATCATTCTGGTGCTGAGTCCTTCATCCGTTGGTAAATGGCCTGGCGTTTCTTCCAGGTTTCGTGGCACAGCCGGATATCTTCAAGATAGGCCGGCAGTTCATGCATGAGCAAGGCCTGGGGGCCGTCCACCAGGGCTTTTTCCGGCTTGGGATGGAAATCCACCAGCACCATGTTGGCGCCGGCGATCACGCCCTGGGCGGTAGCATGTTCGAGATCGAGAATGCCGTCCGGTGAGGCGTCCCGGCTGCCCACCGAATGGGACGGATCCACGCACACAGGCATCCGGGTCAGACGCTTGACCGCGGGCACGTGGGCAAAATCCACCATGTTGCGGTGTGGGTTGCCGGCTTCCGTTTTCATGCCGCGCAGGCAGAAAATGACATTGGAGTTGCCTTCACTGGCCAGGTATTCGGCAGCGTTCAGCGACTCGTTCAGGGTAATGCCGAAGCCACGCTTGAGTAGCACGGGGTAGGTGCTCTGGCGACCAATCGCCTTGAGCAGCTCAAAGTTCTGGGTATTCCGGGTGCCCACCTGCAGCATGACGCCGGTCGGACGGCCCAGTTTTTCCAGGCAGGTGTCGATTTCCTCGATGTGGCTCTCGTGAGTGATCTCCATGGCGATCACCTTGATGCCGTGCTTGCCCGCCTTCTCGAACACCCAGGGCAGGCAGCCCTTTCCATGACCCTGGAACGAATAGGGGTTGGTCCGCGGCTTGTACGCGCCCATACGGGTACAGACTTCGCCGTGTTCCTCCACCGCCTTCATCATCATCTCGACATGTTCAGGCACATCCACGGCACATAAGCCGGCAAAGACGTTCAGGTTTTGCTGGCTGAATTCCACGCCGTTGTAGGTGAAGCCGCTCTGGCGCTGATCATCCTTGTGCCGGCCAAGAATCCGGTAGTCCTCGGAGATGCGGATCGCCCGCTCCACCGCCGGCAGGGCTTCAATTTCTTCCTTGTCCAGGGATTTGGTGTCCCCCAGCAGGTAGATCTCGGTCAGCCGTTGGGTGGCACCCTGCACCTCGTGCACACGCAGGGACACGTTGGGCAGGTTTTCCAGGTAGTGCATGGTCTGCCGGTAGGCGTCGCTGTCCAGTGCGGTGTTGGGATGAAGAATGGCTAGCATGATATCTCCTTGTGTTAACCGGTCCCCTCGGCCCGGTGCCGCGCCTGCATGTATTCCCTGTGGTTAAGATGCAGCAGGTCTGCCATACGGCGAATAAGATGTTCTTCGTACTTGTCGATGCGTCCGTCGGCCAGGGCCACGTGCCAGATGCTCTCCAGCAGAGCCTGTTTCTGTTCCTGGTCCAGGTGATCGTTGATCTGACCGGTAAACTCGTACAGTGACGTGGCATCTTCGGCGTGGGCGAGAGCATCCTGCAGGATCTCCTCGGCTTCTTCCCGGGTCACCTGGTGAGACTTCACGGCGCAGTCCACGATGGTTTTCAGTTCCCGCTCGTCCTCGTGGTTGTCCACCCGGGACAGCTGCACCATCAGCGCCGTCGCTGCGACGGCCAGCTGATGGGCATCCGGCTTGACCGGTTCGGAGTCGGGAACGGCAAACAGTTTCTTCAGGCGCTCGATCATGATCAGTTACTTCGGTTGTTGAGACACTCAGGCCGCGCGGGCCAGTTGGCGCACCCGGTTCTCCAGCTCAATCTGATCGGCGGTGAACCGGCGAATGCCATCAGCCAGCTTCTCGGTGGCCATGGCATCCTCGTTGGACTCCCAACGGAACAGTTTCTCGTCGATGGTGCCGAACCGGTCACCGGTGTTGGCGTTGTCCGGGTGCAGTTGACGGTCGAGGGCGCCGGTATCGTCCTGCAGTTCCTGCAACAGGGCAGGGCTGATAGTCAGCTTGTCGCAACCGGCCAGCATCTCGATCTCGCCGGTGTTGCGGAAACTGGCGCCCATCACCACGGTATTGAAGCCGTTGGCCTTGTAGTAATTGTAGATCCTGCTGACGGAGAGTACGCCCGGATCTTCGTGGGCCGGGTAGCTGTCCCGCCCGCTGTTGGCCAGGTGCCAGTCCAGGATACGACCGACGAACGGTGAAATCAGGTGTGCACCGGCCTGGGCGCAGGCGGCGGCCTGGATGAAAGAGAACAGCAGAGTCAGGTTGCAGCGGATGCCTTCCTTCTCCAGCTGCTCGGCGGCGCGGATGCCTTCCCAGGTGGAGGCAATCTTGATCAGTACCCGGCTGGAATCCACGCCCTGGCGATCATAGAACTCGATCAGGCGACGGGCCCGCTCCAGGGTTCCGGCGGTATCGAACGACAAACGAGCGTCCACCTCGGTGGAGACCAGGCCCGGTATCAGGTTCAGGATTTCCCGGCCCGCCAGTACCGCCAGCATGTCGGTGGCTACGGTAAGCTGCTCCGCGTCGGAACCACCGTGGCGCCGGGCTTCCGCCACTGCCTTGTCCAGCATCGGGCGATAGGCCTCGGAGGTGGCTGCTTTAAGCAGCAGTGACGGGTTGGTGGTGGCATCTTCCGGGCGCCACTTGGCGATGGCGTCGATATCGCCCGTGTCGGCTACCACGGTGGTCATGGTCTTCAGTTGGTCAAGCTTGCTGGTCATTCGTCCTGTCGTCCCGGTTGTACGTTGTTTCAGGCATCCATCTCCGGGATGCCGGTGTTTTCCCTACAATAACGGGCTGTTCTGACAGGAACAAGACAACTAAAGGTTAGGATTGGGTCAGCTTTCGGCAACAGTCGCCGGCTCAGGCACTCGGACCTTGGCCAATGCCGCCTGGATGACCTCCAGACCACTGCCGGGCTTGTGGGCATTCTCGCTGATATGGCGCCGGAACTGGCGCCCGCCGGGCATGCCATGGAACAGCCCCATGATGTGCCGGGAAATGTGGGTGAGATACACGCCCCGCTCGAGTTCTTGCTGGATAAACGGGAACATGGCCTTCAGAGCTTCATGGCGATCTGCCACCGGTGCCGGCTCACCGAAGAACTCCGTGTCCACTCCCGCAAGCAGCCACGGGTTATGGTAGGCCTCGCGGCCGAGCATCACGCCATCGGTGTGGCGAAGATGCTCATGGCACTCTCCGAACGTCTTGATACCGCCGTTGATGATGATCTCCAGGTGCGGGTAACGCTCCTTCAGCCGGTAAACCCAGTCGTACTTCAGCGGCGGAATGTCCCGGTTCTCCTTGGGGCTCAGGCCTTCAAGAATCGCAATGCGGGCATGCACGATGAACGTGCGGCAGCCGGCAGCGGAAACCTTGTCGATGAATTCGCACAGCTCGTCCCAGGACTCCCGGCCATTGATGCCGATCCGGTGCTTGACCGTTACCGGCAGGGTCGTGGCCGCAATCATCGCCGCCACCGCCTCGGCCACCTTGTCCGGATGGCCCATCAGGCAGGCGCCGATCATGTTGTTCTGGACCCGATCGCTCGGGCAGCCAACATTCAGGTTCACCTCGTCGAAACCGAACTGCTCAGCCAGCTTCGCACAGTGGGCCAGTTCGCCCGGATCGCTGCCGCCAAGCTGCAGGGCCAGGGGGTACTCGCAAGGATCATGGCGCAGGAAACGCTCGGTATCGCCGTGGATCAGCGCACCGGTGGTTACCATCTCCGTATACAGCAGGGCACGCCGGCTCAGAATCCTGGCCAGGTAGCGGAAGTGCGGCGTGGTCCAATCAAGCATTGGGGCTACACAGAAGCGGCGGGAAGGGCCAGGATATTGGCGAGCGGCATCCAATGCGGGTGTTGCGGACATTTCGGTAACCTATCTACGGAAAACAGTTGTCAGTACGAAAATCTGAGCGCCGTAGTTTAACAGGGTTGGCAGGGTGTTTGCCGTAAGGCTTTGGCGAAGTCTCATCGCCCGCTGCGCAACCCTGGATGCTGTTGTTTGCAGATCTTTAGTGAACAAGCCGTTCCACAATCTCCGCCGCCGAATGCTCCCGGCATCCCGCCGCGTTCTGCCCACACCACAAGGGTGAAAAGTCTCCGGAACCGTTAGCCTCGGCCGCAGCCCGAAGTGGCGCAATGGCACTGGTGGCGAGGGGAAACGCCGGTGCTTCAGGGGATACAGGACCCAGTTCCTGCATCACACGGTTCACAATACCCCGGGCCGGCCCGCCGGAGAAAAGATTGGTGATAGCGGTATGCCGGGCCTGGGGGCTTTTCAATGCCTCCCGGTGCACCGGTTTGGTGGTCGCCTCCGGGCAGAGCAAAAAGGCCGTTCCCACTTGGGCCGCGATTGCGCCAAGATCCAGCGCGGCCTTCACACCCCGGGCATCGGCAATGCCGCCGGCAGCAATCACCGGTACCTTCACCGCAGCGACGATCTGGGGCAGCAGGGCAAAGGTGCCCATCTGCGTGGTCATGTCCTTGGTCAGAAAAATACCTCGGTGGCCACCGGCCTCAAGACCCTGGGCGATGATAGCGTCGGCACCGTGCTGCTCCAGCCAGAGGGCCTCCTCAACCGTGGTCGCGGTTGACAGGATCCTGGCGCCGGCCTTCCGCACCCGTTCAACCATTGCAGGCTCCGGCAGCCCGAAATGAAAACTCACCACCGCCGGGCGGAATTCCTCCACCACAGCAGCGGCTTCTTCATTGAACGGCATCCGCCCCGGCCCGGAACTGATGGAATCGGGATCGATACCGAATTCCTGGTAATAGGGCGCCAGCGCCTGTCGCCACCTCCGTTCGCTGTCCGCATCCGGTGTTGGCGGCGTGTGGGCGAAGAAGTTCAGGTTGAAGGGCTTTTCGGTGGCCGCTTTGAGAGCCTGAGGCTCGGTTCGAAGCGCCTCAGGGCTCAACATTGCGCAGGGCAGGGAGCCCAGGCCACCGGCGTTCGAGACGGCGGCCGCCAGTCGGTGATCCTGAACACCGGCCATGGGCGCCTGGATAATGGGAAACTGTATGCCGAGAATGTCTTTCATGTTCGATCCTTATCGCGTGTCAGACGGACTCTTGCTCTCCGGCATGACTGATCAGTACCCCCGGTGCGCCTTCGACCAGCTGCTGTCGGATATGATCCGGAATGGCCACCTTGGACATGGTGGATGACCGGATCATCACATCAGTGATGTCGGCTTCGGCGATGAACTGGCCATCCCCGTAGCGATAGAACTCCAGGTGCAGGGTGAACGACGTGTTGCCGATCCGCCCGGTACGAATCCTCGCTTCCAGCACGTCATCAAACCGGGCGGGCGCTTTCCAGTTCACGGTGAGGCTCACCACCTGGACGTCCAGGTCCTGGTCCAGCAGGCGCTGGTAGTCGCCGAACACGGCGCGGATGTATTCGTTGACGGAAATGTCCACGAAGTCTGCATAGCGGGCGTTGAAGACGACACCCTGGGCGTCGCATTCGCCGTAGCGGACTCGGAAGCGGAATTTGAATGGGGAGTTGTTTTTTTCGGTCATGGTTCACTGATGCGGTTGAATGAGATTCAAGGCTAACGGATTCCCGAGATCATGCAACTTGGCCATCTCAGGACCTGCTGGTAACCTGGTTTACAACAATGCGGCACGAATTAGTAGTAAGGAAACTGTCCCATGCCCGATACGCTAGGCTATTACGACAACAACGCCGAAGCGTTTGTGGAGTCCACCTTTGATGTTGCCATGGATGAGATTCATCGTGAGCTCCATCAAACTGGAACCTAAGTGATGCAGCAAACCGGAATCTACGAGCAGCTGATCACAAAGCTCATCCAGAGCCGCCTGGATCGGGAAAAATTCTATGTTGGCGAGCGCCAGCTCAGCAGCGCGGAAGCGTCGGTGTGGTTGTCTCGATTCCTGTCTAATATTCTTGAGTTTGCCATTGAGTCAGTGCCCACGGGCGAAAACCGACTGCAAGAGCAAATTGAGCTTTCAAATCAACTGCTAATGTGGCTCAAAGGTCAGATTCAGGACGACGGATTTTTGGAAGAGAACCTTCTTGATAGCCAGGGAAAGATTCTGACCGCTCTTTATGAGCTGGAGAACCCCGTTGCAGCTGACCTGAAACAATACGTAGAAGACATTTTTCCTCTCACGGGCCTCACCCAGAGTGAGCTGTTCTCGGGAAGTAATGCGGGCCTGTCACTCGAGTCCGAATTGAAGCGCGAGATTCTGTCAGCGGACAAGATTTACTGGCTGGTTTCATTTATCAAATGGGCCGGGATTCGTATTTTCAGGAAGGAATTAGAAGCCTTTACCGCCAGTGGTCGCGAGCTGAAAATCATCACCACATCCTACATGGGCGCAACAGATGCGAGGGCTGTTGAGTATTTGGCCAGCTTGCCGAACACCGAAGTGAGGCTGAGCTACAACACCGAGCGCGAGAGGCTGCACGCCAAAAGCTATCTGTTCCTCAGAAATTCGGGTTATCACACCGGTTACATCGGATCATCAAACCTCTCCCGCTCGGCGTTGACGAATGGCCTCGAGTGGAACCTGAAAATCACGTCTCAGGAAATTCCCCACATCATCAACAAGTCCCTAAGCACCTTTGAAACCTATTGGGCATCAGACGAATTTGAGCGGTTTGATGGCCAGGCTGAAAGTGCTGAAAAACTCAAGCGTGCGCTGAAGCAGCAAAGAGGACAGGACGATGCTGGTGCGTTGCATTTTTTTGATATTACGCCGTTTCCCCACCAGAAGGACATTCTGGAACAGCTTTCTGTGGAGCGGGACGTACACCAGCGTTATCGAAACCTTGTGGTGGCTGCCACAGGTACCGGTAAGACATTAATCTCTGCCTTCGACTTCCACCGATTCTTGAAGGCAAAGCCTGACGCAAATTTTTTATTTGTTGCCCACCGAGAAGAAATCTTGCGACAGGCTCGTGAAGCCTACCGTGGAGTATTCATGAAGGCCTTGGCATTCTGTGTAAGCCGTGATCACGCGAACTTTATGGTCCAGCAGCTACTATTTCATGGCATCAAGGCTGATGTGCTAACCAGTGACAACAGCCATGAACGACAGCAAAAACAACAAGCCATTCGTTCAGGGCAGATCAACGTGTTGTGTGTCGTCGATATCTTCAATGAGGGCATCGACATTCCGGAAGTTGATACCTTGCTGTTTCTGAGACCAACGGAAAGCTTGACCATTTTCTTGCAGCAACTCGGCCGAGGTCTGCGTTTGGCGGACGGTAAAGATTGCTGCACTGTTATGGATTTTGTCGGTAATTCCCGGCCTGAGTATGATTTTGCGAATAAATTCAGAGCGCTGCTGGGTAAATCTGAACGTTCGATCACCGATGAACTGAAACAAGGCTTCCCTCATGCGCCCTTGGGTTGCCGGATAGAGCTGACCAAGAAAACCCAGGAGATGGTACTGAGCAATATACGGCAGGCCACTCTGACCATGAAACGGCTTGTGTCTCTGGTTCGCCAGTTTCCTCAGCATTCAGTGCAGCCGCTGACGCTGAAGAACTTTTTAACTCATCATCCGCACATTAATCTGAACGAGCTGTATAAGCGGGGCAGTTGGTCAGAGCTGGTTAGTAAAGCCAAAGATGAGAATGTTGCTGATGAGTCACCGTTCAAACTGGCGAGAAAGGCGATCTACAACCGGATTTTGATGTGTGACGATCATCAATATCTGCTTTTCCTTAAGAAGTTGTGCCAGGCGGGGTTTGTTTTGGACCAGGCAGATAATCGTCTGGCTTTGATGTGCCATTACGATTTCTGGCAAAAACCTGGGCCAGAGCTGGAGCTAGAGTCACTTTCCCAGAGCTTGGCCGAACTCAACAAGCTGGGGGTCAAGCAAGAGCTTTCTGATGTGCTCGATTGGAAATTGGCGCAAACCAAGCATGAGCAACCAAGTATGCCCGACCTGCAGCAAGTACCTTTACGCCTGCATGCGCGATACTCTCGAGAGGAGATTCTGGTTGGATTTGGTGCAATGACATTCGACCACCAGCCTCCGTCAAGAGAAGGCGTTTTTGTAATGCAGGATCAGAAAATCGAGCTTTTGTTTGTCACGTTAAACAAAAACGAAAAGCAATTTTCCCCGACCACCATGTATCACGACTACGCCATAAACGAGGAGTTGTTTCATTGGCAGTCGCAAAACAGCGCGCGACCTGACCGCGGGCGAGGGAAGGACTATATTGAGCATGCCGCCATCAACAAGCGATTGTTCTTGTTTGTAAGGGAGCAAGCAAAGGATGAATATGGTCGCACGATGGGCTTTGTGAATTACGGCGAGGTCGACTATGTGTCCCATACTGGTTCACAGCCAATGAGCATTACATGGAAACTCCGTACGCCTATGCCAAACTTTATGTGGCATCAGGCAGCAAAGTTAGCGGTAGCATGACGTACGCCCCCTACAACAAAAACGCCCAGAAATTCTTCAACCAATACCAGTCCCTGACCTTCGAACAGGTCCACAGCGACTGGCTTCCTTATCTGGATAAGAAAACCGGTCTGGCTCTGGATGTAGGCGCGGGCAGCGGCCGTGATGCTCAGGCGCTTGCGGAGCGTGGCTGGGACGTCGTAGCAGTGGAGCCTGCGACCGAACTGTGCCACCTGGGCGAGGCAGCAACGGCTCACCGCAGTATCCAGTGGGTAGATGATTCCCTGCCGGACCTGAGTGAAATCCGCAAACTCAGTTACCGGTTTGATCTGGTTCTGGTGTCTGCGGTGTGGATGCACCTTCCGCCCGGTTCCCGCGAGCGGGCGTTCCGGATTCTGACGGAGCTGCTGGCTCCTTCCGGCATGTTGGTGATCACTCTGCGCCACGGGCCGGGTGATGGCGAGCGGCAGTTTTATGAAGTCAGCAAGGCAGAGCTGGACAGCTTCGCCCGCCACCGTGCGGTTATGCCGGTGCCTTTGCCCGATACACCCCGTGCCGATCAACTCAAGCGCGCGGATGTCTGGTGGGAAACCGCCGTGTACCGCTTGCCGGATGATGGCACCGGCGCGTTGCCGACATTGCGGCATATCATTATCAATGACAACAAATCCTCAACCTACAAGCTTGGGCTGCTGCGAACGCTGGTGCGTATGGCAGACAGCGCGCCGGGGCTGGTGCTGAACCGGTCGGATGACTGGGTGGAACTGCCGCTGGGGGCGGTGGGTCTTTTCTGGATCATGCTGTATCACCCGTTGGTGCTGAAACACCATCTACGGCAGGCTCCGGGTTCCCGTGGGCTTGGCTTTGCGGGGGATGACTTCTACGAGCTAGGCAAGCTGTCGCCGCTGGATTTCCGTGTGGGGTTGTCGCTGTCGGCGGAGTTTGCTCCGGTGGTTATGCGGGCTATCCGGCTCGCGGCTATAAACATTCTCAAGAATCCGGCGCATTTCACCACCTGGCCAGGTACCAATCGCCAGATCTTCGAGGGTGGTGCAAGCAGGCTTACCATTCGCAATGAGCCGGTCCGGCTGGATAAAGAAACCCTGGCCCGTTTCGGTCGGTTCCGCGTACCGGCCATGCTCTGGGATACCTTCAGCCGTTATGCCTGCTGGGTAGAGCCGGCCATTGTGAATGAGTGGATCAACCTGATGGGCAGCTGGGAGGCTCGCTACTCGTCGGAGACTTACCACAAGGCGCTGCAGTGGGTAGAAGGGCGGCGTGATACTTCGGTGGTGCGCCAGCTGGTGGAGCAGCAGTTGTCTAACGGTTCAGTGGAGTGTGTGTGGACCGCCAGAGACCTTTCCCGGAGCCGCTATGATATTGACCATTGCTTTCCCTGGTCCCGCTGGAACAATAACGATCTGTGGAATCTGTTGCCGGCTTCCCACACCGCCAATGCTGCGAAATCCGAAAGGCTCCCGGCAGATTCCCTGCTGAAGCAGGCCCGGCCCCGGGTGATCGAGTGGTGGGAGCATGCCATTGTCGGAACGGAACGTGAGCGGCAGTTCTACTCGGAGGCTGAAGCGGCGCTGCCGTTACTGGGTGAGAGTCGTACCTTGGACGGCGTATTTGAGGGCATGCTGCAGCAGCGTTTACGCTTGAAAACCAATCTTCAGTTGGCGGAGTGGCTGGGGCTTTGAGTGGCGATTGGCTACTCGGCCACTTCAAGCTCCGTCAATGAAGGCATAGGTTCCTCAGTGATGGCTGGTTAAGCTACAGGGAACAATAACCAGAATGGAGATCGTTCCCTGCATGAGACACTCCCGCAAAGTCGAGTCATCAAATCCTCCCAGACACATCTACATCACCGGCGGTGCCAGCGGCATCGGCCTCCAGCTCGCGCGGGATTATGTGCGCTCTGGCTGCGCGGTCACCCTGTTTGATATCCAGTCCACGGAAAATGCGGTTGCCGAGCTTTCGGCCATCCCCGGCGGAGGTTCGGTGCGCGCGTTTGCGCTGGATGTCAGTAATCCCGCCTCGGTCCGGGAGGTGTTCTCCGAGGCTGCGGCGGGGCTGGGGCCGGATGTGGTCATCCACTGCGCCGGTATCTGCATCGCCGCGCCTTTTGACGAGATCGATGATGATGCCTACACCCGGCTGATCAACATCAACCTGCTTGGCTCCCGACATGTGGCGGCGGGTGTGCTGCCGCATCTGAAATCCGGTTCCCAGCTGGTGTTTGTGGCGTCCATGGCCGGGCTGGTCGGGTGTTATGGGTATTCGGCGTACTGTGCCTCCAAATACGGCGTGGTTGGCCTGACGGAAGTGTTGCGCTTGGAATTGGCGCCGAGGGGCATTGATGTGTCTGTGGTCTGTCCCCCGGAGGTGGAGACGCCGCTGGTGGTGGAGGAGCGCAAAAGCCGGCCCAAACAGACCGAGTCGTTGAAGCTGATGGCGGGCACTTTGCCGGTGGAGTATGCGGTTGGGCAGATTCGTCGGGGAATCGATCAGCGCCGGTTCCTGATCATTCCCGGCAAGCGGGCCCGCAGCCTGTGGTTCACCAACAAGCTGCTGCCCGGATTCCTGACCCGCCGGCTGGCGGATTTTCTAGTCAGTCGTTGAGGTTTTAGCCGAAGGCTTTGTCCAGGGCCTGGTTGAGGTCCGCGATCAGGTCTGCACTGTCTTCCAGCCCGATGGACAGCCGCAGCATGCCGTCGGTAATGCCCCGCTTGAGACGTTCCTCCTGGCTGAGTCCGTGGTGGCTGGTGGCGCAGGGTTGGCTGACGAGGCTCTCCACGCCGCCGAGGCTGGTGGCTAACAGGAAGAGGCGCAGGTTGTCTGCCACCGCGGTGGATGCTGCCCGGTCTCCGTCCACCTCGATCGTGACCATGCCGCCAAATCCTTTCATCTGCCGGGCTGCCAGTTCGTGGTCGGCAAATCCGGGCAAGCCGGGGTAGAGCACACGGCGCACCTTCGGATGTTGTGCCATGGCCTGTGCCACCGCCATGGCGTTCTCGTTATGCTGGCGGATACGTACCGGCAGGGTGCGCAGGCTTCGTGAGAGCAGGGCGGCGGTTTCCGGCGCAAGTAGTTGCCCCAGGTTCTTGCGCCAGGGCACGACGGCTGCCGCCAGTTCCGCTGAGGTCATCAGCGCGCCTGCGGTGAGGTCGGAATGGCCGCCCAGGTACTTGGTGGCGCTGTGCAAAACCAGGTCGGCGCCCAGTTCCAGGGGTTGCTGGTTGATGGGGCTGGCGAAGGTGTTGTCTACCGCCACCAGTGCACCATGCTCGTGGGCGATTCTGGCGAGGGCGGCAATGTCCAGGATGGCCAGGTTGGGGTTGGCCGGCGTCTCGAAGTACACCAGCTTGCCCGGTTCATCCAGGGCGTTTGCCAGTTGGCCCACCTCCTCCTTGAACAGAAAATGCACCGGAATACCCAGTGCCTGGCAGTGACTGACCAGCAGCTCCTGAGTGCCTCCGTACAGATCACCCACGCACACAATACCCTTGCGGCCGTGGGCCAGCAGTGTCGCTGAAATGGCGGCCATGCCCGAGGCGAACGCCAGCGCGGCCTCGGCATTCTCAAGCCGGGCGAGACCCTGTTCCAGCTCCTCGATGCTCGGGTTGGTGCCCCAGCGAGTGTAAAGTTGGCCCGGCGCGCGGCCCTCGATCACGTCCAGCAATGCTTCTGTGTTTTCGAACTGGTAGGTGGTGGTGTTGTAGACCGGCGAATAGGGGCTGCCGAAGCTGTCCCGGTGATGGCGGTTGTGGATGATGCCTGTGGCGGGACCGTGGGAGTTGTCCTTGCTCATTGCAGCTCCTGATGGTTGGGCTTGAACGAGAATTCTTGCACGGAGATGCTTCCGCTGAAAGGTACGGGGTTGATCTGGGCGGTGGAGATATGGATGCAAACCGGGCCGACGGGTAGACTTGCGCGTATTTCCCGAATACGTTCATTTACATGCGAAAAATAGGAAACGTACTTTGGCTATCCGACTGACCGAATTCAGCCACGGCGCGGGCTGTGGCTGCAAGATTGCTCCCGATGTACTGGATCGCATCCTTCATACCGACGCGCCCGAGTTCAAGGACCCGCGCCTGCTGGTAGGCAATAGCAGCCGTGATGACGCCGCCGTGGCGGACGTAGGTAATGGTCTGGGGGTGATCAGTACCACCGATTTCTTCATGCCGGTGGTGGATGATCCGTTCGATTTCGGGCGGATTGCTGCCGCCAATGCCGTCAGCGATGTCTATGCCATGGGCGGCAAACCGGTCATGGCTATTGCCATTCTGGGCTGGCCGGTGAATGAGCTGGCGCCGGAGATTGCCTCTCAGGTGATCGATGGCGGCCGCGCGGTGTGCGCCGAGGCGGGAATTGCCCTGGCTGGTGGCCACAGCATCGATTCTCCAGAGCCCATCTTCGGTCTGGCGGTGACCGGCCAGGTGGCAGTGGACCGCATCATCCGCAATGACACGGCCAAAGCCGGAGACCTGCTGTATCTGACCAAGCCCCTGGGTGTGGGCATTCTCACCAGCGCCTCCAAGAAGGGTAAGGTCAGTGCTGAGGATCTTGCGGTTGCGGTGAAGAACATGGCGACGCTGAACAAGGTGGGTGAGGCCTTTGCGGAAGTGGACGGGGTCCATGCTATGACCGATGTGACCGGCTTCGGCCTGGCCGGGCATCTGCTGGAGATCTGTCGGGGCAGCGGGCTGCGGGCAACTGTGAACCGCGGTGCTATTCCGGTGTTGCCAAACCTCCAGCCCTATATCGACGCAGACTGTATTCCCGGTGGTACGCACCGCAATGCAGCCGCTTTTGGCAAAGCCATCTCCGGGATGACAGAAGCCGACAAACTGCTGTTCTGTGATCCGCAGACCAGTGGCGGCCTGATGGTCTGCGTGGCTGAGGAGAGCCGTGCGGCCTTCGAAGCCGTGGCCCGGGAGCAGGGTCTGGAGCTGTCACCGCTGGGGCGGCTGGGAACGGCCAGTTCCGAAGAGAGCTTCGTGGTGATCAAGGACTGATGACCGAACACACGGATTGGAGATGTTGATATGCCAGTGATGGTGCAGGCCCTGGTGCCGGTGTTCGTGCTGATCATGCTCGGGCACCTGTTCCGGCGTTGGGACTTTCCCGGTGGCGACTTCTGGCCCCAGGCGGAGCGTTTCACCTATTACGTGCTGTTCCCGGCGATGCTGGTGTTCAAGCTGGGCCAGGCAAGGTTGCCGCCGTCCGCCTATGGCGATATTGCCCTGCTGATTTGCTCCATGCTGCTGGTCATGACGCTGGTGCTGGTCTTGGTGCAACTGATCTGGCGCTGGAGTGGGCCTGTGTTCTCCTCCGTGTATCAGGGAGCGATCCGGTTCAATTCCTACGTGGGCCTTGCAGCAGGCGGCATGCTGCTGGGCGACGACGGGCTGTCCCTGACGGCGATCGCCGTGGCGATCATGGTGCCGTCGCTGAACCTGCTGTGCATTCTGATGTTCACCCTGGTGGCGGATCAGGACAAGGTGCGGTTCGGGCAGGTGCTGAAGGCCATCGTCACCAATCCGTTGATTGTCGGCTCGGTGATCGGGGTGGTGTGGAGCTATTTCCAGATCGGTTTCCATCCTTTGCTGGCGGGAATCCTTCACCCCCTGAGTAACCTGGCCCTACCCATGGGGCTGATGACCGTGGGGGCCGGGCTGCAGCTGACCGCCCTGCGCGGAGCCTCGATGCCGTTCCTGGTGTCGTCGGTGCTGAAGTTGCTGGCCTTTCCGCTGATGGCGGCGGGCCTGGCGTGGATGCTGGGTCTGGAAGGTCTGATGGTGCAGGTGGCGGTGTTGCTGGCAACGTTACCCACCGCCACCTCCGCTTACATCCTGGCCCGGCAGCTGGGTGGGGATGCCCCCCTGATGGCGGGCATCATCAGTGGTCAGACCCTGCTGGCCATGGCCTCCATTCCGTTAATGCTCAGTATCCTCTGGTAGGCATCGGAGGATGGCGTCGGCGATGGATTGCTGGAAGTCGATGTAACCGGTCTCCGTGGCATCGATGTCCATGGCCAGCGGATCCCAGGTACTGAACGTCACGTCCAGGCCCTCGGTGATGGAGCGCCACCACTGACGGTTGAACTGGGGTTCGGTCAGCAGGCACGGGTGCGTCGCTTTGCGCAACTTGTCCTGAACCTCGGCCACGTGCCGCGCCCCGGGAGACAGTTCCGGATTGAGGGTCAGAATGCCCGCCAGTTCCAGGTCATAATGCTCGGTAAAACGGACAAGGGCGCTGTGATAGGCGAAGATGTCGATCTCCTTCGCCGGTGCCAGCTGCTCGCGAATAGACGCCTCTCGTTCGGTCAGTGCGACTTCAAAGGCGGCCAGCTTCTGGCTGATCGCCGTCTGGTCCGCGCCTTCCTGCCCGGCCAGTGCCTTTGCAATATCCCGGGCCATCTCGAGACCCAACATCGGGTCTACCCATAGATGTGGGTCCTCGCCTTCTTCATGGCCGTGGCCGTGATCATGACCGTGCGCTTCCTCGTGATCGCCCTCGACCACTTCCTCTCCGGAGAGAGCGATAGTGCGACCGTGGAACTCTTCGGCCGACAGCAGTCGGATCAGGAAGGATTCCATATCCGGACCGACCCAGAACACCAGATCCGCATTCTCCAGGGCGCGCCGCTGGGATGGGCGAATGGTGTAATTGTGTGGGCTGGAGCCTGGTGGTACCAGGTTTGTGACCCGGACATCCCCGGGTGCCACCGCCCGCACCAGCAGTTCAAGCGGCTTGATCGAGGTGACCACGTTTACTTCGGCGTTTGCGGGCGCGGCTGTGAATACGGTGGCGCCAAGGAGTACAGGCGCAAGGGATCGACCCACGCGGGACAAGATCGACATGTTGGGGCTTCCTGAAGCTGCGTTGAATGAAATGTTATAATATAACAAGATTGTCTGAATCGCCAATGGGATGGCCATGCGAAATCGTCGGAGGGCCGGTATAATGCCGGCTTTATCAAACGGCCACCGACATTTCAGGAAGGTTTATGACTGTACGTACCCGAATTGCTCCATCCCCCACCGGAGACCCACACGTTGGTACCGCCTACGTGGCCCTGTTCAACCTGTGCTTTGCCCGGCAGCACGGCGGGCAGTTCATCCTGCGTATCGAAGACACGGACCAGGCGCGCAGTACGGCGGAATCCGAGCGGGATATCCTGCAGGCGCTACGCTGGCTGGGGCTGAACTGGGACGAAGGCCCCGATGTGGGTGGCCCCCACGGTCCCTATCGCCAGTCCGAGCGCAAGCACATGTATGCCCAGTATGCGGAGGATCTGGTAACGGCTGGTCACGCCTTCTACTGTTTCCGGACTCCGGAAGAGCTGGATGCGATCCGGGAGGAGCGCAAGGCCAAGGGTATGAACCCGGGCATCAAGGGCGACCTGGAACTGTCGGATGAAGAGGTCAAGCGCCGCCTGGATGCCGGTGAGTCGTACGTGATCCGTATGAAGGTACCGGATGAGGGCATCTGCGAGATTGATGACATGCTGCGCGGCACCATCGAGATCGACTGGAGCCAGGTGGATTGCCAGATCCTGCTCAAGTCCGACGGTATGCCGACCTACCACCTGGCCAACGTGGTGGACGATCACCTGATGGGGATTACCCATGTTCTCCGTGGTGAGGAATGGATCAACTCCGCGCCCAAGCACAAGCTGCTGTATCAGTATTTCGGCTGGGACATGCCGGTGCTTTGCCATCTGCCGCTGCTGCGTAACCCGGACAAGAGCAAGCTGTCCAAGCGCAAGAACCCCACCAGCATCAATTTCTACGAGCGCATGGGCTTCCTGCCGGAGGCGGTGACCAACTACCTGGGCCGCATGGGCTGGTCCATGCCCGACGAGCGGGAGAAGTTCACCCTCGATGAAATGATCGAGAACTTCGACATTCAGCGTGTCTCCCTCGGTGGTCCGGTATTTGATGTGGAGAAGCTGCGCTGGCTGAACGGCCAGTGGCTGCGCGAAGAGCTCGACGATGAGCAGTTCATGGAGCGCATGCGCCAGTGGTGGTTCAACGAGGACGCCCTGAAGGCTCTGGTGCCGCACGTGAAGGGCAGGGCCGAGGTGTTCTCTGACGTGGTGCCCATGGCCCAGTTCATGTTCTCCGGCATGCTCAACCTGACTCCGGAAGACTTCGCCCACAACAAGCTGGAAGAGGCCCAGATCAAGCGGGTGCTGCAGTTCACCCTGTGGAAGCTGGAAGCCGAGCGCCACTGGAGTAAGGAAAACATCTTTGCCGACATCAAGGGTCTGGCCAAGGCCATGGAGCTGAAGATGGGCGATTTCATGTTCCCGGTGTTCGTGGCGATTGCCGGCACCCCGAATTCCTGGTCGGTGATGGATTCCATGGCCCTGCTGGGACCGGACATGACCCGGTCGCGGTTGCGTCACGCCCTGGAGGTTCTGGGCGGTTTCTCCAAGAAAGAAACCAAGAAGGTGGAGAAAGAATACGCCGCATTGGGTGTGTAATAACCGGTTTGGCGAAGAAGTAATCGATCTGGACAGGGACGTTCAGAAAACTGAAAAAAAAGTGTTTTTAAGTGTTGACGCCCCCCGGGTGGATCCTTAATATACGCAGCCGTTGAGGGGCCATAGCTCAGCTGGGAGAGCGCAACACTGGCAGTGTTGAGGT
>NZ_JAWLHI010000002.1:0-101093 GCF_041690455.1 Marinobacter sp.
TTTCAACACCTCACCCGCACGCCCCCACTCGTGCAGGATTCAGGCTTACGACCCTATAGTTGACCGATAACGGGCGTAGAGACTTTCACGTCACCATTCTGACCACGATGGCGCAGGTAATGATCCATCAGAACGATGGCCATCATCGCTTCTGCAATAGGCGTAGCCCGGATACCCACACAGGGATCGTGACGACCGGTGGTAATCACCTCCACCGGGTTGCCGTTCACGTCGATGCTACGACCGGGCAAGCGCAGACTGGACGTGGGCTTCAGGGCGATGCTGGCTACGATTGGTTGACCGGAGGAAATGCCGCCCAGTACACCGCCAGCGTTATTGGAAAGAAAGCCTTCAGGCGTCATCTCGTCCCGGTGCTCGGTGCCCTTCTGTTCAACCGAGTCAAAACCGGCACCAATCTCCACGCCTTTCACCGCATTGATACTCATCAGCGCATGGGCCAGATCCGCATCGAGGCGGTCGAAAATCGGTTCGCCAAGGCCGGGAGGAACGCCCTCGGCCACCACGTTGATCCGGGCACCGATGGAATCACCCTCCTTCCGGAGCGCGTCCATGTAGGCTTCCATTTCAGGAACCTTGTCGGCGTCCGGGCAGAAGAACGGGTTCTGGTGTACCTGGTCCCAGTCCAGCTTTTCCGCCTTGATGGGGCCCAGCTGGGAAAGGTAGCCGCGGATCTTGATGCCCAGTCGCTGCTCCAGGAACTTCCTGGCGACGGCGCCGGCAGCCACACGCATGGCGGTCTCGCGGGCCGAGGAGCGGCCACCGCCACGGTAGTCGCGAACGCCATATTTGTGGGTGTAGGTGTAATCGGCATGGGCTGGTCGGAACTGCTCGGAGATCTTCGAGTAGTCCTTGGAGCGCTGATCCGTATTCTCGATGATCAGGCCGATGGGCGTGCCGGTGGTCTTGCCCTCGAACACCCCGGACAGGATCTTCACCTCGTCCGCCTCGCGGCGCTGGGTGGTATGGCGGGAAGTACCCGGCTTGCGACGGTCAAGATCCCGCTGCATGTCGGCTTCTGAAAGCTCCAGGCCCGGAGGGCAGCCGTCGATAATGCAGCCCAGGGCGGCCCCATGGCTTTCACCAAAGGTGGTTACCGTGAACAGTTTTCCAAAGCTATTTCCCGACATGATTCAGTATCTTATCCAGTTCTTGTGAGAATTCGATTTAACCGCGGGCCTGCCAGGCACGCAGATCTTCCGCCCGCAGAAGGAACACTCCGTCACCGCCATTTTCAAACTCCAGCCAGGTGAACGGCAGGTCCGGATAGGCCTGGTCCAGAGCCACCCAGCTGTTGCCCACTTCCGCGATCAGCAGGCCGTCTTCGGTGAGGTGGTCGGCTGCCGCTGCCAGGATACGGTGGGCGATATCCAGGCCATCCGCCCCTGCGGCAAGACCCAGTTCCGGCTCATGGTGGTATTCGTCCGGCATATCAGCCAAATCTTCCGCATCCACGTAGGGCGGGTTGCTCAGAATGACATCGTAGCGGCCGGTAATGTTCTCGAACACATCAGACTTTACGGTGCGAACCCGGTCTCGGACGTCATGAAGGTCGATATTCGACTCCGCGACTGCCAGGGCGTCCTCGGAGATATCGGACAGATCTACCTCGGCATCCTCGAACACCATGGCTGCGCCAATGCCGATGCAGCCACTGCCGGTGCACAGATCCAGTATCCGGGTGACTTCGGTATCGCCCAGCCAGGGCTGGAGACCATTTTCCAGCAGTTCGCCAATGGGCGACCGAGGCACCAGCACACGCTCGTCCACGTGGAATGGCATACCCATGAACCAGGCTTCACCGAGCAGGTATGCGAGCGGAACACGGTCGTTTACCCGGCGCTCGATACGATCCAGAATCATCGCGCGTTCGTCCCGGGTGAGCCGCGCGTCAAGAAACAGGGTGTTGTTCTCCAGCGGCAGGTTCAGGCTGCGCATCACCAGGTGAACCGCCTCGTCCCAGACGTTATCGGTGCCATGGCCAAAAAACAGTGGCGACGCTGCAAACTGCGTCGAGGCATAGCGAAGGTAATCGCGAATGGTCTGAAGGTCGTCGATGGGACTGGTCACAAG
Organism: Marinobacter sp.; assembly: GCF_041690455.1. Taxonomy (GTDB): domain Bacteria; phylum Pseudomonadota; class Gammaproteobacteria; order Pseudomonadales; family Oleiphilaceae; genus Marinobacter. The sequence goes on from NZ_JAWLHI010000002.1 coordinate 2,092, forward strand.
GATCTTTTCCTGTTCTGGCGCATGTCAGCGCGGGATTATACGCTGTTTGGCACCGCTCCTGCAGCCTAAACCAGCCCGGATCCTGCTCAGATGGCCAAGGGACCGGAGCTGCTCCTGTTCGCCTCGTACCGGTCCAGCGCCAAGGCCATACGCTCGCGCCCGAGCTGAATCAGCTCCGGCGCCTTGTGGTAGTCATAGGTCCGGCAGGCATTCTTGGGCACATTGACCAGCAGGTCGGGCGGATAACCGGCGATCTTGTACTGCACCAGTGCGCTTTGCATGGTTTCGATGGTCAGGTTCATTACATCGAATTTGCCAATGCCAAGCTTGTCCCAGTCGATGGTTTCGTGATCTTCCTGCTGTTTCTTATCGGTTGGTTTCTTGTCGTGGTTCTTGTGGTTTTCTTTTTTGTGGACCTCCCGACTGATTTTCTCCTCGGGACTTTCGCCATTGTCGGCTTTCCGGGCTCCGAGCGACTTGATGGCATCCCAGTCAAACCAGCGGGACGCCTTGTCCCGGATGGCGTCAACCCACTCTTCCATGTCCGAGGACTCGTCATCTGAGACAAACGCGGCGTCCGGGATCCGCTGTCGCTGGTCATCTTCGCCACTGAGGTTAACCGCTACAATCAGATCCGCGTGGGCAGAGATGGTCGGGATAATAGGTAACGGGTTCAACAGTGCTCCATCCACCAGCACCCGTCCATTCAGCACCAGGGGGGTCACAACACTGGGAATGGCAACGGAGGCACGGATGGCCTGATCCAGCGGGCCTTCCTGGAACCAGACTTCCTTATGGGCAAGCAAGTCGGTGGCAACCGCCGTGTAGGCCAGCGGGAGGTCCTCGATCCGGGTATCACCCAGCATCTCCCGGACCACGGAAAAAATCTTCTCGCCCCGAATGGCCCCCACGGAGTTGAAGGTGACATCCAGCAGCTTGAGCACATCGAACTGGCCAAGGCCGGTAACCCAATCCTTGTAGTCCTTCATCTTGCCCGCGCCGTACATGCCACCGATCAGCGCGCCCATCGAACAACCCGAGATCGCGATGATGTCGTAACCGCGCTCATTCAGGATCTCTATGGCGCCGATGTGGGCATAGCCACGTGCGCCCCCGCTGCCGAGGGTTAACGCAACGGTCTGCTTACGTTTTGTGCCAGGTGGCTTTTTCGCGATATTGGCCGGAGCCTCTGCCGCAGACACGTCGGAGCTTTGCAGGACCTTGGAAATGTTATCCTGCGGGGCGTCTGAATCTGGCTTCTCCGGGGATTCCCCGGTCTTTTCCTCATCCCTGGCCATGATCTCACCTCGAAATGACGGTCACTTCCACCCGGTCACCCTGACGATCCGGGTTTTCCATGGGTATAAAGGGGCCAACTACCAGTATTTTCTGCTGCTCCCGGGATATCCCGATACGCGCCAGCACTTCGGAGAGGGACTCGGTCGCCGCCCGGGCGCGTTCAAGGGAATCCTCCAGGGATTCTTCCGCTCCCAGACCCGAAAATCCGACCAGAACAACCACGGCGTTCTCTTCTGAGGCCCGCTCCCTCAGATTACGACGATCGCTTGCCGCCCAATCGAACTTGTAGGTAAAGCCGCCCTCATAGGGGACGATCAGCGGACCGAACACCCGATCAGAACCAGTATCGAATCCGGGCACCACTGCACCCTCACCGAGCCTGAGGTGTTCTACCCAGACGTACTCGCGCAAGTTGCCACGGGTTACGGTGTAAACAAGCGTCAGCCAACGGGTTCCATCCTCATCCAGTGATCCGGCAACCAGGTAATCCTGATCCGAATCCCGGCCGTTGAGGATCGCCTGGCCAAAAATGCGGTTGGCCCAGATCACACTCCGGCCGCAGCTGACCCCGGAACATTCATGCAGAACGCGAGCGCCCCGGGCCTGCAACAACTGGCGATAATGGCCACGAGCCGCGGCCCGGCCCGCATCCCGGTTAAGTTGGTACATTCGGCCTTCTCCCGAGACCGGCAAGCGCGCCATGGTGTCGGAACGGATTTCATTATTCACTTCCCGAAGCGGGCTGAACAACACCAGATGGCCGTTGGACTGGATCCGGGTACTGGTTTCCAGCTGCGACTGCGGGAACGGCTCTGGAAAACCGGATGCCAACGCCCCATTCGAAAGTGTAGCCAACAGGACCAGTATCCCGCCAAGGGATTTAACGAACCACTTTACGCTCAATTGTTTAACCATTGGTCAGAAATGCCCTTACCGCTTCTGCTACCGGAATGGTATCGCCATCAAGATGACAATGATGGCCGCCCGGAACGCGCGCCATTGTGAGATTCCTGATCCGCTCTGCCCTGTCGTCCAGGCCTTTGCGATGGGAAAGCAGGCCTTCATCGGCACGCACAAACAACGTCGGCGTCTCGATGGCTTCGAGGGAAGCCAGCACCTGCTGCTCCGTCATCATCAGTGGGGATGGGTGACGAAGACGCGGATCAGTACACCATACGTAACCGTCACCGAAAGGTTTCATATTCCGGGGTACCAGGGTCAGCGCGGCTTCATGGCTCAGCGGGCTGACGCCACCCTCCCGGGCCTTTGCAGCAGTCGTCAGATCCGGGTAGACCACCGACTTGCCGGATCCGTTCAGGCGCTTCTTGATGGCCCTTCTCAACTGGGGAATCGTTTCCTCGACCGGTCGACTGATGGCGCCGAGGCTGTCGATCATCACCAGATGCCGGACTTTTTCCGGGAAAGCCGCAGCGTACAGGGCGCTGACGATGCCGCCGAGCGAATGCCCCACCAGATCAACCCGGCTTTCATCCGATTGGCTGAAATGCCGTTCGATCACTTCGGCCAGATCCGCCACGTAATCCATCAGCAGGTAGGACTGGCCCGGTGACCGGTGACCGGACTTACCGTGCCCGGCCATGTCGATGGCATGAACATCGGCCAGCTTTGCAAGTTCCGGTGCAAGTTTCGAGAAGGTCAGGCTATTATCCAGCCAGCCATGAAGCATAAGGACCGGCGGCTGCCCGGGAACTCCGGGATCGGCAGACCAGGAAAGACCGGCAAGGTCAATGTTCTCGAGCTGCCAGACGGTTTCCGAGCAACACAACGATTTTCCGGCAGATCGTGCGGTTTCAGACATATCGTTCATGAAGCGGAACGCCTCACATGGTGTGTGTGGGGCGATCGGAACTCAGGGAGCCGGCCAGATAGGATTCAATCTTGGTACGGGCCGTTTCATCGTCGCCGTTGAACTGTACGCCGATGCCGGCGGCTCGGTTCCCCTGGGCACCCTTCGGTGTTATCCAGATGACCTTGCCGGCCACGGGGATCTTTTCCGGCTCATCCATGAGGTTGAGCAGGAGGAACACCTCGTCACCAAGCTGGTACTGTTTCTGCGTCGGGATAAACATTCCGCCCTGACGGATATAGGGCATGTAGGCGGCATACAGCACTGCCTTGTCCTTGATGGTCAGGGTGAGAATGCCACTGCGCGCGCCGAAACCTGGGCCCATATCTGACACCTTTTATTGTGTTGTCACGGTAACTCGTTCACACCGGGATAAGAAAATCCCTGTCATTTCGCAATCATAGCAGTTTGGGCCCCCATAGGCGTAGCCCTTACCGGCAATGCGGTCAACCGGTCTTGCGTCGCCTGGGCATCAGGGCCTGCCAGGCCAGTAACAACCGGCTGGCTTCCAGCTCCGGATTGGCGTTATAGACGCCGGCTGCCCTGGACTCCCGGATCATATCCAGCAGCTCATGCGCCCGCCACGCCGGGTTCCGCTTTGCCAGGAATCCCAGCATGTCTGCAGCCTCCGTGTCCGTGGCCTCGCCACCGGCCGCCATGCGTGCCAGGTCGGCGGCCCAGCCCTCGAACAGGAACAACGCATCTTCCAGCCCCATGGCCTTGAACGCCTTCGCAGCCTCGGCCACGGGCATCTGCCCCTTCATGAACTGCCGGAAGCTTTCGAAGGCCTCATCGCGAAGCTTGAGAAACTCGCCATTCACGTACTCAAGGGCAAGTCGGGGGGCGTTACCCGCCAGCATCAGGGCCTTGGCCAGTACCTCTGCGGATGGTCGCTGATCTTCATCCAGCTCCGTCACCTTCGCCAGCAGCCAGCGTTCCGCCTGCTCCCGCGCTGGCACCGGAATGTTCAGGGTCTGGCAGCGTGACCGGATGGTTGGCAGCACGGGGCGGCCGCTTTCCTGGAGCAGCAACAGGGTGACGTCCGCCGGTGGTTCCTCCAGTGTTTTCAACAGAGCGTTCGCGGCATTGATGTTGAGCTGGTCGGCCCGGTCAATGATCGCCACCTTGTGATGGGCGACCTGGGGTGAGCCCACGGCAAACGAGGACAGCGCCCGAATCTGGTCCACCTTCACCATGCGGGACTTTTCCGGTGCATAGATCCGCACATCCGGGTGGCTGCCGGCAGCAACAAGCTCACACTGCTTGCAGTGGCCACAGGCAACCGGAAGATCCGCTTCATCATTGACCGACCGGTCGCAAAGCAGTAACCCGGCCACAGCTTCCGCCCAGGCCCGCTTCCCGACACCCCGCTCGCCATTGATGATCAGTGCATGGGGCAGGCGGTCCTCAGCAAGCCGGGCCTGAATCTGTTGCCAGGCTCGCTGGAGCCAGGGCATGTCTTGGGCAATATCGGTCACGATGCTGGTCCGGATTCTGTGTGTGGTTGGCGCCGCTGTGAGGCTTCCCGTAATTGGCGCTTCATGGTGCCAAGTAACCGACGCATGCGCCGCAGTTCCTGATCATCGGATTCAGATGACGGCTTATAGTAATGGCTGTTCACCATCCGGGCAAAACGACGGGCGGTTTCCGTGACCGAAGGCCGCGCTTGCGCCAGCCGATCTGCCAGGGCATTGGGAGTCTCGCCCTGACGCACCGGTACACCGGCGCTTTCGCAGGCCCGGTGCCAGGATAGCAGCACTTTCTGGAAATCGTCCCGGCGTTCCCCCCGTCGCAACTGCAACGCTGAAAACAGGCCGGCGATCAACAGTCCCGCACCAACAATGCCAGCAGTCAGGTAGCCGAGCTCACGCAAGCCGATACCGCCGGGCAGCCGTGACATCAGATCCATCTGACTCTGGCCCTGGTAGCCAACCACCCAGCGTTGCCACTGGTAGTTGATTCGATCCAGCTGGAGACTGGCCCATTGCACCAGCGCCATATCACCGTACTTCTGGGGCGACAGAACCTCATCTTCCAGGAAGGAACCTTCCTCTGCCATCGCGTCCCGGAGGCCGGACTCGATCCGTGCCGGAGAAATCGCCACCGTGGGATCGATCCGCACCCAGCCCTGGCCATCCAGCCAGACCTCGACCCAGGCATGGGCATCGTACTGGCGCACAATAAGGTATTCACCCCCTGCCCCGGAATCGCCGCCCTGATAACCGACGACCACCCGGGCCGGGATGCCTGCTGATCTGAGCACGAACGTGGTGGCGCCCGCATAATGCGCACAAAATCCTCGCTTCTGATCAAACAGCAGGGCATCAATGCCATCCTCGGGCATGGCCGGCGGACGCAGCGTGTAGAAGTATTCCTGCTCCCGGAATCGGGTCAGCAGTTCATCCACAATGCCCTCGTCCGATAATTGGCGACTCAGCTCTTCCGCCAGTTCCCTGGCTCGCGGATTGCCCGAAGACGGCAGCTGCAGGAAGCGCCGCCGTTCGGCATTACTCAGCTCGGCAGCTCCGGCCCCGGACGATTCATCGAGGCTGAGGCGGTAACGCATTGTACTGTCGGCAGGCCGGCGGAAGCGGAACAGATCATCGCCCTCTTCCACCACGTTGTCGGAAACCGCCGAGGAGCCCTCCAGGGCGAAGGCCCAGCGCTGATCGGTGGGCTCCATCAGCACATCATATTCACTGCCGCCCAGCGGCCCGACTCCCCCATCCATGGCGATCCGGCCCGGACGACGGAAACCTTCTTCACGCCCCTGGCGCCAGGTTTCCCCATCCAGATAATCCAGTACCAGGCCGCGCCAGTAACGATCGCGGTAAGCGGGTATTTCGCCCCCGAACGTCGCCCGGAAGGCCCGTTCGCTGCTCTGCGCCAGGTTGGAGATATCCCCCGGCCGCATGGTGTCGCTGATGCCTGAGCGCGCCTCGCCGGAAACCAGAGGCACACTCCAGAGTGGTGCCATGCGGGGGAAGAACACGAACAACAGCACCACGACCGGCAGGGTCTTCAGTAGCAATCCGCCCAGGCGACGCCAGCCGGAAGGCATATCGCTTGGCAGGTCCGGGGCATTGAGCACTTGCAACCCCACCAGCAGTAAAGCAACCGCAAGGAAGTTCACCAACGACCACAGGATATTCTGCTGGAACAGGAAATTGACCCCAGCCAGGTACACCAGGATGAAAAACAGCACGTAGAAGTCCCGCGTTGAGCGGGTTTCCAGCCACTTCAGCCCCACCGCCAGCACAAAGAACGACGCCGCGGTATCCACGGTAAAACGGCCCTGGACGGTAGCGACATAGACGGCAATGAGCACCAGCATGATGCCGGTGCGCAACCAGCGCCCCGGAAGCCGGACCCTGCCTTCCTGCGCGAGCCAGCGCCACACTGCCAGTATCCCGCAGGCGGCCACCAGCCATATCGGCAGCCGGTCCCACTGGGGCGCCAACAGGATGGCAAAGCTGCCAATCAGCCAGAGTAAGGCATTCGAAGGCAGCGCATTTGCGGGCTCAACAGTCTCACGACCGAGAGAGAAAGCCTGGGTCAATTTCATGCGGCGGCCTCCTTCTCTCTCGGAGCTTCATGCCGGCGGGTACCATGCTCCGCCGCTATCGCATCTCTCGGAGGCTCTTCTCCCCACACGGCCAGTGCGCGCAGGCAGCGGGTAACATGTGCAGGCCCCTGATCGGGCTCAATCACCTGTCCCGGCAAATTCAGGCCGAATGGCGTGCTGGCCTTGGCCCGCTCCAGCACCTGCCAGGCGAGGTAGCTCAGTCTCAGTTCATTGTCCGCGCCGGCAAACGCATAGAAGTCCAGCCATTGCGGATTCCCCTGCTCGCCTTCCCAGTCCGCGACCACCATCTGCCCGGTACGGGCATAGCGCTTCCACATGACACGCTGACTCAGATCACCCTCACGCCACGGACGCAGGTCCGCATTGTCGTTTCCGGGGGTCGTGCGCTGTGCACTGTCCTCGTCTCCGTCCTCGACAGTGCTTCCGGCATCGGGCGCTGCCACGGGCCGCGGGAAAATGATCGCCGGCGATACCGGACGAATCCAGGACCAGGCCTTCAGCAAACCAAAAGGAAAACGGGTTTCGATCCGAACCATGTCCGGCCGTAGGTACCCGCGATGGGCGGAGGGAACCGGCAAGCTCACATCTTTCGCCTGCCCGGCGGGGATATGGAACGGGGCAAGCGTGGAGTCCTCACAGGAAAGGCGGATCGCAATAGTCGGACCATTCCCGGCGGACGCCCGGAACCGGTACGGAACTTCATCACCGGCAAAGCCCTCGCCCGGCTGGGTCACCGTCAACCGCAGGCCTGACAGGTTGCGATGGGTCTGGTGCATGGCACCGACAAACAGTGCGCCAAGAAGAAACGTGGTGAGATAAATCAAGCTGTTCTGGTAATTGATGCCGGTGATCAGCATCACCAACAGCAGAATTCCGAAGACCACACCGGCCCCGGTCGGGAGAATAAAAATGTTCTTCTGATTGAAGGACTGACTGTCCGATCGGGGGACCCGACGATTCACCCAGCGCTGCCAGCGTTCGCGAAATACTTTGATCATCCTGCCCTTCTGGCCATGTTGGAGCGTAAAAGTTCCACGACTATACCAATGAAACTTAGGCTTTTTATAAAGATACTGATAATTCAAAGAGACTGATCACAATCCCGATCGCACTCGGTTGAAAAACTGTCCAACAAACCGAATACTGAGAAGCAGATCAAAGGACGAGGCCATACCATGAAAGGCACACATCTGCTCGCAACCGCCATCGCCGGCCTGACCGCCAGCCTGGCAGCAAACGCGGGCGTGGAAGCCCTGACCTCCGACGAAATGGTGGAAACGTACGTCAAGGACTCAGCGGTCATCATCGTACCCAAGGAAAAGCGGAAATCCGAGGCCGACCGCCGGCGCATTATCCGCTCCCTGACCATCTCCCCGGGCGAGCCGGTGCTTACCGAATCTGAAGAAGAGGCCTATCGGGACCTGCTCCAGAAATACATGGAAGATGACCGGGAGGACGCCCTGAGCGCCGCGGAAGAGGAATTCATCCGCCGCGCCCTGCTGCTTCCTACCGACCAACTAGCCGCCGCGCAACCGATTGCCGAGTTCACGCCCACCATCCCGCCACTGATCTTTGGTCAGCAGATGGAGATTCCGGATGAGCCGTTCACCCAGACCTTTCTTAATGATCAGCTGAGTATCGGGTTTGATGGGCAGAATGTTAATTTCTCGATCGGGAATCCGCCGGGGATTGATCAGATCCGGATTCCGGAGGCGATTAATGAGGGACCGATCAGTTTGACGCCGAGAGCCGGGGGTGGGTTTGATCTTTCTATTGCGGTGCCTGAGCAGTAACTCAAAGTCTCACGCTTCACTTCGAAAACGGCGGCAGCATAGCTGCCGTTTTTTTATGCATGGCGAAAGCTCCCCGGATATAAACAAAAAACGCCCCGCGATGCGGGGCGTTCAACCAACACTGGTTTCAGGTCAGATTAGTGACCATAGATAGCCATCCTGGTGTTCTGAACATGCAGGTTGTCCAGAGCAACAGAACCGATGCTGGTTCCGCCGATGGCGACGCTGGCAATGTTCATATCCATAACGACATTGTTGACGTCAACTCGCAGAACGTCGGTAGCACCAGAGGTGCCGAGGCCAGAACCGTCCAGCCCGTTGCCTTTGTAGACATCCATATTCACGTTTGCGAAACCGGTAAGCACCGCTTCCTCTGTCCCGCCAATTGGCAAACCAAATTCACCATCAGCTTCGCTGCCGTCAGCAAGAATGCCGCCATCACCATCATAATCGAAGTTTTCCCCAGCACCTGTGATAGACATCCCCTGAATACCAACTGCCAGGAACGGAACGTCAAAGTTCATGCTGTTGACGGTGAAAGCAGTGTCGATGTTCAGGGAACCGTCACCGGTACCACCCAAAGCAACGGAAGCATCCTCGGTGTTAACCCGAATATCCAGCTTCGCCAGCATACCCCATGCACTCATACCGGAGATCAGGGTAGTGCTGTCAGTGCCTTCCAGGTTCATTGAAGCCGCCGTGAAGCCCCAATCGATGGGCTGACCGCTAATAGTGTGTACAGAGATGACTGCATCACCGTCGTCATCGAGATCGATATCGATCGACAGGTCGTCCAACAGAGCAGTAGCAGCAGTATCAGGCGTTCCGCTGCCATCGGTATCGAAGATAGGGTTTGAGCCAGTTACGAGACCGGCACCGCCCAGCTCAATATCATTCACGGTGAAAGAACCTCCACCGATCTCATCAGTACCACCACCATCAGTATCGGTGTAGCTGAACTGACCAATGCTGACCTGGGTTTCGAGCTCGATGGTCACACCGGCCTGACCGGTTACGTTACCCATCGCGGAATCATCCATAGCCGTCAGTTCTGCCTGTGCGGCAAACGGCGCGGCAGCTACGGCTGTAGCAAGTGCAATTTTCTTCAGGCCTTTCATTCTTATCTCCTTATAAACTCATCATTATTCTTGTGTGAGTCTGTATTTTTTGAAGCAGGATCTGTGATCCCACAAATCCATTTAAGATTGTTTTACAGTCTGAATCCGTGATTGCACTCACAATTCTCCACCACACTGAAACGAACGGTTACAAAACGGATTTACGTCACGTTTTGTCCTGGCCCTGCACTTCGCCCTCAGTATCTCGGCCGTCGTAGAAGAGTTCGTATGGCTTTTTCTGGGTGTTGGGCTTACCGAAGCTCAGATTGCCCTGCTCAAAACGATAGGGAACCACCTGCAAACCTGAGAGCCCCAAACGATGCTCATGTTCAATTGCAAGCACTCGAGTGTTGTCACCCTCTTCCACTGTGCCTGCATAAACGATTGCTGTTGCGAGAATCTTGCCGTGTCGGGCGAGCGACTTCAGGGCTGCCCTGAACATCAACACCTTCATGGTTGCCGCAGCTTGTTCGCCACTTTCGCCCAGCCGGACACGCTTGACTTCACCATCATTCATCATCATCCAGGCGGCAGGAATGACAACCCCGCTTTGCTTTAGCTCTTCGCCCACCTCTTCACGAGCCACGGCCGTTAATTTCTGCATATGCTTTGCAGCCAGGCCGGCGTACTGTTTGATCTCATCCGAGGTCAGCTTCCCATCAGAGAGTGCGTTGCGATCCGGTATTTCCGCATCACTTTCGTCTTGAGCCAGAACCGCTGGCGAAGCGGAAATAAGCGCAAGCAGAGCCGATAGGAAAAATGGTTTCATATTCGCCATCATCATTGTTGTCCTTATATTCTTTCGTCTTTTGAAGAAGGGCTGGCGTTAGTGCGGTAAAATACCGACCATTCATTCGTCGCCCTCTATTCTCCTTCAATTTCATTAGATCAGTGGCGCGACAAACCCGACAACGCCCGTTTTGTGCCCTGTTTATCATTCTTCCAAAATTCTTCGGAGGTACCTTGAGCCCGGCTACGACCCGCCAGCTTTCCCGGGAGGAATTCACCCGCTTGCTGCAACACGCCTCGACGCAGGACGATTTTGTCCATGTCGGTACTGTAGGCGAAGGCGCTGGACGTGGTACCTGGCGCGGGTTTTCGTGCGGTGCCGCTGAAACTCGGGTTTTGAACCTTGGTGAGGTGGATAGCGAAGGGCTCGTCCGGCTGGCCGGGGAAATGGAAGCGGAAGTCGGCAAATACGCAGGCTACTCCGCTGGCATCGAGTGCCTGGTCGGTGGCTGGATTGGCTTTCTGAGTTACGAGCTCGGCTACATCCGCGAGCCGCGGCTTGCGCCCTTCTGCCCCACTCTGCCGGTGCCTTTATTTTCTGCCGGTTTGTATCTCTGGATGGCCAGCCATAACCGTCAGACTGGTGACTATTACCTCTGGATGCATCCGGGATGCCCGGAGAGTCTGGTTGGCGAGATAGGCGAGTGGCTTGCCGATGCGGATGGCGATGAGCCTTACAGCTGGGAGATCACCAAGCCTTTCAAACCCCGGCAATCTCCGGAATCCTTTAAAACCGGTGTCCAGGCTATCCGGGATTACATCCAGGCTGGTGACTGCTATCAGGCCAATCTTTCCCAAGAGTTCATCGGCAAGTTCCGCGGTGATCCCTGGTGTGCGTTTCAGGCGTTGGCGGAGGCGAACCCTACTCCTTACAGCGCTTTTATTCGCGCTGGTGAATATTCGGTTCTTTCCGTCTCGCCAGAGCGATTTCTTGAGATCGAGGGGCGAACGGTAAAGACAAGTCCTATCAAGGGTACCCGGCCACGTGGGAAAACTCCGGAGGAGGATGCGGCGCTTGCGGCCGAGCTTCAGGCCTCCGAGAAGGATCGGGCCGAGAATCTGATGATTGTGGACCTGTTGCGCAATGATCTGAGTGTGAATGCGACAACCGGTTCGGTTTCGGTGGACCAGCTGTTTGCGCTGGAGTCCTATCGTAATGTGCATCATCTGGTCAGTCATATTCGGGCGGAGTTGGCTGAGGGGGTTTCGCCGCTGAAGGCGCTGTTTGATGCGTTTCCCGGGGGTTCGATTACCGGTGCGCCGAAGATCCGGGCGATGGAAATTATCCGGGAGCTGGAGCCGCATTGGCGTGGGCCGTACTGTGGCTCGGTGTTCTATTATGGGTTGGATGGGCGGCTCGACAGCAATATTGCGATTCGCACCCTGCTTTGTGATGGCGAGGGGACCATTCGGTGCTGGGGTGGTGGGGGTATTGTAGCGGATTCGGATCCGGAGGCTGAGTATCAGGAGACGTTGGCTAAGGTTGGGTCTTTGATGGGGTTTTTGGAGGAGTTGGAGGTTGGGCCTGGGGGGAAGGGTTCAGGGTGAAGGTGGGGTCAGAAGAAGGTTTTCTTCTGACCCCGAGTTCAATGCCTGCACCCAGTTAGCTTCTGGCCTTGTGGGATGAAGAAGGGGTCAGATGAAGGTTTTCATCTGACCCCGGAGATCTGGCCTCATCCTGAAAATGGGGTCAGAAGAAAGCTTTCTTCAGACCCCGGCTTCCGGTCAATTCAGCAGTCGTGGACGGTGCTGGCTTTGAGGAATTCCTGTTTCAGCTCGTCGAAGTTGTGGACGGCCGGGAAGTGGGGAAATTCGTCGATGACGTTTTGCGGGGCGTGGATGAGGATGCCCTGCTCTGCCTGGCCCAGCATGGTGGTGTCGTTGTAGGAGTCGCCTGCGGCGATGACGCGGTAGTTCAGCAGCTGGAAGGCACGTACTGACTGGCGTTTGGGGTCGCGCTGGCGCAGGAGGTAGTTGGTGATCTGGCCGTTCTCGGCCACTTCGAGTTTGTGGCACAGGAGTGTCGGGTAGCCCAGCTTTTTCATCAGGGGCATGGCGAACTCGTAGAAGGTGTCTGACAGGATCACCACCTGGAAGCGCTCGCGCAGCCAGTCGAGGAATTCCCGGGCGCCGGGCAGCGGGTCCAGCTCGCAGATGACTTCCTGGATCTGCGGCAGGCCATAGCCGTGCTGGTCGAGAATGCGCAGGCGCTGCTTCATCAGCACGTCGTAATCGGGAATGTCACGGGTGGTGGCCTTGAGCTCTTCAATGCCGGTTTTCTCGGCGAACGCGATCCAGATTTCCGGGATCAGTACTCCCTCAAGGTCAAGACATGCGAGTTCCACAATGGTCTCCTGATTACGTGGTTCGGTGGCTGAGCTGCCGCTCGTGTTTGATCAGGAGCGTATGATAAGGAAATCCGGGGCGGAATGCATCGTGATTCTGGCTTTCGAATCCAGGGCAATAGGGTATAAATATATAGATTGTCATTCCTTCCGGCTATGAGGGATTTAATGTTAGCCTGCCTGAACACTGATTAAAGGTATGTTTTCTCCATGACGGATATCGACACCCTTCGCACGGAACTCGAGGGCCAAAGTCCCAGGGCCATCCTCAAGGCCGCGCTCCAGCGTTACGACAACATCGCTATCTCGTTCAGCGGTGCCGAGGATGTGGTCCTGATTGAAATGGCCCACAAGCTCACCGATAACCTGCAGGTGTTCACTCTGGATACCGGCCGGTTGCACCCGGAGACCTATGAGTTTGTGGAGAAAGTCCGCAAGCATTACGGCATCGAGATCGAGGTGCTGTTCCCCGACGCAGCGGAAGTGCAGGATCTGGTCAACCGCAAGGGGCTGTTCAGCTTTTACGAGGACGGCCATTCCGAGTGCTGCGGGATCCGCAAGGTCAATCCGCTGAAACGCAAACTGGCGACGGTGGATGCCTGGATTACCGGCCAGCGCAAGGACCAGAGCCCCGGTACCCGCAATGATGTGCCGGTGGTGCAGGAAGATGCGGCGTTCTCAACAGAAGACAGGACCCTGGTGAAGTTCAACCCGCTGGCCAACTGGACGTCCAAAGAGGTCTGGGACTACATCCGGATGTCGGAGGCGCCCTATAACGAATTACACGAGAAAGGCTTTTTCAGCATCGGTTGCCAGCCGTGCACCCGGCCGGTGCTGCCGGGCCAGCATGAGCGGGAAGGCCGCTGGTGGTGGGAAGAGGCCACAAAAAAGGAATGCGGCCTGCATGCCGGGAACCTGATCGCCAAAGACTGAACAGGCTCCCGATCCTTTCGAACTGCCCACTCAATAGGTGGGCAACTCCACGTCCTTGAACAACTCCTCGATCTCTGACCGACTGCCCTGATGGGCCACTGCCGCATCTATCCTCTCCTTGGTGAGATGCGGAGCAAACCTGTGCATGAAGTCATACATATAGCCGCGCAGGAAGGTGCCCTTGCGGAAGCCGAGCCGGGTGACACTGGGCCGGAATAGTTTGCGGGCATCCAGGGCAACCAGGTCGGTATCGGTCTTCGGATCGAAGGCCATGCTGGCGATTATGCCAACGCCGAGCCCCAGCCGCACATAGGTCTTGATGACGTCGGCATCGGCGGCGGTAAACACCACCTTGGGGGTCAGCCCCTGTGACTGGAAAGCCTCGTCCAGCTTGGAGCGTCCGGTGAAACCGAACACGTAGGTCACCAGCGGGAACTCCGCCAGTTCCGGCAAGGTCAGCTCCGGCTTTTGGGCCAACGGGTGATCCTTGGGCACGATCACGCTGCGGTTCCATTTATAGCAGGGCATCATGATCAGATCGGTGAACAGCTCCATGGCCTCGGTGGCAATCGCGAAATCCACCGCGCCGTTCGCTGCCATCTCGGAAATCTGCATCGGTGTGCCCTGGTGCATATGCAGGGACACATCCGGGTACTCTTCGATGAAGCCACTGATAATCGGCGGCAGCGCATAGCGGGCCTGGGTATGGGTTGTGGCAATGCTCAGGTCACCCTTACGCTGGTTACTGAATTCCTGGGCAATCTTCTTGATGCCTTCCACCCGGCGCAGGATCTCGCCCGCCTCCCGGATGATGATCTCGCCACCCGGGGTAATACGGGTCAGGTGCTTGCCACTGCGGGCAAACACCTCGAGGCCAAGTTCGTCTTCCAGCAGACGGATCTGTTTCGATATCCCGGGCTGCGAGGTGAACAGACTTTGAGCGGTCGCGGACACGTTCAGATCGTGATGCGCGACTTCCCAGATATAGCGCAATTGTTGTAATTTCATCGATTGCTGCACTCCCGCATAAAAACTTTAACTTTCATTCTTTTTTATTATAGATAAAACCTTTTCCAAAGTTTAGACCAAAATTGCATTTACGCATCATCTGACCGCGATCTGAGTCATTAGAAACCTTGACTTGTCTGACGCAAAGCACACAATCGGTTTTATATCTTTAAACTCCGGCATTCAGGGAACCAATGCTGCTTACCACGAAATTCCTAAGGCCCAGTTCCGATCCGAGAGCGGTTCCCCGCGATCGGTTGCGGGCCCTACTGGATCCTGCAGGCCCAAAACGCCTGGATCTGGTCATTGCCCCTGCCGGGTTTGGCAAGACTACGCTGGTCAGCCAGTGGTGTGCCCGCACCTCCTCTCCTACCGCCTGGCTGTCCCTGGACGCGCACGATGACCAGCCCCGAAGATTCTGGCAGTACGTGATCGGTGCCTTCGAATATGCGGGACTGCCAGGCATGGCCCAATGCCACAAGCTGCTGGCGCAGGAGGACAACGGAGATCCTACCGCCGTCATCACCGCGCTGATCAACGAGCTGGCCCGGGATGGCAGCGCCTGGGCGCTGGTTCTGGATGACTACCACTTTATCCAGGATGTCGCCATCCACCGCCAACTGGCCTGGCTAATCGATTACCTCCCGCCGGGCGTGCTGGTTTGCCTGGCCTCACGCACTGAACCACCCCTTCCGCTTGCCCGCTGGCGGGTTCGACGCTGGGTAGAGGAAATCCACCCGGGATTGCTCGCGTTCTCCGAAGATGAGTGCCACCAATTTTTCCGGGACACCATGGGGCTCGACATAACCGAAGAGGATGCCCGCACGATTTGCCGTAAAACCGAGGGCTGGGTTGCGGCCATGCAGTTGTCGGCACTCTCCGGTGACAGCAACATTTCCCGGGAGGGACTGGCGAAACCAGCCGGAAGCCTTGAAGTAGATGAGCGGCATATCAGCGATTACGTACTGACCGAGGTGCTCGAAAAGCAGCCCGCGCACCTGTCCGACTTTTTGCTGGAAACCGCCTGCTGCCCCCGATTGAATGCCCCCCTGTGTAACAGCATCCGGGGACGGGACGACAGCCAGGAAATTCTGGAAGAACTCCTCCGGCAGAACCTGTTCCTCATTCCACTGGACAATCACAACAAGTGGTTCCGTTACCATGACCTGTTCCGGGATGCCCTGGCAAATCGGATGCAGCACAGGCATCCGGAACTGGCTGAAACGCTGTGGCGCAAAACCGTCGACTGGCTTCTGGCTCACGGCCACGTGCAGGAGGCCATTGCCCAGATTGTCCGCCACCAGGACTGGCCCTGGCTGGCCCGGGTACTGTCGGAGCACGGCAATAACCTGATCCACGGAGGCTTTCACCTGCCGGTACTGGACTGGCTCGGTGCGCTTCCCGAGAGCCTGTTAAGCGAAAGCCCGCAATTGCAAATGCTGAAGATCTGGGGCTTGTTCTTTGCCAATCGCGTCGACAGCCTGGAGCCTCTGCTCGTTGCCCTCGAGGATCTTCTTGACCGACGGGTAGCCGATTCCCACCCGGATGCCGAGGGAGCGCTCGGATTGCACAGCGAGATTTCCCTGATCCGCTCCTACCTTGCCCGGTCCCGGAGTGACGACAAGGCCGCCAGTGCTCTCACAAGACGGGTACTGGAAGAGATCGACCACACCCGGATCCCCCTGAAATCTGTTACCTATTACGGGATTGGTCTGGACTGTTTCGGCCGGGGCGAGTTGCCCGAGGCCGAGGATGCCCTGCGCTCTGCCGTCCATTATGGCCGGGTGGAGCGGAAGCCCAGCACAGTGCTGTCCAGTGGAGGCCTTCTGGCCTGGATCCAATACAACCGGGGCGATATCGAGCTGGCCCTGGAAACCTGCACCGAGGTTCGGCAGTGGGTGGACAAACATTACTCCGACCCGAGCCAGCCCCGGCTGATTTCCTGCTGGCAGAACAGTGCCCTGACCGAAATCTACCGGGAGCGTAACGAGCCGGAGCTGGCACGGAGCCACCTTGCGCCGCTCCTGGAGCACGTCAGTAACGGAACCGAACCCGGCCAGCATGTGGTCATCCAGTATGTACGCGGTCACCTGGCCTTCAGCGAGGGCCGGTTCCGGGATGCCATCGAAGCTCTCGAGGATGCCTGGCAAACCAGCGGGAAACGGCGGGACCATATTGTCTTTGAACCGCCGGCGAGTGCGGCCCTGCTCGCTCGCTGTTTCCTGGCTGAGGGGCACCCTGAAAAGGCCGCGAGCATCATGTCGGCCACGGAGAATGAAGAGGCCACCAGTCCCCTGAACCGGGAACAGTTACGCATCAGCAAGGCCCGGGTCTTGAACGCCCGGGGCATGCCGGAGGAGGCACTGGATTGCCTGCAAGGGCTAAGGGAATCCGCGTTACTCCATGCCCATAATCGCCACCTGGTAGAGATCCTGCTGGTATCCGCGGAAGCCCGGGACCTTCTGGGCCACACCGAAGAAGCCACTGCCCTGCTGAGCGAAGCACTTGAGCTTGCCTCCGGGTCCGGCTTTGTCCGGCTGTTCGGAGAGGAAAGTCCCCGGCTGCGGGAAATGTTGCTGGACCTGCCGACACTGCGGACACCAGGCAGCTGGAACCGGCAAGTCCTGGACATGCTCCGGGAAACGGAGAGCAAGCGGGTTGCGAGTGAACGGCAGGCGACCAGGACACCCGCCGGCCACCGATTTTCCGCGGCAGAGGATCACCGGGGCCTTGTGGAGCCACTGAGCCAACGGGAAATGGAGGTTCTGGCCCTGATCAACGAGGGCCTGGCCAACAAGGACATTGCCAGCAAGATCGAGGTCGCGCCGGCAACGGTCAAGGCCCATATCCGCAATCTCTATGGCAAGCTTGCCGTGGGACGCCGGACGGAAGCCCTGGCCAGGGCCCGGGAGCTGGGACTGCTGGAATCCTGAGCGGGAGTCAGCCTCAGAACGTGACAGCCTTCACATTTTCCGAAACCTTTCCCTGGCCACTACGCCCTTTGGACGATCCGCCTACGCCATCTACTCCCCTATTATTCTCCCGACGGTGAGGCAAAGCCCCGCCACGAAATTCTGAAACTTCAGGCCTTCAGATTTCTCTTGTACCGCGTTGTTTCGACGCCCGGGTTCGAAAAGAACCCCTTCGCCAAGAGCCGCCCAATGGGACGGCTCTTTTTTTATCAGTGCTCGATGATCCGGCGGAACGGTGGCAGGGCGTCCAGCAGCAGCTGGCCATAACGGCGGGCAATGATGCGCCGGTCGAGGATCGTCACTCTTCCGGTGTCCTGTTCGGTCCGTAGCAGGCGCCCAACCGCCTGCACCAGCTTCATCGAAGCGGCCGGAACCGTGATTTCCATGAAGGGATTACCGCCTCGCTGGGTCACCCATTCAGCGAGACTGGCTTCGATGGGATCGTCGGGCACCGAGAACGGCAATCGGGTGATCACGACGTGGTGCAGATATTTGCCGGGCAGGTCAATGCCCTCAGCAAAGCTGGCTACCCCGAACAGCACGCTCGGCCGACCCTCATCCACCCGGCTGCAATGCTGTCTCAGGACTTCCCCTTTGGCCATGTCGTCCTGAGTCAGGATCAGGTTCGGATATTCCGGTGCCAGGGCATCGCGCACTTGCTGCATCTGCCGGCGGGAGCTGAATAGCACCAGGGTGGCTTTTTCGCCGGCCCACAGGTCCGGCAGGCGTTCGACCAGCGCATCGGTAAAGGCATCATCGGTGGGCATGACTTTCATGGCGGGCACCTCCACCGTCGCCATCTCGCCATAACGGAACGAGCTGGGTACCACCAGGTACTTGCTGGCCTCGGGCAGTCCCGCCCGGGATCTCAGCCGATCAAACCGGCCCAGCGCGGTCAGGGTGGCACTGGTGAGCACCGCACCATAGGCCCGTGACCAGAGCCGGGAATACAGCAGGTTGTCCGCCAGCACCGGCGAACTGTAGAGGGTAATATCCTCGGCGTGGTCCCAGCGCTGTCTCACCGCCCAGCGGGCCGGTGGCGGGCTCTTGGGCTTTGGTGCCGGGGCGCCCGGTTCCTCATCACCCTCCTTTTCCTGGCTGCCGGAACCGGCCTGGTCACACCACGCCGCCCAGAGCCTCAGTTGATCCTCGGACCGGCTGTGGAAGGAGCCGATCACCGGGTACCACGCCTCGGCGGTATCCCGGTCGATGTCGTGTTCCTTGCGATCGTCAAAGGCCGCCTGAAGCTCATCGGCCAGCGAGCCAAGATGACGGACCAGTCCTGCGGTGGCAATGCGTGCCTCCCCGGCAAGTTCCGCCAGCTTCTCGGGCAACTCCCCTTCGGGATAGCGCCACTGGGCGGTCCGGCGCTCCTCGTTGAACTCCCAGCCGGTGTTCTGTTCGGCTTCCTCGTATACCCTGGTGAGCATCTGATCCACATCACGGGCCGCCGTGCTGATCTTGTCCAGGGTCTTGACGCCCTGGGTACCGGGGGCCAGGAACGGCTGCATCTTCACCAGTGCCTGGGACAGCTGCTTGAGCCACTGTCGGGTGGCGTTCAGGGGAACCGAGGCAGCGAAATGGTTCAGGGCCTTGTCCGGCAGGTGGTGGGCCTCGTCAAAAATGAACAGGGCGTTTTCCGGCTCAGGCAGGATTGCACCGCCGCCCAGCGCCAGGTCGGCCAGCACGAGGTCATGGTTCGCGACGACGATATCGGCGTCGTCCAGGTCCTTGCGGGCGTCAAAGAACGCGCAGCTGTCAAAATAGCTGCAATGGCGGTTGGTGCACTGTCGGTGGTCGGTAGTGACCTGACGCCAGACGTCATCGGGAATCTGCTCCGGCCAGTGGTCCCGGTCGCCATCCCACTTCCGGGAGCCGTAACTGGCCAGCATTTCCTCGAAGAAGGCGCGGGTACCCGGTTCGTCGCCGGATTGGTTGTCCAGCAGGAACAGGGGCATGGTGTCGCTGTCCCCGTTGCCCTCATCGTGAAGCCGTGCTTCCAGCCGGGACATGCACAGGTAGCGGCCCCGGCCCTTGGCCAGGGTCCAGGAAAAATCCATCTTGCTGTGTTTTTTGAGGTCCGGCAGATCCTTGAGGACAATCTGGTCCTGCAAGGCCACAGTGGCGGTAGAGATCACCAGCGTCTTGCCCAGTGCCTTGGCGACCGGGATCGCGGCAATCAGGTAGGCCAGGGTCTTGCCGGTACCGGTTCCCGCTTCCACCACACAGGTGGCGGCCGGCGAGGTGCGCTGGCCATCATTATCGGTGATCTCCCCCATATAGCGGGCGATCTCGGCGATCATCAGTCGCTGGCCATAACGGGCCCGGATATCCTTGCCGGCCAGAACATCCCGGTAGCCTTGCTGGATCTGTTGCTTAATCTCTTCCGTCAGTGCCATCAGCGCGGGCTCACCCAGTCGCGGACGATGCCGACCCTGAACGATTGCCCCTGCCTGCTCAGCACCACACCGTCTTCGGTGATGCGTTCCACTGTCAGGCCGGAGAAGGTGTCTCCGGTGCGCAGGTAGTTGTCATTGATCATCACCCGGCTTGATGACGGGTCGGATGAGTAGAGATGGCTGTTAAAGGTCAAATCGGGAATACTCTTCTGGAATGACAGGGGTAACTCGACGAGATGCGGTACCCTGCCTGAGCTTTCGACCTCAGGCAATACCGGATTGCCATCGCTGGCACTGACGGAAGGCACGATGATGGTCGGCTTCTCCGATACCCGAGGCGCCGGGACAGCCTGGGGCTCCGGCCTCTCCACTTCTTCCGGCTCGCCGGTCTCTGCCACACCCTGGTCCGCCGACGCCTGACTGACAGGTTCCGGTGCTTCGGCAGGCATTTCCTGGCTGGTTTCCATAGCAACGTCATTGTTGACGTTAGCCGGGTCCTGTTGCAGTGCGGGAGTCGCAATCAAGCCACGGTCCGGCCAGAACACCACGGCCACAACCGCCGCGTTTACCAGTAATGCCAGGGCAATCCAGATCGCAGCTGAACTGCCCCGCTTCTTTTTGGGCCTATGAATGAGCTGAACCTGCTGGCCCAGATCAGGAACCTTGCCCTGGCGCCGTTCGGTTTCGGATTTCCGGAGTGCATCGAGGATATAGGACACGGCTTACCCCTTACTGCTCGAAATACGGGGAACCAGGCGCGGCCCGGGAACATCCAGATCGTTATTGATCTGGATAACCGTCATGGCGCCGGCGATGCCGTCCACAGCCAGGCCCCTGACCTCCTGGTACCAGCGTACTTGCTCCTCTGCGGACATGCGTTTCACCCGACCATTCTCGGTAGCAGATTCCGTATACCGGTCGGCCAACTCCATCATCCTCGCGCCGATCCATAACTGCTGGCCGCTGCCGGAGGCATAGAAATCGTCACCGGTCAGGTATTCGGGCAAGCGCCAGAGCACGCGGTAATCTCCAAACCAGTATTTCTCCAGGCTGGCAAAGGACATTTCCCGGGATTGCCCTCCGGGAAGCATGACTTCCGCCAGGTCTCCATTGAGGGACTTGATCACGGCGTAGCCGGTCTCACCAGCCTCGTTGCGGAGCTGGAGCATGGCTGGTCGGTTCAGGAACTCGAGACTCCGACGGGTTCCCTGCCGCTCCAGGCATCCCAGGCCGACAGTGCGGGCATAATCACAGGCAATGGGGTGGTCCTCGGGCCGGTAGCTCTTGTCCCACAGGCCAAACAGCAACCGGAAAGCCCCCGCCCTGCTGACCCGGTCTTCCGGGAACTGGAAGGCAGCAAGCGGCTCCCGGACAGGTTCCGTGACCGGGGTTCCCTCTGTGGCAATCTCAGCGCTGACTTGGTCGGCCGCGTCTTCTGATTCGGCTTCCCGGTCAACCGCACCCGCCTGTTCAGTTTCGCTGTCCGGAACCAGCTCAAATGTGTTGGCCAGGGGCCAGCGGTCGATCAGCCAGACCGTACCCATAACAGCGACCAGAATGGACGCGGCCACGAGCAGATACTGTGATCCGCGGCCGGAACCATTTTTGGTGGTAACCGGAGCCGCGTTGCCGCCGCGAACTTCCTTTGCCGCCTGCTTGATATGACCGGTGGTAATCTCGTGTTCGCCTTCGGCGTAGGCGCCCAGAAGTGCCCGGTCACTGATCAGGTTGATCAGGCGGGGAATACCCTGGCTCTCCTTGTAAAGACGGTTGATGGCGCCCTGGGAGAAGATATCCCCGCGCATCCCGGCGACTCCGAGGCGGTACTTCAGGTAAGCCGCCAGCTCGTTCCGGTTGATGGCGTCCAGATGATAGCGGGCCGTAACCCTCTGGTTGAGCTGGCGCAGTTCGGGCAGGGACAGGATCTGCTGCAGCTCCGGCTGCCCGAGCAGGACAATCTGCAGCAGTTTCTTCTCGGCGGTCTCAAGGTTGGTCAGCAGCCGTAGCTGTTCCAGCACATCGGCGGACAGGTTCTGGGCCTCGTCAATCAACAGCACCTTGTGACGGCCGGCGGCGTGTGCATCGAGCAGGTCCCGGTTGATCAGGTCCACCAGTTGCTTGATGGTGGCGCCCGGCTCGTGTGCAATGCGCAGCTCGTCGCAGATGGCGGACAGCAGTTCCTGGGCGGACAGCCGGGGGTTGAGAATCAGGGCAATGTCGACGTTGTCCGGAGCATTCTCGATAAAGCAGCGGCTTACCGTGGTCTTGCCGGTCCCTACCTCCCCGGTGATCACGATGAAGCCACCCTGCCCCTTCACCCCATACATCAGGTGAGCCAGCGCCTCCTTGTGGCGCTCGCTCAGGTACAGATAGCGGGGGTCTGGCGCGATGGAGAACGGCGGTTCCCGGAAACCGAAGAAATCGTAGTACATGGACGTCCAGTCAGATGCTCAGGCACCGGGCAAGGGCTTCACCTGCCCGGCTTGTTATGGCGGTATGATAGCGCCCGTTTCAGCGGCGTGTCATCTCAGGATGCACTGGAATCGGAATTGCTTATCAGCCGGAGTTCGGCGGTTCGTCGATTCTGCTGTTTCAGGCGCCTTACGCATCGCTCCAGGGTCTTGGAGATCCGGGCATGGGAGCGGATCATCGAGATTTTCGGCCAGGTGGCACGTTCTCCGGCCAGGATCATCTCCCGAACATAGGCCGGATCGGGATTCGCCAGCATTCGGCTGAAATCCCGGACCGAATAGGACGGTGCGATGGTGACATCTCCGGAATAGCGCTGGGCCATGATGGTATACAGCTGCCCAGACATCTGCCGAAGCAGCTCGGGCCGCAGACGTTTGCGCAGGTAATCGAACACCCCCTGACCGTGAAACTGGACCTCGGACTTGAGCAAATGCATCGGCAGCCTGGCCAGGGACAGCTTTTCATCCTCGCCCCGGCCGCTCAGGAACGGCACGACGTGCGGGTTGGTCTGGCTGACGATGGTGAAAATCACATCGTACAGGTGCATCAGGCGCTCAATGGGCAGATCACTGACCACAGAGCCATCCACGAACTTCACTTTGGGCATGTAAGGCAGCGCATTGCCGTGCAGGTCCTTCTTCATCAGCGTGACCGGCGGGAAGATCCCGGGTACAGCAGCGCTGGCGAGTGCCGCACTCCAGACCAGCAGATAGGGTGAGGTGTAGCCACACAGCAACCGCGCTTTCTGGTGCGCCTGGACGGGCGATACACTGACATTGATCGACCGGCCAGTGCGCTGGTAGGCCTCTTCGAAGGTGTACTCACCCACATTGTCGCGCAGACAGGTGCGGAGCTGTTCCTGGTCCATGAGGCCGTCGCCGCGCATGGCACTGAGCAGGCCGCGCCATTTCCAGGCCTTGAGGTTGTGGTTCTCCGGAACCAGCATTTCCGGGATCTCGGCATCGGTGTGCACACCCAGAATGGCGGCGATAATGGCGCCGCTGCTGGAACCGGCCACTACCTGGGGCAGCAGCCCCTTCTCCCAGAGGGCCTTGATCACCCCGAAATGGAACATGCCCAGGGTGGCGCCGCCACTGAGCAACAGCGTGGGCCGGCCATAACTGGTCAGGGTATCGCGGAAGAACTGGAGTTTGTCTGCCACCGGAAATCCCGGTACCGGGTTGTCGCAGAGAAAATCGAGGGATTCACAGACCTGGGTGATGTATTCTTCGATCAGGTGTTTGGTACCGACCCTTGACCGGGTGTAGAGAGCCGCATTGCCCATGTTACCCAGATCATGATGCAGGCCCTCGCGTAGCGCACGCTTCAGACGCTCGAAGTCATTCTGCTGGCGGTACTGCTTGAGGTTGCTCAGGCGATCGTAGATGAGCTCGTAGTGGTAGAGGTCGGAGACAAACTCCTCCTTCCACTCGGCGTTGCCCTCCAGGAAATCCAGCTCCAGGGCTGCGGCTTTCCAGACCTCATAATTCGGAGCCTCTGCCAGCATCTTCCGGTACTTCGCAATCCTCGCATCCTTGATCACCCTGGCCTCCTCACGTGTCGCGCCGGTCAGAAATCCTCAAGCATCAGATCCTCGTCGTCGCCACTGGCGAACGGATCTTCGGTCACCTTACCATCATTGATCAGGTATTCACGGCGTTGCAGGAAGGCATTGCGCACAAAGGTGTAACTGTCTCCGGAGATAAAGCCTTCAGCCGGGATCAAATCCGCCCGCTTGTCCACGATCTGCAAGGCCCGGGCGTAGTACATCTCCGGACTTTCCGCAGCATCCCACAGCGACGGGAAAACAAAACCGTCAGTGGCCAGGCCACTGAAATGCCTGGGCGTTGACGGACCCAGGAAAGGCAACATCAGATATGGCCCGGAGCCCGCGCCCCAGTATCCCAGGGTCTGGCCGAAATCCTCCGGGCGCTCCGGCAGATCGAATGCCGTTGCCACATCGAACAGGCCACCCAGGCCGAACACCGTGTTATACGTGAAGCGCCCCGCAGCAACCACGGCGGATTCCCCCTTCAGCTGCAGCACGCTGTTGATGAAGTTCCGGACTTCCGTGAGGTTATTGAAGAAGTTGGTGACGCCCCGGTCGACCACGCCCGGAGTCACGGTACGGTAGGTCTGGGCAACCGGCTTCAGGAACCAGCGGTCAATGGTCTCGTTGAAGGTAAAAACGCTGCGGTTCCAGGACTCGTAAGGATCTTTCGGATCAACCGGCACAGAGCCTTCCGGAGCGGGCTCCTGCACCGCCTGGGCCTGCACCTGCCCGGCCAGCAACGCAGCCAGGATCAGCATGATCAGGGGAAAGCGCCCGGAAAAAAGTTGTCTCATCATACACTCTCGGGTTGTGAATCTTGTTTCGCTTCGTCGAAAATACCGGCGCTATCCGCTTGTCATTATAATTTTAATCTTCCGGAGGAGTCCGATGTCAGCACCAGGTAATCTTGTCAGCACCCTGGAAACGCCCCTGCGCTGGGGCGACATGGATGCATACGGCCATGCCAACAATACAGTTTATTTCCGCTTTTTCGAGGAGGCCCGGATTACCTGGTTCTCGTCCCTGAATGTCGGAGGCCCGGAAGAGCCCACCGGACCCGTTATTATAAAGACCAGTGCCACCTTTCTGAAAGAACTGACCCATCCTGCTTCGATAATAGTGGAAACCTACGCCGACAGGGCCGGAAACACCAGTCTGGACACTTACTATTTGTTAAAAGATGCAAAAACCGGAGAGGTCTATTCGGAGGGCTATGCAAAAGTCGTCTGGGTTGACCGGACTGCCCGAACCTCAACGGCACTGCCAGATACCCTGAGGCAACTGGCAGCCCGTTAAAGCTTCAGATCAGCGGCGGCGAACCACAACGCTGCCGATGGAATAACCGGCGCCGAAGGAGCAGATCGCCCCGAGGTCGCCGGATTCCAGGTCGTCCTTGTGCTTGTGGAAGGCGATGATCGAGCCGGCGGAACTGGTGTTGGCGTATTCATCCAGGATGACCGGTGCTTCCTCTTCGGTCGCGTCCCGGCCCAGAACCTTCCGGGCAATCAGCTGATTCATGTTCAGGTTGGCCTGGTGCAGCCACATCCGGCGCAGGTTCTCCGGTGACAGGTCCAGCGATTCCAGGTGGTTCTGGATGGTCTGGGCCACCATCGGCGAGACTTCCTTGAACACCTTGCGGCCTTCCTGGACAAAGAGCTTGTCCGGCTTGCCGATGCCGGATTCATCCGCGCGGTTCAGGAAACCGAAGTTGTTGCGGATGCTGTTGGAGAACTTGGTCTTCAGACTGGTGCCGAGAATCTCGAAGCCCTGGCCCTCTTTGGTGTTTTCCTCGCGCTCAACCAGGATGGCGGTGCAGGCGTCACCAAAGATGAAATGGCTGTCCCGATCCCGGAAGTTCAGGTGGCCGGAGCAGATTTCCGGGCTGACCACCAGCACAGAACGGGCCGCGCCGTTTTCCACGGAATTGACCGCAGCCTGCAGGCCAAAAGTGGCAGAACTGCAGGCCACGTTCATGTCGTAGGCAAAGCCGTCGATACCCAGTGCTTCCTGCACTTCGATGGAGATCGCCGGGTAGGCGCGCTGCATGTTCGAGCAGGCAACGATGACCGCATCCACATCCGCCGGGGTTTTACCGGCCTGCTCCAGTGCTTCGTTGCAGGCAGCCACCGCCATGTCACACTGAACCGAGTGCTCGTCGTTGCTGCGCTCGGGGATGTAGGGCGCCATCCGACGCGGGTCGAGAATGCCTTCCTTGTCGATCACATGCCGGCGCTTGATACCGGACGCCTTCTCAATGAACGCGGACGAGGAGTGCTGAAGCGCGGCAATGTCACCCCGCTCGATCTCCTCGGCATGTTCGTCGTTATACAGGTCAACGAACTGGTTGAACGCTTCAACCAGCTCATCGTTATCAATTGTTGCAGGCGGTGTGTACAGACCGGTTCCGCTAATGACGGCTTTAATCACGCTAACCCCACGTCAAGACAGTGAAAACTTGATGACAGAATGATGCACTGCCGGAAATACTAACACAGTCATCCGGATTTTCCCGTTAGCCTTCGTTAACGGCGTCAGACGCGGGTTTTCTCCCATTGTTTGTCCAGGCGTTTTACCGAAACCGTCATCGCGGTGCCCAGTTGCTGGGCAAAAAACGACACCCGGAATTCCTCCAGCATCCATCGGTACAGCACCAGTTCCGGATCCCGGATACCCTGGCGCTGCTGCTCATCGCGTTTGGCGGCATAGCGGGCCCACAACGGTTCGATGGTGTGCAGGAACTCCCGCTCCCTGCCCATTTCCCGGGGCATCTTCTCGAGCCGGACCAGGCAGGCCTCGAAGTACACGCCGAACCGTGCCATCCACTCCGGCGGGGTTGCCACCAGGAAGCCGGGGTACACCAGGTTCTCCAGCTGGAATTTCAGGTCAGCCATGCTGTTGGCCAGGGCCAGGTTGATCTTGCCCTTCAGCTGTTTGGCGACCTTCTGGTAACCACTCATGGCCTCGTACAGCCGCTGATCTGCTTCCTCCAGGGCGGGGATAAAGTCCCCTCGTCGGGCATCGAATATACGGTCGAAGTCGGCCTGCGACCGGGGTAACTCATCGGACAGAAAATGCTGGATCACGGTGGAGAGCAGCAGGTCATCCAGCAATACCCGGGCTTGTCCGACCGGGGCGAACATCAAGGCAGATTGTTTGAACCGGGGCAGTTTACGCTCCAGGTCGTTCAGGGTGCTGCCGAAGCGGTTAACAATCAGCCTTGCCACACCCTTTTTGGTGGTGTCTTCCGCCGTAAGCCGGTCCAGGCAGCGGATCTGCCGGACGGTCCTGCCCAGATCTTCCAACGCGGGATACACCGTCACCTGCATACCGCCCTTCTCGGTCTGGACCTGGCGAGGCAGATCGCCAAACTGCCAGTCGGTGTATTCGCCCGAGGGCTGATCCAGCTTGCTGTCGCGGCTGACCGATGCCAACGCCTCTTCCGCCTTGCCTTCCAGCTGGGACTGGATTTCGCCGGTTTCGCGGCTCTCCGCCAGCACCTTGCCCTTGTCGCCCATGACCCGAAGGTTCATCCTCAGATGCCTTGGCAGCTCTGCCTCCGACCAGGCCTCCGGATCAATACGCACACCGGTCATGCGACGCAGTTCGTCCCCCAGCTGCTGGGTGAGCGGTGCGTTGGAAGGCTGCATGTTGGCCAGGGCGGCATCGACGAAATCCGGCACCGGCACGAAATTGCGGCGCAGCGCCTTCGGCAGCCCCTTCACCAGGGCAATGCACTTCTCCCGGAGCAGGCCAGGCACCAGCCACTCCAGACGCCGGGACGGAATCTGCTTCAGTGCCATCAGGGGCACCTGCATAGTGACGCCGTCCCGCTCGCTCGTGGGCTCGAATTCATAGCTGAGGGGGTATTTGACGCCCTCCCACTCCAGATAATCCGGGTAAAGCTCCGCCGCGCCGGCATCCAACGGGCGCTGGAGAACGTCCTCCTCGGTCAGCTCCAGGTTCCGGAGCTCCTCCGCCGAGAGATTCTTCCACCAGGATTCGAAGTGCCGGCCACTGACGATATCCTTGGGCAGCCGCTCGTCGTAGAAAGCGAACAGTACCTCGTCGTCCACCAGCAGGTCCCGGCGCCGTGTTTTCTTTTCCAGGTTCTCGACGGTATCGAGCATCTCCCGGTTGCGGGCGATGAACGGGGCCTTTGACCGGTAATCCCCTTCCACCAAGGCACGGCGGATAAACAGGTTGCGGCTCTCGACCGGATCCACCTTGGCGTAGGGGATGCGACGCCTGGGTACTACATCGAGCCCGTACAGGGTCACTTTCTCGTAGCCCATCACCTGGGCTCGCTTCTGCTCCCAGTGCGGCTCGAAGTAATTGTGCTTGACCACATGACCGGCCAGCGGCTCGATCCACTCCGGCTGGATAGCGGCCACCATGCGGGCAAAGACCCGGCTGGTTTCGACGATTTCCGCCGCCACAATCCACTTGGGGGCGGACTTGGCCACCTTGGAGCCCGGAAAGATCCACACCTTGCGGTTCCGTGTGGCCAGATACTCCTTTTTCTCCAGCTTGACCGCCACCTGCCCCAGCAAACCGGCCAGGATGGCCTTGTGAATCGGATCGTAACTGGCCGGTTCCTTGTTGAACGCCAGCTTCTGCTCCCGGCAGATCAGGGTGAGCTGACGATGGATGTCCCGCCATTCCCGCATGCGCATCCAGCTCAGGAAGGTCTTCTGGCACAGCTTCTTGAGCTGGTTATGGGACAGTTCCTGCCGCTGCCCTTCGTACCAGTTCCAGATGTTGAGCAGGGTGGCAAAGTCGGATTCCTTGTCATTGAACGGCGCGTGGGCCTGGTCCGCTGCCTGCTGCTTGTCCTGGGGTCGTTCGCGGGGGTCCTGGATGCTGAGGCCGGCGATCACAACCAAGGTCTCCGCCAGACTGCCCTGGTCTGCGGCGGTCACCAGCATCCGGGCCAGGCGCGGATCGAGTGGCAGCTTGGCCATGGTCCGGCCCAGCCGGGTCAGCTTTCGCTTGTCATCGACCGCACCCAGCTCTTCCAGCAGCTTGTAACCGTCATTGATCTGGCGCTTGTCCGGAGCCTCCAGAAACGGGAAGTTGCGGATTTCACCCAGGCCGGACGTGGCCATCTGCAGGATGACGGAGGCCAGGTTGGTGCGCAGGATTTCCGGATCGGTGTACTCCGGTCGGTTGATGAAATCGGTCTCATCGTAGAGCCGGAAGCAGATACCCGGCGCAACCCGGCCGCAACGGCCGGCTCGCTGGTTGGCACTGGCCTGGGATATCGGCTCGATGGGCAGGCGCTGGATCTTCGAACGCACGCTGTAACGGCTGATCCGGGCCACCCCGGTATCGATGACGTAGCGGATGCCGGGCACGGTGAGCGAGGTTTCCGCCACGTTGGTGGACAGCACGATGCGCCGGCCCCGGTGGGACTGGAATACCCGGTTCTGCTCCTGGTTACTGAGGCGGGAATACAGCGGCAGCACCTCGGTGTGCTTCAGGTCCACGTGGCGAAGCACCTTGCTCAGGCTGCGGATCTCGCGCTCGCCAGGCAGGAACACCAGGACATCGCCTGGAGGCTGTTTTTCGCTGCGCTCGTGGTCCTCGATTTCCCCCAGGGCATCCAGCACGCCGTCGGTCCAGCTCTGGTCCCGGTCATCCTCGTCACCGGTCAGGGGCCGGTAGCGGATATCCACCGGGTAGGTACGGCCGCTGACCTCGATCACCGGGGCCTGGTCGAAGAATTCGCTGAAACGGTCCACTTCGATGGTGGCGGAGGTAATGATGATCTTCAGATCGGGCCGCTTGGGCAGCAACTGCTTCAGGTAACCGAGCAGGAAATCGATATTGAGGCTGCGCTCGTGGGCCTCGTCGATGATCAGGGTATCGTAGCGGTCCAGGAACCGGTCATGCTGGATCTCCGCCAGCAGGATACCGTCGGTCATTACCTTGACCCGGGATTGCTCCGAGGTCTGGTCCGTGAAGCGGACCTGATAACCGATCTGCTGCCCCACCTGCTCCCCCAGCTCATCGGCGATCCGGGCTGCCACGCTTCGGGCGGCAATCCGGCGGGGCTGGGTGTGGCCTACAAGGCCGCGGATGCCGCGACCGCTGTTCATACAGATCTTGGGGATCTGGGTGGTTTTCCCGGAACCGGTCTCACCGGCAATGATTACCACCTGGTTCTGTTCGATGGCCTCGCGGATGTCATCGACCCGATCAGATACCGGCAGGGACTCGGGAAAGCTTGCCGGTTTGTGCAGCGCCTGGCGTTGCCGGACTTTCTCCAGCCCCCGCTCCAGCCAGCCCGCCATTTTCTCCAGATCCTTCTGGCCGGGCTTGCCCTTGGTGCGGGCCACGGTCTTGACGATGCGGGCGGCCTCCTGCTGATTGCAGGCGTCCAGCTGCTCCATCATGGCCTTCACGGCAGCCTGGGAGTCCGGGCGTGGGGAGGACGGTGCGGGACTGTCAGATGTGGTCTTTGGCATTGAAAAGAGGAACCGGTGTAAAGCTCAGTGGGGTTGATTCGAGCAGCACAGTCTAGCGGAAAGTCGCTGGCTTAAAAATGAAAAACCCCGCCGGAGCGGGGTCTTCAAGGTACCAATGGGATTACTTGCTGGCTTCATCCCGCAGTTCGCGACGCAGGATTTTGCCCACATTGGTCTTGGGCAGCTCATCGCGGAATTCGAAGTGCTTGGGTACCTTGTAGGCGGTCAGGCGCTCACGGCAGAACTCTTTCAGCTCGTTCTCGCTGACACCCTCGGCGGTCGGCACAAGATAAACCTTGACCGCCTCCCCGCTCTTGGCATCCGGGATGCCGACGGCCGCACACTCCACCACTTTCGGATGTGCGCTCACCACATCTTCCACTTCATTCGGGAACACGTTGAAGCCGGACACGATGATCATGTCCTTCTTGCGATCAACAATGCGGATATAGCCGTCTTCCTGGATCAGTGCAACGTCCCCGGTTTTCAGGAAACCGTCGTCGGTGAAGGATTTCTGGGTATCCTCCGGACGCTGCCAGTAGCCACGCATCACCTGCGGACCTTTGACACACAGTTCGCCGGGCTCGCCCAGCGGAGTCTCGTTGCCGTCATCGTCGATGGTCTTGACGATGGTGGAGGGGATCGGCAAACCGATGGTACCGATCTGGATCGCGCTGTGAGGGTTGAACGTGACCACCGGGGAAGTTTCGGTCATACCGTAACCTTCGGAGATCTCGCAACCGGTCACCCGTTGCCACATCTTGGCGGTATCACTGGTCAGGGCCATGCCACCGGAGGATGTGAGCTTCAGGGAACTGAAGTCCAGATCCTGGAACTCCTCGTTGTTGCACAGGGCAACGAACAGGGTGTTCAGGCCCAGAAACGCGGTGAACTTGTGATTCTTCAGCTCTTTAACGAAGCCCGGAATATCCCGCGGATTCGGGATCAGCACATTATGGGCGCCAGCCTCCAGCATGAGGCCACAATTCAGGGTGAAGGAATAAATGTGGTATAGGGGAAGGGGCGCGATGACCACTTCCTTGCCCTCTTCCACGGTGTCTTCCATCATCGGGCGGACCTGAAGCAGGTTTGCTACCAGGTTGCTGTGGGTGAGCATGGCACCCTTGGCGACACCGGTGGTACCGCCGGTGTATTGCAGAACCGCGATATCGTCCTTCTTGGTCTCAACCGGGGTAAACTTTTCACGGGCGCCTGCCCCCAGAACCGCCGGGAGCTTGTGGGCACCGGGAATGTTGAAGGCCGGCACCATCTTCTTGACGTGTTTGACCGCCGCATTCATCAGGGTGCGCTTGATCGGCGAGTTCATGTCGGCAATTTCGGTAATGATGACATGCTCGATGCCGGTCTGGGGCACCACCTTTTCGGCGTTATCTGCCATGTTGGCCAACACTACCAGCGCCTTGGCGCCGGAGTCGTTGAACTGGTGTTCCATTTCCCGCTGGGTGTAGAGCGGGTTGGTGTTGACGACAATCAGGCCGGCACGCATTGCGCCGAAAACCACCACAGGGTACTGGGGAAGGTTTGGCATCTGGACAGCGATGCGATCCCCCGGCTTCAGGTCAGTCTTGTTCTGCAGCCAGGCTGCAAAATTACGGGTTTGGGTGTCGAGGTCACGGTAAGTGAGAGTTGCGCCAACAGCACTGAATGCGGGGCGGTCCGCGTATTTTTTCACGGCCTGCTCGAACACATCCACCATGCTCTGGTATTTATCCAGGTCTACCTCGCGCGGCACGCCGGCGGGGTATTTGTCCTGATAAAACTGCTCAAAATCCATCACCATCTCCTGTTTGGCGCTTCTGATTGTAATGGTCGACCAATGTCAGACTGATCAAAAAATCAACCCGACAAAAGTATCAGCCGAAAAAAAGTGGAGAGAGAATAGCAGTTTTGTAATCGATGAGGTAGGTTTCAGGCATCACACCGAACAACTGTTTTGCTTTCAATAACGTGCGGAGCACACGATGAACGATACCCTGGATACGCTGGAAAATGTCACCTATGACGAACTCAACGAGGGCGACACCGCCACGTTTACCCGGACCCTGACCGAGGACGACCTGTACCTGTTCGCGGCGGTTTCCGGTGATGTGAATCCGGTACACCTGGACGCCGAATTTGCGGCCAATACCATGTTCAAGGAACGCATTGCCCACGGCATGTGGAGCGGCTCCCTGGTCTCGGCCGCACTGGCCACCGTGATGCCCGGCCCGGGAACCATCTACCTTGAACAGAACCTCGCCTTCAAACGGCCGGTCAAGCTGGATGACACTATCACGGTGAAGCTGCAAGTACTGCGAAAGGAGCCGAAAAACCGGGTTGTCGTGGAATGCGATGTGCGCAACCAGAATGACCAGCAGGTGGTTGTCGGCGAAGCCAAGGTGATTGCCCCCAAGGACAAGGTAAAGCTGAACAAACCGAACCTGCCCGAGATCACCATCGACCGCTAAACCGACGCCCGGCCCGCTGCGGCGCGTGAGATTTCCTGCCGGGACTCAGCCCGGCAGGAAATCCACCGGAAACCGCACTTTCCGCCGCTCGACACTGTCCGCACCAAAACTGAACATGCGAACACGCATGGCGATACGCTGCTCCAGGGTCGGATTTTCCAGCTCCGAACTCACGACCTCGCAGGCGGACACCGAACCATCCGGCTCAATCACCAGCTCAAGCAGAACCTTGCCCTCCAGGGTCGGATCCTGGCGCAACTCCCGCTTGTACAGGGAGTAAAGCGCGGTTTTCTGGGCATCGAACACCTTGCGGATATTGCTCATGGCCCGCTCTCCGGCGGAGGATTTCGCGGCGGCGGTGTTGGTGCGGGCTACGGTTTGCTGCGCCGGTTCTGTCTTGGGCTCGACTTTCTTGACCTGGTGGTCAGCCACCGCGACTTCGGCTGCCGGGTTTTCCCCGGCCTCAACGCCTCCACTGCCCTTCAGAACGTCCGACGAGTCAGGTTCTGGCGATTCTGATCGGGACCCTGATCCCACGTTGGCGGCCATAGCCGCGGCCTGCTCCGATGGGGATTCCCGGAGTGACGCCAGCCGGTCCTTCATGGCCAGCAAGCCTGAGCGGGAGGCAGTTTCGCGGGCTTGCTCGACGGTTTGCGTTGCCTGGGTATTGGGGGGTGAAGGTGAAGTTGGGGTCAGATGAAGGTTTTCATCAGACCCCTTTTCTGGCTCGGGGGCCTGCTCCAACTCCGGGGTCTGAAGAACTTGTTCTTCTGACCCCTTCTTCACCTCCGGCGCCGCCACCAACCTCGCAAGCCTCGTCGGCACCTCTTCCACCTCCGCCCGCTCCCATTCCTGCAGCTCCATAGTCGGAATCAACAGCGCCGGCGGCAGGAACACCAGCACCGTCACGGCCAGAATCCCCACAAACCGCTTTCGTTCACCCGGCGCCCGGGACCAGGGCAGGCGTGGGGTCTGCCAATCCTGCAGTACGGAAGCGTCAGCCATTGCGCGCCTCCGGCTCCACCGCCAGCCTTACCTGACGAAACTGCTGATCAACGCAGGTCTGCATGATCCTGCGCAGCAGGCGGTAATCGGTATCCCGGGCAGCCATGATGGTGATTTGCAGGCCCTGTTCCGGAATTTCCTGCAAACGGTCACGGCGATAGGCCAGTTCCTCGGACAAACCGGAGATGTGACGATCACCCGTCTCGATGCCATCCAGCCGCGCCACTTCCCGGTCCTGCACCAAGATCGACCGACCGTTTACCTGAACGGTCAGGTTCTCCACTGCCTGCTGCTCGGCGCTGGAGACCGGCAGCGGCACGTCGGTTGAATTCTGCATCACCTTCACATCGGACGAATTCACCATCAGGAAGAACACCAGGATGGTGAAGATATCCATGAGCGATACCAGGTTCAGGCCACCGGCCTTGTGCATCCGGCCATAGTGACGGCGCAGCCGCCGGGAACGATGGGAGCTTTTCATGCGCCCTCCCCGGCCGCCGGTGCCGCCAGATCAGCAAGCGCCCGATCCTCCGGCGCGTCCATCAGGGAAATATCCGGAAACAGCTCACCCTCCACGACACTGGCGGCCACCACGGCGGGATAGGAGCGGACGGTATCCATGGTGGTGACCAGGGTCTGGTAGTCAATGTCAGGGCCGACTTCAAGAATCACATCGGTCTTGTCCGGAACCCTGGCCTTGATCCCCCGCAGCAGGTTTCTCAGACTCTCAAAGTCCTGCTTGCCGTCAGTCGCGGGCAAGACCCGGAGCAGACCCCGCTCGGAATCCGCTACTTCGATGCCTCCGGGAATCAGGGTGACCACCAGATCGAGTTGCTCCGACTCTAGCGGTTCGCCCTCCTGCAGCCCGGGAAAATTCAGCTCGATCATGCGTACCTGGCTGAACACCATTCCGAGTAGCAGCACGGGTACGAGCACGATCATCAGGTTCAGGAACGCGGTGATATCCAGTTCCGGAGAATTCGTCATCTGACGATGTCGACGTCTCATGGTCCATTCCCTCCTCAGTGCTGTTGCGGGACCGCTGCCAGCTTCACGCTGCCGCGCCGCTGGCGCCGGACGGTGTTGGCTCGGAGACCAGGTTCAACAACTTGACCCCTGCCATCTCGAAGCTGTCCACGATTTCATTGGTGCGGGTCTGCAGCAGGGCATGAAACATCAGCAGCGGAATCGCTGACATCAGGCCGAAAGCCGTGGTATTCATCGCAACGGAGATACTCTCGGAAAGCAGGCTGGCCTTTTGCGCGGGATCAGCGGCAGCTACCGCCGTGAAAGCAGAGATCAGGCCGATAATGGTGCCCAACAGCCCCAGCAGGGTCGCAATGTTGGCCAGCGTGGCCAGGTATTGGGTGCGTTTTTCCAGCCTGGGCAGGACTTCCATCAGGCCCTCTTCCATGGCGTACTCGATATCCTCCCGTCGACTGTTACTGACCAGCCGACCAAGGCCCGCCCCCATGATCGAGCCGATGGCACTGTTGGAGTGGCTCGCGGCTTTCATCGCCCGCTGGTAATCCCGTTTCTGTAACAGCGGCAGGATGCCTTTCTCAAAAGTGACACGGTTCTTTCGCCCCACCGAGGCCAGAAAGATGAAGCGCTCAAGGGCGATCGCCAGGCCGAGGGCCAGTACCATCGCAATCGGGTACATAAAGGGGCCGCCTTCCTGAAAAAAACGAACGATTGTTTCCAGCATTGTTGTTCTCCCGTTTTTACTGCTCGGTTAAGGCTGAATGCCTTGTGGGTCCAGGGTCATGGGGTCCAGTGTGTTTCGGAATCTGCGATGGCGCTCCACCGCCATGGGGTCCAGGGGCTGCTCCAGTTCCGGGGCCTGGTCTTCGAGTTCTGCCCGGGGCCTGCGAGGCAGGCTTGGCGGTTGCCAGGGCAGAATGTAAAGAATTCGGGGTTCATCCTCGCCGGTGGTGGCGGATATGCCGGCAATCTCGAGGGTTGCACGCTCTTTGCCCGGCGTTGGGTACTCTCCGCCGACAGCATTGGCGGCAAACGCGATCAGCAAGACCGCTGTTTTGGCCAGGTTGGCGATCCGGTTCATCACTGGAGCCTCCTTTCAAGGTCCGCAATCCACCCGTCCACTGCCGCGTCTTCCTCACCGGCCAGGTCCTGATAGGCCCGATAGTGAGCCAGCGCCTTGTCCAGCTCCAGCAGATAGAGTTCCGAGATCACCGCGAGGTTGTAGTGCAACTGGGCCACCTCGGGCGATCTGGCCAAACCCCGCTCGAGCAGATCAACCGCCTCAACGAACCGGTACTGTTCTTTCAGCGCCAGGGCCAGATTATTTACGGCCACCGGGTCTTCCGGGTTGAGGGCTACGGCCTGGCGCCAGGCTTCAACGGCTGTCTCCCGGTCACCCTGTTCCCAGGCACTCATGGCTCGCCTGGCGTGCTCGGCGGCCAGTACGGGATTGATTTCCGGTTTGGCTGCTTGCTGCTCCACGGCCGGGCCCGCGCAGCCAGACAGCCAGAGAACGCCAAGCAAACCCAACAACCGATAAAGGTGGAAATCAGACATCATCGCCCTCCTCCGTATCTGCTTTCGGGGCGTTCCCGCTCATCCAGCGCATCGAGCGCTCATAGCGCCCCGGGTTTATCCGGGCCAGCGCCTCCAGGCTTTGACCGATCCAGTCGTCATAGTCGGTTTCGGCAATGCGCCCATGGTTTTCGGCATGCAGGTTCAGGGCCTTCTCTTCAAAGGGATAGGCTTCCTCTTCAAGAAGCATCTGGTACTGCATCGTTTCCATCTCGTTGAGCTCCGCCGGCACCTCGGAGGCCATCAGGTCCTGAGCCAGCTCGCGGTAAAGCTCGGCCCGGCGGTAAAGGATTTCCGAGCGCACCGCTTCACCACCGAGACGTTCCGCCTGGGCAAGCCTTTCCCGTGCGGCTTCAAGCGCGGCCTGTTTGCGATCAAGGGACTCGGCGAGGGGATAATCCAGAGGAACATCGGCAAAGACCGCCGCTGCGCGGGTGCCCAGAACGGTGGCACTGGCGGCACTCCATTGCAGTGTTTCGGGTGAGTGCCACTCACTGGCCAGTTCTGCCTCCACGATAGCGGCCCGAATCTTGTCCGGATCACTGGCCGAGGCCATCAGGCGGTGGCGCATGGTCTGGAGCCGGATGTGATCCTCGGCACTCGCGGGGACCGGCCCGGTGGCAAGGAATTCAACGTAGAGATCATCCCGTCGCCCGGTGTCACCGGCCTCGTGATAAAGAGCCGCCGCACGCAATTTGTCCGGCCAGGGGTTGGCCTGCCCAGAAGCCAATGCCAGCAACTCATCCGCCGCCCGGCCCGGCTGACCGGATTGGCTGTAGGCATACACCAGTTTCTCACCAATGCCGAGGGCGAGGTCATGGCTCGGGTAGTTGCGCCGGAACCACTGCAATTCGTTCACCGCCGACTGCCACTCGGAAGCCTTCAACAACGTGTTGGCGGCATCAAACCGGCCCTGAATGGCAATTTTCGCGTCCGGCAGGACGTGCCCCACCCGCTGGAAATGGGCCACAGCTTCTGCCACCTTGCCGGTTTCGGCCGCCCTCTCGCCCTGGCGATAGACCGCAGTCGCCAGCTGCTTCAGGATCAGATCCCGGTCATCCTGGGTCAGATCATCAGGCTCACCGGAATCAATCAACCTCAGCGCCTGCCGCCAGGCCCGTTCTGCCAGGCCAAACTCTTCCTGAGCCTGGCGCACTTGCGCTGTGATCAGCCATGCCGCGTACTGCTCTTTGGTGACGGCATCGCCGCGCTTCAGAACCGCGCTGGCATAGGCTGCGGCCTGGTCATGATTTTGGACCTCAAGCCATCGGGCGTCGAGGTCAGCCTGGGCACCGGGTATTCGTACATCCGTCTCGAAGGCGGAGGCAAACTGGTCGATTTCGGCTGCCAGTTCTTCCAATCCCGGGCCGGCCTTGTTTATCACCTGGTCCCGTTGCAGAACCACCGCTGCCCAGCCGGCATCGGCCGCTTCACTGTAGTTCCCGGTTTGGTAGGCTGCCGTCCTGAAATTCTCTAGCGCCTCAAGATACTGTCGGGCCTGGAGGCGCGCATCGCCGGCCAGCCGCCATACCGGCCCGGCGTTCGCTGCCCTTGGCGCCAGCGTTTCGTAATAACCCGCAGCTTCGGCAAACAACGGGAGCGACGCTTCAACTTTGCCCCTGTCGGAAAGCCCGGTTGCTGCCTCGTAGCTGGTATCCGCCAGCCAGCGGGCGTATTCACGCCAGCGTGACTGTTCCTGTGGTTCCAGCTGAGAGAACGCAATGACAGGGCTATAGGCAGCGACATAGCCGGCCCTGGCCTGTCGCACTTTCCGATCATCACCCGCCATCTGCCAGACCTCCACTGCCTGTGCAAGAAAGCGGGGGCTGCTGAGGTGTTGCGGGTATCGACGATAAAAGGCTTCGTTCACTGCCACGCTGGCTTCGTACTCCCCCGAAATCGCGTACAAATCCGCCAACCGGTCAAAGACCAACGGTTCCCAGGGGCGCACAGAGCCCGAGTCAAACCAACGGTCAAGAGTGGCCAATCCCCGGGTGGGGGAGGCCATCAGCGCCAATACCCGAAGGGTGTCATCAACCGTCTCCACCGAGGATTCGGGTACCTGCCGGATGCTCTCGGCGGTCGGCAAGAAGCCGTCGAGCACGGTATGAAAAGTATCCGCGGCGCGATCCCAGGCATGCTCCCCCTGCTTGAACTGGCTCCAGCCAAGCATGTATCGGGCCTTGGCTTTCAGAGACTCCCCGCCCTCGCCTTCGAGCAATGCGCGATAGCCGGTCTCCGCTTCGGCGAACTGTCCGCTGGCAAAGGCAGACTCGGCGATGCGGAACCTTGCTTCCCGCACCAGTGGTGACTTCGGATAAAGGCCCACCAGCTGCTTCAACCGCGAAATGGATTCTCCGGCCTCTCCGGTCAGCGCATGGGCTTTGGCCATCTGGTAGAGCAGTTCATCCAGACGCCCGGAAAAAGAACCACGGGCGAGAATGGACTCGTAGCTGCCCAGGACTTCCTCATAGATTGCCGGCTCCTGCTCGGGCGCATAGCCCACGTCCTGGCCCGAGCGATCGCGGATGTTGGCCAGGCGATTCAGGGCATCCACGCGGACTTCCGGCTCGTCGGAGTTTTCGAACAGTCGCTGGTAACGGCGGGCCACTTCCGCCGGTGATATGGCAGGCAGTGGGCGGCTTTCGAACTTCAGGAACACCGGCCGCATGTCACCGATGGTTTTGCCATCGCGGCCCAGCTCTACACGAAAACTTTCCTGGGCTGCGACAGGCGCTGTCAGCACAACGGCCAGGAACATCAGACGGGAAGGCAGGTTCATTGGCCCCTCCCTCCCAGGCTTTCCAGGGCCAGATACTCATACAGGTGGGCAATCTGCTGCTCGGTCTTGTTCAGGGCGAAAACCATCCGCTGGTCCTGGTGATCCAGGAACGCCAGGACCTGTTTGTCGAGCTCGTCCTCGGCGGTGTTTCGCAGATCCGTCAGACGTTCAAGGTAACGGCCATTCGAACGACTGAGCGGAGCCACCTTGCTTGCAGCGGATTCCGGAACCGAATCTGAAGCCGATTCCAGGGCCCCGGCAAACACCTCAAGATCGTGGGAATGAGTTGTCAGTCGGTTCGCCAGGGCGGCCAACGCTGCAACCCGGCCAACCGCTCGCTGCGCCGACGGCTGTTTCAGGAATTCCAGCAGATACGCCAGCCTGGGCTGCTGCATGGAACGGCTGTCAGCCAGGAACCATTCCAGATCGGAGGCTTTGGCATCGGCAACCAGGGCCTGGTAAGCCCCCTCGGTGCGGACTTGATCCCTGAGGGTCCGCAGCACAACCCGCTCGCTCTCATAGACGGCATTGGCCGCGAGATAAACTTCCCCAGCCTGACCAAGATAACCCGCAAGATCGTAGCCCCGGCCCATGCCGATCCAGGCTTCCGCCGCACCGGGATACGCCAGCGGAAACTTCCGGGCCCGATGCCAGCTCTGCATGGCGGCCCGGTGGTTACCCCGCTCGGTCAGCGCCAGCCCGTGAAAGTAAAGTGCCTGCGGGGTGCTGGGGCTATCAAGGGAGACGGATTCAAGAAAGCCGATCGCCTTTTCAAACTCACCATTGCGATAGGCAAGGTAGCCCGCCCGTAGCAGTGCCTGATCATGCAGGTGCCGGCTGCGCTCGTCGCCATCCTCGACCTTCGCCATGGCCATCGCCACTCTCAGAGCCACCAATGCCCGGGACGGGTCGAGGTCTTCTCTTGCGAAATCACTGGCGAGGTTGAGGTATCCCGCTGCTGCCCAATAACCTTCCGGCATGGCCGCTAGGATTTCTCCGGCCGCCTGGAGCCTGCCAGCCCTTCGGTGGCTCTCCGCCAGATCGAACCGGGCTTTGCGATGGGCATCGGCATGGGAGGATGGGGGTTCGCGATCTGCGGCGTGGTTGACACCTGGATCATCAAGAGCGATTTCTTCCTCGGGGACCTGACTCTCGATAAACGAGACCCGTGGTTCAAAATCCGGTGCACTGGCACTCAGGTTCAGCCGAATGGCAAGGGCCCTGGACTGCTTGCTAAACCGCTGGGTAGCCTCCCGCCGGACAAAATCCCCGTCCGCCGAACGGGCCGTAACGACCGCCTTCAGTTCATGATCACCAGTCGCCAGGTGGCCGGTATAGAGCTGTTGAGCCCCATCTGCGGTCAGG
Source organism: Marinobacter sp. (assembly GCF_041690455.1). GTDB lineage: Bacteria > Pseudomonadota > Gammaproteobacteria > Pseudomonadales > Oleiphilaceae > Marinobacter. The sequence goes on from NZ_JAWLHI010000002.1 coordinate 42,871, forward strand.
GCGGACTGTTCCTGCAAGGCGTAAAGCTTCGAGGCAACCGGCCGGTTATCGATGAACAGGTCAAGCGAATCCAGATCGAGCCCGCCGGAAGCAAGTGTCAGGAAAACTGTCAGTCGGGTGCCAAGTGGTTGAAGCTGATTGCGCTCAAGGGAGTTAATGCTTGCGGAGTGTCGGCGAACATCTTCGGTGAATTCGGCAATGTTGTCGTCCAGGACTGAGGCAGCGGCTCCGGAACAGAAGAACAGCACAGCCAGCAGCCTGATGAAGGCATGAGTCAACCAGCGATCCTGTCGGCGTCCTTGTGGTTTTTGTGAGCCGAACATACCTCTCCTGCCCCGTACAATTCCGGCAATATTCCGTTACAAAGTGAGAGGAAGCGTAACACCTGGTAACCGGCAAGAACGGTATCCAGATCACCAAATGGGAAACAGGAAATGTCGATTTTTTTGACAGAAGCGAGGGAAAGGAACCGGCAGGACAGTATGGCAGGAGCGTTCAGGCATTATTACCGGTCTGATTTTACGGTAGTTTTTTGAGATGGCCTGGCAGTTGCATTACCTACCGCGGCGGGAGTGCCGGCCAGGCAAACCCGCTAAATATGCCGAGCTTTTGCCGATGCCCTCAACCGCATCGGCTTTTTTTAAGTTGGGGTCAGAAGAAGGTTTTCTTCAGACCCCTGAGTCTGGCCGGGGTCTGATGAAATTTTTCATCTGACCCCATTTTCACACCTGGCCCCACTCTCACTTACTGAGCTGCCTCATCGCCGACTCAAGGCCATCAATGGTCAACGGATACATGTGATCATTCACCAGCTGCCGGGTCATGCCCAGCGAGCCACCCGTGCCCCAGTAACTCTCCGGAAGCGGGTTGAGCCAGACCACCTTGCGGAAGTGATCGGTCACGCGCTGGAACCAGGTGGCACCGGCTTCTTCGTTCCAGTGTTCAATGGAGCCGCCGGGGTGGGAGATTTCGTAGGGCGCCATGGTGGCATCGCCGACAAAGATCACCTTATAGTCCGGCGTGTACTTGTGGAGGATGTCCCAGGTGCTGGTGGTCTCGTTCATGCGCCGGACATTGTTCTTCCACACGTTTTCATAAATGAAGTTGTGGAAGTAGAAATACTCCATATGCTTGAACTCGAGCCGGGCCGCGGAGAACAGCTCTTCACAGACACGAATGTGCGGGTCCATGGAGCCGCCCACGTCGAAGAAGATCAGCACCTTCACCGCATTGTGGCGCTCGGGCACCATCTTGAGGTCCAGGTAACCAGCATTGCGGGCGGTGGAGCGGATGGTGTCATCCATATCCAGCTGGTCCGCCGCACCCTGACGAGCAAATTTACGCAACCGCCGCAGGGCAACCTTGATGTTGCGGATACCCAGGGTGATGCTGTCGTCCAGGTCCCGGAACTCCCGCTTCTCCCAGACCTTGACTGCCCGCCCCTGGCGCCCGTTCTTCTGGCCGATACGGAAGCCTTCGGGGTTATAGCCGTTGGCACCGAACGGTGATGTGCCACCGGTTCCGATCCACTTGTTGCCGCCGGCGTGGCGCTCCTTCTGCTCTTCCATGCGCTTCTTGAAGGTTTCGATCAGCTCCTCCAGACCACCCAGGGAGTCGATCTTTGCCTTTTCCTCATCACTGAGGTGCTTCTCGAACTCTGCCCGGAGCCAATCATCGGGGATCAGGGCTTCCAGCAGGTCATCCAGATTCTGGATACCCTCGAAATAAGCCTGGAAGGCACGATCGAACTTGTCGAAGTGGCGCTCGTCCTTCACCAGGCACAGGCGCGCCAGGTAATAGAACTCCTCCATGTCGGCGAAGGCCAGTCGGTTCTGCAGGGCCTCCAGCAGATCGAGGAATTCGCGCAGGCTGGCGGGAACCTTGGCCCGCCGCACTTCGAGAAAGAAATCAATCAACATAAAGCGGAACTCTTGCCGGAAATCAGTTGCGACGGCGTGCCATGAAAGCCAGCTTCTGCAACAGGTGCACGTCCTGCTCGTTCTTCACGAGGGCGCCATACAGCGGTGGCAACGCGGTCCCCGTGTCCTTCTCCTGCAAAGCCTTGGCGGTCAGCTCATCGGCCATCAGCAGCTTCAGCCAGTCGATCAGCTCGGAGGTGGACGGCTTTTTCTTCAGCCCCGGCACCTTGCGCACATCGAAAAAGACTTCCAGGGCATCCCGGACGATCTCCTGCTGCAGGTTCGGGAAGTGCACGTCCACGATGTTCTGCATGGTCTCGTGGTCCGGGAAGCTGATGTAATGGAAGAAGCAGCGGCGCAGGAAGGCATCCGGCAGTTCCTTCTCGTTGTTACTGGTGATGACCACGATCGGGCGGTGCTTCGCCTTGACGAACTGCTGGGTCTCGTAGACGAAAAACTCCATTCGATCGAGCTCGAGCAACAGGTCGTTCGGGAACTCGATATCGGCCTTGTCGATCTCGTCGATCAGCAGAACCACCTGCTCCTCGGATTCGAAGGCTTCCCAGAGCTTGCCCTTGACGATGTAGTTGCTGATGTCCTTGACCTTCTCATCGCCCAGCTGGGAGTCGCGCAGGCGGGAGACCGCATCATATTCATACAGTCCCTGCTGGGCCTTGGTGGTGGATTTGATGTGCCAGGGTATCAGCCTCATGCCCAGGGCCGATGCCATCTCCTCCGCCAGCAAGGTTTTGCCGGTGCCGGGCTCGCCCTTGATCAGCAGCGGACGCTGGAGCGCAATCGCCGCATTGACGGCCATTTGCAGGTCATCTGTGGCTACATACTTCTCGGTACCGGTAAACTTCATGCTCTCAATTCCTGTCGATTACTTTTCAAGTTTCTGATCAATAGCGGGCCAGGCAGCGCTCATCGTTTAACGAGGCGATAGCGTACCAGGTCCAGGATCCATACCAGCAACATCACCAGGCCCGCGAGGCCGAAGTTGAACCATGCCATGCTGGCGGTCTCCATGTGGCCGAGGATCAACTCGTACCCCCCATAGAGCCAGGCCGGCATCCACCAGCCTGCCACATCCGGCGATTCAACCGGTGTCAGCAGGAGCACCATCAACGCCGACAACAGCAGGGTGCGAAGCCCATACAGGGGAATGAAGCGGAACAGCCGCTTCATCATGTAGAAGAATATTACGAAGGCAATGGCATAAGCGGCCCAGAAAATCCCGTAGGCCATTTGTGTATCCGCGTCTAACATTACAATACCCAGTGAATGATGTGTTCTTCCCAGTCTTCTTCAGGCACCTGTTCTTCGGAAATCACCCTGTGGCGCACCGATATACCGGCCTCGTGCACCGTCTCCGGATCCCCGCTCCTTAGCGGATGCCAGGCCGCCAGCCCGCGCCCCTCAGCGAGGGAGCGATAGGCACAGGTATAAGGCAGCCAGTAATAATCCCTGACGGTATCCGGTGTGATCACGGTACAACCGGGCACTTTCTGCAGGCGCTCGGAATACACCGTGCACCGGCAGGTGTCCTGATCCATATACCGGCACACAAGATCGGTATGGTAGACCTCGCCGGTGTCTTCATCCTCAAGCTTCGCCAGACAGCATTTGCCACAGCCGTCGCACAGGGATTCCCATTCCTGCGCTGTCATCTCGTCCAGGCGTTTGCGTTGCCAGAACGGAATCTGGGCAATCATTTTTCGTGTTGCTCCAGCTTGCGCTTGAACTCGACCACGTAGCCCTCCTGCTCTTCCGGCATCTGCAGGTAGAAGTCCTGTTCTTTAATGGCTTCCAGAACCTGCTGGCCGGCAGCCCGGGCCAACTTGCGGTCCGGAGTCAGCACCAGGTCCATGGAATGGATTGGCGCCCCGAAGATGCCCCTGAGCCCCTCCGGGAGGTCATCCCAGCTCTGACCCCGACGCACGAATACATAGGTATCCGCCTTCCGGCTGCTTCTGAATACGGAGATAAATTCCCGCTCTTTCATTGCTTCAGTATGTCCTCAATCTGGCTTCGTACCGGCGCCAGCAACTCCCCGCGCCAGCCCTGGAAAAACGGATTGCCTTCCAGCGTCCGATCCTGCATCAGTTTCTCAAGACGCTTCCTCGGGGCAACCAGTTCCATCGGAATATCAGCGGCTTCCGCGACCTTTCTGACGGTACGCTTCAACTGCTTGAAGTCAGCCTGCTGGTCACGACTCAGTGGGGGTGCAATTCGCTCAAGCCCGGCATTATCGGCAGCCCGCGCGTTCCGGACAAGTTCGAGAAGGGTTTCGCCGTAGCGGCGTACCGCTCCCGAGGGTATGCCCTGAATGTCACCCAGCGCATGCATTGACTCCGGTAAGCGTTCGGCAACCAGGATCAGCAGTGCGTCGGCAAACACCCGGTTTCGGGGCATGTCCCGTCGCTGGCATTCCCCCTCCCGCCAACGCACCAGTTCCTTCAGAACGGCCTGTTGCTCGGGGTTCAGGGACCAGCCGCCACGCAACTTGAGGTAATGCTGCTCCGGATCGTCCTGGGCGGCGAGCTCGGAGGCGAACCGCTGTGATTCCTCGAACAGCGCCTCCACCAGGCCACGGGGCCTGAGGGAATCCATTACCCAATGATACATGGGCTCGAGAAAGCGGATATCGTCCACGGCATAACGCTGCTGCGCGTCGCTCAGGGGACGGGCCAGCCAGTCGGAACGGGTGGCCGATTTGTCCAGGGTTTCGCCGAACAGGGTTTCGACCAGGCGGGCATAACCCAGGGAGAAACCAGCGCCCGCCATGGCCGCACCAATCTGGAGATCCACCACCCCTGCCAGTTCGATTCCCAGCCAGTGACGGAACAACTCCAGGTCCTCGCTCATGGCATACAGAATTTTGGGCACCTCGGGATTTGCCAGCACCTCCCGGAACACCGCAGAAGCCTCGGCCACATCCGGATCAACCAGGCAGTACTGATCCCCGATCCCGAGCTGGACCAGCCCGGGGATGGGATAAAAGGTGTTGACCCGTTCGAACTCGGTATCAAGCGCAAGGGGCTGGTCCGGTGATGCCGGTGCCAGCCACTTATCCAGTTCCTGGGGAGTCTCGATCCAGTGAATGATCGTGGGGGCCGGGGGAACGGCCACGGCCGGTGAAGAAGATGCCATAGGAAAGCCTGGTTAGCCTATTCGGAGAGTGGTTTGCGACCGCGGAAGGCGTGGGTCAGCGTGAAGCCGTCAACATAGCCCAGCTCGCCACCCACCGGGATGCCATGGGCCAGACGGGTAATGAGGATGTTCCGGCCATCGAGACGGTCAGCAATGTAGTGGGCTGTCGCCTCGCCCTCAACAGTGGGGTTGGTGGCGAGTATCAGCTCGGTCACCCCTTCTTCCTGGACACGTTTGAGCAGGCGTTCGATGCCGATTTCCTCGGGGCCGACGCCATCGATGGGCGAAAGATGGCCCATCAGCACAAAGTAACCACCCTTGTAGTCGCCTGCCTGCTCGATGGCCAACAAATCGGAGGGGCTTTCCACCACGCACAGGGTACCGTTCTTGCGAGCCGCGTTCTCACAGATTCCGCAGATCTCGGTATCGGCGAAGTTCTGGCAGGATTCACAGCGGCGCACGCCGTCCATTGCCGTGCGCAGGGCCTCGGACAAACGGGTGCCCCCTGACCGGCCGCGCTCCAGGAGATGGAAAGCCATGCGCTGGGCTGTTTTCTGACCGACGCCTGGAAGGCAGCGCAGGGATTCGACCAGTTCATCAACCAGTGGACTGAAAGCCATCAATTATCCTCGGAATACAACAGACGAACGGATCAGAACGGCATCTTGAAACCGGAGGGCATGCCCATCCCCGACATCATTCCGGACATCTTTTCTTTCTGGTTGGCCTCAACCCGGCGAACGGCATCGTTCACCGCGGCGGCAAGAAGGTCCTCGAGAATCTCTTTCTCTTCGGACATGAGCGAAGGATCAATCTCGACCCGGCTCACATCGTGGCGGCCGTTCATGGTGACTTTCACCAGGCCTGCTCCGGCCTCGCCGGTCACTTCCGCCTTGGCGATCTCTTCCTGAGCCTTCTTCATCTCTTCCTGCATTTGCTGGGCTTTTTTCATCAGATCGCCCATATCGTTAAACATGTTCTATCTCCTGCTGGTCTCGATGGGCCGGATACTGTCTTCGACTATCCGCGCCTCAAATCGTTCAACGATGGACTGGACCACCGGATCCTTGCGGATGGCGTCCTCCGCCGCTTGTTGGCGTGCCTGGCGCTGCCGTTCCTCATACGCGGCTGGCGTATGGGGCCCGGGTTCGCCCTGCTCTATGCGTAACTCGATGGAGTCGCCAAAGCGGTTTCTCAAGGCAGTGACGATTTTTTCCTCGTGCCGGGCGTTGAGCAATCGGGCATGACCATCGTCGATAGTGAGTACGATGGTATCGCCGTCCCGAACCATGGCAGTCTGGCTGGCCAGGTTACCGGGCATGCCAACGATGCCAAGTTCCCGGAAATCCCGCTCCCAGACGAAGTCGCCGCTCTGTTCTTCGACAACCGGCTGGGGGGCGGGCTCAGGTTCTGGTTCCGGATTTTCTTCCACCGCTGGTTCCGGCCCGGGGGCCGCTTCAGGCAGTTCCGGCTCGTATCCGAAGTCGGGCTCCACCTCGGGTGGCTCTTCAGGCAGAGGGGGCTCCTCATACACAGGTGCCGGTTCTGACGCCGGTTCTGGCTGGGAAACCGGTTCCGGCTCGGGAGCTGTAACCGGTTCCGCTTCGGGCACGGGTGGGGCTACTGCCTGTTCCTGAGGCGCGGGTTCCGATACCTTCGGCGAAGCGGCAGGCCCGGGCTCATCCCGGGCTTCGCCCGCAGCCGAGTCACCACCGGAACGCACTGTCGGCGGCTCCCTCCGGTCAGTCCCCGGGCGGAACGCCAGCATCCTCACCAGGGTCATCTCAAAGCCCATGCGGGCATCCGGGGTAATATCCAGATCCTTACGGCCCATCAAGGCAGCCTGGTAGAACAGCTGGGCGTCCTCGGCGCTGAGCTTGCGGGCCAGGGCCTGGACCTGACTGGCATCACCCAGGGCATTATCTGCACTGCCCGGCACCACCTGTTCCATGGTCACCCGATGGAACAGGGACAGCAGATCCGCCAGGATCACGCTGTAATCCGGGGCGAATTCCGAGATCCTCGCAATCTCCGAGAGCAGGCCCGGCCCGTCACGCTCCACCAGGGCGTTGACAATGCGTTCGATATCCCGCTGGTCAATGGTGCCCAGCATGTTGCTGACATCACTGGCGGCGAGCTTCTGGTTACCGAAGGCAATAGCCTGATCGGTCAGGCTCAGGGCATCCCGCATACTGCCGTCGGCCGCACGGGCCAGGAGCCAGAGTGCCGGTTCCTCGAAGGGAATTCCCTCTTCGGTCAATACATGCTTGAGGTGGCCCGCGATGTGCTCCGGGGTCATGCGCTTGAGGTTGAACTGCAGACACCGGGACAGGACGGTCACCGGGAGCTTCTGGGGATCGGTGGTGGCCAGCAGGAACTTTACATGCTCCGGCGGCTCTTCCAGGGTTTTCAGGAAGGCGTTGAAGGACTGGTTGGTCAGCATGTGCACCTCGTCAATGAGGTACACCTTGTAGCGGCCACGGGTTGGCGCGTACTGGACGTTGTCGGTGAGCTCCCGCATGTCATCGACGCCGGTGCGGGACGCCGCGTCGATCTCGATCAGGTCAACAAACCGGCCTTCCTGGATTTCCTGGCAACTGCTGCACTCCCCGCACGGGTTCGGAGTGACACCGGTCTCGCAGTTAAGGCAGCGGGCCAGCAAACGGCCGATGGTGGTCTTGCCCACACCGCGGGTCCCGGTAAACAGGTAGGCGTGGTGCAGACGCTTGTTTTCCAGGGCATGGATCAATGCCTGAAGCACGTGTTCCTGGCCCACCATGTCCTCGAAGGTCCGGGGGCGCCATTTTCGGGCAAGTACCTGGTAGCTCATGTTCCGTCAACTGCTGTGAAAATGCGATTAACCATAGCATGGACCCGCTTTGATAAGAAGCAAAGTTGGCACTCTGTCACCGGGACTGAAACACAATTACGGGCGGAGAATCAGGGGATTAACACATCGGGAGGGGAAAAATGGGGGTGACCCCACCAGCAGATCTCCGGCACACAAATCCACCGCTTCGGCTGCTCCCTTCCGGGCCTGACCGGGTTCACGGTTTCATGTTGCGGAGGCACCAATGGGGCCACCATAACGGCGTTCCGGGGTTTCCCTCGAAAGCGGCGCGCATATTAGCAAATGGACCTGCAGACTACAACGGGAAATCGCCCGCGCCGGAAATTCACAGTGGCAAAGGCACTTCATCCTGCCGGAACCAGCAGGCCAGGCTGTACCGGGTGCGGTTTGCCGGGAGCACTTCGTGGGGGATTTCTTCGCTCAGGAACAGGGCCATCCGGCCGGCTTCCGGAACGACCATTCCGCAAACTTCGTTCTCGTTATCCCGGTTGAATACCTGCAATGCGCCGCCATCCTCCGGAGCCCAATCCTCATTCAGATACAGGACCAGGCTGACCACCCGGGAAGCACGGCCACGGAAGCTGTCCAGGTGCCTCTTATAGAAGTCCTCCGGATGATAGGTGGCATAGTGGGTCTCGAACCGTTTCAGGCCCAGAAACAGGCGCTGGTTGAGACCACACCGGATGGCATCCAGGAATCGGAAGAGCTCCGCCTGGGGCGGCGTAATCCCCTGCAACCAGGCGATGCGGTCGCGGCGCACAGCGCGGTCCCGGATCAGGTCCGAGCCCCGTCCGATTCCGGCGGTCTTCATGGCGTCGGTGCGATCGAGAATGGCCACTTCGTCACGCAGCGCCCCAAGCAGAACAGGTCCCAGCCGGTCGCGGACATCCAGTGACATCCAGCCGTGTTCACTCAGGCCGTCCGCCAGCTGATCCAGCCAGGCGTCAGAGACATCGGCAATACTCGCCTGCCCTGCGTCAACGACCGCGATGTCACTGCCGGCAACAACATCCAGTTCAGGGCCGACGGTCCGTGAAAGGGGGTCTCTGATCGGGATAACAGTGGGATTGTCCATGGGTGGGCCTCGTCGGGAAATCGGCGCTATTTTAGGCACAAATCTCGCCGGCCGGTCAGTTTTAATTTACTCTGATGATAAGCAGATACACTTAATCGCCACCTGATCCGATACGTCTATGTCAGAAAGCAGTCACAGACCCTCCCGATCCCTTTCACCGGGCCAGTGGTCCTTCACCCGCTGGAAAACAATCGGCCAGCTGGAAGCCCTGGAGGTCCATCATCCGCTGTTTCGCGCCACCCTGTTTCTCCAGGGGGTACATCTGACGCAATTCATGCCAAGCGACGAGCCGGACTGGCTCTGGCTCAGCAAGAGCGCCCGGTTTGAGCCGGGCCGGGCTATCCGGGGCGGTATCCCCGTGTGCTGGCCCTGGTTTGGCAATCCCGGCAAGAATCCGCCAGCCGTGCGCAAGCGCATCCATACCAACGGCGCCCACGGCTTTGCCCGCACGGCGCTATGGAAACTCGAGGACGTTCGGGAGAATGCCCACGAAGTGGAAATCAGCCTCTCGCTGGACGCCAACGAGGATTTTGCCGACGTCTGGAGTGGCCACGCGCTGGCACTGATCACCTTCCACTTCTCGGTACGTGGCTGCCAGTTGGCGTTGACCACGACCAACCTGGGCGAAGAGGCCCTGGCCTTCAGTCAGGCCCTGCACACCTACCTGCCAACCTCGGACGTGACCCGCTCGAGGGTACTGGGCCTGGGCTACAGCCAATACATCGACACTCTCGATGACTGGGATTACAAGAACCAGGAAGGCCCGGTGTATTTCGAAGGGGAAACCGACCGCATCTACGAGAGCGGAGAGCCCCTGACCATTGTGACCCCGTCAGGCAGCCGGAAACTGACCTCGGTAGGCAGCGATTCCACCGTGGTCTGGAATCCGGGCCCGGAAAAGGCAGCACGGCTGTCGGATTTTCCCGATGAGGCCTGGAAGACCATGCTGTGTGTCGAAACCGCCAATGCAGGCAGCGACTACAGGGTGCTTAATACCGGCCAGAGCCACACCCTGGGTGTGCTGATCGGACGCAAATAACCGGGGAGAACGGATGAGCCTGGCGAGTTACCTGAAATCCAAACTGATACCCGCAGATATCGACGAGCACATCAACCGAATCCGCAAGCCCATCGGCTCGCTGGGGTACGATCCCTGGGGCTACAACAATGAAGCCATCAAATACGGCTTTAGCCTCACCCGGCAAATTTACGAAAAGTATTTTCGGGTGGAGGCCCACGGGGTGGAGAACGTGCCTGCCGAGGGCCCGGTGCTGATCATAGCCAACCACAGCGGGCAGCTCCCGATTGACGGGCTCCTGGTCGGCTATGCCCTGGCTTCCCGCGAGCGGCAGCCCCGCATTCCCCGGGCCATGATCGAACGGTTCTTTCCCACCGTTCCCTGGCTGGGCAACCTGCTGAACGAATTTGGCGCCGTGCTCGGCGATCCCGTCAACTGCGCCAAGATGCTGGCCAATGATGAAGCGGTCATCGTATTTCCGGAGGGCATCCGGGGCTCAGGCAAGCTCTACCGGGACCGCTACCAGCTCAAGCGCTTCGGCAACGGTTTCATGCACCTTGCGATGAAGTACAAGGCGCCGATTGTGCCTGTCGGTGTCGTCGGCTGTGAGGAAACCATCCCGGCCATTGCCAACATCAAACCCCTGGCAAAAGCACTGGGGATTCCCTACGCACCGGTCGCCATGCCGGTGGTGCTGCCCGCCAAGGTGCACCTGAATTTTGGCCCACCCATGTATTTTGATGACCTGGAAATTCCAGAGGAACTGGTAACCGAACGGGTCGAGCAGGTGAAAGCGGAAATCAGCCGCCTCATCGACAAGGGATTGAGTGAAAGGAAAAAGCTGTTCTGATGACCAAGCAACGCAGACCCCACATCCTCGTTACCGGTGCTGCCGGCGCCTTGGCCCAGCGGGTCATCAACCAGCTGCGGGATCATTGCGACCTGGTGGCCGTGGATTTCCGGGAGCAGGTTTACCTGGGGGACGACATTCCCAGTTACTGCATCGACTTTACCAAGCGCGTGTTCGAGGACCTGTTCCGCCGCTACGAGTTTGACGGCGTGATCCACCTTGGCCGGATCCAGTCCAGCCAGCTGACCCGGATGCGCCGGTATAACGCCAACGTGCTGGGCACCCAGAAGATGCTGGACCTGAGCCACAAATACGGCATCAAACGGGTTGTGGTGCTCTCCACGTATCACGTCTACGGTGCGGTGGCCTACAATCCGGCTCTGATCGACGAGTCCGCGCCGCTGAAAGCCGCCGGCCTGAGTGCGGATCTGGTGGATTCGGTAGAGCTGGAGAATCTGGCCAACATCTATCTGTGGCGCTATCCGGAGCTCAATATCACCATCCTGCGCCCGTGTAACATCGTCGGGCCCGGGGTGCGCAACACCATGAGCTCCCTGCTCGCCAGCGAGAATGCCCCTGTACTGGCGGGGTTCTCGCCGATGATGCAATTTATCCATATTGAGGACATGGCGGATGCCATCGTCAGGGCATACAAGAAACCGGTTCGTGGGGTCTACAACGTGGCTCCGGAGGACTGGGTGGCCTACCAGCACGCACTCAAACTCTGCGGCTGCCGGCGCATCCCGATTCCGTCCATTCCGCCGGTGGTTCCGAACCTGATCCTGAAAACCCTGAAGCTGAAAAGTTTCCCTTCGTATCTGACCGCCTTTTTCAAGTATCCTGTTGTTATCGACGGCAGAGCGTTTGCCAGGGAGTTCGATTTCAAGCCGAAACGGCCCCTGAAGGAAATCTTCCGGTTCTACCGGGAGAACAAGCGACCGGTGTAACGACCGGCCTGCGGTCACGGAGCGAAGCAGCAACGCAGGAAGCGAGGGATGCTAAGTGATCTCAGCCTGATCAGCCACGGCGCAGCAGCCATTGCCTTTGGCCTGCTGACCCTTCTTGTCGCGACCCGCTATCTCAGGCGGGACGTGGACAGGGCGCTGTTTGTCGCTGCCCTGGCGACCACGATCTGGGCCAGTGCCCTGGTGACCCAATCACTCTGGGGTGCTCCCGGGTTTATCCCCCGCTATATCATTGAACTGCTCCGGGACGGCGCCTGGATCATCCTCCTGTTCGCCCTGCTTCGCAACGCCTCCCGACAGGGCACCATTCACGGGCAGATGAAGCGGATCCTCGGGGCGTCGATCTTTACCCTGATCTTTGCCCTGCTGGCTTTCGGAATCCTCGAGTTTACCTTCGGCTGGGAAGTCCTGAACGGCAAGACCAGGGTGCTGGGGCAGATCGCCCTCTCCCTCATGGGGCTCTCACTGGTCGAGCAGATCTGGCGCAATTCCCCGAATTTCGGCCGCTCAAGCATCAAGTACATCTGCATCGGCATTGCCACCATCTTCGCCTTCGATTTCTTCATGTACGCCGACGCCCTGCTGTTTGGCCAGGTATCGGAATCCTTCTGGAATGCCCGCGGCCTGGTGAATGCGCTGCTGGTGCCCCTGTTTGCCGTCAACGTACTGAACACCCGAAAGCAACCGGTGGATTTCCAGTTGTCCCGGTCCGCGGTGTTCCATGCCGGCACCCTGGTCCTGGCCGGCGGCTACCTGCTGTTCCTCGCCCTCGGAGGCTATTACGTCAAGATCCTCGGCGGAGACTGGGGCGATGCCCTGAGGGTCCTGTTTTTCACCATCTCCCTCACCTTCCTCGTCACCCTGCTGCTGTCCCGCCGGATACGGGCACGGTTGATGGTACGGATCAGCCAGAATTTCTTCGACTACAAGTACGACTACCGGGAAGAATGGCTGAAAATGACACGGGAAATGGCCAATCTCGGCGATGACCCTCCCCTGCCGATCCGCGTCATCCACATCCTGTCCGGCCTGGTGGAAAGCAATGCTGGCGCCATCTGGCTCCGGGACGAACAAGGGGCCTATACCCTCAAGGGCTCGGTCAACATGGCCATGCCCCGATACACGATGATCGACGCGGATTCGGACCTGGTTCGCCTGTTCGGGCAACGGGAGTGGATTGTCGACCTGCACGAGTATCGTAATGACCCGGTCAGCTATGACCTGCTGGAAATACCTGACGCCATTGCCCAGAGCCCCGACGCATGGCTCGTGATCCCCCTTTATCTGGACAACGACCTCTATGGCATCGCCATGGTGGGTAACCCTTTCGCCCGACTGGAACTGAACTGGGAAAACTTTGACCTGATCAAGGTGGTGGCAAGACAGTCCTGCAACCTGCTGGCCCAGGCGGACGCGCAGCACCGGCTGTCCCGGGCCATGCAGTTCGAGGCGGTGAGCAAGGCGTCCTCCTTCATGGTTCACGACCTGAAAACCGTGATCGCCCAGCTGTCGCTGCTGGTCAAGAACGCGCCCAAGCACAAGCACAACCCCGCGTTTATCGATGACATGATCAACACCACCGAGCACGCGGTGCGGAAAATGTCCAACCTCGTGGACCACATCCGCAAGCCCGACAGCATCGCAGATCCGCAAGTACAGGACATCGACCTCGCCGAACTGGCCCGCAGCCTGGTCTCCCATCACAGCCATCAGCGCCCCGTCCCGAGGCTGACAGGCAATCTACCAAGCGCCTGGATCCGTGCGGATTACGAGCAGCTGCGCAGTGTACTGGGACACCTGATCCAGAATGCCCAGGACGCCACACTACCGGACGGGGAAATCACCCTGAATCTTAAGATAGCCCGGGGCAATGTTGTGCTGTTTATCCAGGACAGCGGCAGCGGTATGAGCGAGGAGTTCATCAATACCTCCCTGTTCAAGCCCTTCGAGAGCACCAAGGGTCTGACCGGGATGGGGATCGGCGCCTACCAGGCCCGGGAATACATCAAGCAGCTTGGGGGAAATATTGATGTGACGAGTGAGCCCGGGGTTGGTTCGTGCTTTTCAGTGCGCATTCCGTTGGCCCGGGAAGAAGAAGGTGACGCCTCACCAGACGGGGAGTTGCCAGATTTCAACACCGAAAACCCGGCACGAAACGTCAATTAAATGGCGCTTTTCAAATTGAGTGAACACAGCGATTGCAAAGTGTCAATGTTCGGTTGAGAATCAGGTGTAAGGACACTGCGAAACACCCCGTTTCGGCAAATTATAGTGAGCATGACAAGGAACGTGTTGTGGTTGTAAACAAACGACTCCTGATCGTAGAGGATGACCCGGGCCTGCAAAGCCAGATGCGCTGGTGTTTCAGCGATGATCTGGAAGTGGCAGTTGCCTCGGATCGCGAATCGGCCCTCACAGCGCTTCGGCGACTTGAACCGGAAGTCGTTACTCTGGACCTGGGCCTGCCGCCGGATCCCGGTGGCGCCACCGAAGGGTTTCATCTGCTGGAGGAAATCCTCCGCCTTTCCCCTATGACCAAGGTCATCGTCGTCACCGGTCGTGAAGACAAGGAAAACGCCGTCCGGGCCATCGGCATGGGCGCTTCGGACTTTTACCAGAAACCACTGGATGCCGATATTCTTGCCTTTGTGGTCAATCGGGCCTTCCGTTTGGCGGAACTCGAACGGGAGAATCGCGACCTTTCCAAACACAAGAACGGAACCAGCATAAAAGGCATCGTCGCCGCCAGTCCGCAGATGATGACCATCTGCAGGACCCTGGAGAAGATTGCTCCCACCGATGTCACGACCCTGATCACCGGCGAGACCGGCACCGGCAAAGAGCTTCTTGCCCGTGGACTCCATGATCTCAGCCAAAGAGCAGACAAGCCCTTTGCCGCGATCAATTGCGCAGCCATTCCCGAGAACCTGCTGGAAAGCGAGTTGTTCGGCTTCGAGAAGGGCTCTTTCACCGGCGCAACCCAGAGCAAGAAAGGCAAGATCGAGAGCGCCAACGGCGGCACCCTGTTCCTGGACGAGATTGGCGATATGCCGATGGCGCTGCAGGCCAAACTGCTGCGTTTTCTTCAGGAGCGGGTTATCGACAGGGTCGGATCAGTCAAACCCATCCCGGTCGATGTACGCGTGGTGTGCGCCACCCACCGTGATGTTCGCCAGTTGATCGAAAGCGGGGAATTCCGGGAGGACCTTTACTACCGCATCAGTGAAATCACACTCGATATCCCACCACTGCGGGACCGGAATGGAGATGCCCTGGTCATTGCCCAGTCTCTCCTCAAATCCCTGGGCAAGCAGATGGACCGGCCGAACCTGACCTTCACCGAGGATGCTGTCAACGCCATCACCGGCTATTCCTGGCCCGGCAACGTGCGGGAGATGATCAACAAGGTCAAGCGGGCAACGATCATGGCCGATGGCAAGCGGGTAACGGCAGTGGATCTTGATCTGCCCGCGGAGCAACCCCCTTCGGACACTCAGCTGAACCTCCGGCAGGTTCGTGAGAACGCCGAGCGGCGGGCAATCACCCAGGCCCTCCGATCATGCAATTTCAACATGGCTCAGGCCTCCCGCCTGCTCGGTATAACTCGGCCGACACTCTATAACCTGACAGACAAATACAGGATCGAGACATCCGAGTTCGTCGACAATGCCTAAACCATATCAAGAATAAAATCCGGAACATGCGAAGGAATTCAGCCATGAAAGTAGCAGAGGTTTTGCGGGTAACGTTGCTGTCTACCGCAATCATTCTGGGCATCGCGGGATGCGGCAGCGACACGGAGATGACCCAGGAAGAACTGCAATACATCAGCCACCTTGACCAGGCACGCTTCTTCCAGAAACAGGGAGAGCTCAAGGCCAGCACCCTCGAAGCGAGAAGCGCCATCGAGCTTCAGCCACAAAAGTCCGAGCCCTATCTTCTGATTATCAACAATCTGCTGATCGCCGGCGATGCAGTCAACGCCGAGCGCCAGCTGGACGAACTTCTGGAGCGTATCCCCGAGCAGTCCCTGAACCGCACAGATCGCAACCGCGCCCGTCTTATCCGGGCAGAAGCCCTTTTAATGAAAGGCAGGCACGAGCAGGCACTTGCCACACTGGAGCAGCTCGACTCGCCGGGTAACGAGGAGCAGCTTGAGGCCGATCTGCTACGCGGCCGTATCCTGATTGATTCCGGGCAACTCGAGCAGGCCGGCGAGGTATATCGGCAGGCCCGCGAAGCCAACAGCAACGCCATCATGCCGGTTATTGGCCTGGCCCGGGTTGCCTGGCTATCCGGCGACCAGGAACAGGCAGAGGAATTGCTGGATACCGCCAGCCAGATCGACGAGAGCCACCCGGAACTCTGGCTTCTCAAGGCCAGGATGGCCGATGCCAACGAACAATGGGGCGAGGCGGAAACCGCCTATATCCGCGCCCTCGAGGACATCGGCCAGTACGATGTGATGACCTACCGGAAATACGAAACCATCTCCTCTCTTATCAACGTGCTCCGGGCGCAGGGCAAAGCCAGGGAAGCCTTCGTCTACGAGGAAATTCTTGCCAAATCGGCCCCGGGCACCATCAAGGCCAACCTGACCGCGGCCCAGGCAGCCCTGGAGGAGAACGATCTGGATTCCGCTGCCGGTTATCTTGAAGAGATCCTGGCCCAGGCGCCGGAACATCAGCAAGGCGCCCTGTTACTGGGCTTGATTCGCCTGAGACAGGGGCGCGTGGAAGAAGCCGAGAGCCTGCTGGCGCCGATCGCTGAAATGGGCGAACTGGACGCGGCAAATAAACTGCTTGCAGCCACCCGTCTGAGCCTGAATGACATCGAAGGTGCCAGAGAAGCGATTGCCGGTCTGGAAGGAGACGAAAACGATCCGTCCGTCATGGCACTGGTGGGAATCACTGCCCTCGCCAGCGGGGATGCGGAGGCCGGTGAGCGGATTATCGAATCCGCTCTCAGCCAGAAGCCTGACTATCACACGCTCAGACTGCGCTACGCCCGCTACCTTGTGCAGGCAGACCGTACAGAAGACGCCCTGGAGCACATCCGGATGCTCACCGAGGTCCCAGTGCTCCGGGACGATGCCTGGCAACTGATGGTGCAGGCCTACGCTTCCAACGGTCAGCTTGACCAGGCTGTCGGAGCGGCGGAGCAATGGATCAAACAGCAGCCGGAAAACAGCCGCGCCATACTGGTTCGCGGGGAACTGGCGTTACAAAACGAAGAGCCCGACACAGCAGAGCGCTATTTTGAGCAGGCCCGGGAGGCTGCCCCCGATACTGCCGCTCCCCTCGTTGCACTGGCCCGGCTAGCCCTGTACCGCGAAAACCGGGACGGTGCTATCGGCCTCTACCGGGACGCATTGTCGACCGAACCGAACACGACCGGCGCGATAAGGGGCCTCTCGGAACTGCTCACGCCGGAAGAGCTTGCAGCTGATATGGAAAAGCTTCTTGCACAACAGCCGGACGCCATCGCACCGCGAATGGTACTGCTTGAGCAGGCCCTGATGGGCGAAAATCCTTCGAGGGCGGACGAACTGACGGCCACCCTGATAGAGCGTAATACCGAGAACCAACCGGCCGAAGCTGAACCGCTGGTGGCGAAGCTCTATTACGACACCGCCGCACGGAAGATGGCAGAAGGCGACACGGCCGAAGCTCAACGAATTCTGGATCGCGGCCGCGCATTGTTTCCGAGACAACTCGACATAGCCGTTGCTTCCGCCAGCCTGGCTTTCCGACAGGGGCGGCCGGAACAGGCGCGCAAGATCGTCGAGGAAACCCGCCTGGCCCACCCCGAGTCCGACCGCCCGTTGGTTGTGGAGGCGGAGTATCTTGCCAATCAGGGTAATCACACGGCCGCAGCCCGCATGTACCAGCTTGCGCTGGAAAAACAGAGCCGAGTAATAACCGAACTGGTCCACGCCAGGGAACTGAATCAGGCCGGTGATCCGGAAGCGGCCATCACTGCCCTTGAGCAGGCCATGAAAACCTGGCCTAACGATCCACGTCTGCCCCTGACCCTCGCCCTGTTCGCCCAGAATCAGGCACAGCCGGACAAAGCGAAACAGGCGTACAAGAGGGCCCTCGAACTGGACAGCGACAACATCCTGGCCCTGAACAATCTGGCCTGGCTCTACTTCGAATCGGATCATCCGGATGCACTGCCCCTCGCCGAACGCGCCTATAAACTTGCACCACAATCCGGCTCCGTCGCAGATACTTATGGCTGGATCCTGTTCAACGAAGGGTTCCACGAGGATAGCCTCCCGATTCTCGAGAAAGCCTATGAGCTTGAACCGGGAGAACAGATTGCCCTGCACCTGGCCGAAGCCTACAAGGCAACAGGCCAACAAGAGAAGGCGGACGCCCTGTTGGAGAAACTGTAAGCAGCCGGCGATATAAGCTTTGGGCACAAAGAGCGAAATGTTCCAAGCCCGCGCTGGCGCGCAAACTGCTGGGCACCATACTTAACAGACTATTTCATTAACCAGGAAGGTGGATGACTATGTCTGTGGGCACAGTACTTGGGCTGGGATGCACCATTTTGTTTGTGACGGGCTGTCAGAGCTGGCAGTACCGCGATATCGAGTCGCTTCCTCCCACTGCGGCGGTTCCGGAGACCAGTGAGCCCGGGAAGGTTGAGGTGCGGTATTTTGACAACCTCGATGGGACCGCCATAGACACGATGACCTCATCCACCAAATTCCCGGATAATCCGGATGAGGTTGCTGAGTTAACCAGCCTGGAGGATCCGGACAATAGAGCAGATTACTATGGCTCCTACGTCAGGGGGTTTATCAGCCCGCCAACCTCAGGCGAGTATCGCTTTTTCCTGAGTGGCAATGATGAGGCTGAATTCTGGTTGAGCACATCAGATTCGCCGGAGAATATCGAGCTTATATCCTTGGTCCCCGGGTGGACTAACGTTAACGAATTCACGAAGTATTCTTCACAGACTTCTCGCTACATTTCTCTGGATTCCGCACAAAAATACTACTTTGAAGTCCTGCATAGAGAAGGCTACGGCAGCGACCATTTCGCTGTTGCCTGGGAAGGGCCCGGAACCTCACAGCAGGTGATTGGCAGTTCTTATATCCATAGCTGGGCCCAACCGGCAACCGACACAATTCAGAGTAGTGAGGAGGCTTATCATCTTGGCTATCGGGTTGGATTTCTCGATGGCTCGGAGGGCTTGACCTTCAACCCATCATACCCACCTCTGGATCAGGATCAGGACGGCCTCTACGACAACTGGGAAATCGTGCATGGCCTCGATCCGAATGATCCTTCTGATGCCACCAGCGACCCGGACCAGGATTTACTGTCCGCGGCGGACGAGTTCCTGATTGGCACAGCCGAGGGGAACCCGGATTCCGATAACGATGGGATTCCCGATGGCGTGGAATATGCCTATGGAATGGACCCACTGGATCCGGCTGATGCCTCCGAGGACCTCGACAATGATGGCTACACCAATCTGGAAGAATACGTTGCCGGAACAGAGCTGAATGATCCGGGTGACAGCCCTGCCCCGGAACCGGAACCGGAGCCCGACACAACGCCAGAGACTGATGAAATCGCATACGTAACCGGTTTTACAGGGCAATACTTTTCCGGCACCAATTTTGAACGCCTGCTCGCGGTACGAGTGGATGAAACCGTCGATTTCAACTGGGGCAACGGAGCTCCTATTCCGGAGAGCCCCGATGACAACTTCTCCGTCCGCTGGAACGGTATCTTTACGGCACCTCACTCCAGTGGAACCAATGAGTATGAATTCTCAGTGCGTACCAATGATGGTGTCCGCCTCTATGCGAACGGGGAACTCGTCATCAATGACTGGTCGTCCCATGCTCCCACAACCTTCACCTATAACCGTTCAATGAACGCTGGCGAGGAACTGCGAATCACCATTGAGTACTACGAAGGCACAGGCACAGCCGTTGCACAGTATAGTGTTCGAAACCTCAGTACCAATTCCAACGTCGACACCGCCAGCACTGTCGTCTCGCCGGATATGACCCAGATGGCCAGCGTCGATTCCGATGGCGATGGCATCCCGGATACCTGGGAGCTGCAATACGGCCTGAACGCCTGGGTACCTGATGCCGATGGCGTGAACAACGATGCAGGCATCAGCAATATCGAGGCTTACGAAAGCGGGCTCGATCCTTACACGCTAACGACTGTCTCGGGCGAGTCATCACAGACCACGGCTCCGGAAACAAGTGAGCCCGCGCCATCGGAAACCGCGGGCACTGTCACACTGACCTGGACGGCCCCTTCAACCCGAATGGACGGAAGTTCGATCCTCCTCTCCGAGATTGACTACTATGTCATCAACTATGGCCAGGAGGTCACCAATCTGGATCAGAGCGTCAACGTTGGCGGTGGCGAGGACAACTACACCTTCAGTAATCTGAAATCAGGAACCTGGTACTTCACCATTCGGGTGGTGGATACCAACGGACTGAGCAGTGCGCCCTCTGAACCGGTTTCCGCTGAGGTCCCGTGATTGAAGCCTCTGCTGTATCAATTGGTCCCGGCAGCCCCGAACCGTTCATCCAGACGGTTCTCGACCCGCTCGCGGACCAGGGGGGCCAGCCGCTCCAGGCTGGCCTTTCCATCACAGGTGTCGCACCGGACGCCAATTACAAGCAGTGATGCATCAGAACGGTTATTGAAGATCCCGGGTAACTGGGCGAGCTTTGCTCTTAGCTCATCGGCCTGCCAGAAACTTTCCACGTAATAGCCATAGGCAAGATAGACCCTGGATTCGCTTTGCCTGTACTTAAGTGCAAGTCCGGTCAACGTTGTGTCACTCCCGGCTGGAACAGTGAAAGTCTGCTGGGGAAGCAGGAGATCGGCATCATAAAGTCGATTCGCATACTGGACAACTTCGCTACCGGGGCGTTGCTGGTTATAGGTGAAGAGACCGACATAGTATTCAGGCTGGGCTTGTCCAGGCTGCAATTCGTCCCGCTCAACAAAAACCCCGGTCGATTCCAGATCAGGCTGCTGGATGACCGGCTGCCACCCCCCGAGTGAACCCCGAAACAGGGGTAACCATTGTTCCGACGGAAGAAGTTCAAAGCCATGCCGATCAGAGCCCGTATAATCTGCTTCTGCAGTTGAGGATTCGACCGCCCATGCAAGGGTTACAAAAACTAAAGCCGGAACCAGTGAAATCCAGGCTTTCATCCCCCCATTGTTCTTGGCAAGACCCTTGCCGGCTGAGCTTGCAGACGTCTGCTCTTGCCTGTGCTCCAGGTACCTTGCCAGCACAAACAATGGTACGAGTGTTCCTGCAAAGACCCACCAGCCAAAATAGTCATGCTCCCAGATCAGCGACGAGGTCATGTTAGATTCGTAACCAACATAGATGATCACAAATACCCGGATCCAGTTGGCAACCATGGCCAGCAGCGCCGCTGCGAACAGGAGAATCACCCTTTCTGTCACACGCTGATAGCTCAGCTCCGCGTAAATGGTGGCAATCGTCAGGCCGACCAGGAGATAACGCAGCCCGGAACAGCCATGAGCGATCTCAAAGGCCCCCACCCCCGGAAAGTAGACAAATACCCCTTCAACCGTGAAATCGATTCCGAGTGCCGACAACAGTAGTTGGTTCACCGCGACGGTGATCAGTTGCAGTGGCCAGGACAGGTAATCCCACACCGGAATAGCAAAAATAAACAGGCCAATGGGCAGGAAGAATGCGGACGCCTGTCGCCAGCCCCAAATCAACAACAGCAAACCGAGAAACAAGGGAACCATCGCTATCTGCTGGAAAGCCTCGACAAAAAGGACACTACCAGCAAGGTAGACAGCGGCTGCCAGGGCAAGAGGAAATAACCAGCCCGGATAAAACCCGTTGACCGGGCGGAGGGTTCGCCATTTGCGCACGGAGAGCACCACGCAAACGAGCAGAACAAGAAAACCGTGGGAATAGGACTCGTCGAACTTCTGCCAGCGGCTGAAAAGCACCTGGAGAGCTGGCCAGACTGCAATCCCGGCTCCGGCCAGGAGAACGACCGGCAATAGCCATGGGGAATGCCTTTGGAGTGTGGAACGGTCCATGTCCGGATTCTCTACCTCGAGTCCTTGATACGGTATAACAGTTTGAAAAGCCGGCTGCGCACCAGCATCAGCGATACCAGGGGTGTTCGATCGGTTGCGAGTTTCGCCTTATAGTCTGCATTCTTTCCTCCGCCCGCCAACAGATCGAAAGCCTCAACGTCACCATTCTCGAACGCCGCCTCGATACTGTAACCAAGATGCAGCGTCCCCAGGGCCAGCTTTTTATGGAAATTCTCCACAAACCCGGCCTGCAGGTTATATGCCACATTTCTATACAGAACATTGTAGAGCACAGAAACCGGTCTGCCCGAAACGCAAAGCACCGACAGTTCCGGCCTGCCGCCCTCGTGAACAATATTCTTCAGAAATTCACGATGAAATGACAGGCTCGTCTCGTTGAAACAGGGCTGACCCCAGCGTTCACGATGGAAGTCATTCAACAACTCAAAAAATGAGACAAGCTTGTCGGGCCACCAGTTCCCAATGGTCACACTACCAAGCTGCTCCAGGACCGAACGGCGATTGTACAGCCTTAAACGTGTACCACTACCCAGGCTCGCCAGGTAGTCGCTGAAAAGGCCATTCGTCTCAATGGAGTAGGCAACATCTCCGCCAGTTCGCCGAACCAGGCACCCGCGATCGTCCGCCAATTCCAGAAGAGCCCGGACGCCCGGTGAGTCCTCCGGCATGTCAGAGAGCACCGCCTCACTCCAATCCACAGAAAATATTGCCTCGGGACTGGCAGCGGGAAGCGTATTGTACTCAGTGCGGGGCGTGGAGAGCCGGCGATAGTTCGTGCCAATGAACTGCAGGCAGGTTACAGGCAGAACGCCCTTGTACTTGTAGCGGTCCCGATAGAGCCCCGAACAACCCCGGCCTTCACTCACGAGTTCGAAACCCGGGGTCGATCCCCAGTACTTCCACCAGGCATCCTGCCAGGCTCTGGTCAAAAAAAGATTCATGTTTGCGTCGTCCTTGAGTAAACCGCTGAC
The DNA here is from genome assembly GCF_041690455.1 of Marinobacter sp. Classification (GTDB taxonomy): domain Bacteria; phylum Pseudomonadota; class Gammaproteobacteria; order Pseudomonadales; family Oleiphilaceae; genus Marinobacter. The sequence goes on from NZ_JAWLHI010000002.1 coordinate 65,788, forward strand.
AAGGCCTGTCAATAAACCTTACAAGCTGCGGCTGCACGCAGATTAGGGTCGAGCATATCACATTGTATTAAGGCCTGAAGTGCTTGACTGGCAAGAAAGATGCTCGCTATCCAGGGGGAAAAGGAATTACAAAAAGTCTTGAGGGAGGCAACCAGGCATGCGTGATTTCCGGCTTCGTTATACCCTGCGTTTCATTCTGGCAGCGTGTTTTTTTCTGGCTACATTTGCCGTTCAGGCAGCGCCCAATTTGTTGGTGAGCACATCCCCGGAGCGGACTGCTCCTCTTGCGCTCAGCGGTGCCCAACTCAATGATCTGGTGTACATTTTTGTGGCGCCGGAAACCGGGATAAAGCAAGTTGATTTTTACCTGGATAATCCGCCTCCAGCCTCGCCACGAGTGACGGAGAGGCTGAAGCCGTTTGACTTCAACAGGACAGCGGCCGATCTCACGGCAATCCCGTTCGATACCAACTCCATTCCCGACGGTCAACACAGTGTTTATGCGCGTGCCACGTACACCGATGGCACCAGCGAATTACTGTCAGCAACTTTTACAGTCAACAACTCTGCGCCAGCATTCTCCTTCAGCCAAACGAATCTGGATTTTGCACTGGAGGCGGGCAGCGGTTCAAAAACATTACAGGTGGGTCTGTCTTCATCAACATCGGGTGGTGAGACGTTCTTTATCTCGGATAATGCCAACTGGCTAACAGTTCAACCCACCACCGGCACTGTGCCCGAAACTCTTACCATCACCGCAAACCCGGACGGATTGAGCGCCGGCCAATATACAGCGACGGTAGAGGCTACCGGTACCGGCATTGCTACAGCTTACCTGACGGTTGACCTGACAGTGGTACAACCCTCAAACACTGCTTATTCATTGATGATCAGCACCTCGCCTGACCGCTCCGGTGCTACCGGGCTTAATGGCTCTACGGTTGCCGGGGATATCTATGTCTTCGTGCCCCAGCAAAGTGGCATGTCTCAGGTCAGGTTCTACATCGATAACCCCCAGAAATCAGGTACCCCCAACCAGACTGAAAATATGCCTCCCTATGACATGGCGGGCACAGCACCGGACGACACAGCCTATCCTTATGACACCTCGATACTGATTGAAGGTAGCCATACGGTCACTGCGGTCGTGAGGGAAAGCGACGGTAGCCTTCACGAGGTGACTGAGTTCTTCACTGTCGCCAACGACATGGCGGCGCTTTCCTTCAGTAACGCCAGCCTTTCCGGATCCCGGCACGTCGATAATCCGGACCCCATTACGACAGGTGTCAGCCTGACCGCGAGCGATAACTCCTCCGCCAGCTTCTCAATTTCATCGAGCGCTGGCTGGTTGTCTGCCACCGGCAATTCGGCCACGACTCCGGCAACGATAACTGTTACTGCGGATCCAGCCGGGCTCGCCGCAGGCACCTACAGCGGAAAACTCACAGCCAGTGCCTCAGGGTACACGGCAGGAGAGCTCACCTATACGTTGACTGTTACCTCGGGCTCTCAGGGCATCCTGGCCAACCCTACCTCGCTGGTATTCAACGGTCAGCCTGACTCTCCAATCTCCAGCCAGACCCTGAGCGTTAGTCACAGCGCCAATGAGAGTCAGGGTTTTACTGTGAGTACCAATATGCCCTGGCTCTCTGTGTCTCCCACCAGCGGGACCACGCCCGAGAATCTCAGTGTACAGGTCGACAGCTCAGGCCTTACCACCGGTAGCTTCGACGCCACGATCACACTCACACCGAGCAGTGGATCAGCGATCAACGTTCCGGTAACCATGATCCTGTCCAGTGATGACAAGTGCGCACCGGTACCATGCAGCGACGTGCGCATTGATCTGCCCTATCAACTCACCTTCACCGAAGGTCAGGGTTACTACCCTGATTCCAATGGCTGGGGAACAGGGTTTACATGGCTCGATGAACCGGCCAGTGGGTCCGGGTATATACCGGCCAACCTGGAAATGAGCTTTTTCGAAGGTGTTTTGAAGTACACCACTACTTCCGGCATTTCATTCAAGAATATAAACAGCCAGGACAATGCCCTCGGAGTAGGTTTCGCGGCACCGAACCAGATCACACAGATTTCCACTGAAATTCTGAACGTTCCGGCCGGGAGCGGCAATTACGAACAAGCGGGACTCTGGTTCGGAAACAATCAGGACAATTATGTGAAATTGGTAGTCATCTCTACTCCTCAGGGGCTAAAGATTCACTACCTCCTTGAACTCGCAGGAAGCATCGCGACAGAAAAGAACATCACGGTAACTGGTCTTGCTGGAGCCGACGTCACACTCTCGATGATTGTGAATCCTTACAACCGGACTGTGGATCTGACCTACAAGGTCGAAGGTGGAACCACCAAGCAGGCAGGAACCGTGTCTCCCCCGGATGAATTCTTCAGCTTCGATGCCGCAGGAATAGATCCGGAGATTGGTACCCGCAGCTTTACTGGTATTTTTGCAACTCACCGTAACGGTTCGAGCCCGATAACCTACCTGTTCGATGAGTTCACTATGGAAGCGGGGGGAGGCCCCCTCTCGCCCGAATCCGCAGTGGAATTCCTGCGCAAGGATTACAATATCGACTACCCGACCTCCATGGTATGGGGACCCGATGACCGACTCTATGTAACAGAACTGTTCGGCACCATCCGCGCCCTCACTTTTGATGCCGATATGAATGTAGTGGACGATCAGGTCATCGAATCCCTGATTAACAGCGTAGGACCGCGCCTCACCCTGGGTATCACCGTGTCGCCGGATGCAACAGCCGGAAACATGGATCTCTGGGTAGCTCACTCAAGCCCGTCCATTGATAATGGTGAAGTTAACTCCGGCATGGTCACCCGCCTCAGCGGCACAAACTTTGCGAATGTGGAACACCGAATCACCGGCCTTCCCCGCGCAATCGCCAACCATTCCATCAACTCCATTCATTTTGGCGACGACAACCGTTTGTACATTGCTGTCGGGGGCAACACGGGTGCAGGCGCGCCGAACAGCTCGGCATCCGAGTTCGGAGACCGGGCAGAGCAGCCACTCAGTGCAGCTATCGTCGTAGCCGATGTATTCGCCGCATCGTTTGATGGCACTTGTGCGAATACCACGAACATGTACGGCCCGCCTCCCTGTGACGTGGTGCCTTATGCCACTGGTTTGAGAAACAGCTACGACTTTGTATTCCACTCCAACGGCAAGATGTACGCCACAGACAACGGCCTTGGTGTTACCGGTACCTATCCGCCAAAACCCGAACCAGTCTGTACCGGGCTCGCAAATACCGCCAGTTATCTGAACGGCGGACATAACCCCGGCGCACAACCAGACCTGTTACTGCTGATTCAGGAAGGCAAGTATTACGGTCACCCCAACCCGTACCGTGACGAGTGCGTGTTCAAGGATGGCAGCTACCAGAATGTCGCTCCGTTGCCCAATTATGAACCAGCCCTCTTCGATCTGGGGGACCACAAATCTTCCAACGCTATTATCGAGTACAGCGGCGCTCAAGGTTGTGTTGGCGACTACCTGAACGGGCAACTGTTGATAACCAACTATTCCATTGGTGATGACATTTTCCGTGTACGCCTTAATGAAACCGGCGATGGCGTCATCGAAGGGGAGCCTCTGGTGACCGGTTTCAATGATCCGTTGCCAATGACCAGTAGCCCCGACGGCACCATTTTCGTAGGCCAGTTCGGTGGCGGCAAGCTAACATCGCTCAGCCCTGTAAGCCTGGGATGCTGGCTTACCCTGGCGCCCAGCCCGATCAGCATACTTGACGCCAGTGGCGCTTCTATCAACGAGAGGATGTACATGGTCGGTGGTAAAAATGCCAGCGGTCACCTGACCACGCTCTTCATCTATGACGCGAACTCGGATAGCTGGAGCCAGGGCGCCAACCTGCCTGGTCCGGGGGTTGAAAATCCGGCTGTCGTCGCACTTAACGGCCGGATCTATGTGTTTGGCGGCTCAACCGCGCCCTTCTCCGGAGCGGTCAGCAATGCGGCCGTCTATAACCCGGCGAGCAACAGTTGGCAGACTCTGCCGCCGATGCCGACCGCCCGCGGGGGCGCAACCGCACAAGCTGTGAATGGGCTGATTTATGTAGTAGGCGGCATGGACAACAGCGGTGTATCCCTGGCCACAGTTGAAGTCTTCAGCCCGGGCACGGGGACCTGGCAGAGTGCAGCGGGCCTGCAAACCCGCCGCGACAACCCCGGCTCAGCCGTGCTGAATGGAGAGCTGTATGTATTCGGTGGACGGGTGCGTAATTCTGATGGTTCCGCCCCGGAACCAGCACTCTCTTCTGTCGAGAAGTACAGCGCCTCCACCAACACCTGGCAGTACATGACTCCAATGCCCACAGGCAGGCGGGCCATGAGTGTTGGAACAGCTACCGGCAAAGTTCAGGTTATGGGCGGCGAGGCTAACCCCAATAGTATTTCCGGAGTCTTCGAGCAAAACGAAGAGTACGATCCTGCCACCAATAGTTGGCGCAGCCTGACCAAAGTGCCTACACCCAAACATGGCGCTGCGACAGCAACCATTGACAATAAGGTTCATATTGTCGGTGGAGGCGTACAGACCGGTAACTCCTACACCAGCAGCCACGAGGTCTTGCAGTTCTGATTGTTCGGTTCCAGGCCATCAAACAGAGGGGCTGACCACGGTCAGCCCCTCTTCTTTGAAAACAGCGGACTGGCTTGTAAGCTATACTCACCGCAAGGACCACTTTCACACGGATAGTACACAATGCGCGCCAAGCGGTTCGTAGCCAGTTCCCTCGCCCGGACACTGGAAACGGTTGTTGCCATCATCACCGGCCTGATCATGATGCCGTTGATGATCCGTATCCTGGGCGAAAACCTTTACGGCATCTGGATTGTAATCGGGAGCATAGTCGGATCCCTCTATCTTTTCGATATCGGGATGTCTTCAAGTGTTACCCGTTACATCGCCTATGCGCTGTCACAAAAAGACCGGCGGCGCGCAAGCCAGGTGATGTCTACCGCTTTTGCCATCTATTCTGCCCTGTCTTTAATTATTATTCTTACGTCCGTCGTCATCGCACTTGGTGCAACGTTTTTCGTCGAGTCTCCTGAAAACACACGGCTGGTGCAGATTCTGATCCTGATTGTCGGGCTGAATGTCGCTGTCGAATTTCCTTTCAAGAGCTACGCGGGCATTGCTGGTTATCATCTCAGGCAGGATCTTCTCTCCTACTCCCGAATTGCGTTCAAAGTAGCCAGCACCCTGGTCATCGCCTGGCTGCTGTTCAAGGGCTTTCAGCTGATTGCCATTGCGCTGGTACAGTTGGCATCGTCATTCTTCTCCAACCTTGTATTTCGTTTCATCGCCCATTATCTGGAACCCGAGGTACGTCTCCAACCTCGGCTCATTGACAAGGCTACGGTTAAAGAAATCTTCAGCTTCAGTGCATGGGCTTTTATTGTGGACCTGTCACGGCTGCTGAAAGAACGAGGGGATGTCTGGATGGTCGCGGCGTTTACCACACCTGCCTTGCTGACTGTCTATTATGTGGGAGTCCGGCTGGTGGAATATTCCAACCAGCTACTGTACAAGGCGTTCGGATTTACATTACCGCTGTATACCGAAGCGGTTGCGCGAGAGGACGACGCTGAACTGGCTCGCAAGGTCCGAATGTTTTTGCGCCTTAACGCAATGGTAGCTGGCGGGTTACTTATCGGAGCCTACCTGTTTGGAAACGACCTGATTCGCCTGTGGATGGGAAGCGACTTCCAAAGCGCCGAAGCGTATCTTGTTCTGGTTGTACTGCTCTCAGCCAAACTGCTTGTATTTATTACCGCCCCATACAGTAATGTGTTGTTTGCCATCGCCAAACACCAGTATCAGGCCTATGTTTCGGCTACTGAGGCGGCTTCTTCCCTCATCCTTATTCCAGTACTGATTCATCTGATGGAGAAGCCTCTTCTTGCGGCTTCCATAGCCATCGCCTTACCCTTCCTGGTGACTCGACCGTTCATCATTCCCCTCCTTGTCTCGCGTCACAGCAGCGTCCCCGTGACCTTGCTGTACCAAACTGTTCTTCCTTTAGTCGCAAAGATTACTGTATTTGGACTGTTGTGGTATTTCGGCATCAGCTTTGCTGCCGGAGACCCGGGGTTGATGGAATTCCTTCTGTTCGCCGGAACCTTTGGCTGCAGTTATGCGATCTTTGCATACCTGCTCTTGCTGGATCACGAGGAACGCAATCTGCTCTTGTCCGGCATTGGACTAAGAAAACAGACTCAGCCCTGATTACCGGAGACGCTTCGGACGATCTTTCTCCCGGTAATAGGCGAAAATCCCCTGGAACATACCCAATTCGATGGCATTCAGGTAATAGCGGTGGCTATCACCCAAGAATCTCCAAAGCTGTGTTTTAGTAAACAGGGTCAAAAGCTTCCGAAAAAGAAACCGTGGTACACCAAACCAGTGTTTGTAACCATCGAACTCCCGGTATAGGGCGGCCTTCCCTTTTCCCTGCCGATAGGCACGCCCCCTGAGCCAATCGATGGAAAGCTGGTTTGGTCTGATCTGATGATGAACCAGGGCGGAGGGTATGCACGCACTTCTGAAACCAGCCTCCGAAGCACGGAGCAAGAATTCCGTTTCGCTACCCATAGTGTAATTTGTACTTTGGGAGGGTCCGATCGACGGATCGAACGAATACCCGGCCTCAAACACCCTTTTCCTGACCGCCATGTTGGGCCCCCAGATTCTTCCAGGCCGAATCTCTCCCTCGGGCAAATCCCAGTCTGCAATCACATACGCTGAACGCGTAAAACCATTGTCCAGATCAATCCCCTCCTCCGGCTCCATACCTTCCGGAAACAAGGGAAGAATGCGCCCTCCAAACAGATCAAACTCCGGAAGCCTTTTCGCCCCGGACCAGAGATTTAACAACCAGTCGGGATCGGCTATAACGTCGTCGTCCGTGAATACAACCAGTTGCCCTTCAACTTCAGGCATCGCCCGAAGTAGCGCATTGTTCTTGCCGGCAGTGGCCTCTTCCAGGTATCTGACAGGAAGGGATTCAGAAAACCCGGACACCAGTTTCAACGTCTCAGGCCGGCAAGCGTTGTCCACAACAAAAACTTGCCAAGCCAGGCCATCGGTTTTAAGGCTCTGAAAGCTCAATAAGGTCTTGGCAAGAATCTCATCCCGGTTGTACGTGGCCAACACCACAGAAATGTCCACTAAACTCGCCTCAACTGTCAAAAATCCATTAGTACTTCTATCTTCCACGCTGACTGGCCCGCGCCTTCACCAATCTATAGACTCGCGGCGGGAGCAATGACTTCAAAACACCACGCAAGGCAGCGCCACTCGGTTTGGAAACAAATGACCGGGCAAACGCACCCAAGGCCTCATACGGCCTGGCTTCATTGTGAAATAAAATATAGCCAATCTTCAGAAGGCTCCGTGCCCGCCAAGCTTTCGCTAACGACCTGATTCGCGGAGATTCCGAGCTGCGCAAAACCTTCTGAGCAACAACAACCCTCTCCCTGAATTGCTGCAATTCCCGTTGCTTGGAAACACTACCCGGGGTATCGCGGTATAAATAGAATGGTTTATCGCGGTAAAGAATGGGTCCTAACTGCGCCAGACGAATCCACATATCCCGATCATCCAGATTCCTCAATGACTCATCAAACGGGCCCGCAGCCTCTAGCGCCGAACGACGGGCAATCACGCTCGATGTGCCAACGAAGTTAGTTTGGAGGAGTGTAGCGAGGGCATCTTCACTGGAAAGTTGCCAGGTATTTGGCGCTGCTGGTTCTGTTAATAAGACCTGGAACGTCTCGTACCGATCTATATTCCTTTCGATGCGAATGCCGAGGTCTTGGTCGGCAACGTGGAAATTGCTGCAAATCATTACCGCTTCAGGATTGCGCGACAAAGCAAGAAGCACTGCCTCTATTTCTTCCGAAATGACCAGGTCATCGGCATCGAGAAACAGTATGTATTCGCCCGAGGAAACTGCCACGCCCCTGTTCCTTGGCGATGCAGGCCCCCCGGAGTTTCTCTGCCGAATTAGAGACACACTGTCATCCCTAATAAAAGGCTCAATTACAACCGACAACTCATCGGTGGAGCCATCGTCGACCACGATGACCTCCAGCTCTACTCTCTTGACATCAAGGACCGCATTGAGAGTTGAGCCAATCGACTCGGAGGCGTTATATGCAGGAACAACAACTGAGAGTTCCATTTTGCGTCCTTTCGTAAATGTCTCTGCGCATGTTTGTCACATCCCTACACGGTGTTTCAGCGATCTTATTACAGCCACACCACGCCGACCTAACAACGATTTAAGATAGAGCGAAAGAAACCGGGGCTGCAGGCTATGGTTGAGCGCTTGCACCAAGGCTTCACGTGACGCCCGCATATCACCCCTCGAAAACAATTCATACGCCATCGAGTGATAGTTCAGTGCTATCTGATGACGAATATCCTTTGCAAAAGCTTTGCTCACGGGATCTCGGAGTTGCTTTTCGAGTACCCTGATCCTTGCATCAGCACGCTTCAGCGCTCCTCCGCGCGAAATGCTATTTTCCCGGATCCTATAGAGGTGATATTCCTTGTCCAGATAAACGATCGGATACCTTCTGGTGATCCGGAACCACATATCTTTGTCATCACCGTTTTTTAGTGACTCGTCGAAGCCTCCCATTTTCGAAAATATACTCGATCTAATGGCAACTCCTGAGGTTCCAATAAAGTTCTGACGGGCCAGATGGGAGCAGGCAGTACGAGCATCAATGAGAGCGACATCGGGCTCACCACCTGAACGAATCTTGTCGATCAGCTCATAACCCTCAAGGAAATCCATGTCCAGAATCTCGCCGTTCTCATCGACGCAACCGAAATTGGTGAAGATCAGAGCTGACTGGGGGAACCTTTCGAATGCTGCTACGGTCGAAGTTACCTTCCCGGGTAACATCAGATCATCCGAGTCAAAGAAAAATAAATACTCGCCTCGAGCATGCAGTGCTCCCACATTTCTTGGAGAAGCCGGACCACCACTAGCGTCCTGGTAAAAATACCTGAAACGTTCGTCAGCCAAGAATGGACAGACCTTTTCTTTAGTCCCGTCCGAAGAGCCATCATCCACAATAACAACCTCATCATGAGGTCCCAACTCTCTCAATATGGATTCCAAAGTTTGGATTAGAAATTCCCTACAGTTGTGGGAAGGGATAATGATACTCGCTCTCACTTAATGAAATTCCTCAATATTTCCATAGAGACCGGACCATAAGGGCAACGAGCCATAAAATACATAAGCAAAACTCTATGGTCATTCTAGTGATTTCGACTAAACTGTACGTAGTTCATCAGAAACTTAGTTCCTAGCATAGCACTAGGTTAACGTTCTATAAATATTTGATTATTTAACCCAACAGTCAGCAGACGAACGAAGAAAGCCGTCATGCCAATACGCCATTTAGAACCCCAAGCAAGGTTCAGAACTAGCTTCGCCCCTCATCCAGTTTCAAATAGGGTTTCCGAAAGCAAACTTCTAGTTTTCGCCACATGCATATATATCATCGCATGGTATTTGCAAGTTGGGTTACGTGTCCCGATACTAGGAACTATTCGGTTCGAGTTTGTGCTTGGATTTATACTTAGTTTTTGTGCAATTTTCAAACTAATCCAAGAACCATCTTTCTCACCGCTCGCAAAACCAGTAATAATATTTATATTTGTATTGTCTTTCTACACCATATTTTCCTATGATCGAAGCCAGTCGTGGGAAATATTCATCGAAAGAGTTATAAAATTCTCAATGCTCGGTGCATTTATTGCGGCGTTTGTCCGTACTGAATGGGCGCTTAAAATGGTTGTCGGTGCATTTTTGCTTGCGATGTTAAAGCTCGGACAAGAGGGCTTTATGGGTTGGTATTCGGGAGGAATGATATGGGAAAATCAAGGAATACCCAGACTACATGGCGTTACGTCGTTATACAGACATCCTAACTCATACAGCGGCATGGCTGTTGGCTGTTTGCCTTTCATATTTTATTTATTTCCTATATCGCGGACTTGGCAGAAAGCTGCGCTCACAATTCTTTTACTCTCCTGTTTAATAATAATAGTATTTACAGGATCGAGAACAGGATATGTAGCCACTGCATTATTATCACTTTATTTTTGGAAACACCTCATCTTTAAGAAACGACAAATAAAAACCATTTTGTTTGGAGCAATATTGATGTTCTCAGTTATATTTTTTGCTCCTTCAGAATACACTCAACGATTTTTCACAATATTCACACTTCAGGAAGCCGAAGGTGGATCCTCTCAAGCCAGGATTCAAATAATAAAGGACGCGTTAGAAGTATTTCTTTCTCATCCATGGGGAGTCGGCGTGGCAGCATTTCCAGAGGTTCGCTATGAGATGTTTGGTAGAGCTCAGGACACACACAACTTATACTTAGAATTGTTGACCAATCTAAGCGTCGTTGGATTAGCTGCTTTCACATTTTTAATTATAAAAGTAATAAAAACCAATATTCATATAATAAACAACCCAGAAAGCGGCGAATTTGTTCGAGCAATATCGAAATCAATAATTGCCTTTATTTATGCCCGACTTTTTCTCGGTCTCTTTGGAATGGATACATATGAGATTTACTGGTGGTTCGCTGTGGGAATCACTATAGCTGCTTATCGAGTTTCTGGCACAGATAAAAAATATAGTTGGTCCGATCTGAACTCACGAAAAATCGGATCTAGGATTGAACAGAGATAACTAGCAATCTTATACGTTGTGGTAATAATGACGACTCTTAAATTCAAAAAAAAACCTAGCACCCAACACAAGCTAGGGATATCATTTTAGGACACTGGACAATTGCGTAGGTTGGTGACTGTTATGGTAAAGTATTCGACACTTTCTATATTATTATCGCTATCAATATCAAATCACCTCTATGCCTTAGAGGTGATACCCACCAACGAACCGAACACCTTTTCACTCTCTGGGGAGGGTTTTGGAGAGGCACCAACAATAGCACTCCACGCAGATTTCGAGGAAGGTCCCATAGGAGGGAGCTTAGCCAGCCCCTGGACACTACAAAGCTCTGGCGGTCCATTGCCAACTTATACCGATGACCGCCAAGTAACCGGCAAATTAGCTGCTAAAGCAACGTTCACCGGAAACTATTATAACTCAACCGCAGAGTACAAATCTCTACCCAAAATGCGGCAAATTTATGTTAGCTATTACGTTTATGTTGACCACGTAGCTGGAGACAAATCAAGGAACGTAAAGTTAGCCCGAATAACCTCAGGATACAGTAGCGGCGGGTATGACCAACCCTCTCTCGGCATTACTCTCTTTGATAATAATAACAATGGCGTAATTTACATGTATCCTGGAGAGTCTAAAGAAAATTACGACGATTGGATGGGCACACTCACAGGAAAAGGCTGGAAAAGAATAGAATATTTCGTTCGATTATCAGAGCCATCCTCTACAAATAATGGGCTCATCCAAGTCAAAATTGACGGAAACATTGAAATGAATTTCAGTAACATTATAACAGACTATTACGGAAACTCATTTGAGTGGCTCTCTATGCCCTATTACGTTGCACATGATCCAGGTGGTGACTATTTCATGTATTATGACAACGTCTATGTCTCAGATAACTATGCGCGAGTAGAGATTTGCTCAACACAAACCTATCAAGATTGCACAAACCCCGTCATTTCTAAAATTGAATCTTGGAACACTAATAACGTAGTTTTTTCCACCACAGACGAGGAAACATACAGCAAGTATGTATACGTCTTTTTAGCAAATGGTAGTTTGTTGAACACAAATGGGCTTTCCGTATGCACTGACTGTCCAGAACCGCCAATCGTCGAAGTTCAATAATAAATTAAATAAGTATCCAAAGGTTTTCCGTCTTCATGTACGGAGCCCCTGCATTAAGCCTTAAATATTACAGGGGCTCAGATCTTTTCTCGATAGCCTAAAATCATTTTTTTATATATTTCGCTTCCCAGCCCCCAAGCTCTTCCACTCAGAGCAGTTAATGCTATCAAAAATGTTTTTGGCACTAAAGTAACCGCGTTGCGATAAGTGGTTCTTCTTAGACGAGCAATTGTAAAAATAAACGGGGGTATAATTAAAGCTATTACTGCAAGCCACCACGGCAAGTTTAAATACAAGGCTGCGGGGGTCAGCATAAGAAGGGAAATCCAGACCCAAGTTAAAATCACAACCTTATCACCAAAAAAACCATGCGCAATTAACTGTGTTTCACTTTGGGAAACCATTTTTCTGAATAAATCAACAAGTGATTTGGGGTAGCCCAAATGGACTACCGCTAGATTTCTTTTGGAAATGATTTGGAACCCAAAAGCTCTCGCGCGCTTACATATCTCATCATCTTCCGCAGTCTTTAGCCGATCGCAAAACCCACCTAGTCGAAAGAAAGCGCTTTTTTCAAGTGACATATTAGCACCAGGTAATGCATTCACCGGACCTTCATAAAAAGTTGTATTTGGAGCCCAATTTTTCTCTACGAAAGTGCCGTCTTTAGGGGAAAGACAAGTCCCTCCTACTATTAACTCGCTGTTTCGACCATTAGCAAAAACATTATGAATAACCTCGAGCCACTCAGGAGGGGCAATACAATCAGAATCGAGAAACGCCAGAATTTTTCCATTCGCAAACTCTGCACCCATATTTCGGACACCTGCAGCCGAAGTTGCGTAACTCTCAATTAAGCTGAAACCAAACGACTCGACAGTTTCTACAGTGGAATCCGTGGACAAATTGTTTACAACAATGACCTCGAAAAATTTAGGATCAAACGTTTGTTGTTTCAAACTTTCCAAGCACCTAAAAATGAACTCTTCAGAGTTCTTGGCGGGTATAATCACCGAAATTATCGGACAATATTTAGGCATAATCTGCGTATCGACCGTAAGATTTCCTTGCATAATCATTGAGAGTGTAGTTCTTCAAGAATATTTGTCTAGCCCTTATTGCCATATTAATAATTGATTCATTACGCATCGTTAAAGCCATTTCAAAAGCCTCTAAAATAGCATCCTCATTGGAGCCTTCTATCTTGATACATGCATTATTTTCCCAAAGCCGATTGGCAACTTCACCTTCATTTGTTGCAATAACAGGAACCCTCCCACGGCAAGCCTCGAGAATGGACAGCCCAAATGCTTCATTAGTTGATGCTGATACAAAAAAATCATAGTTAATTAGGGCTTTGTCTGCGTTTTTTGTATACCCCATCAAATTAACTGAGGCGCTCATGCCTTTTTCATTAATCAAATCATTAAGTAAGCCATACTGTTCGCCTAAGCCAAAAATATCTAGAGTGATTTTTTTAGCGTACTTAGTCTTGTTAAATTTGTAAACTGCATTTATTACGGATTTAATATTCTTTTGAGGATCTAGTCTAGATAGTATGCAAACCCTTATTTCTTCATTCTGTTCCCTAATACCCATCTTCTGATATTTTGTATCCTGTAGTGCATTAGGCCAAATCTCAACATCATCCACTCCAAGACGCTCAAGAGATTCTGCAACAATCTTTGAAACAGCAATAAAATGAACTCTCGGATCACTACTAAACTTTCTCAGAAACACTCTTTTAGCAAAAGATTTTGGATCTCTCTTGCTAAAATAATTATAATTAGAATGAACGGTGCAGAAAATCGGGCGATTCCTAGTAAAAAAGATGGAAAAAAACAGTGGAGTAAAAGAATGACAATGAATAATATTTGGGCTAAAAGCTCGCATAAACCGAATAAATCTAAATATCGCAGTAAATTTATCACTACTCCAAAAAAGCTGGATTTTCGGAGAGAACAAATTAAAATAACCGTCAAATTCTTCATCGCTATTAAGTAACACGAGAGCGGAACTATTCCGTGTATTAAACGACTCAGTATTTCGAAGAAGCTCCGTAATTCCGCTACGGCTCCAATGAACAAAATGAACTACTTTAAAAATATCTTCTTTATCTTCCATCCTAAAAACCTGAGCTTCGTCTTAGTATCACCTTTGAAAATATTCCTACTAAAATAGAGGAATTTTAGAAAATTTGATTTCGGTAATCGCCCCGAGAATTTATAAAGATCAACAATACTATCTTTAGGTAATCGCACAGACTTTCCTGACATTACTGGTCTACCATCATCTAATATATCCACACCATGAATAAAAGCTTCAACACAATCGTCGCTCAAAAAATTGACCTCTACCATACCACTCCGGTTTATATATTTATTCCAGGTTAGATCAAAAACAAAATCTCCCAAGCTATAACAAACAATACTGTTACTAATTCTCTCAACCTCATAAAAAATATGTGGGTGATGACCGACGATAAGATCAGCACCGGCCCCAACTAACCTAGCCGCGACTTCTCGCTGTAATTTAGTTGCGTTTAGGTTTGATTCAGACCCCCAATGCAAATTTAATATTAGTATATCGCATTGAGGTGCAAGAGATTTCAGATTATCTGTAAGCTCATCAATGGATGGGAAGTAATAGGTAGAGGCGCACATACTTCGCTTTGGATCACTTACCAATGATGCACCCACAACGATAATTTCTTTATCACCTAGCGTTGTCCGAGCTATTCCTTTTTTATCTTCAAGACCACATATTGAAATTCCGCTCCTTTCACATGATTCGAGCATGTTATCAAAAACAGTTGGCCCAAATTCCAATGCGTGGTTGTTTGCAACACTTAAAACTGTTTTCGGGAATTGGCTAAAAATACTTAAAGCAGATTCGCCAGCTCTGAACACTCTTTTGCTCGGATCACTCTCGTCAAATAAATCGCCACTTACTACACACTCGAGGTTACCAATTAACAGATCACCCTTTTCTATAAACTTTGTAACACCTGATAATATATCTTCCCCACTTAATACAGACGAACGAACCCCATGTCCAAAATTAAAATAATGTTCTCCAAGACAGATATCGCCCACAAGGATTATTTTCACACTATTTCCTTTGCAGCGGCGAGTAGTTTCCAACTACAGCCTTAAATTTACCATTTCTCTCTCTCGCCAGTTCCTTAACGGTAATAACTTTTACCTTTAACTGGTCTTGTGTCCTCTTATTGAATTCCTTTATTATAGTTTGCCTGTTCAAACTGCTAAAAGATACATCAGGTACGACAAAAATATCGACACTAGAATCTACATTCTGTATTATTTGTGCCTCTCTGATTCCTAATCCACCTTTAAAGATTGGGTCAAGTCTTCCGATTGGCGTTCCATCTTTCAGATAAATGAGATCATCTATCCGGCCCTCTAGTGATTCGATGATTGGAAATGGCAATCCGCACGCGCAATTCGAATTTGACAGCTCTATTACATCTCCGACTTTATAGCGAATTAAAGGCATTACTTCATTGACGAAACCAGTAGCAACTAACACTTTGCCGCCAAGAATATTGTCTTCTAGTGCTTCGACAATCCCATGCTCCGGATGCACATGCATAGTGCCCTGGCAACATTCAGAGGCAAAAAAAGCCATCTCGGTGCATCCATACTGGTTTACAATTTTAGTTATAAACGCGCGATTAATTAGATATCTCTGTAGTTCAGTCAGAGGTTCAGCAGTCGTCATGATGAGGGGAATGTTTATAGGCTCTTCATCGTTATCGATTATATATTGAGCTATTTGTGCAATACTTGAGGGGTATGAAAATATCTCTTGCGGCTTATATTTTCTTATTTTCTCCACATAATATTTAATATTCTTCGGATTTAAGTGATAAGAGGACATCAACAAGTTATTATTAAAAAGGTCATGCCGCCAAAATGGTGGCTTGGAAATCCTTGGAGAGATAATAATTCGACCAAAAAGCGAGACCCTCTTGGGTTGTATCGGTAAATTGTACCAGCTCCTAATCCTAGAAAAGAATGCGTAATGCTTGGACCTTGAAACCCTATTCGTAAAGACTTTTAATGGAGTTCCACTAGTCCCACTTGTGAATAAAATGAAGGTATCACTTTCTCTTTCATATCTTTCATCAACGAACTTTTCGGGATTCGACCTGATGTCTTTTTTCTCAAGGATAGGGAATAGGACTAGGTCCTCTATACTTTTAATGTCTCTATAATTAAGCCCCTTTTCCCTGGCCCATTCGCGATAGAATGGAACGTTCTTGATCGCGCCCTGAGCTATTTTTACGAAGGCCTCATTCTTCAATCCAATCATTTCTTGTTCAGAATACTACTGCGACGCGATAAGTTTATTTAGAAAGATCGAACCGTCTTTAGAGTATCTTTCCCTTTTTATCCGCGCACCATAAATACTCACTGCCATATTCTGAATAAATACTGGCGAATTGTAATAGATATTTTCAATAATTTTATTCATAAACTCCAGCCAAATTCATTCAAGATCGAAAATCGCCGATTTTAATTTTAATCTTAGATAGGTTAGACCAAAAATATTTTTTTCGAACAAATTTTTATTTTTATTAGCAGGATATCTATTTAATTCCCATCGATCCGAAATCGGTTTAAGGCCGGGAAATGCTGATATACCGTAAATATAACCTGCTGACTGTACCTCCTTCTTTACGAGCTCATTAAAGTCACCTGACTCTCCATTGGGATAACAGAAACCTATATCCTCCAACCCCAATTTTCGCTTTATTAAGGAGATAGGTCGTATAAGCTCATTTTTAAGTTGACCGCTCCCTACTCTTGTGAGAATAGGATGTGTATGCGAATGGCTCCCGACTTCAAGGCCATCATCAACCATTTCCGCTAGCTGTTCCCATGTTACGGCACTGTATTCGTTCGGTGGATTAACTAATTTCGTGACTCCAGTATTTTCGAAAACCCGATTGACGGTCGCATTCTTAAGCTCTTCATCTAAACTCAAACAAAGGTTAGCAATATCATGCCAGCATTTTATGGTTTCTTCCGGCAGGTAATATTGCTTTCCTAGGGCTTCAACGAATACTTTATTTTTTTTTGAATTTTTCAAACAGTACATTAATTGATCTGGCCATAGCCATAAGTTTTTATCAACAAACCCGGTCGTAATGAAAAGAGTTGCCGATAAACCACGTTCTTTTAAGATTGGGAAAGCATATTGGTAAAAATCATAATAACCATCGTCAAAGGTAAGTACTACCACATTATCTGTTCGGTCTCCTTTATCATTTGCAGTTATTAACTCTTTGAGAGTCATAACACGGAAATGCTTGCTGATAATGTCGAGCTGCTCTTTAAACTCGGAAACCGTAATTGCACCATGAACCGACGTTGGCAAAATTCTATGGTACATTAATATCTTTGGGTGTCTTTTGCTAAGAATCCGCGCTAATGGTAAGACTCCCAATGATCGCCCCCCCTTAAATAGGATGTGACTGAAGCTTGAATTTGGCATTTCTTTATATCCGCCTCAAAACTAACTTTGCCATCGCTTTCCAGGCTAATATATTTAACCAATCATGCTTTATACCATGCATCAAATCTATAAATGGCTCTCGAAACGTCCTTTCGGATTTAGCAATTTCCATAGCACGGCAAACATAAATGTCTGCCCACGCCCTAGAAATTACAGAACCAGGAATAGCATCGGGGTATTTCATCAAAAACTTAGTCAGGATTTTAATAGCGTTATCATATCGTCCGCGATAATTGTGAGACATTTGTCCTGACCAGAGTCGGTAAGCGTATGTTTTTTCTGGATTGTATTTAAACTCCCAGTTTAGGGAGTAACGTAGCCATAGATCCCAGTCTATTCCCATTGGCAGACTCTCGTCGAATACGCCATCCTTGGTCATACAGGCCCGCCGGATTAAAGCTGTTCCAAAGGGGATGAAATTCTTGATCACTAAATGGTTCGTCACCTTTCCGCTATATCGATAGTAGGGCTTCGGTTTGTCGATCAGCATTCCTAACTCATCAATATAGGATACTTCGCTATAAACGACTCCGACCGATGAATCTTTGAATAGCGGCATCTGTAACTTAAGTTTGTCAGGGTGCCACAGGTCATCGGCATCACAGAAGCCAATGAATTCCCCTTTCGATTCCGCTAATCCCCGATTCTTTGCCTTCGGCTGACCTTGATTTGCGGTTCTGACATAACGGAACCTGGCGTCATCATTAAACCGTGAGATACTCTCAGCGGTATTATCCTCCGAACCATCATCCACCACGATCACCTCGAGGTTCTTCCAGTGCTGGTTCAACACCGACTCCACTGCATCCGGCAGATATTGCCCCATGTTATAGGTGGCGATCACAACGCTCACCAGAGGTTCGTCTTTCATCGTTAAACCTTGCATATTGCAAACCGGTATTTTCCTGAGGATTCCTGGGGGATCTCCGATACATCATGGATAGTGATGGAAACGGAGTCGCCGAAGACTTCTTGTAGTTCAGAAATTAATGCCCGGTCCATTTCAGGCTTGTGATCGCTCCCCTTCACACGGTTGATGTTTAAGCCTGTAAGATCTTCCTGTACCAGTTGCATTTGCTTTATTCCCGGCACCTTCGTCAGCGTTCGCTCGATCAACGAAATCCCAGCCACCTGCCCGCCATCAGGAAGCTTCAGAAAATCCGCCACCCTTCCTTCCAGTCTTTGAAGGATGGGCAGGCCACGGCCACAACTACACGGTTCATCGGTAAAGGTCCCGACATCCTCTACCCGGTAGCGAATGAGAGGCATCGCAAAGTTATTGAGATCGGTAACCACGATCTTGCCCGGTTCACCTGGCTTCACCGGTTTATTCTCCCCATCCAAAAACTCTACAAATAAGTGAGGGAGATTCAGATGCATCCCACGATGTTCCTCACATTCACAAGCGATCAGCCCCACCTCTTCGCACCCATAGCGGTTGGTAACGGGACAATCAAAGACTTGCTCGATAGCCTTACGCTCCTGATCAAGCAACATCATTGAGGTAGCGACGATTCCTCTTGGGCGGAGATCTGTGATTCCCTGGTCACGGAGATAGCAGGCAAAAATATAGATTGAATGGGCGTGCCCGAAGATTGCTCCGGGTTGTTCCACGCGCCACTTCTGAACGAATTTGCCCATGGAGGTTTCGCTCAAATTCATGGTATCGAGGTAAATAGTCCGGTCCAGCAGATGATGGCGTAGCTTCTGTTTCATCGTTGACGGCACTGGAGGGTTACCCCAAATTGCGGCCTTCTTCATACCCAGATCCCAGCCGGACCAACGGTCTGCCATTAACTGGGCTGCGTTTCTTCGCTCCTGGCAGGCTTCGTCGAAATAGAGCTGGAGCGAGAACCCTGTTGATCCACCGGTTTTTGCGCTCACCAATTCGTTGCGATCAAACTGGTCACTGATGAAATTCTCCAGGTTGTTGCGGATGTCCGATTTGGTCGTTACCGGAATCCTGAGCAGGTCGTCTTCACTCCGAATACTGGCCGGTGATATTCCATGTTTACTGAATACATCCCTGTAAAAAGGGCTGTGTTCGGCCGCGTGAGTCAGTAGCTTTTGTAATCTTTCCCATTGCATCATCCGCAGTCGATCAACTGGCCACCATTGCTGCTCCTCCAGTGCCCGCCATTCTCTCAACCGTTGGCTTCGATCCTTGAGATCCCACAAGGGATAGAAAACATACCGTGAAAGTGAATCCATCATGCTTCAGCCATCCCTGGTTCAAGCAGGTGGTACAAACGGATGTATTGGTTAAGCATACTTTCCAGTGAATAGCGCTTGGCCATTTGCTCTTTGTTTAATCGCCCCATGGCCAATCGCCTGTCCGGATTATCGATCAGGGCTTCGAGCCGCTCAGCCAATGAACCTACATCACCGACTCCAACCAGATAGCCATTGACCCCATCATCAATGATTTCCGGATTGCCGCCCGTATCCGTGCATACCACGGGCTTTCCGCAACGCATGTATTCGATGATGGAATTGGAGAAACCTTCGGTTTCGGAGCATAAAACGGCGATATCAAATTCCTGGATATGGCGCTCAGGATCAGGCTGGCTACCAAGGAATTTGACTTGGCCAGCAATACCCAACTTCTCGACTCTTCGACGATAGGCAACTTCATCGCCGCCTCCGACGATGCGAAGCTCTACATTTCTGCCGGAGTGGATAACTCCCGCCACCGCCTCAATCAGGTCTTCAATCCGTTTGATTGGTCGTAGGTTGGCAACTATGCCGATGATGAGTGGTTGTGTCCGGTTCTGCTGAGTATCAGGCTCGTCTCCACTCGAACTACACTCTTCGGTTCCCTCGGGGTATCCGTTGTAGATAACATGAAGCTTGGATTCGGGAACCCCTTCAAGCTGTGCGGTGATTTCGGCCACCGCCTTGCTGTTGCAAACTACTCCATGGACAAACCGGTCAGTCAGGCGCAAGGCTTTGAGGTAAACGCCGGAGTACCAGAACCCCATGTCACGGCGAGATATCAGTGTCCTCAGTCCAGCCAGCCGCATCATTGGAGGGCAAACAACCGAGGCGTCGTTGAAGAAAACATGGACCACCCCGAATCCGTCATCGGCCAACATGCGTCCATAACGATAAACCGCCCACCAGCTGCGGGGATCCGAAATGCGTCCAATATCAAGCTCCTCTATCGCAACGGGAAATGCATCGCTTCTGCTGTAATCGCTCGCTCTGAAGACCGCAAACCGTATGGTCCATCCCCTCTGGGTGAGACCTTCAACCAGCTTGAGGACCTGACTTTCAGTCCCCGCGTAAGGG
The DNA here is from genome assembly GCF_041690455.1 of Marinobacter sp. Classification (GTDB taxonomy): domain Bacteria; phylum Pseudomonadota; class Gammaproteobacteria; order Pseudomonadales; family Oleiphilaceae; genus Marinobacter. Next base: position 86,541 of record NZ_JAWLHI010000002.1, read on the forward strand.
CTTTCATATCGGTCCATCACAATGCAGAGCTTCATGCCACAGCCCTCTGATAAACCTGAAGATACTTTTTTGCCATGGCATGACTGGAGTAGTCCTTATCAATCCGTTGTCTGGACCACTGCGCCCGATCTGCGCTCTGCTCCGACTCCCTTAGTACAGAAATCACCTCCTCCGCCAACGAACCCGGAATCTCAGCACGGATAACCCTGCCGCCTTTGCCGGCACCAAGCACTTCACTTATTTCCCCTACATCGGAGGCGACAATTGGCAAGCCTACGGTCATCGCTTCCAGCAATGTGATTGGCAAACCCTCGGTGAGCGAAGGCATGCAAAGCACATTTGAACGCTGCATGATGCTGGGAACATTACCCAGATATCCCGGCATCATTACTGCATCGTCCAGACCAAGTTCATGGGTTTGACGTTCCAGTGAAGCCCTCTGGGAACCCTCGCCGATCACCAGTAATCCGGCAGATGGAAAAGACCGTTTCACTTCTTCGAACGCACTGATCAGGCGGTCAAATCCCTTTTCCCTTGCCAACCGCCCAACCCCTAGCAGCAGCGGGGTATAGATTCTTATGAAGGCCTGAATATTTTCGGGGAGTTCGGCGTCTGACTCCGCAATGATTCGGCTTGCATCCAAACCATTTGGTATCACGGTAACCTTGGGAGAGCGGCCAATGGCTCCCGGAACTTGGCTTTTCATAGCATTAGACACAAGCACCACTTGTCTCATTCGACCCAATGCCAACTGGTCAACGCTTTCGTAAAACCAAGCCTTGGTGAAGAATGGTGCATGGACATAACCGTGTAGCGTAGTCACTAAAGGAATCTTACGGATTGATTCTGGCCAAAGTCCCATCAATACATTGAACTTGTATCCATGGGAATGCATGACTTCAAACCCCTCTTTTTGCGCCCACCTATAAATTTTTCGGGCATCCAGAAGATTTAATCCAGGCTTCATTCGCCAGCATATGAGGGGTAAACCTTGATGGCGTGCTTCCGTTTCAAGTTCTTTTTCACCTAGCCGGGGGTCACCTGCACTCAAGATCATAGGAGACAATCCGCTCTTCATTTGCTCTCGAACTAGGGTGAGCAGCACGTTCTCTGCCCCATAGAGACCACCACTATCAATTAAATGAAGAACTTTCATAAATTAAATTAACCTAAACGGAGAACCAAGAAAGCTAATGCACGTTCAATTCACATAAAGACAAATACTCTCTATCTAAAACTTGCTACTAGTTAACTAATAATTAAACAAAATGATAAACCTCTTAGTCCAATGGTTTAGCCGATGTTAATTGATCGGAACGCTTGGAATCTTGACTAATAATTGACTGTATTCTTCCCTTTGCCTTTCCTGTAACCCAATTAGTGGCCCAAGTTACTGGAACAGATATTGCGGCACTTATCATAAATACTGAAAAAATTTTTACAGCCGCAAGAACTAGATCATCTATGACATTTACCAATCCAAACTTTGTTTCCAAAAAATATATAGAGAAGCTATGCACTATGAAAACTGAATATGCATGCTTGCTGAAAAAGAGAACTACGCGGTCGGCGAGCGACCAATCATCAAGTATTTTATTAATCAACCTTTTTAATAATAAAACAGAAAGTATGGCAGCATAGCTACCAGACAAATAATACGTATCCGGTGCATAGGTGTGATTTGCCATATTCACATCCACATTAAGCCAAAACACGTTAGTCAAAGCTACTGTCATTGAAACTATTAGCAACCCAAGCAAAAATTTAAAATCAAACAACTCCAACCTTTTATAATACAGAGCACCAAATACAAAAAAACCTACATTAACTAATCCTTGATAAAAGTTGTGACCAAGAATGCTAAAATTATTACTAACACCAATTGATTGATGAAACACTGAAAGAACTATCGAAAAAATAATCAGAAACAATAATGGTACACTTGAGTTTCTAGCCATTACTAAAAAAGGGACAGTAACGAGTACGATAATCACCATCGCATGAATAAACCAGATCTGACCCATTGGAAATGGCGTATCCGAGCTCTCGGGAATAATGGTTAGCCATCGAACAATCTCTTTAATGTTAAAGCTTGGGGCCTGATTATTATAAATCCAGAATACGACCATGGCACTCAAAGCTATCACATAAAAAGGTCCCACAATCGACAGCAGACGTTTTATAAGGTATAAACCGAACCCATTGGAGCGACTTAAGCTATAAAATGAAACGGCACCACTCACAAAAAAAAGAAGTGGAAGTAAATTATGGACAAACTGAGAATAAGGAGTATAGAACCAAGATAAGCCCAAATGTACGAGCACCACTCTGATTATCGATAACCCACGGATACGATCAATAAAAACTCTCTCAGACTTGGATAGATCCTGGAATTCAATGTTTTTTGTTGAGGTGGTTTCCATTAGTCTTCCCTCACCCCTTTCTCGGCTTCCAAACCACCCGCTTCTCCCCCCGCAAAAACGCGATCACCGCCTTGAGCGATGCCACATTCAGCAGAAGGAAGTAGTAAGGCACAGAGTACAGCGGCCCAAAATTACGGCCTTCGCTCTCATTCTTCCGGCCGATCCAGGCCAGCCCGTATAGCGCCACGAGTCCCAGGAATGCCAGCGGGTAAATTCCGCCCCTTGGCATCAGGAGCAACGTTGCCAATGTGAAAACTACAAGTGGTATGAAAGCGAGGTAACGCAGCAGCTTGTGGGAGATCAGCTGAATGGCGAAGAAGCCATAACTCAGAGGATTCATCAGTGCCGCCATGTCCTTCAGCGCCCATAGGGCTCTCAGGCTCACCCGCACCCGCATACTGAACTCGCTGCCGCTGTCGTTGAGTACCGGTTCTTTCAAGAGTGCCCGGGGCTCGAACACCACCCGGTAGCCCTGCTCCACGACTTTCAATGGCTGCACGAAATCCGGTAGCTGGTCGGGGCGCAAGGGTTGGTAGAGCGCCTTGCGCATGGCGTCGATTCCGCCGTCCACGCCGACGATGGATCCGGCCCGGGTCTCCTGCTCCCGCAGCCAGTTCTCGTATTTCATGTAGGCGCTGCAACCGTCACCCACCATAGATCCGTCGTCATTCACGTACACCATTTTGCCGGTGACGTAGCCGACATCGGGGTCATGGAAGTTGCTGACGAGATGCCGAAGCGCATCTGTTGCCCATTGGGAGTTGGCGTCGGAGAACAGGAGGATTTCGCCGGTGGCATGAGGGACCAGTGTATTGAGACCGGAGGTCTTGCCCTGGCGGGGAGCCTGGCGGAAGAGGCGGACAGGCACTTTGGCTTCCGCGGCCACGCGGCGAACGATATCGTCCGTGCCGTCGTCGGATTCGTCCGAGATGACGAGGATTTCGATCCGGTCTGCGGGGTAATCAAGGGCAAGCTTGTTCTGCAGGGTCGCCTCGATATCCGCCGCCTCGTTGTAGGCGGCAATCAGTACAGAAACGGTCGGCGCCTCGCGGTCGTCCTTGCGAACCGGGGTAGCACCAGTGTTCGCAATCAGTTTTGCCAGCAGCGGATAGCCAATATAGATATATCCGAGTAGCAGCAGTGACAACCAGAACAGCACGTGAAGCATGGTTTATCGTCCCTGACGTCCTATAACGTCCTTACGAATTTCTGAGCGCTGAGGGCCCGATCCTGGCCGTCAGCATCTATTGGCGTTGCAGGGTTCAGACTAGCTGGCTCAAGCAGCCCAGCGTCCCGTAGCACTTCGCCCATGGGTGCAAAATCAAACCGCTGGAGCAGCTTGTTCAGGCGTGCCTCGCACACATCCAGGTTGTTGTAATGCCGGAACCTGGATAGCCATTTGACCTCGAGCCGCGGTTGCTCCGGGTCCACCTCCCAGGGGTGCAGGTAAAACACAAATGGCCGCCCCTGGCGGTTGATGGAGCCAAGTCCCCATTGGCTGAACCAGTAGGGAAACAGCCGGAAGTACCCACCACCGGCGATCGGCAGGGTATAGCCGGGTAGTTTCAGGGTGCTCAGGGGAAATTCCGCCAGTTCATGACCGTTATCGGTCTTCAGGCGGTAAGGCCAGCGGGGGGCATCCGGCATGCCATAGCGGTCATGGTGTACCGGGAAGATGGAGGAATCCCAGATAAAGCCTTCCTCGGCAAGGATGTCGAGGGCCCAGCGGGATCGGGCGGTGATTGAGTAGCTGGCGGCACGATACCCGGTCACGGGTTCGCCAAGGATGTCTTCGAGAGTGGCCTTGGACCGGCGGGTTTCTTCACGGAAGACATCCGGAGTCTGATTATAGATCAACTGGTGGCTGTAACCGTGGCTTGCCACCTCGTGGCCGGCCGCACGGATGCGACGAACCAGTTCCGGGGAGCGCTCAGCTACCCAGCCGAGGGTGAAAAAGGTTGCCCTGGTATTGTGTTGATCGAGCAGGCCCAGTAACCGGTCGGTGTTGGCCTCTACCCGATATTCCATGGAATCCCAGTCATCCCGGCGCACCGCTTCAGCGAGCGCGGCCACCTGGAAGTAGTCTTCCACGTCAATTGTCAGAGCATTGCGAATGCTGTTCATTGAGCCCTTCCCTGGCCCTGTTTCTCAGTTGCCGTTCAACGGAACTGGTAACTCAGGCCGAGCAAAATCCAGTTTTCGTCGTATTCACGGGAGGCGGTCTCGCTCTCCCGGCGCTCATGACCGATACTGCCGTTCGCGGTCAGTTTGCGGCTGAGCTGATAGTCCAGACCAACCCTCAGATCCAGCACATGGTCATTGGAGTCGGTCTCGCCTCCATAGTCATAAAAGTCATAGCCAAGGCCCGCATTGAAGCCCATGAATTCAGTCACAGGCCTGCGATAGCTGGCATTGACGCCTGAACGATAGTCGGTCAGATCGCTCAGAAGGTAATCTGTCTGGCTGCCATAGCCAGTCAGCCCAATGGAACTCCCGTCACTGAAGCCTTTGTCCAGTGTCGCGCGAAATGCCGTTACCTCAACGGGCTCGGTCTGTTCGAGGTTGAACACGAAAGAGCCGATGCGGATATCAAGGTCCGACGTCTGGTCGGTCAGTTCACGGTTGGCTGCCAGCGTCAGTAATGTGGTGGGGTTGATCTCACGCTCGAGCCTGAGATTACCCACAATCCCGTCGTTCTCGCTCTCACTGTTTGGCCTGCGGCTCTCCAGCTGGCTGACGCCAAGTGAACCACTCAACCGGGTGGCAACCCATTGTTTACTGAAGGTAGCCGTCAGGGTATCGCGGTCCACATCCTCACCGACTGTGTCGAGTTCCGCCCGGTCGGCCTCGGCAAACAGGCCAGCAGTGAGGGTCGGACTGAACAGGTGGTTCCATGCAGCAGATGCGATGTAGCGTTCGCTATCCGGCTCAACGGGCTCGCTGTAGTCGGTCTGCTCATAGGAAGCCCGGAACACCAGTTCATCCACCGAGGTAGGCCTGAAGCTTAGCACTGGGCCGGTGCGGAAGATGTTCTTTCGGGTACGGTTCTCGGGGGTATCTCCGGCACGGGTGTCCTGGGTGACATCGCGAAGGTAATCGGTCAATTCCCAGCTCAGGTTGTCGTTGATCTCGCAATCACCCAGAAACGTCATGTTGCTGTAGACTTCCGGATCATAGGTGTCATCGAGCCAGTATCCGTAACCGAACCGTGAACTCAGATCGGCGATACACCGGCCCGGATCGGTGCGGTATCCGATGCCGATGGTGGCCCGGGTTTCCAGATCGCTGGTTTCATTCGAGGACGAGAGTTCCACGTTGTCACTGAATCGCCCCTCCAGGGAACCATCTATCCGAAGAGGCTCGGCGACAGCGGTCGATAACCCGGCACTTGCTATTGCCAATACCAATACCTTTCGCTCAACCATTGATCACCGCCCCGACAAATTTCTGCGGATGGAATGCAAGCGCTGCCTGCTCTGCTGTTGTCGGACTCACCCGACCATGGGGAACCACCAGCATGGCGTAGTCACACAGTTCACCAAGGATGCGGGCATCCGGCGACTCGCTGATCGGGGCGGTATCGAAAATGATAAACCGGTCCGGATAACGCCGGCGCACAGCCTGAACAAACTGCTTCATGCGAAAGGACGTGAAAAACTCACCTGGGACTTCCCGTCGGCTGCCCGCCGGGATCAGCCTCAGCCTCGGAATACCTGTCGGATACAGGATACTGGCGACATCGAAATCCGGGTCGTCGAGGAAATCGGTCAGACCGTATTCCGGCACTACATCGACCAGTGAGTGCAGACTCGGCTCGCGCAGATTGCAATCAATAACAACCGCCGTCTTGGCCTGATCAAAGGCAAACGCCGCCGCGAGATTGAAGGCCACAAACGAACTCCCGGCAGCGCTGCTGGCGCCACTGACCACCAGAGTGAAGTTGTTGCCTCCAGAGGCTTCCAGAAGTTTGGTACGCAAATCCCGGAACCGGTTGACCAGTTGGCGGTTGGGAGATTCGGGGTAGATGATGCGCCGCTCATCAAGATCATCATGGCTGAGCCGCCGCGGCTCCTGCATCCGCACGATCTGTTTGCTGATGACATAACGGTCAACAGCGCCCGGACCCAACTCCAGGGAGCTGGGCACCAGCATGCGGGAATCATCCCATTCCGAGTAAGGGACGCCCTCGCCTTTCAGGGCTTTTTCCGCATCGCTCTCCTCCGGTGCCTGTTTGTGCACCTCCCAGAAACGGCCTTCCCGGTTCTGCTGCTCGGCGTCCGGATTGATAGAGCGATCCTTGGCCTTGGCGTGTTTGCTTTGCTCAGTCATCCGATGACTCCCATCATTGATGCCGCCGCGATGGCAACGTAGGCCCCGCAAACCAGCAAGGCGCAGACCACAACCAGCGTTGTCAGGCGGCGTTCACGACGTTGCTCGTAGGGTGTTTTGACCTGCGGCAACTCGGCCAGGACCGGCAAACCGATGGTCTCTTCCAGTTGCTTGCGAGCGCGAACGCGAGGGTCGATCTGAAGCAATCCTGCTATCAGCCCGAAGGGCGCAATGGCACCGAGAAACAGGCCGGCAAACGCAAACGTCGAGAATTTCGGGCCTTTGACGCCACGCGGATACTGCGCATTCTCACTGATCCGATAGCTCAAGCCCTGGCCTTCAACATCCAGATGCATGGACACCCGGGCCCTTTCACGACGTTTGAGCAGATCATCGTAAATCTGCTTGTTCACTTCCATGTCGCGGGTCAGTTCGGAGTACTCGGCCTTGTTTTCCTGGATTCTCTCCATACGGAGCATGTGCTCAGACAATAACTCATTAAGTGCCCTGATCCGGGTGTCTTTGGTCCGGATATCGGCGCGGGTTTCTGCCAGTGCGCTCCTGACCTCCTGGAAGACCGGGTTGGCTTCGGCATCCCCGCCGGAAACCACGTTTGCCGGCCCGCCATCCGCCAGGGCCTGGGCCCGGCGCCGCTCGAGTTCCGCAATCTGCTCCCGGAGAATCACGATATCGGGATAGGTGTCATGATAGCGGAGCCTCAGGTTGTCGAGCTTGTCCTGCAGGCCATTAATGCGCTGCTGATATTGGTCCACTGCCCGTTGCTGGATGACCGGAGCCATACCCAGCAATTCTCTCTCCAGGGACGCAGCCCGGGACTGGAGTTCCTGGCGGTCGAGTTCGGCCCGTTCAATCTGGCTGCGCAGGTTGGCCATTCGCTGATTGGCCTCACCCTCGGTGCCGTCCACGTTTTCCGAGAGGAATTGCTTCATTCGTTCTTCAACCTGAGCCAACTGCTGCTCGTAGCTCTTGACCTGTTTGTCGATGAACTCGTAGGCACTTCTGCTTTCGCTGCGCTTGCGGGCATTGTTTTCAGCGATAAAAAGTTGACCGAGCCGTTGTGCAACCTGGAAGGCCTGGGTAGGAGATTCTGATGAGTATCCGATGCTGAAGTAGCTATCGCCCCTTGGCCGCACGAAGAGGTTGGCGCGGATAGCGGCTACCCGGCCCTCTAGTGCTTCCGGAGACAGGCCCGATGCTTCCTGACCGAATATTTCAGGATCGGTAGCGACCGGCTCGACGATACTCCGGCTCCACAGCAACTCCCTGGCGGCAGACGCGCGGTCACTAACCTTTGTCGTTACCGCGCTACCCTCCATCAGCGGGCGGATGATATTACTGTCATCCACGAAAATAACGACTTCGGATTCGTACTTGTAGGGCCACACGAATCCGGCAATCAGCACCCCAAAACTGACAACGGCAAAGATCACCAGAGCCAACCATTTGTGGGCCTTTATCTCCCGGAACATTTCGGCCGGCAATTGTGAGAAAGGGAGGGTCATGACACTGTTCCTTCCCGGTTCATACCGGGGTCTGCTACCTTGAAAATCCTTTTATCAGAGCACCCGCTCAGGAACGCTGAGGATATCCCCCGGACGCAACAGATAGTTTGTCTTCACATCGCCCCGGGTGAGGATATCGTCGAGCCTTACCGGAATGGCCACCACATCGTCACCAACCTTCCGGTAGAGCATGGCGTTGTTCTCAGCGGCAAACTGATTGGCGCCACCGGCCTGAAGCACGATATCCAGTACCGTCATGCCGGCACGATGGGGCATCGAGAGGGGTTGCTGAACAGCTCCGGTGACGCGAACCCTGTCGATAAACTCATGACTGCCCATGCTGGTCACGACAACGCTGACCTGGGGCTGACGGATATAGGAGGCCAATTCGTTTTCGATGTCATCCGCAAGCGCTTCCGGCGTTTTCCCACTGGCCTGGACGTCTCCGACCAGGGGCACGGAGACTTTTCCGTCCGGGCGGACCGGAACCGTAATACTCAGATCTTCGTTTCGCCATACCGAGACCCGAACGGTATCGGTGGGCCCGAGAATGTATTCATCAACGCTTGTGGAGGTATCGACTGTCAGCGCCCTGTTGATCGCTTCGGGAGACGAAGCGGTGGGTGCTGCACATCCTGTAGACAACGCTACCGCCACCAGGGTCGCGATTACGCCCCAAAACCTGAACATCCGTGACATTGTTATTCCTCTCTGAAATCCCTGCTTGAGTTCGGCTTCGAAGACTGCGCCCCTTCCGAAGCTACCTTGAACCTTTCCTGAACAAGATCACTTCTACCGTCTGCATGATGATCAGAAGATCCAGCAACAGACTCTGGTTCTTGATGTAGTAAAGGTCATACCTGAGCTTTTCGCGACTGTCCTCTTCGTTATCTGCGTATGCGAAGCACAGTTGCGCCCAGCCTGTAATCCCGGGCTTTACGCGATGCCGTTCGTTGTAGAACGGGATCGTCGCTGCCAGTTTCTCGACGAAGACCGGCCGTTCCGGACGGGGTCCCACAAACGCCATGGTACCGTTCAGCACATTGAAGATTTGTGGCAACTCATCGATGCGCAATTTCCGGATAAACTCGCCAACCCGGGTCACCCGGGTGTCGCCCTTGCTGGCCCAAACTGCACCGTTCTTTTCCGCATCCGTCACCATCGAGCGAAACTTGTGTACAAGGAATACCTTGCCATTGAGCCCTACCCGCTCCTGGCTGTAGATAACCGGGGCACGGAAGCCGTCTTCCAGCTTGATCGCGAGCATCGTCAGCAACATGAGAGGGAGGGTTGCCAGCAGCAGAGTGATGGACGAGGCCAGGTCCAGCGTTCTTTTCCAGAAGCCTGCAACCGAGGCGACGTTGTATCCATCAGAGAACACCAGCCAGCCCTGGGTAATCATTTCCAGGGCCACCTTGCGGGATTCCCGTTCGTAAAAGGTGGCACCGTCAACAACCTTGACGCCCTGCATCTTGCATTCAAGCAGGTCCTCCATGGGCAGCCCCTTGCGGCGATCTTCAACCGCCACGACAATCTCATGAACCCGGTGGGAAAGAACGTACCTGTGCAGCGCCAAAGTCGGCGTGACCAGGAAATTATCATTCACCGCCACCGGTTCTCCCGGCATAGGTACAAAACCCGCCAGCGTGAAACCTTTCCGGTTGAAAGGCGTCTTCAGATCCTCCAGCAACTGACTGGCCCGTGGCCCGGCCCCGAGTACCAGTATCCGGCGCTTGAAGGCGTCCTTGCCCACAAGGGCGAAAAATACAGTTCTCGCCAGACCCAGTAGAAAAAGCCCGAATACAGCAGCGGTTGTCAGGACGCTGGTATGACCGAGGTACCACATCCAGTCACCACCGACCAGGTAAGCGAGACCGCAGAGCGGGAGGCTGATAATCAGGGCCAGGAGGGTGCGCAGCATCATGCCGGACATGCCCTCTTCCAGACGGGCCTGGTGTACCGCAATGGCCACCATCACAAACAGATTCAGCAGTGCGAAGACAACCGCGGAAGGGACAACGAACCAGATCTGGCTCATGAAGAACGAAGCGTCACCGAAAAAGGCAAAGAACACCGACAGGCAAAACGCCAGGATCAGGATCAAACAATCGATCAATCCCAGAATCAGGAAGGGTAAATGAATGTAATGCCGAAAAAACCTGACGTGAGCCACATAAACTCCTTGTGTTCTTCACGTAACAACCACAACTTTGCCTCACCGGAATTCAGGGCTTTTAACTCTTTCCCGAGCACCTGATCCGGTCTCAACCGGGCAACAGCTTACTTACAAAGTGTAACCTGTTTTTACATTACGTCAACAAACAGTCTTTCGGAAAGTCCGCGAGAATGCCGGCAATAAATCTTCCCCGGCCTCCTCGCGGAGCCTTCGTTTCTGGATTGATTTGATATGGAAAATTAACAGGCGGTGTCAGATGACTTGCGCCGCTTCATGACTCCCATTCCAACAAGTCCGAGACCCAGCAGAGCCAGGGTTCCGGGCTCCGGAACGGTACCGACGGTCACGTTGTCGATGCCGTAGCCATCGTTTTCATCGTTGGAATAGAAGGTCAGCGAGCTGATTGCCACGTCGCTCATGATGCCGACGTAGAAGGCTGAACCACTGGCGAGGCTGGGATCGAATACCGCGCCGAGATCAAGCGTACTTTCCGTCTGATCCGCGAACAGGATATTCATGATACCGCCGACGTCATTTGGATCCGTCAGATAAAAACCCACGGCGGTGTACATGCCCGCAAGCGTAAACTGCATCTGCTGGGAATCCATGCTGTCGAGCCAGTTCTGGTTTTCACCATCAGCCGGCATGGGGTAACGGCCACTGAACGGACTGGTGTCCGAGTTCAGGATGGCCAGCCCACCTGCGCAGCTGAAGCCACCATCGTTACAGGCCTCGGACGGATAATCGCCGCCAGGCTGCAACTGGGTGAAGTCGCCAACGCTGGTGTTGATGGTATTGGTCTGGTCTGCCGAGCCGGTGGCTGCGGTAAACCCTTCGAAGGTTTCAGTTGTCGTATCCTTGAGGAACGCCAGAAAATCTGTCTCTGCAGCCTCAGCCTCCGCGACTCCCGGACCGCTGACGGTCACGTCGATCATGGCGGCATTCGCTACTGAAACGGAAAATGCAGATGCAAGCGCAATCCCCGTTAGTTGCTTTGCTAGAGCCAATTTCATGTCTCACTCCTTTGACAATGATTGTGGGTATCTCCACGCCCTTACCCAAAGCAAACAAGGAGCCAACTTTTATTTTTCCTGCCCTTTCAGGAAGTTAAAAAAAGCATCTGAAAGCAGTGTAAAAAATACTGACGTTTTCTCCCTTCAAATCACAAAAAAGCTTACAAAGTCGGGAACCGGCACTTCCTCAAGACGCTGCTGATCCTTACACAATCCGAAAATCCGCTCACACTGCGGCCCCGGAAACCGCGTCGCCAGATTGGCCCGGAATTTCTCCTCCAGCAGCGGAATCCCCTCCTTGCGGCGCCGCCGGTGGCCAATCGGATATTCCACAGCCACTTTGTCGGTACTGGAACCATCCTTGAAGAACACCTGTACCGCGTTGGCGATGGAACGCTTCTCGGGTTCCAGGTATTCACGGGTGTAACGGGGGTCTTCCACCACTTCCATCTTGTCCCTGAGCTCGTCGATGATCGGGTGGCCATCGTGGAAGCTGTCTTCGTAGTGCTCGGCTGTCAGGCTGCCGAAGATCAGTGGTACCGCCGTCATATACTGAAGGCAGTGGTCCCGGTCCGCCGGGTTGGCCAGCTTGCCCACCTTGGAAATGATGCGGATGGCAGACTCGTGGGTGGTGATGATAATTTTATCGATCTCATCCAGACGGTCCTTCACTTCCGGGTGCAGCGTGACTGCCGCCTCGGCTGCGGTCTGGGCGTGGAATTCGGCCGGGAAGGAAATCTTGAACAGGATGTTTTCCATCACGTAGGAGCCGAATTCCTGGGGCAGAGAGAACTGGCGTTCCTCCTCGGGTTTGAGCTTCTGGTCCTTGTTTGTCTTGCTGAACAGGACGTCATAGAAGCCCCACTGGGGCGCGGTCAACACACCCGGAATGCCCATCTCACCACGCATGGCGATGTCAGCAAGCCGGACCGCGCGGGAACTGGCATCCCCTGCCGCCCAGGATTTCCGGGAACCGGCGTTTGGCGCGTGGCGATAGGTCCTTAATGCCTGGCCGTCCACCCAGGCATGGGACAAGGCGGACAGCAGCTGTTCCCGGTTGGCCCCCATGAGCTTGGCGGCCACGGCGGTTGACGCCATTTTCACCAGCACCACGTGATCCAGCCCCACCCGATTGAACGAGTTCTCCAGCGCCAGCACACCCTGGATTTCATGGGCCATGATCATGGCTTCCAGCACATCCTTCATCACGAAAGGCGCTTTGCCCTCGGCCAGCCGTTTCTGGGACAGGTAATCCGCGACCGCCAGGATAGCCCCCAGGTTGTCAGAGGGGTGACCCCACTCTGCCGCCAGCCAGGTGTCGTTGTAGTCCAGCCAGCGGATGGTGCAGCCGATGTCCCAGGCCGCTTTCACCGGGTCGAGCCGGAACTGGGTGCCTGGCACCCGGGCGCCGTGAGGTACGACGGTCCCTTCAACGATTGGGCCAAGATGCTTGGTGCATTCGGGAAAACGCAGGGCCAGCAGGCCGCAGCCGAGAGTGTCGATCAGGCAGTTGCGCGCCGTGTCCCAGGCCTCTTCGCTGTCGATCTCATAGTTCAGGACATAGTCCGCGATTTTCTGGAGTACCTCGTCATAATCCGGGCGGACGTTGACGTCGAAAGTTGCAGACATGCTGTTGCCTCCTTTCCTGATTGTTTTCCCGGGCAAATAAAAATGCCCCCGGCCGTTTACCTTCTACCTGAAAGATAGACGGTATACAGCCCGGGGGCATTGTCGGCTCAGGGGGTTCAGCCCTGGAACGAATCTCCCGGCACCCTCACCCAGCCTTCCATCAGGATCCGCGCACTGCGGCTCATGATGGCCTTGGTGGCGGTCCACTGACCATTCACTTCCTTCGCCTCGGCGCCAACGCGCAGGGTTCCGGAGGGATGGCCGAAGGTGACGTGGGTGCGGTCCCCGCCGCCGGCAGCCAGGTTGACCAGTGTTCCCGGAACTGCGGATGCTGTAGCGATCGCTACCGCCGCTGTGCCCATCATGGCATGGTGAAGCTTGCCCATGGACAGGGCGCGCACCAGTACGTCGATGTCACTGGCGGTGATCTGCTTGCCGCTGGACGCCACGTAATCCACCGGTTTGGCGACGAAAGCCACCTTGGGCGTGTGCTGGCGGTTGGCCGCTTCGCTCACGTCCTGGATAAGGCCCATTTTCACCGCGCCGTGGGCACGGATCGTCTCGAACATCTCCAGTGCTTTCGGGTCATTGTTGATGTCGTCCTGCAGCTCGGTGCCCTTGTAGCCGATGTCTTCCGCATTGATGAAGATGGTCGGGATGCCGGCGTTGATCATGGTGGCTTTCAGGTTGCCAACACCCGGCACGTCCAGGTCATCCACCACATTGCCGGTGGGGAACATGGCGCCGTCGCCATCGGCCGGGTCCATGAATTCGATCTGGACTTCCGCCGCCGGGAAGGTGACGCCGTCCAGCTCGAAATCGCCGGTTTCCTGCACCTCACCGTTGGTGATGGGGACGTGGGCGACGATGGTTTTCTTGATATTGGCCTGCCAGATGCGGACGGTGCAGATGCCGTTCTCGGGAATCCGCTCCTTGGCCACGAAACCGCCGTTGATGGCGAACGCGCCTACCGCTGCGGTCAGGTTGCCGCAGTTGCCGCTCCAGTCCACGAACGGCTTGTCGATGGAGACCTGACCGAACAGGTAGTCGACATCGTGGTCTGGCTGGGTGGGCGCGGCGAGGATGACGGTCTTGCTGGTGCTGGAGGTGGCGCCGCCCATGCCGTCGGTCTGCTTCTGGTAGGGATCGGGACTGCCGATTACCCGCAGCAGCAGCTTGTCCCGGGCTTCACCGGGAACCTGGGCGGCCTCGGGCAGGTCCTGCAGGCGGAAGAACACGCCTTTGCTGGTGCCGCCACGCATGTAGATGGCGGGGACTTTGATTTGCGGAGCATGGGTCATGATTTTGCTCTCTGTTTCGATGAAGATGGGGTCAGATGAAAGCTTTCATCTGACCCCGTTTTCGACGCTAACCTTGTGGGTGTCGTGAACATGAACATGGGGTCAGATGAAGGCTTTCATCAGACCCCTATTTCAAAAGTTGGGGTCTGACCCCTCGGG
>NZ_JAWLHI010000003.1:0-100182 GCF_041690455.1 Marinobacter sp.
CAGGTCGCTTTCCCGGTGCTGGACGCAGTATTCCCGTTCCTCCGGAGCGCGTTTCAGATCGAAGATCGTATCCACGATGCCCCGCTCTTCCAGCAGGGTGCGAATGATGCTCTCGGAGCTCTGGCCCTGGAAGATGCGGCTGTTGTGCATCAGGCCGAGACGCCAAAGCGGGGGCTGGAACAGCACCTCGTACCGGGTGCGGCGGTGGCCGGTGTCGCCCCGGGCGAATTCGTTGACCACGCCGGTGAAGCGGCGCAGGGGTTGGCCGTCCTGCCAGACCACCAGATCGACAGGTTGTTCCAGCATAAATTCGGCGGAGACGTCAGGATCGGTACTGGCCAGCTCCAGTCGGCCCTGGAACAGCTCGGAAAGGCTCTCGGTCAGCGCGAAGGCGACCACGGCGAAATGATCAGAAGGAAAGTCACCGACACGGGCGGTGAACTGCAATCCACTTGCCTGGGGCATGTCTTCAGTCCTTGAAGGGTTGATTCGGTCCGTTGAATCGGTACGGGTAATAGTGGCCATCGGATCCTTGATGGGGAGCCCGCGAAGTTGGAGAAGGTACCAGCGGTTTGGGAGAAAATCCAGAGTTGGGGGGATGGGATTGAAGTTGGGGTCAGATGAACGAGTTCATCAGACCCCTGAGCATGGCCTTGGGGTCTGAAGAAAGCATTCTTCTGACCCCGAGTTTATCCCGCCGGACTTGGAGACGTGAACTTGGAATCGGAATGGCAGAGCAGTTTTAGGGTAATCTGACACGCCACTGGTACCCAAAGGAAAGGAAACCATGATGAATAGCCACGGACCTGGCTGTATCTGCCACGTATTGTTGAATCACTACCTATCGAGCATCGTCGCCCTCTCGTTTTTAGCCGCTCTCATGCTGATGCAATCAGGGTGCGCTATGACGATGACAAACACCGTTGACGTTATTGGTGAAAGAACTCAGGAAGGAGAGGTCATCCACCTGTCAGGTTCAGAATCGGCACGGATCCCCGTTACCGAATTCGAATACAGAATGGATGATAATTTTTTCTACGCACTCGAGTGGAAGTCGCGCATCTCCAGACAAGAATTCAAGCACGTCGGGGATGCAATTCTCCCCGTCCAGAAACTAACCCCGGAATGGCAACCGGTAACCGCCAGCATCAACGACAAATCGGTTGAAGTTGAAGCCCGAATGTACAAAACGGAGGCGGGGTACCACCTGGTACAAATCCGCAGGGATTACCAGCTTTGGTACGCCTACCCGGCGGATGCTGTCGCTTATACGCTGATGCCCATTGACCTGGTCAAAAACACGGTCATCACCGGTACCCTGATTCATCTTTACGGATTTTTGAATCTTGTGACTCCTTGACTCCGGGAATTCACAAGATGGATGGTGAACCGGCTGAGTGCCAGCAAGTCTGTCTGGGCCCTGGGCATGACCTTGATCAGGGACTTGGGGTCTGAAGAAAGCCTTCTTCTGACCCCGACTTTGCCCGCGAGTTTTGAGGGTAGCCTAAGTTGGGGTCAGATGAAGGTTTTCATCAGACCCCTGAGGCTGAACTGCCCCCTGAGCTAAGATCCCTTAGCTAGATCCCGCCCTCGAATTAGCCCCCACCCTGTGGATCATTGACCCGCCGCCTTTTCTCCGGCACTCTAATCTGGTTTCGTAATGCAACCTAAATAGGCAGGTGTCCCAAGTGAGCGAATACAAGAATCGAGCGATCGTGTTGAAGAAGCGGCCCGAGGGGGAAATTCAGGACGGTGATCTGGTCATGGAGGAGCGGCCGGTTCGGGCACCGGGAGATGGTGAGGTGGTTGCCAAGGTGCTTTGGCTGTCGCTGGATCCGTACATGCGCCCCCGGATGAATGATGCCAAGGGGTATATGGATCCGATCGGGATTGATGAGGTGATTGTTGGCGAGAGTGTCGCGCAGATCGTTGAATCCCGCTCAGACAAGCTGAAGGTGGGTGATCTGGTCACCTGCTATTCCGGTTGGCAGGAATACGTCACCTTCCCTGCTGATGCGCCGATGGTTTACCGGGTTCAGCAGAAGGAAGGTGTTCCGCTTCAGGCTTATCTGGGTGTTGCCGGTATGCCGGGGCGCACCGGTTATTGTGGCCTGATGTATGTCGGCAAACCGCAACCGGGCGAGACCGTGGTGGTGTCTGCGGCTTCCGGGCCGGTTGGAACCGTGGTTGGCCAGACGGCCAAGACCGAGGGTTGTCGCGTGGTTGGTGTGGCCGGTGGTCCGGAAAAATGCCGGTTTGTGGTCGAGGAATTGGGGTTTGATGCCTGTGTAGATTATAAGGCTGGCAACCTGGAGGCGGATCTGAAGGCGGCCTGCCCGGATGGTATCGATATCTATTTCGAGAATGTGGGTGGTGCGGTGACCCGCGCGGTGGCGCCTTTGCTTAATCCGGGAGCCCGGGTGCCGATCTGTGGGTATGTGTCTGCTTACAACGCCAAAGATATGGCGGAAGTGGAAACGCCATTCCATGTGCTCAAAGCCCTGGATCCCGTGCCGGAACATCGGTTTTTCCTGGTGACAGAGTGGCAGGACCAGCATCAGGAGATTACCGACATTCTGGCGTCCCGGGTTGCCAGTGGGGAGTTGAAGTATCGGGAGACGGTGGCCGAGGGACTGGAGAATGCGGTGGAGGCCTTCAAGGGGATGTTGAAGGGGAAGAACTTCGGGAAGCAGTTGGTTCGGGTTTCGGAGTGAGCATGGGGTCTGAAGAAAGCTTTCTTCTGACCCCGATTTTAACCGCGAGTTTGGTGGTGGGCCCAACTTGGGGTCAGATGAAAGTGTTCATCAGACCCCTGAGCATGCCCCGGCTTTAAACGCGAGTTGTGGGTGAGGTGAAGTTGGGGTCAGATGAAGGCTTTCATCAGACCCCTGAGCTTGGCTCCGGTTTTAAGGGTGAGTCTGGGGTGGACCTAACTTGGGGTCAGATGAACAAGTTCATCAGACCCCTGAGTGTCTGCCCCCTGTTTGGTTGGAGAGCCAGACGCTTTGGTAGGGCTTTAGGGTGATGCTGCCTGAGAGGTCATCGATGGCCATGCCGGAGATCAGGTCGACCCAGTGGTCGGTGCCGATGAGGTTAATGTCGCTGAGCGCCACCTGCTGCACTTCGTTGCTGATGTTGTGGATGCAGAATACGGACTGGTCGCGGCGCATGCTTTGGCGCCAGAAGCCGAAGATTTGCAGGCCCAGGTGGAGGGTGAACTGGGTGGCGTTGGGATGGAAGGCGGCCTGGCCGCGGCGGATGCCGATCAGGCGTTTCAGTTCGTGGTAGACCTTGCTGTGGTGGCATAGCGGGTTTTCCAGCTCTTCCTCGAGCTTGTCCAGCTGCCACTGGCCCCGGTTAATGGATCTCAGCCGGCCGGTGTTTTCCACCCTGGCGTAATCATTTTCCGTGCCCAGAAGGCTGTGGATGTAGAAGGCCGGAATCCCCTCCAGTGCCAACATGACGGTGTGGGCACACAGGAAGCGCTGCAGCTGGCGGTGGTCCGCCCCACCCTCCGCGGTGCCTTTGAGGGCATCCCACAAGGCAATATTGATCTCATAAGGCTGATCACGACCATCGGCGGTGCGACGGTAAGATACCTTGCCTCCGAACGACTCCATGGTATTGATCAGGCGCTGTTTCTCGTCTTCCTCCAGCAGCCCGTCCGTCGGCCTCATGCCGATGCCGTCGTGGGAGGCGATAAAGTTCAGGTAGGTGGTCCCCATCTGCGCTGGCGGCATGCTCATGAGCCAGGTTTTGAGATGGCGGCAGTTCCCCGTTACCAGGGTGTTGATGAGCAAAGGCGGCAGGGAGAAGTTGTAGATCACGTGCGCTTCGTTGGCGTTCCCGAAATAGGTCAGGTTCTCACGATTGGGCACGTTGGTTTCCGTGATCACCACCGCGTTCGGCGTATGGTGCTCGATGAGAAGTCGCAGGATCTTGATCAGCTCGTGGGTCTGCTGCAGGTGAATGCAGGGGGTGCCGGGTTCTTTCCAGAGAAACGCCACAGCATCGAGTCTGAACATAACCACGCCATGGTCCAGGTAACGCTTGATGATGCCGGCAAACTCGATCAGCACCCGGGGATTGGCGAAGTTCAGATCCACCTGGTCATCACTGAAGGTACACCACACGTAGCGCTCGCCATCCTCGGTCTGCACCGGAGTCAGCAATGGCGAGGTTCTTGGCCGGACCACGGCGCTCAAGTCATCCTTCGGGTTGCCCTCGAAGAAATAATCCTTGCCAGGATCGACCCGCTTGCGGAAGTTCTCGAACCAGCGGCTGCGCGCAGACATGTGGTTGATCACCAGGTCCGCCATCAGTTTGAAGTCGCCGGCGATCTGCTCGACATCGCTCCAGGAGCCATGGGACTCGTTCACCGCCAGGTAGTCCATGACTGAAAAGCCATCGTCGGAGCTGTACGGGAAGAACGGCAGAATGTGGACCGCCGAAACGGTCTCGGCCAAACAATCCGTCAGGAACCGGTGCAGGGTCTGCAGCGGCTTCTCACCCTCACGCTGGACGGTATCGGCATAGGTGATCAGGATAATATCCGACTCATCCCAGTTGTTCTGGTGTGCTGGTGGCGGCTCCCGGTTCGGGGCGAGGTCCATGGTGCCCAGCAGCTGTTGCGTCAGGAAATCGCAGTCCAGTTCCGGGTACACCACCTCCAGCATGCCGACCAGTTTGGCCTTGAGGGGCTGGCTCATGGCCGATACTCCTCGTTATCCAGCTCCACCGCTTCCAGCAGTTGCTCCTTGATGTCCGGGATGGCACTGGTGACACGGTTCCAGCTCGGGATGAAGGGCGTGTCCATGGGGTTATCCAGAAAATAGGCGCCGGCCCGCATCACGTTCTGGGCGAACAGCTCCACCGCCTTTTCTTCCTTGTGCCGGTCGAAGGTCAGGCCGTTGATGATGGCGTCGTTCTGGTAGGTTTCCACGAAATCCAGGGCAATCCGGAAGTAGGTTGCCTTGATGGTGCGGAATTTTTCGTTGGAGAAGATCTCGCCGTTGGTCGCCAGCTTGCGGAACAGGGCCTTGGCGATGTCCACGCTCATCTTGGATAGACCCCGACTGGCATCTTCCGGGGACAGTTCCTGGTGCTTGTGATCATAGGTATCCGCGATATCCACCTGGCACAGCCGGTTGGTGGCGTAGTTGCGCTTCATCTCGGACAGCACGCCAATTTCCAGGCCCCAGTCGCTGGGAATACGCAGGTCATTGATGACGTCGGTACGGAACGAGAACTCGCCAGCCAGCGGGTAGCGATAGCTGTCCAGGTAATCCAGGAAATCGCTGGGGCCACAGACCTTCTTCAGGGCCCGGATCAGCGGCGTGACCAGCAGGCGGCTGACCCGGCCATTCATTTTCGAGTCCGCCACCCGGGCGTAATAGCCCTTGCAGAACATATAGTTGAACGCGGGGTTGGCCACCGGGTAGATCAGGCGGGCCACCAGATCCCGGGAATAGGTCAGGATGTCACAATCGTGCAGAGCCACGGACTTACTGACACCGGAAGCCAGTACATAGCCAAAGCAATACCAGACGTTCCGGCCCTTGCCCATTTCGGTGGGCGCCAGGTTTTGCTCCCTCAGCTTGAGGTCCAGAGCGCGCAAGCGCGGGCCGTCGTTCCAGAGTACCTTGAACTCCTGGGGCAACTCGGAGAAATACTCTAAGGCATGCCGGTACTGTCCCTCATCGGCCCGGTCCAGCCCGATCACGATCTGGTCCAGGTAAGGCACCTTCGCCAGTTCACTGACGATGTTTTTCAGCGCTGGGCCCTCCAGCTCCGAATACAGCGAAGGCAGCACGAGTGACATCGGCCGGGCCTTTCGGAAGCTCATCAGCTCCGCTTCCATCTCCTCAACAGGGCGGCGGACAAGGTTATGCAACGTGGTGACTATGCCGTTCTGGTAAAAGTCGCCCATGGCGGCTCTCCTCTTTAATACCCGTACTCAAGCAGCAGGTTGAGTACACAGTCATTCCAGCCCTCGGGGCCGGATCTGAGGGAGCGTATGGGCCGGCGGTCAGACGGCAGCTGGACGTTCTCGCTGTTGACGCCCCGGATCACCACTGGGACGTCGGAAGCCTCCAGCATGCCCTGGTCGTTCGGGCTGTCACCCAGTGCGATGGCCAGTACCGGCTCGCGGCCATAACGCTCCTGGTATTTACCCAGCAAGAAACGGGCCCCATCGGCCTTGTCGAAGATCCCCATGGCGTGCCAGAAGCGGCCACCCTGCACCAGGCGCAGATTGTCAGAGGCCAGCGAGGCCTCGAATTGGCGCAATTCCTCCTCGCTACCTTCCCAGATCAGCGGCTCGGTGCCATGGCGTTGCATCGCCCGTGACGCTGCGGTGACATCCAGGCCGGTGACATCCGCCAGCTCCTCCGCCGACATGTCCTCGAAGCCCCGAAAGCGTGCACCGGCGGCCCGTAACCGACCCAGCGCAGACAACACCACCGCCCGGGATGCGCCAAAATTCACCACCTGCTCCGAGGAATTGCCGAAAATACCGGCAGGAATGACGACAGCTGCACCGTTTTCGACAATATAAGGATCGCCATTGCCCAGTTCGTTCCGGAGTACCGCGATCTCCGCTGCGGTCTTGCTGGAGTTGAGGATCAGGGGGATTCCCGCCGCTCGTACCCTGGCCAGAGCAGGCCGGGCAGCCTCCCAGGAATAGTCCTCGTGGTCCAGCAATGTACCATCGAGATCGGTAAACAGAATCAGGTGTGGCCTGGGCATAGGTTTCCCTCGTTTGGGTTTGCTAACCGGAGCCCGGAGGCTCCCTGAACTGTGGCGCCGCCAGCGAATGGTCCGCACCGACCGGAATCAGGACATCGGCCCGGCCCGGCATTTCCCGGAGGCTATGCTCGGTCACCCGCTGGTAGTGCATGATGAATCGGGCTACCTCTTCGTCAGACATGATGCGCAACGAAGGGGCACCCTCATCGCTGGCGCCCTCTTCTGGTGCGCTGGCATGGCGTGCCGCCAGCTTGTGTTCCTGCAAGGTGCGCCATTCCAGCACGCACTCCATGGACGGCGCCTTGAGCATCACCAGGTAATCGAGCCGGTCGAAGAACGCCCGGTAGCTGTCTTTCAGGCATTCGTTCACATAGCTTCGCCAGGTGGCATGGGCGTCCTCCTCGGCTTCCAGCGTATTGACCGGCCGGGCCAGCGCTTCTTCAGGTTCCGGCGCGGCCCCCAGGCACCAGCCCTCGACCAGGATAACCTCTGCCGGGCCTTCGAATACCGGCCAACGGTCCCGGGGCGCACGGTCATCCCTGGCCTTGTCGAAAGCGGGAATCGGGGTCTTGTCCCCGGGTTTTGCGGCGAGGAGCTGGTCGATCACCTTCTGGCCCAGGGACACATCGTGGGTGCCCGGCACACCACGGGTAATGAACAGCGGATGTACGAGTCCGGCAAGTCTCTGCCGCTCTGCTCTGGTAAGGTAGATATCATCAACGGAGAAGCTGGCTGTGGCCGTGCCGTAGTGGCGGCTCAGGATTTCTTTGAGGAACAGGGTCAGGGTTGATTTTCCCGTCCCCTGGGCTCCATGGATACCAATAAGCACCGGCCGCCCCAGCCGTTGCCGAAGTTCGAGAATCCGGTGCGCCAGGGGCAGAATGGTCTGTTCGACGGTGTGTCCGTATGAGGAAGGTAAACCTTCCTGGCTGATCAGGGTCTCAATGGTCGGGTTGAGTTCGTTTTCAGACACGGTGGTTTCCTGAATCGGTTTGAATTAAAAGCAGCAGAATCTGTACCAACTGAGAGTATACGCATTGTATGAATGACACAGGTTTCCGGATCGAGCATCGCTACCTGGAGCTTCCGGACAGTTTTTACACCCGGGTACAGCCAAAGCAGCTGACCAACGCCAGGATGGTCACCTTTAACCATGAACTGGCGCGCCAGATGGGCTTTCATGTGAGCTCGGCGGAGGAATGGACCGGTGTCGGGGCCGGCACAGAGCTGCTGGAAGGTATGGACCCGGTGGCCATGAAATACACCGGCCATCAGTTCGGCATGTACAACCCGGAACTGGGGGACGGCCGCGGCCTGCTGCTGTGGGAGACCGTCGGCCCCCACGGCCGGCGCTGGGACTGGCACCTCAAGGGCGCAGGCACCACACCCTACTCCCGCTTCGGCGATGGCCGTGCGGTATTGCGCTCCACCATCCGGGAATACCTGTGCAGTGAAGCCATGCACTTTCTCGGCATCCCCACCACCCGGGCCCTGTTCATGGTCAGCGCCAGAGACCCGATCCGCCGGGAAACCATCGAAACCGCCGCCGCGCTGATGCGGGTGGCCGAGAGCCATATCCGCTTCGGCCACTTCGAATTCGCAGCCCATCATGAGGGGCCGGAAGCGGTGAAGACCCTGATCGAACATGTCATCGCCCTGCACTTCCCGCACCTGATCGACCTGCCGGACGACGAGCGCCACACCCGCTGGTTCGAGGAAGTGATTGAACGAACCGCCCGGCTGATCGCCGACTGGCAGGCCGTGGGCTTCTGCCATGGCGTGATGAACAGCGACAATATGTCCATCATCGGCGATACCTTCGACTATGGGCCCTACGCCTTCCTCGACGACTTCGACGCCGGCTACATCTGCAACCACACAGACCAGGAAGGCCGCTACGCCTACAACCGCCAGCCCCAGGTCGGCTTTGTGAACTGCCAGTACCTGGCCAATGCCCTGTTGCCGGTGATGGACGAGGACAGCGTCCGCCGGGGGCTGAGACGGTACGAGGTGATCTACAACGAGCGTTTCCTGCAGAACATGCGCGACAAGCTTGGTCTGGCCGAACCGGATGACTCGGACCTCAGCCTGATCATGGAAACCTTCAGCATGCTCCACGAACACCACGTGGACTACACCCGCTTCTTCCGCGGCCTCTCCAACCTCTACGACAAGGGCCACGACCCGGTACGGGACCTGTTCGTGGACCGCAGCGTGGCGGATGAATGGCTTGAGCGCTACGAACAACGCCTGCAAAAAGAAACCCGCGCCCACGACGAGCGGGAATACGCCATGCGCAGGGTGAACCCGAAGTACATCCTGAGAAACTACCTGGCCCAGCAGGTGATCCAGGAGGCTCAGAACGGAGATTATCAGCCGATGGAGGAGTTACTGGAGGTGCTCAGGCGGCCGTTTGGTGAGCAGCCGGAGTTTGAGAAATATGCAGCGCTGCCGCCGGATTGGGGGAAGCATTTGAATATCAGCTGTTCCAGCTGAGGGGTCATGCACAGGGGTCTGAAGAACTCGTTCTTCTGACCCCAACTTAAGCCAAACTCCAAAACTAAAAAGGGGTCAGATGAAAGCTTTCATCAGACCCCGGAGTTCTTCTGACCCCAATTTCAGCCCTTAAACCGCCTTGGCAGCAATAATCTTGTCATGCCACTCCACCGGCCCGGTCTGGTGCACGGAGCTACCCCGTGAATCCACCGCCACGGTCACCGGCATGTCTTCCACCTCGAACTCATAGATGGCTTCCATACCCAGCTCTTCAAACGCCACCACCTTGGCTTCCTTGATCGCCTTGGACACCAGGTAAGCAGCACCACCCACGGCCATCAGATATACCGCGCCATATTCTTTGATGGCGTCGATGGCTACCTGGCCGCGCTCGGCTTTACCGATCATGCCGGTGAGGCCGGTTTTCTCGAGCATGGTGTGGGTGAACTTGTCCATACGGGTCGCGGTAGTCGGACCGGCGGGGCCAACCACTTCTTCGCGTACCGGATCCACCGGGCCCACGTAATAGATGAAGCGGCCTTTCAGATCCACCGGCAGCTCTTCACCGGCTTCGATCATGTCCACCATCTTCTTGTGGGCAGCATCACGGCCGGTCAGCATCTTGCCGGACAGCAGAACGGTCTCACCCGGCTGCCACTCTTTGACTTCTTCCGGCGTCACGGTATCCAGGTTCACCCGGCGAACGTTCTCCCCCACTTCCCAGGTAATCTCGGGCCAGTCATCCAGGCTCGGCGGGGTCTGCAGGGACGGACCCGTGCCGTCCAGGGTGAAGTGCGCGTGGCGGGTGGCCGCACAGTTCGGGATGATCGCTACCGGCTTGTTGGCGGCGTGGGTCGGGTAATCCTTCACCTTCACATCCAGAACCGTGGTCAGGCCGCCAAGGCCCTGGGCACCGATGCCGAGCTCGTTGACCTTCTCGAACAGTTCCAGGCGCAGCTCTTCGGAGCGGTTGGAAGCACCACGGGCCTGCAAATCATGAATATCGATCGGATCCAGCAGGGCTTCCTTGGCCAGTTCCATCGCCTTCTCGGCGGTACCACCGATGCCGATACCCAGCATGCCCGGCGGACACCAGCCGGCACCCATCTGCGGAACCATCTTCAGAACCCAGTCCACCACGGAATCGGACGGGTTGAGCATGGCGAACTTGGACTTGGCCTCGGAACCGCCACCCTTGGCAGCCACGTGAACCTCAACGGTATCGCCCGGAACCATCTTGTAGTGGATGATGGCCGGGGTGTTGTCCTTGGTGTTCTGGCGCTTGCCATCCGGATCCGCCAGCACGGAAGCGCGCAGCACGTTGTCCGGGTGGGTAAAGGCGCGACGAACGCCTTCGTTGATCACATCATCCAGGGGCATTTCGCAGTCCCACTGCACGTTCATGCCGATGTTCACGAAAACGGTAACAATGCCGGTGTCCTGACAGATCGGACGGTGGCCCTGGGCACACATCCGGGAGTTGATCAGGATCTGGGCCATGGCATCCTTCGCCGCCTGGGACTCTTCCTTCTGGTAGGCCTCATACACGCCCTGGATAAAATCCTTGGGATGGTAGTAGGAAATGAATTGCAGCGCGTCCGCTACACTCTCAATCAGGTCGTCCTGGCGGATTACGGTGGTCATAGGCGCCTCATCAGCTTGTTTCGTAATATCGTGTCATCGAAAAATCGGGAGGCGAGAGTTTACCAGAAAATCGTTCGAACGAGTGATGCGACGCAAGGCGAAGGCGCTATAAAAGGAGGTAACAAAAACTATCGATCAGGGGTGCAATCCCCGGAAAATAATAACACGTTCGCAGGAGATACCGTGACCGACCTCATCCTCACCGAGAAAACAGACCGAATCCTCACCGTTCGCCTCAACCGTCCTGACCGGAAAAATGCCCTCACCCACGATATGTACACCGCCATGGGCGACGCCCTGGAACAGGCAGAATCCGACAGCGACATCCGCTGTACCCTGTTAACCGGCACCGAAGAGTGCTTCACCGCCGGCAACGACCTGAGCGAATTCGCCCAGGGCCTCCCCGGCGAATTCCGGGAAACCCCGGTCGGCCGCTTCCTTTTATTACTGGCAACCGCCACCAAACCGGTGGTGGCCGCGGTCAATGGCCCGGCCGTGGGCATCGGCACCACCATGCTATTGCACTGCGATCTCGTGGTCGCCGGCACCAACACCCGCTTCCAGATGCCCTTCGCCAACCTGGGCCTGTGCCCGGAAGGCGGCTCCAGCCTGCTTTTACCCGCCTGGCTCGGCCGGGTACGCGCCGCCGAACTGCTAATGCTCGGCAACGCCTTCACCGCGGACGACGCCCTTGAGATGGGCGTCATCAACCGCGTCTGCGATCCCACCGAGACGGAAGACAATGCCCGAGACCTATGCCACCAGCTGGCCGCCCAGGCACCCGCCGCTATTCGCGCCACCAAACAGCTGCTCAACCGGCCGGTTATGGAGGATCTGACAGATACCATGCTGACGGAAGGGCAGCTGTTCAGCGAACGCCTGAAATCGCCGGAAGCCGCCGAGGCATTCCGCGCATTCATGGAAAAACGCCAGCCCGATTTTTCCTCCTTCGACTGACTCGCAAAAGCCATTGAGGAGGCTCGACAAAGCGTTCATTGCCAACTATTTTTCAGAAAGGCCGGACTCCATCCGTGCGAGGATGACCCGAAAGGCCAGAATCACACTTTTGGCTGATCAACACTTGCCAGACTGTCGCTATAGTCAGAGATACGAAATTGGCTCAAAGCGCTGACCAAAATTTCAGAAGAACATAACGACACAACAACAGGAAAAGGTTCCACCCATGTTCAAGAAAACTCTAATAAGTCTTGCCGTGGCGTCTTCCGTTGGACTTACAGGCTGCTGGAGCAGCGGTGACGAGGGGGCGAATGCTAATCCGGATTATCAGATTACTGATACCACAATCGACAACACCCTTGTCAGGCCCATTTTTGATCCCGTACTGACATCTCCCACCTTCGACATTCCGGCAAACTTTGACCTTGTTCTTTTGCTGGGTGCGGGCCAGAGCACTAACTACGATTTTACCGGGTTTTCTACGGGCACTGACCCTGCTTCTGCGTCTGTAAGCGATTTGGCAGGCTACTCGACTTCAGGCCAAATCGACATTCGCATGAATGGCTCAGTCGACCCAGAGACCGTCATTGCAAACCAGACAGTTCATCTGGTTCCGCTCAACATGAAACCGGTGTCTGCAGCCACTCCAAACATTGAGCTGACCGCAAATCCCTCTTACATCGACACAGAACAACCTTTTGACCTCGAAAAGCTTGGCGCTCAAAGAATCCGCGCCGAAGTTGTTTCACTTGACGGTGGATCGGACAACGTCATTCGAATCACTCCGCTTGAGCCGCTGGCAGACCAGACCAAATATCTGGTGCTAGTGACAGACGGGGTAAAAGGTGCAGATGGTCGCCCAACCGAACAGTCTGTTCCGTATAGCCAGATCGCCGGAGATGGGCCTCTGGGTAACCCGGGCTTCCAGTCTATTCGCGACGTTTTGAACGCGGCGATTAATTTGTCTGATGCCTGGTTAGGGGCAAACGGCATTGAGCAGGATGTAACACTTGCTTACACCATGACGACGTCAAATACCAAAACGGTATTCAACGCGATTACCGCTCCCGGTACTTACCTCGAAACACTTGGCCAGCAAGTCGTTCTCTACTCTGCTTTGCAAGTTGTGAAAGACAACCTGCCGGAAGATGCGACAGCGTCGACAGTGTTTGCAGCCCTGGCAGACGCACTTAGCGCCAGTCCGACCAACACCGAGTTGGCTCAAAAAGTCGGAGCAGCGGTCGCTCCATACAGTCAGGATGAAACATTAGGTCCGCAGGTAGTAGGGTCCATCGTTCCCGACCTGCCATTCCCCAAGCCTAGAACAACCGCTGTATATGACTCCACCATCCAGTCTTCCGCTTCTTTGACAGCTATTTCAAACTCCGGTAACGACGCGCTGATTGGAGCTGCACAGCTAGTCAACGTTTCAGAGGGCGCGATTGAGCTTCCCTATTACCAAAAGTTGCCCGGCACAGATGGAACGCCACTTATTACTGGAATGTGGCGTGGCGATACCCAAGCGGAAGCCGGCTTAAACGCTACAATTGATGCCTTTAAAGAGACTTACCCATCTCTCTCCAACTTTAGCTTCCCCCGAGATAGCGATGGAACCTTCAACCTGACTCAATACATGCCGTTCCCTGAGGAGAATGCGAAAGTAGCAGTACCAGTTACCATCTATTATCCCAACGTAGCTGCAGTCTCTGCTGCAACGGGAGGCGCTCTGGACTGTAGCTCCGCAACCGGGTCAGGCATCACAGACGTGGTGATTTTCCAGCATGGCATAACGGTTGATCGGAGTGTTGCAACGATCCCAGCCATTAACCTAACCGCGCAGTCCATAAGTCAAGGCAAGTGCATTGCGACAATTGCCATTGACCAGCCGCTCCACGGACTCGGTGGATCCACTGTCGGCACCGTTCCAGGACTGACTCCCGCAGATCAGTATATCGACCCGGCTGATTTCCCGGATGCAGATTATGTCGGGGAGCGCCACTTCTATTACAGCACTCCAGAGGGTGCCTTCAGTCCGCAACAAGAGAGTGCTATCACTGATGTGCGCTCAGGCAGCCTGTTTATAAACCTGACAAGCATGCAGACAACCAGAGACAACCTGAGACAGGGTGTTATGGATTTGCTGAATCTGTCAGCAACCATTGCGAACGGTTCACTCGACATCGATGGCAGCAACACAGATTACGGCCAAAACCAGCTTCAAACCAAGAATGTTCACTTTGTGGGCCACTCCCTTGGGGGTATCACTGGATCAGTGTTTGCGTCGATGCTGGAAAATCCGACGCTCCGGGGAACGAACTCAGCTACGGGGACTCTGTTTTACCCAGAGTTAGCCTCCATTTCTCTGATGAACACTGGTGGCCAGCTCACCAAGCTGGTTGAGAACTCCCCATCCCTTGCACCGCCAGTGCTCGGTGGCTTAGCTGCTGCTGGAGTATCCCAGGGAACCTCGACACTTGAGGCATTCCTGTATGTACTTCAGTCCACTATCGACAATGTTGACCCGGTCAACCACGGCAAGAACTTGGGCGCATTCGCAACCGCCAATGGCACAGGCATTTTGGTGTCAGAAGTGGTCGGTGACTTAACGGTTCCCAATGAGGCTAACGTTGCACCTCTGGATCAGGCCCTCTCCGCTCCGTTGGCGGGCACTGAGCCCCTGATGGCGCTGATCGACATCGGTGCAGGCGGCGGAGTACTTAATGACGGGACAGGTACTAACCTGATCTCAGCCAGCAACCCTGTTCCAGTGGGTAGCCCAGCAAATGCCGCATCGTTCTACTTTGGGCAAAATCCTTGCGTGAACGCGAACCATGGCACATTTGTAGCACCAGCAGCACCAGCTAACGAGGTGTGTCCGGAGGGCTCAAATACCTCAGCCGCATTTGCAGATATGATTGGCGAGGTTATTGGCAATGTTACTCAACAAGCCATCCCGGTTACGAATCCCGCAGTTTTGGGTGATAGCATGACTGTTGAGTTTGCTTTGGATCAGAACTGATAGGGTAGAAATGTAAAAACCCCGGCCACGCCGGGGTTTTTTTTCGTTAGAACCTAGCCAAATCGGACAGGACAGCTCAATTGCTTTTGCCTGACCCCATCCCCCCGATCAACCTCAATCACCATCCCCCTGGCCTTCAACTGCGGATGCTCCGCCGCCTCTGAAATCGTCAGCACCGGCTCCACACAGGCGTCCTGCCCGGCGAAAATTTCCTGCCACTCCGCCAGCGTCTTCTCTTTCACTTTCTCCGTGATGGCCGTCTTGAGCTGCTTCTGATCATCCGGCTTCTGGCTCAAGGCCTGGCTTTTCATCTCGGATAACCCCAGCGCGTCACACAGCCGTGCCGAGAACTGCGGCTCCAGGCTGCCCACCGACAGCCAGCGGCCATCACTGGCCTGGTAGTAATCATAGAAAGACCCACCGTTGAGCATGCCGCCCTCGGGCTTCTGCTCTACGCCACCGGCCAGGCAGGCCGCGCCGGACATGGCGTTTAAGGCAAAGGCGGCGTCGGTCATGCTGATATCGACGAACTGGCCTTTGCCAGTCTGCTGGCGTTCGATGACGGCGGCGAGGATGCCCATGACGGCGTGGTGGGAGCCGCCGGCGACGTCGGCGATCTGGATGCCCATGGGGGGCGGGCCGCTGCCTGCGCGGCCACAGTGGCTGGAGACGCCGGCGATGGAGAGGTAGTTGATGTCGTGGCCGGCGCGGTCTTTGTAGGGGCCGGTCTGGCCGTACCCGGTAATGGCACAGTAGATCAGCCCGGGGTTGATTTCACGCAGGGTCTCGTAGCCGATGCCCAGGCGGTCCATTACACCGGGGCGGAACTGCTCGACCACGATGTCGTAGTCCTTGACCATGTCCTTGATCTTGTCGGCAGCACCCTCCTTCTTCAGGTTGAGTTGCAAGGTGTCCTTGCCGCGGGTGAGATAGGAAAACGCTGTGCTGAACTTGCCATCAAAGGGGGGTATCACCTTGATGAGGTCTACCCGGTCCGGTGCCTCGATTCGAAGCACTTCTGCCCCCATATCGGCCAGCAGCATGGTGGCGTAGGGGCCGGGCAGCAGCGTGCTGAAATCCAGAACCTTCAGTGACTTCAAAGGGCCTGCCATGGTTTTCTCCTTGTTGTGACGTTTGTTTTTTCCCATGCTGCCGTGTTTTGCTCCCGGGGCCAACTGCCGGTTCCCCCATTCCTGTTGACCAATTCTTCCACACGTCAGGCAGTTAGGCCGGTTGCAATGTTCCCCCGGGGTTTTATGATGGGTTTCGTTTTCATGGAATGGCGAACGCGATGCCCAACCTCACGGTTTCAAGACATTTTGTACAGGCAGCCTTGGTCGGTGCCGAGGCGCAGGGGCTGGACACCCGGGAGATGCTGAAGGAAGCCGGGATTTCTCCGGATCTGCTGCGCATCGAGATGGCACGGGTCAGCAGTGACCAGTTCAGCCGGCTGATGCAGGTGCTCTGGAACCGCACCGGGGATGAGTTCATGGGCATGGGACCACGAAGGGCCCGCACGGGCACCTTTGCGACCATGTGCGCGCTGGTCATCGATTGCCCCAATCTTGAGGCCGTTTACCGCCAGGCTTTCCAGTTCTCTCGCCTGTTCGAGCCCATGGTGACCATGGAGCTGGAAGTCGGGGAAGAACTGGCGCGGCTGGTCTTGCGTATCGAAGGCGAGATCTACGATCCCAGTTACTTCTTGCGCGAGAGCATTCTGGTGATCTGGCATCGCCTGGGAAGCTGGCTGATCGGTCAGCCGGTGGAGCTGGACAAGGCCGAGTTCGACTACGCACGCCCGCCCCACGGTGATGAGTACCGGCATATCTTCCACTGCCCGCTGGAATTCGAGTCAGGTCAGACCGCCCTCACCTTCGACAAGCGCTTTCTGTCGACACCGGTTATCCGGGACAAGCCGGAAATGCGCCAATTCCTGAAGACTTCGCCGGCGGACCTGCTCTCCCGGCCCGATGAAAGCAACACCTGGACCGGCAGGATCCGTGCGCTGATTGGCCGGGATTTCTCCAAACCGCTGCCGGATTTCGAATGGATTGCCTCGGAATTGCATACCAGCCCGCAAACCCTACGGCGGCGCCTGAAACAAGAAAACACGTCTTTTCAGGAGATCAAGGACCTGCTGCGGCGGGACATGGCCATTTACTACCTGGGCCGGC
Source organism: Marinobacter sp. (assembly GCF_041690455.1). GTDB lineage: Bacteria > Pseudomonadota > Gammaproteobacteria > Pseudomonadales > Oleiphilaceae > Marinobacter. The sequence continues at coordinate 17,038 of NZ_JAWLHI010000003.1, forward strand.
AGGAATTGCCGATCAATGATATCGCGGAGAAGGTGGGCTTTACCGAACCCTCCACGTTCCACCGCGCCTTCAAGAAATGGACGGGCGTCACCCCCGGCGCCTATCGCGAGGGTGAACGGGGCAACCTCGAGTCCTGAAGCGGTCAGGAGCCGGCAGGCGCCTGCAGATGACGGACCAGCTGCCCCAGTGTCTGGGCGATTTCACCGGCCCGCTCCCGATTGTAGCCAAGCTGCATCAAGCGTGAGCCATCGCGGGGATCGTAGATCCAGCAGCTGGCTACCGCCGCCTCGCAGCCCCACTCGATCATGGGATTCACGCCGTAGACTTCCATGGTCTGGGTTTTACGCACGAGGCGGCTCCCCTCTTCGCGGCGAATCTCCTGGAAGCTGATAACGCTTTCGGTGGCACTCACCTCGTAGGCAACATCTGCCGGCTTGTCCAGCCGCACGACCGTCTGATCCGCGCGCCAGCCGGCCATATCCAGCAGGCTGTTGAGGTGCATCAGCAGGGCGTCACGGTCATTGTTGGTGAGGTAGAGCTTCTTGAGTGACGATATCCGCTGATCACCCGCAGGTTCAATCACAGCCACCTTGGGCGCCTGCTTGCCGTTGGCCTGATCGGCTGAACCGGACTTGCGAGTGCGTTCCACATCAGTAATCAGTTTCAGGGCCTTCTGATACTGGCTACCCTCGGTTCCGGCCTGAGTGACATAGGCTTCCAGGGCCGCCTGGGCCTCATTCAGATGGCCGGCCTGCAGCATCACCCGGCCGCGGTAAAAGAAGTATTCGGCCGGCTTCTCCGCTTCCAGCTGCTGGAGGCGATTCAGGTAATCCCCGGCTTCGCCCCAGCTACCGGCGTTAACGGCTTCCTCGGTGGCCAGCATCAAGCGGCGCATCTCGTGCTCCGGAGCCAGTGCCTGCACCTGCCCGGCGGCCGAAAGGGCGGCGACCAGTGCCACGGACCGGGCCAGTCGTTGAAACGTTCCTGATGCTACTGCCATCGCTCTTACTCCTGCTGGTTATCGGCGTTCATTGCCGCTTCCATCTCGCTATCTTCGGCATCCACTTCGGCCTGCTCCAGGATGCCCCGGGGAAGTTCTTTCTTGACCCTCACGCCCAACTCCACGAACCGGTTCGCCTGTGAAATCAGGTTACCACGGCCCCGCGTCAACGTATTCATGGCCGAATCGTAGCTGCCCTGGGCTGTCTGCAACTGGCTACCCAGGCGCTCCATGGCCTCGACAAACACCCTCAGCTTGTCATACACCGCACTGGCCCGATCCGCAATCCGCCGGGCGTTCTGGCTCTGGCGTTCATAGCGCCAGATGTTCTCGATGGTCCGCAGCGTGGCCAGGAGCGTGGTCGGTGTGACCACAATAATCTTTCGCTCGAAGGCTTCTGCGAAAAGGTTCTCGTCCTGCTGAAAAGCTGCCACGAACGCCGGCTCGATGGGCATGAACAGCAGCACGAAATCCGGCGAGTGCAGGCCATGGAGCTGGCTGTAGTCTTTCTCGCTCAGGGTACGGATATGGTTCCGCACCGCCTCCACGTGCTGTTTCAGCGCATCTGCCTGCGCACTCTCGTCTTCCTCGTTGACCCACTGCTGGTAGGCCAGCAGGGACACCTTGGAATCCACAATCAGGTTCCGGTTATCCGGCAGGTGCACCACCACATCCGGGCGCAACAGCTGGTGCTCGCCATCCCGGTAACTGCCCTGGGTTTCGTACTCCACCCCTTTGCGCAGCCCGGATTTCTCCAGCACCCTCTCCAGGATCAGTTCGCCCCAGTTACCCTGGATCTTCTTGTCACCCTTCAGGGCCCTGGTCAGGTTAGCTGCTTCCTCGGTAATCTGCCGGTTCAGCTCCTGCAGTGAGTTGATCTCGCTGCGCAGTGCCTGGCGGTCCCGGGTCTCGGTGGTGTACACGTCTTCCACGCGCTTGCGGAAATCCTGCAACTGGTCCCGAAACGGGTTGAGCAGGCTGTCCAGGCTGGTGCGGGTCTGCTGGGTGAAGCGCTCGCTCTTCTGGTCGAAGATCCGGTTGGCCAGATTCTCGAACTCCTGCTTCAACGAGTCCCGGTTACGTTCCAATAACTCCAGCTTCTCCGCTGCCGAGCGGCGCTCCCGGTCCAGGGCCACCTCCTGCTCCCGGAGCCTCACCCTCACACGGTGCAATTCGCTCGAAAGATCCTCAATCCGGGTCTGGAGGCTTTTGCGTTCGCCTTCGAGCTGCTCGATCCACTGCCGCTTGCCGCCAACGTCCGACTCCAGCCCGGCTACCCGGGTCTCAGCATCAATGGCCCGGTTCTGCCAGGCATCGGCCTTGTGGGCCGAGCGCATCAGGAAAACAGCAAGAAGCACTATCAACAGTGCCAGCACTCCCACTAATCCAGCCATCAATTCCGGCGAGGCCACTATCCATCGGGTTATCGCTTCCGGCACTGCAAGACGCTCCTGGTTGGTTTGCCCGGATGATCACATCATGACGAACAGTTTAACGTAACAATGGAACCTTTTGCGTTGCCTCCCGTTCATAGGCATTAATGAGGGACTGGCGACCTCGACTGATTGGCAAATTCATTACCGGTGTGCATCTGACTCTGGACGTGCTCCGTAATATCCACTAAAAGAATAAAGTGTTCGTCCTGTTTACTTTGATTACATTTTTTTCACGGCCGGGGCGAATCCGCAGTCAGAGGATGGACAGGCAACTTATGCTGAAAGAACTGTGGCGAAAACTGGGATCAGAACTCTGGCAGGAAAACCGGGCCGGGGATGACATGCAGTCGTGTGTACTGGTAGGCAGAAAGAAAACCTATCCGAAAGGTTTCCGGATCCTGCCCCACATTACCCACACGGGTGAATTCCATCTCGAGCGCCTGACAAAAATCCTGAAAGAACGTTATGGTCAGAGTTTCTCGATCCCGGACAACCGAAGCGAGAATGACGGCGCCGTCAAGGAACTGATCAGCTTTGCCTCCCGTATCCAGGATCAGGATATCCAGCGCGAGTTGTTGCTGTTTTACCTGAATTGCTCTCCGGTGATTCAGGAGTATCTGCGTTCGCAGACCGATCTCGGCGAAGGCCCCTTCCTGTCCGGATAATCCGCACTGCCCGTTAACCAACTGTAAAGTCACTACACAGGTTCGTTGCGGTATACTCCCCGGCCTTAATTGAACACATTCAAGGCACAGATCATCGGCACGCCCAATTATCCGGGCGTTAGTGTCTGCCGGCTCAGGGGTACTTCATGGGTTACAAACGTTCGCGGGCTGGTTTTCCGTTCCTTTCTGTCATCGTGGCCGCAGGGCTTGGCCTGGTCTTGGCCGGCTGCTCGGCGGATCGCTACTTCATGGTTCCGAAAAAGGACCTGACAGAGCTGAACTCCTCGGTACAGTCCCAGCGGGCAACGCTTGTCACCATGGAAGGTAATGCCGCGGTTCGCCACGAGCAGCTCCTGCAACGGGAACAACTGTCGACCCAGACCATCCTGGAAGCTATTGAAAACAAGGTCGAAAAACCTGTCTGCCCACCAATCCCACCGCAGCCGGCGTGCCCCACAATCGAGGACACCGGCCGTGCTGACCGCCTGAAAGGCAAGGTTATCGTCGGTGAGGTGGAAAAATTGTATCTGGCCGAACCCGGTCTGGTTTATACCGCCCGGATCGACAGCGGCGCCGAAACCTCTTCGCTCGATGCCCGCAACATTACCCGTTTCGAACGGGATGGCAGCAACTGGGTGCGCTTTGATGTCCCGGTCCCGGGCACCGACGAGCTGGTGACCATGGAGAAAGAGATATCCCGCCGCGTTCGAATCATCCAGGCCAGTGCCGAGGATTCGGAACGCCGGGTAGTGGTTGAACTCCAGTTTGCCATCGGTGACCACAAACAGGTTGCCGAGTTCACCCTTGCCGATCGAAGCAATCTGACCTACGAAGTACTTATCGGCCGCAACGTTCTCCGGGATGTGATGCTGATTGATGTGGGCAAGGAGTTTGCCACCGAACTGCCCAAGAACCTGAAACGGAACGGAGACGACGCTTGACCACCCGTTCACGGATTCCTTTTTATGTTGCGGTACTGCTGCTGATCGGTGCTGGCATAGCCCTGGCGATCTGGCGCCATGTCGAGCTTGGCATTCCCTGGCTAACCGGTGAACAGCGTCCGGTCTGGATGGTCGAGGCCCGGGTGGATTTCGAGGGGGCCAATGAGCCAGTTCTGGCAAGCCTGAACATCCCGGAACAGCCTCCGGGCTTCAGTATTCTTTCTGAACAGGCCGCCTCTCCGGGCTACGGGTTCTCCATCGTGGAAAACTCCGGCGGTCGCAGGGCGGAATGGAGCAAACGCGACGTCTCCGGGCCGCAAACCCTCTATTTCAAGGCCCAGTTCATTCCCACGGATGATTCGCGGCCCCGGAGCCTGGCACGGGAGCCACAACCCCGTGAAATGTTCTGGGAAGAACCCCAGGCGACCGCAGTACGGGAGGTGCTGACCCAGGCCCGTGAGCGCTCCAGCACGCCCGAAAGCCTGACCCGGGAGCTGATCCGGCTGATGCAGCCGGACACCCGAACCCAGAACACCACGCTGCTGGTGGCCGAGGAGAATTATCTCCAGCTGGTGGTGGACATGCTTAATCACGCCGGCATCCCCGCCCGCACCGCCGATGGTCTGCGGCTCGAGGATGCCCGCCGCCGCCAGCAGTTGATGCCTTTCCTGCAGATATACAACGGTGATCAATGGCTGACCTTCGATCCCCAGACGGCGGAACAGGGGCTCCCCGAGAACCTGCTGCTCTGGCGCCAGGGTTCCGAATCCCTGCTGGACGTGGTCGGCGGTGATAATTCGGAAGTCAGCTTTTCGATGCTCCGGCAGACCGTCCCTGCCCTGCAGCTGGCCACGATGCAGGCCGAATCCAACGGACTGGGCTTTCTGAGTTTTTACGAGCTGCCCGTCGAAGAACAGAGCATGTTCCGGATGCTGCTGCTCCTGCCCCTGGGCGCTCTGATGGTGGCGTTCATGCGCATGGTGATCGGCATTCGGACGTCGGGCACCTTCATGCCCGTGCTGATCGCCGTGGCCTTTGTGCAGACAACCCTGGTTCCCGGACTGATTGCGTTCCTGTCCGTGGTGGCCATCGGGCTTCTGATGCGGGGCTACCTCTCCAGTCTCAACCTGTTGCTGGTATCCCGGATTTCCGCCCTGATCATCCTGGTCATTTTCATCACCGCCGGCCTGTCCATTATCGGCTACCAGATGGGCTTCAACACCGGCATGACGGTGACCTTCTTTCCCATGGTGATCATCGCCTGGACCATCGAACGGATGTCCATCCTCTGGGAGGAAGAAGGGGTCCGCGAGGTGATGATCCAGGGCTCAGGCAGTCTTTTCGTGGCCATCTGCGCCTATCTGGTCATGAGCGCCCCACTCGCCGGGCATCTGACCTTCAACTTCCCGGAACTCCATCTGGTGATCCTCGGGCTCATCCTGCTGATGGGTCAGTACACCGGCTACAAGCTCAGCGAACTCCGTCGATTCTCACCCATGAAGGTATACGACTGACATGGAGTGGATTTCTCCCCGGAGACTGAATCGGCTGGGCATGCTCAACATGAATCGGCGCAATGTGGATTACATTGCCCGCTACAATGAGCGCTCGTCCTACCCGCTGGTGGACAACAAGCTGAAGACCAAGCTGGTGGTCGCGGAGTACGGCGTCAAGACGCCCAGGCTGTTGCAGATCGTCCGCGAGCAACATGAGATCTCCCACTTCCGGGAAATGGCGGAAGACCTGGAAGGCTTCGCCATCAAGCCTGCAAAAGGCTCCGGCGGCAAGGGCATTACCGTGATCACCGGCCGGGATGGCGATGATTACATCAAGGCCTCCGGGGCGCGGGTGGATGCCCCCTACCTGGAACGCCACCTGACCAACATCCTGGCCGGCCTCTATTCGCTGGCAGGCACGCCAGACGTCGCCATCGTCGAGAACCTGGTCCAGTCCGATCCGGACCTGGCCCGTTACTCCCATCAGGGTGTGCCCGATATCCGTATCGTTGTGTTCCAGGGCTATCCGGTGATGGCAATGTTACGACTTGCCACAACCGCCTCGGACGGCAAGGCGAACCTGCATCAGGGTGCCGTCGGTGTGGGTCTTGATATCGGAACCGGACGCAGCCTCAATGCGGTTCAGTTCAACCGACCGATAACCCTGCATCCGGATACGGGGCTGGCTCTGGAGAACATTGAAATAGCTGCCTGGGACGAGATGCTGGAGATGGCTGCCCGCTGCTATGAAGCCACAGGGCTGGGCTACATGGGCGTGGACCTGGTGGTGGATGTCAACGAAGGCCCGCTCCTCCTTGAGCTCAACGCGCGACCTGGCCTGGCGATACAGATGGCCAACGGTTGCGGCCTGTTACCCCGCCTGCGAAATATCGAGGCGCTCAAGCGCCATCATTTCAGCCCCGGAGAACGGGCCGAATACGCCATGAAAACGTTCGGCAAGCTCTGACGGCTTTATCCAACCATAAAAAAACCGGGGCCTCGACCCCGGTTTTTTTATCCGCTGATAATCAGAGTTCGCCCCTGGCTACCAGCAGTTTGCGCTCATGGCTGAGCCCCTTGAGCAGGCCCCAGGTCATGATCAACAGGATGGCCGTGAACGGCAGGCCGGCACTGATGGCTGTTGCCTGGATCGCACCCAGGGCATCGGCACCGCCGCCGAAAATCAGCGCTGCGGCAATCGCACCCTCCATGACAGCCCAGAATACACGCTGCGCAGTGGGAGCGTCGGTCTTGCCACCGGCGGTGATGCTGTCAATGACCAGCGAGCCGGAATCTGAGGACGTCACGAAGAACACCAGCACGAGGACGATTGCCACGAAGGAAATGATGCCGGTCAGCGGCAGGTTGGCAAACATCTGGAACAGGGCCAGTGAGACGTCGGTCAGACCTTCCTCGGCCAGTACACCAACACCATTCTGGATCTGCTCGAGCGCGGAACCGCCGAAGCTGCTCATCCAGACAACGGTGATGACAGTCGGAATCAGGAGAACCGCAGTGATGAATTCACGAACCGTGCGGCCCTTGGACACCCGGGCGATAAACATGCCTACGAACGGTGACCAGGAAATCCACCAGGCCCAATAGAAGACAGTCCAGCCCTGGAACCAGGCCTCATCTTCACGCCCGAACGGGTTACTGAGCGGCATCATGTTTACAACATAGCTGGAGGAGGTGACCCACATGGTCTCCAGTATGGTCATGGTCGGGCCAGCGAAAATGACGAAGAACAGCAGCAGCCCCGCCAGACCCATGTTGATATTACTGAGAACCTTTACACCGCCTTCCAGGCCACGGAGAACAGAAATCAACGCAAGCGCGGTGACCCCCACGATAATGGCCATCTGAACGTTGATCCCATTGCCGGTACCGAACAGGTAATCGAGACCGGACGCGGCCTGTTGTGCGCCAAAACCCAGAGACGTTGCCAGGCCGAAGATGGTCGCAACCACGGCCAGGACATCAATGATGTGCCCAGGCCAGCCCCAGACCTTGTCCTTGAGCAACGGGAAAAAGGCCGAACGGATGGTCAGCGGCATGTTCTTGTTGAATGCGAAGAACGCCAGTGACAGCGCCACCACCGCATAGATCGCCCAGGGATGCAGACCCCAGTGGTACATGGTCGCGCCCATGGCGAGGTTCGCTGCCTCCGGCGAATTCGCTTCAACATTGAAGGGCGTCTCATACCAACCGGTGTAATAGGCGGTCGGTTCCGCAACGGCCCAGAACATCAGGCCAATACCCATACCGGCGGCGAACAGCATGGCGAACCATGACGGCCTGGAGAACTCAGGCTTGGCGTCCTGGCCACCGATCCGGATTTTACCCACCGGCATGAAGATCAGTGCAATACAAACCACCACAAAGATGTTGGCACTGATCAGGAAAAACCAGTCAAAACCGGCAATGATGTCCCACTTTGCTCCATCGAGCATTTCTTTCGCCGGCGTCGGAAACATCAAGGTTCCGATGACGAAAGCCACTACGATAAGAGCGGAAACGGGGAACACCCAGTTATGGAGATCAAGGCCAAGGACGTTAATGTTGTCCTGGCCCGCGACGTAATCCGTCTGATATTCGTCTTTCACTACCTCGCCCACGTTTGGCGCCTCCTGGGTCAGAAATTCAATGTCAGAATCGGAGTTCAATTATTACAAGCGCGCAAGTCTAATGTTTTGAGGTCAAAACATCAAAACCCGCCTATTGTGGTTTTTCCGTACTCAACTCTATCAGAATAGTTCATTTCCGGAATTTTCAAGTGTCCGAACGGGCAATCCACTGCTCAAAACCCGCGGTATCTATATACTCTCAGTGCATCAGGACCTTCCTAGAACCAATCCGAGGTATTCATGGAGAAAACCACGACCTTCCCACTGCGCTACAGCGCCTACGCCCTGAGCATCGCCGGACTTATTGTTTCTTTGCCGGTGACACTGTGGCTGGGGTACGGCTATATCGTTCCCGCCATCTTTGCTGTGCTGACTGCGGTGGGAACCTACGACCTGATCCAGACGAGGCATACGGTCAGCAGGAACTATCCGATCATGGCCAACTTCCGGTATCTCTTTGAATCCATTGGTCCGGAAATCCGCCAGTATTTCATCCAATCGGACACGGAAGAGCGCCCCTTTTCCCGTGAACAACGCACGATCGTCTACCAGCGCGCCAAGAATGTGCTCGACAAACGCCCCTTCGGCTCCCAGCTACGCATGTACGAGGAAGGGTTCGAATGGATGAACCATTCGTTGACCCCGTCCCGGATAACCAATTCCGACTTCCGAATCGTGATCGGCAAAAATCGCGCAAAGCCCTACAGTGCCAGTGTTTTCAACATTTCGGCCATGAGTTTTGGTTCGCTTTCGGCAAACGCCATCCTCAGTCTTAACACTGGCGCGAAAATGGGCGGTTTTTATCACGACACCGGCGAAGGATCGATTTCCCGGTACCATCGCCAGCCCGGCGGTGACCTGGTCTGGGAGATCGGCTCCGGTTATTTCGGCTGCCGTAACAAGGACGGCAGTTTCAACGAGGACATGTTCAAGCAGAATGCTGCCCTCGACCAGGTAAAAATGATAGAGCTCAAACTATCTCAGGGCGCAAAACCCGGCCATGGCGGCATTCTTCCCGGCGCCAAGGTCACCCCGGAAATTGCCGAAGCAAGGGGTGTGTCCGTGGGCGAGGACTGCGTCTCTCCGGCCAGCCATTCGGAGTTCTCCAACCCCCTCGAAATGCTTCATTTCATTGACCGCCTGCGTGAGCTCGCGGGGGGCAAGCCGGTGGGCTTCAAGCTGGCCATCGGCCACCCCTGGGAGTGGTTCGGTATCGTCAAGGCCATCCTGGAAACCGGGATCAAACCGGACTTTATCGTCGTTGACGGCGGTGAAGGCGGCACCGGGGCGGCACCAATGGAATTCATCAACCGGCTGGGCATGCCGATGACCGAAGCCCTGCTGATCGTCCATAACACCCTGGTTGCCACCAATCTCCGGGAAGACATCGCCATTGGCGCCGCCGGCAAGATCACCTCCGCCTTCAACATCGCCCGCACGCTCGCCCTGGGGGCGGACTGGTGCAATGCCGCCCGGGGCTATATGTTTGCCCTCGGCTGTATTCAGGCGCTCAATTGCCACACCGGCCGCTGTCCGAGCGGCATCGCCACCCAGGACCCGCGAAGGAGCAACAAGCTCGACGTTCGTCACAAGAGCCAGCGGGTGTACAACTTCCACAAGAACACCCTGGACGCCCTCCAGAACCTGTTGGAAGCCGCCGGCCTGCGCCATCCGTCTGAGCTGGGTCCAGAGCATGTCATTCGCCGGACCTCCAAGACCGAAGTGCACTCCTACCTGGACCTCTACCATTTCCTGGAACCTGGCGCCCTGCTGACCGGCGAGAAAACCGGCCTGACGGTCTTCGACAAATACTGGCCGGAGGCCCGTGCCAACACCTTCGAACCGCCCCACTTCATCATGAAACTCCGGGAGACCAAGCTGAGGTGAATTTTCGGGGGCAATTTGCCGAAAGCCTGTTTATTTTTCTGATGGGCTGGTGTAGACTTCGCTCCCGCTAAGCCACTGAGACAAACCTCTTTTCTCACGGCTAGCAGTAAACGGGGCGTAGCGCAGCTTGGTAGCGCATCTGCATGGGGTGCAGAGGGTCGCAGGTTCAAATCCTGCCGTCCCGACCAGAATTCCCTGACAAAGCCCGGGCCGAAAGGTCCGGGCTTTGTTTTTTTTCGGATCAGGCCCCGGCCAGTACCGAAGAGTCCAGCAATCCAGTCAGCTCGATCTTCCCGCGGGACAGCCTGACCATCTTCTGTCGCTCTAATTCCTTGAGCAACCGACTAACCACTTCCCGCGCGGTTCCAAGCTCAACCGCCAGTTCCTGATGAGTGATCGCAATCACGCCGCGACTGGCCCGGGCCTGCAGCCACTCTTCGAGACGTTCATCCATACGGTGGAAGGCTACCTCTTCGACCAGCAGCATGAGATCGTCAAGACGACGCCCGTAGGATTCCATGATCCCGAGACGGAATGCCGGCGACTGGTCCATCAGCCGGTCAAACACACCCCGCGGGATTATCGCCGCCTCACCCTCTTCCTCGACAACGGCTTCCGCCCGGTAACCCCGCCCGGTCATCAGGCAGCCGATGGAAAGCGTGCAGATATCGTCCTTGCCCATCCGGTACAGCACGATGCTGTGACCGGAAACTCCGGTCATCTGCACCTTCACACTGCCCTGAAGCACCAGCGGCAGGCCCTGACAGTGTTCCCCGGCACTGAACAGTACCTGGCCTGCCGGAAACCGCATGACCTGGATCTTCTCCATCGCCTCTTTGCGAAGCTGCTCCGGAAGAATGTCGAGGATGCTGTGGTGGGGCATGGAATAACGTCCTTATCCGTTACATTGGCTGATCGAGTGTGACTTTGTCACTGAACTATCGGGAAGTATGGCCTAAAGTTAAGTCATAAGCTCATATCAGCAAAGGAGACTGAATGATGACTGTAAACATGGGTTCTGCTGACCGCATCATCCGCGCCATCGTTGGCGTGGTTCTGATTGCCCTGGTGTTCGTTGGCCCCCAGACAGCTTGGGGATGGATTGGCATTGTGCCGCTGGCGACTGCCCTGATGGGTAAGTGCCCCGCCTACAGCATCCTGGGCATCAAGACCTGCAAGAAAAAGTAACAGCCACAAAAAAGCCGGGGCGGTCCTGAGGGCCGCCCCGGCTTGCTGTTCTCACACCCGGTTTATTTGACCGGCGTGTTGAGCACCTCAAGAACCTCTTCGAGCTCAACAATCATCTGACGGATGAGCTGTTTGTACTGGGAGGTATCTTCCTTTATCTCGTGACTGCTCAGCTTCTGCTTGGCGCCACCGATGGTGTAGCCCTGATCATAGAGCAGGCTGCGAATCTGGCGGATGGTAATAACATCCGCCCGCTGGTAGTAACGACGATTGCCCCGGCGCTTGACCGGCGACAGCTGTGGAAACTCCTGTTCCCAGTAGCGCAGCACATGGGCTTTGACGTCACAAAGATCCGCCACCTCACCAATGGTGAAGTAACGCTTCCCGGGGATCGCCGGGAGTTCGTTGTTATGACTGGGTTCCAGCATACGCTTCCACTTTCTGTTTTAGTTTTTGTCCGGGTCGAAACGTAACAACACGCCGTGCACTGATCGGGATCTCTTCACCAGTTTTCGGATTCCGTCCCGGCCGCTGTTTTTTGTCCCGAAGGTCGAAGTTGCCGAAACCGGATAACTTCACCTGTTCGTTATGGCTGAGTGCGCCTCTGATTTCATCGAAGAAAGCTTCCACCATTTCCTTGGCTTCCCGCTTGTTCAGGCCCAATTCCTCGTACAAGCGCTCCGCCATTTCCGCTTTCGTCAAAGCCGCCATCTGTTAACTCCTCAGTGTTGCCCCCAACTCTTCTTTCAAGGCATCAATGACACCATTGAAGAGCGAATGCACTTCGTCTTCATTCAAGGTGCGTTCGGGATGCTGCCAGAACAGGCTCAGGGCCAGGCTCCGGTTCCCCTCACCCAGGCTCTCGCCTTCATAGACATCGAACGCACGCAGCGCTGTCAGACGCTCACCGGCATGCTTCCTGGCTACACGCTCCACATCGGCGAACGCTACATCGCTCCCGATAATGATAGCCAAATCCCTGCGAACTTCCGGGAATTTTGAAATTTCTTTGAAATTAGGCACATATCCGGTGACGATCGAATTCAAGAATAGCTCAAACATCAGGATCGTGCCATTAAGTTCCAGATTTTTCTGAACTTGTGGATGCAACGTGCCCAACCAGCCTACATGTTCACCATCGCGCATCAATTCGGCGGTCTGCCCCGGATGCAGCGCCGGGTGCTGGCTGGCCACGAACTGGACCTCGATGCCCAGCAGCCGGAACAGGCCTTCCAGTTCCCCTTTTACATCAAAGAAATCGGCGGTTCTGCGACCGTTTGCCCAGTTTTCCGGATACTGACCACCGACAACCACACCGGCCAGCATGGGCTGCTGATCGATGCGCTCACCGTCCTGCTCGAAGCGCAGGCCGGTCTCGAACAGCCGGATACGCGGCTGCTGACGGTTCTGGTTATAGGCAACCGTCTTGAGCAGACCACTCCAGAGGGTGGTACGCATGACCGACAGGTCCGCCGAGATCGGGTTCGCCAGGGCAATGCCCTCGCGCTCCGGATCAACGAGCTTCTGCACTTTCGGATCCACGAAGCTGTAGGTAACCGCTTCCTGGTAGCCCTGAGACACGAAATAATTGCGAATAGAGGACACCGGGCGTTTTGCCTCTTCCCGGGCAACCAGACCGAGGGAACCGGTGGGTTCGGTCACCGGAAGGTTGTTGTAGCCAAAGATCCTGCCGACTTCCTCGATCAGGTCTTCCTCGATGGTGATGTCCGGACGGAAGCTGGGCACACTCACGCGCCAGCCATCCTTGAGCAGCTTGTCGATATGGAGCCCCAGCCGGGTGAGTATCTCTTCAACGGTGGTGCGATCGATCGCCATGCCGAGAACATCGGCCAGGCGTTGCTCCCGAAGGTCAATGGTTCGGTCAGCCGGCAGGTGCTCGTCGCTGGCCACTTCCACGATTTCACCGGGTTCGCCGCCAACGATATCCATGAGCAGCTCGGTGGCACGCTCCATGGCGTCACGGGCCAGCTTGTAGTCGACACCGCGCTCGAAACGGTGGGATGCATCGGTGTGCAGGCCGTAATGCCGGGCCTTGCCAGCCAGGCTGATGGGGTCAAAGTAGGCGGATTCCAGCACCAGATCGCGGGTCTTTTCACTGACACCGGAATGCTCACCACCCATCACACCGGCAATGGCGATGGGTTTTTCGTGGTCGGCGATCACCAGGGTGTCTTCAGTCAGTTCCACTTCCTGGCCGTCCAGCAGCACCAGTTTCTCGGCGGGCCTGGCCATACGCACAACGATGCCACCGCTGATCTCGTCACGGTCGAATGCGTGCATGGGCTGGCCGAATTCCAGCATCACGTAATTGGTTACATCCACCGCGGCATCGATGGAACGGATACCGGAGCGACGCAGCTTTTCCTGCATCCACAGCGGTGTTTCCGCTTTAAGATTCACGTTGCGCAGGACACGACCAAGGTAACGGGGGCAACCTGCCGGGGCTTCGACACGGATATCAGGCACCTCAGAGTGCACCGCCTCCACCGGCTCGATCGCGGGCTCGGTGACCACCAGGCTGTTGAGCACACCCACTTCCCGGGCGATGCCCTTGATGGAGAGGCAATCGCTGCGGTTCGGCGTCAGATCCACATCGATGGTGATGTCATTGAGCTTGAGATAATCGGCCATATCCTGGCCAACCGGTGCATCCCCGGGCAGTTCCATCAAGCCTTCGTGATTATCCGACAGCGCCAGTTCGGACTCGGAACACAGCATCCCCTCGGAGGGCTGGCCACGCAGCTTGGCCTTCTTGATCTTGAAGCTGCCCGGCAACACCGCACCAACCACGGCAAAGGGAACCTTCAGGCCGGGGCGCACATTGGGCGCACCACAGACCACCTGGACCGTCTGTTCACCATCGCTCACCTGGCAGACCCGGAGTTTGTCCGCATCCGGGTGCGGTTCGACGGATTGGACTTCGCCAACCACCACACCGGTGAATTCACCGGCGACCGGCTCAAAGCCGTCCACTTCCAGTCCGGCCATGGTGATCTGGTCCATCAATTCCTGGGAGCCAATGTTCGGATTAACCCACTCGCGCAGCCACTGTTCACTGAATTTCATGGTTCTTGCCTTGTCCTGATGCGGTTTTGCCTGTTGGTTTGATTGCCGTTAATGCCTGCAGACTGGCCGGATGATTACCGGAACTGGCGCAGGAAGCGCAGATCGTTCTCGAAGAACATGCGCAGGTCATTCACGCCGTAGCGCAGCATGGCCAGGCGCTCAACGCCCAGACCAAAGGCAAAGCCACGGTACTCCTCGGCATCAATACCGCAATATTCGAATACTTTCGGGTGCACCATGCCGCAGCCCATCACTTCCAGCCACTTGATGCTGCCATCGGCCTCACGGCCCCACTCGATGTCTACTTCTGCGGAGGGCTCGGTGAACGGGAAGTAGGACGGACGGAAACGCACTTCCAGGTCCCGCTCGAAGAACACCCGCAGAAACTCTTCCACCGTGCTTTTGAGGTCGGCGAAGCTGACATTCTTCTCCACCAGCAGACCTTCCACCTGATGGAACATCGGGGTATGGGTCATATCCGAGTCACAGCGATAAACGCGGCCCGGGCAGATCATGCGGAACGGCGGCTTACCGGCTTCCATGGTGCGGATCTGAACCGGCGAGGTGTGGGTGCGCAGCAGCGTCCCGGGATTGAAATAGAAGGTGTCGTGCATGGCACGGGCCGGATGGTGGCCGGGAATGTTGAGGGCCTCGAAGTTGTGGTAATCGTCTTCGATTTCCGGGCCCTGCTCCACGCTGTAGCCGGCGCGGGAGAAAATTTCCTCGATACGCTGCAGGGTGCGGGTCACCGGATGCAGGCCACCGAGGTCCTGACCACGGCCCGGCAGAGTGACGTCAATGGATTCACTGGCGAGCTTCGCTTCAATGGCGGCCTTTTCCAGATCCGTACGGCGGGCGTTGATTGCCTGCTCTACCTGCCCCTTGGCTTCGTTGATCTTCTGGCCGGCGGCAGGACGCTCCTCGGGTGACAGCTTGCCCAGCGTCTTGGCTTGCTGGGTGATCACACCCTTCTTGCCGAGGTATTCCACACGAATTTGATCAAGTGCCTGCAGGCTGTCCGCACTCTCAACAGCGCTCAGCCCGTCCTGAACCAGTTGCTCCAGGTTTTCCATTGACCCTGCTCCAAACCAGAAATGGGGTAGGTTAAAACAAAAATAGGGGAAGAGCGTGCCCTTCCCCTATTCAGAAGGCGCCATCATGATGCCATGAGACGCCGGATCGATCAGCAATCGATGAGAGATCTTAAGCGATCACAGGGACGCTTTGGCTTTCTCAACAACAGCGGCAAACGCCTGCTGCTCGTTCATGGCCAGGTCGGCCAGAACCTTACGATCGATTTCAACATTCGCCTTCTTCAGGCCAGCGATCAGACGGCTGTAGGACAGACCGTTTGCGCGGGCACCGGCGTTGATACGGGAGATCCACAGAGCGCGGAATGCACGCTTGCGGTTGCGACGGTCACGGTAGGCATACTGCTGGGCCTTGATGACTGCCTGCTTGGCAACCCGGAAAACACGGCTACGGGCACCGTAGTAACCCTTGGCCTGCTTCATGATCTTCTTGTGACGACGACGTGCTACCACGCCACGCTTTACACGAGCCATACTTTAATCCTTCTACCTTTACTTTCTCAGGAATGATTCGCGCGGCTGGATCAGCACGCGGTCATGCGCTTGATAGCTGCTACATCTGACTTGGCGATGAGCTTGGTACCGCGCAGCTGACGCTTACGCTTCGGGCTCTTCTTGGTCAGGATGTGGCTGGTGAAGGACTGCTTGTGCTTGAAGCCGGTCGCGGTTTTCTTGAACCGCTTGGTAGCTCCGCTTTTGGTTTTCATCTTAGGCATTTTTTAAAACTCCGCATTCTATTTTGGATAAACAAATGTGCCCCTGAACGACAAATCCCCCGCCGATGCGGGGGACCCGTCATTGGATCAGGTTCACTTCTTCTTGCGGGGTGCCACGACCATGGTCATCTGGCGGCCTTCCATTTTCGGCCGCTGTTCTACCTGGGCCAGCTCCTCAATATCTGCTTCGATGCGGTTCATGAGCTTCATACCAATTTCCTGGTGTGCCATCTCACGGCCACGGAAGCGGATAGTGATTTTGCCGCGGTCCCCGTTTTCAAGGAAACGTACCAGGTTGCGTAGTTTGACCTGATAATCCCCTTCTTCAGTTCCTGGACGGAACTTGACTTCCTTGACCTGCGTCTGCTTCTGCTTTTTCTTGGCAGCCGCCTTGGCCTTTTTCTCTTCGAAGATCTTCTTGCCGTAGTCCATTATCTTACAGACGATCGGATCGGAATCCGTAACCTGAACCAGGTCAAGAGACGCTTCTTCTGCCTGCTTGAGTGCATCCTCAATGGGAACGATACCTACCTGATTGCCTTCGGCATCAATCAGGCGGACTTCAGTTGCGTCAATATTTTCATTGATAGGCGCTTTTGGAGTACGCCCACCCCGATTCGCTCGCTGTTTAATAATCAGATCTCCGTTTTGGTTCTACCTTTGCGTTCGACGTCTTTGGCCAGTAGCGCTTCGAATTCGTCGACCGACATGGTTCCCAGATCTTCGCCCTTGCGGGTTCTCACCGCAACCGCGTTGTTCTCGATTTCTTTGTCGCCGACAACAACCAGATAGGGAACCTTGTTAAGAGTATGCTCGCGGATTTTAAAGCCGATCTTCTCGTTTCTCAAGTCAGCATTAACCCTAAAGCCCAAAGAATCCCACTTTTTGGCCAGATTCTGACAATAATCACGCTGGTTATCGGTAATATTCAGCACCGCCACCTGGGTTGGCGCCAGCCAGACCGGGAACGCACCTTCGTATTCCTCGATCAGGATACCGATGAAACGCTCGAAGGAACCCAGCACCGCCCGGTGCAGCATGACCGGGGTCCTGCGCTCGGAGTTGTCGGCCACATACTGGGCGCCCAGACGGCCCGGCATGGAGAAATCCACCTGGATGGTACCGCACTGCCAGACCCGGCCGATGCAATCCTTCAGGGAGAACTCTATCTTCGGTCCGTAGAACGCGCCCTCACCCGGCAGCAGCTCCCAATCCACGCCTTCACGGTTCAGGGCTTCTTCCAGTGCGGCTTCGGACTTGTCCCAGACTTCGTCGGAACCAACCCGCTTTTCCGGACGGGTGGAGAGCTTGTAAAGAATCTCGGTGAACCCGAAGTCCTCGTAGACTTCGTGCAGCAGCTTGATGAATGCAGACACTTCTTCCTGGATGGCGTCTTCTTCACAGAAGATGTGCGCATCATCCTGGGTAAAGCCCCGCACCCGCATCAAGCCGTGCAGTGCGCCCGACGCCTCGTTACGGTGACAGGAGCCGAACTCCGCCAGACGCAGCGGCAGATCCTTGTAGCTCTTCAGGCCCTGGTTGAACACCTGCACGTGGCAGGGGCAGTTCATGGGCTTGATGGCGTAGTCATGCTTCTCGGACTCGGTTGTGAACATGTCGTCCTTGAACTTGTCCCAATGCCCGGACTTCTCCCACAGGGTACGGGACACCACCTGGGGTGTCTTGATTTCCTGGTAGCCATGCCGGTGCAGTTTGGCCCGCATGTACTGCTCGATTTCCTGGTACAGGGACCAGCCATCCGGGTGCCAGAACACCATACCCGGCGCTTCTTCCTGCATGTGGAACAGGTTCAGTTTCTTGCCAATCTTGCGGTGGTCCCGCTTTTCGGCCTCTTCCAGGCGGTTCAGGTAGGCCTTGAGGTCTTTCTTGTTGCCCCAGGCAGTACCGTACACGCGCTGCAGCTGCTCATTGCTGGTGTCGCCACGCCAGTAGGCACCGGCCACCTTGGTGAGCTTGAAGGCCTTGAGTTTGCCGGTGCTGGGCACGTGGGGACCACGGCATAGGTCAATGAAATCGCCCTGGCGGTAGAACGACAGATCCTCATCACCGGGAATGTCCTGGATGATACGAACCTTGTATTCCTCACCCATATCCTCGAACAGCTTGATGGCGTTCTCCCGGGACATCACAGACCGGGAAACCGGGATATCCTGCTTGGCCAGCTCTTCCATCCGCTTCTCGATCCGCGCCAGGTCTTCATTGGTGAACGGGCGATCGTACTTGAAGTCGTAATAGAAGCCGTTGTCGATCACCGGGCCAATGGTTACCTGGGCACCGGGGAACAGCTCCTGGACGGCCATAGCCATCAGGTGGGCTGTGGAGTGACGAATGATGTCGACACCATCCTCGTCACGATCGGTAACGATGGCCAGTTCGGCATCACGGTCGATCACGTGGCTGGTGTCCACCAGCTTGCCATCGACCTTGCCGGCCAGTGCGGCCTTGGCCAGGCCGGCGCCAATGTCGGCGGCGACGTCGTGTACGCTTACGGGTTCAGCAAAACTGCGATGGCTGCCATCCGGCAGGGTAATGACGGGCATGGAATACTCCTGTTGTTTACTCAGCGGTGATCTATACCAAAGATCACATGGTGCCGGGACACCGCGACACAAACCGCGGCCCGGATCTGCGGCGAGTCTACCAGAAAAAAACCCGGCGGGTTAACGCCGGGTTTCTACGGACTCATCAAAAACCGGTTAGCAGGTCAGGCCGGAGCCGTTGCCGCCTCTTCCCTGGCCTTTCTCCGGAGCTGGCCGAAGGCCAGTGCCGCCAGCAACAGAAGTGCCGGAATGAACATCAATTCCTTGGGCGGCCGATCCTTCTCGACCTGAACCTTGTCGATGGTCCAGCCGAAGCTGATGCCCGCCTGCTCCGCAATACTTCCGAAATTCACGAAGTCCACGACCATCTGCTCGCCCTGGGGAGAGACTTCCAGCCCGGCCTGAGCGAGTCGCTGCTGCGGTGTCTCTGCCTCGGGCAAGGGCAAGCGCAGGTATTTCGACACCTCGTCGCCATCGATGGACATACCGGAAGCCTGGATAACAATGGGTTTATCCGCCGGAACATCCTCGACATACTGGAAGATCTCTGATCCGGGCCGGTCCTCAGTGGGCGGGTAGATCCTGTCCCACCAGAACCCGGGCCGGAACAGCGTAAAGGTGATCAACAGCAGACAAACCGTCTCCCACCACCGGGTTTTGGTGAACCAGAACCCCTGGGTAGCTGCCGAGAACACCAGCATGGCAGTCACGGCACTGAAGATGGTGATGAGCAGGTCTACCCAGCCAGTCAGCCCGATCAACAACAGCTGGGTGTTGAAGATGAACATGAACGGCAGGATCGCGGTGCGGATGTCATAGGTGAAGCCCTGCACACCCGTGCGTATCGGATCGGCACCGGATATGGCTGCGGCCGCGTAGGCGGCAAGGCCAACCGGCGGCGTATCATCCGCCAGGATACCGAAGTAGAACACGAACAGGTGCACCGCGATCAGCGGCACCAGCAGGCCATTCTCGGCGCCAAGGGTCACGATAACCGGCGCCATAAGGGTTGAGACCACAATGTAGTTGGCCGTGGTCGGCAGGCCCATACCGAGAATGAGACTGATGATGGCCGTGAAGATCAGCATCAGCAGCAGGTTGCCGCCCGAGATGAATTCGACAAACTCGGTCATTACCAGGCCGATGCCGGTCAGTGTTACCGTTCCCACCACGATACCGGCGGTAGCCGTTGCGACACCGATGCCCACCATGTTCCGGGCACCTGTCACGAGGGAATGGGCGAGATCAACACTGCCCTGCTTCAGTCCCGCAATGTAATTGCCACGTTTGTGGAAGAACGCTTTCAGCGGCCGCTGGGTAATCACGATAAAGATCATGAACACGGTCGCCCAGAAGGCGGACAACTGGGGGGAGAACCGCTCCACTGTCAGACACCAGACCAGTACCACCACCGGCAACAGGAAATAGAGACCGGTTTTGACCGTCGGACCAACCGGAGGCAGTTCGTCCAGCGCTTTCTCCGGATCGTCTTCCTCGAGATCCGGAAACTTGCTGGCGTACCCCACCAGTCCTATGTAAGCCAGCAGCAACAGAGGTGTGAGCACCCACATGGCAGCTTCACCCAGGATGCTCTTCATCCAGCCGATGCCGTAATAGACCACCAGGGTCAGCACGCAAAGGCCAAGCAGAATCACAACCCAGTTCAGCATACGCTGGCCCAGGGTTGGCCGATCCAGCCGTTCGATACCATGCATATTCAACTTGCAGGCCTCAAGGTGGACGATATAAATCAGCGCCACGTAGGAGATCATGGCCGGCAGGATCGCGTGCTTGATGACCTCCAGGTATGAAATACCCACATACTCCACCATCAGAAAGGCTGCAGCACCCATAATCGGGGGCGTCAGCTGGCCGTTGGTGGACGCAGCCACCTCAACCGCACCCGCCTTGGTAGCGGGGAAGCCCACCCGCTTCATCAGCGGAATGGTGAAAGTACCGGTGGTTACCACGTTGGCAATCGAAGAGCCG
Source organism: Marinobacter sp. (assembly GCF_041690455.1). Classification (GTDB taxonomy): domain Bacteria; phylum Pseudomonadota; class Gammaproteobacteria; order Pseudomonadales; family Oleiphilaceae; genus Marinobacter. The sequence goes on from NZ_JAWLHI010000003.1 coordinate 37,722, forward strand.
GAAATCACACCACTCAGGCCACTGGAGACCACGGCTGCTTTCGCAGGACCTCCACGCATATGACCTAGCAGCGCATAGGCGACCTTGATGAAGTAGTTACCGGCACCGGCCCGTTCAAGCAAGGCCCCGAACAGGACAAACAGGAACACGAAGCTGGTTGAAACCCCCAGTGCCACACCGAACACACCCTCGGTACCAAGCCACTGATGCGAGGCCAGCTTGCTCAGACTGGCGCCCTTATGGGAAATCACATCCGGCATGTACGGGCCGGCCAGGGAGTAGATGATAAACACGCCAGCCACAATTGTCAGCGGAAGACCCAGCGCGCGGCGAGTCGCCTCGAGCAACAGCACGAGACCGCCCAGGGCCACAACCATATCCTGGGTGTTCGGCGCCCCCGGCCGGGTGGCCAGCTGGTCATAGAAAACGTAAAGGTACGAGGCCGCAAAGGCAGCCGCCAGTGCCAGTATCCAGTCATAGACCGGCACATGGTTCTGGTGCTTGCCCCGGATCATCGGGAAAGCGGCAAACGCCAGAAAAGAGGCAAACGCCAGGTGAATCGAACGTGCTTCCGTGGAATTGAACACGCCGATCTCGAAAATATAGGGAAGCGGTGACGCTATCCAAAGCTGGAAAAGAGACCAGAGCAGAGGAACGATAAAGAGAATGACAGCGGCGGGACCGGTCGCAGCCCTTCCGCCCGATTCGGTCTGGAGGAATTCCTCAACTTTCTGCTTATCGATGGCATCCCCGGCTCTCGGGTCGCTATTTGTCATAGCCGGATCCTGTCAGAGGGAAATCGGGAAGATCAGATAAGGCCGCGGGCGGGGCTGCCCGCGGCCGGTTTTCAGGAAACGCCGGATCAGTCGATCAGACCGGCTTCCTTGTAGTACTTGGCAGCGCCCGGGTGCAGCGGAGCACTCAGGGCATCCTGCACCATTTCTTCCTTCTGCAGGTTGGCGAAGGCCGGGTGCAGACGCTTGAAGCTGTCGAAGTTCTCAAAGACCGCTTTCACGACCTCGTAAACCACCTCATCCGGCACATCGGTGGAGGAGACGAAGGTTGCCGCAACACCGAAGGTGGTGACGTCCTCGTCGCTACCCCGGTACATGCCACCCGGAATAACCGCTTTACGGTAGTACGGGTTTTCCTCGATCAGGGTTTTGGTCGCATCGTTGTTCACGTTGACGATTACGCTGTCACAGGAAGTGGTCGCTTCCTTGATGGAGCCGGACGGGTGACCGACGGTGTAGAAGAAGGCATCAATGTTCCCATCGCACAGGGCCTGGGACTGCTCGGCGGCCTTCAGCTCGGCGGCCAGGGAGAACTTGTCCATGGTCCAGCCCATTTCATCCATCAGCACCTCGGCAGTGGCACGCTGGCCGGAACCCGGGTTGCCCACGGAAACCCGCTTGCCTTCGAGGTCTTCGAAGTTCTTGATGCCGGAAGCCTTGCTGGCAACCACGGTGAACGGCTCAGGGTGCAGGGAGAAAACCGCGCGCAGTTCCTTGTTGGCGCCATCGTCTTCAAACTGGCTGGTGCCGTTGTAGGCATGGTACTGCCAGTCGGACTGGGCCACAGCCAGATCGAGCTCACCCTGACGGATGGCATTCAGGTTGTAGACTGAGCCACCGGTACTCTCGACCGAGCAACGGATACCGTGCTCTTTCCGGTCCATGTTGACCAGACGGCAAATTGCGCCGCCGGCGGGATAATAAACACCGGTCACACCGCCGGTACCGATGGTCACGAAACGCTGCTCCTGCGCAGATACCGAAGTGGATGCAGCACCAAGGCTGACCGCAGCGGCTACAGCAAGAGCGGAAGCTTTCAGTTTCAGTGTCATGTGAGTCGTTCCTTTTCTGCTCGTTGTAATTAAAGAATGCCCGTCTCTCATACGGACATATTTCGCGTCCGTCTTAGAACATAGACCACTTTATGGCATAAATAAAGTCAGAGTTAGCTCTCTAAACAGTTGAGCCAACAACAAAAAAGCCCGCAGCGCGGGCTTTTCTGAACGTCGGGGGCAAGCTTATTTCGCTGTCCTCGCCTTTTCAAGCATTCGCTCCGGACGGAGCAGGAAGCGGGCCAGTGCCGGCAGCAGCCAGATCGCGCCGATCATGTTCCAGAGGAACATGAAGAACAACAGGAAGCCCATATCGGCCTGGAACTTGATGGGCGAGAAGATCCAGGTCACGACACCGATACCGAGGGTCACACCGGTGAAGACCACAGCCTTGCCGGTGGAGCGCAAGGTTTCGAAGTAGGCGTCCTGCAGGGTCTTGCCCTCAAGCAGGTACTTTTCAAGCTTGCTGTAGATGTAGATGCCATAGTCCACACCGATGCCCACACCAAGCGCGATAACCGGCAGGGTCGCCACCTTGATACCGATACCCGAGACCGCCATGATCGCCTCACACAGGATCGAGGTCAGGCCCAACGGAATCACGATACACAGTACCGCACGGATGGAACGGAAGGTCAGGAAGCACAGCAGGCTCACCACGCCATAGACGAAGATCAGCATCATGTCCTTGGCCTTGGAGATAACCTCGTTGGTGGCCGCTTCGACACCGGCGTTACCGGCCGCCAGCAGGAAGGTATGCTCCTCGTTGCTGTTTGTCTGGGCGAACTCTTCAACCACCTCCACTGCAGTCTGCAGGGTCTCAGCCTTGTGATCTTCCAGGAACACCAGCAGCGGTGTCAGGCTGCAATCGGTGTTGATCAGCCCGGAAGGCGCGTTACGGATGGAGGCATTGATGATGGTCTGGTTACGGGAGATGGCATACCAGTTCCAGTTACCTTCGTTCAGCGCCTTGGTGACAATCTTGGAGACGTCCGCCAGCGAAGCCGTAGACTGGACGCCCGGCGTGTTCGCCAGTTCCCACTGCAGCGAGTCCATGGCCCGCAGTACGCTGTACTGGGTGCACTGCTCAACCGGCGTTTTCACCATCACCACCATGACGTCGGCGCTGGTGGAGTAATTGTCGATGATGTAGGCATTATCCTGATTGTAGCGGGAGTCCTTGCGCAGTTCCGGTGCGCCCTGGTCCAGGTCACCTACTTTCAGGTCCTGCTTGTAGTAGAGGCCAAGACCAAGGCCGATCACCGCGATCAGCAGGGAGATGGGCGCGACACTCGGATGGGAGAAGTTGGACAGGAGTCGCCACTTGCGATCCTGCTTCTCACCGTGGTTCTGAACATGGCGCACACCACCCTTGGAGATACCGATGTAGGACATGATCAGTACGTGCAGCACCAGGTTGGTGATGATCACAAAGGCGACACCAATACCGGCGGCAACCGCCAGATCCCGGATGACATCGATCTCGATGAAGAACAGGGTCAGGAAGCCGAAAGCATCGGAAATCAACGCCAGCATGCCCGGAATATAGAGCGCCCGGAATGCAAGACGGGCGGCGGTAATGGGATCAAAGCCCTTGGCCGCTTCCACCGCCATGGCGTTGACGATCTGCACGCCATGACTGATTCCGATAGCAAACACCAGGAAGGGTACCAGAACCGAGTACGGATCCAGTCCGTAGCCCAGCATGCGCAGGGTGCCCAACTGCCAGAACACCGCAATAATCGAAGTGAAAACCGGCACCAGGGTTCCGGTAATACTGCGGGAATACCAGAACAGCAGCAGCGTGGTCAGGACAATGGTGATACCTGCAAACCAGGCGATGGAGCCGATACCCTCAATCAGGTCCCCCACCTTCTTCGCGAAGCCGACAATGTGGATGTCGATATTGGGATTCTGGGCTTCGTATTTCTCCCGGATCTTTTCTTCCAGCTGACGGGAGAAGGTTCCGTAATCCAGCGGCTCACCGGTCTCCGGATCATTCTCGTACAGTGGTGCGTAGACAATCGTTGATTTGAAGTTATCCGAGATCAGACGGCCAACTTCATTGGAGCGCAGCACGTTCTGACGCAACTGCTCAAGACTTTCCCGGGAACCATCGTAGTCATCCGGAATAACCGTACCGCCCTGGAAACCCTGCTCGGTTACTTCCACCCAGCGCACATTGGAAGTCCACAACGACTTCAAGCCTGAACGGTCAACGCCGCTGAGATAGAACACCTCATCGGTAATCTGCTTCAGCGTCTCCATGTACTCTTGCGAAAAGATATCGCCGTCCTTGGATTCCACGGCAATCCGCACAAAGTTACCCAGGTTTTCCAGGTCGTCCCTGTGCTCGAGCATGTTGACAATGTACGGATGCTCCAGCGGAATCATCCGCTCGAAACTGGCATCCGGCTGAATCTTGACCGCGTTGTAGCCGAGGAACAGGGTCAGAATAGTGAGCAGAACCAGGATGACCGCCCGATTGTTGAAAATCAGACGTTCCAGGAACGGTTCCGCCTTTGGCGTGGTCAGGTAATGTTCGCCCTTGTCATGCTTCGGGTTGGACATTCAAAAGCCCCTCTATTATCGGTTCTGTTGTTGCCACATCAGGGCGTTATTGAAGGTTTTTGCCTTGGGGATCGGCGTGCTTGACGCCACCCTCGCCTACCAGGAGCAGATTGGTGTCCGAAACCGGCACCACACCCATTACCCCTTGACGGTCATCACGCAGGTATTCGCGGAAGGTATCCCCTCCGTTACCACTAGTGAGCACCACACCACCATTACCAACCAGGATGATCCGGTCGCCTTCGGCGGCACCGTCATTGAGCGTAGTGGTGGACCCGGTATTGACCACTGACCAGGACTTGCCGAGATCCGCGGAATACATCAGGGTGCCGCGAAGGCCGAAAGCCAGGGCTTCGTTGACGCGGCCAGTGCCAATCACGCCGAACAGTGACCCCGGGTAGGGGCTCTCACGGCGCTCCCAGGTTTCGCCGCCGTCAATGGAGACATGGATCTGGCCCGCCTCACCCACGATAAACAGGGCTCCGCCAGCGATGCTGGAGATGGCATTCAGGTGAAAACCCTGGGGGTTGTCCAGCTTCGGCGACCAATCCTGCCAGCTTTCCCCGCCATCAGTCGTGCGGTAGATCATGCCGTAGGCACCAACCACAAAGCCGTGACTGTCGTTCTCGAACCAGACATCCAGGAACGGGTTCACCGGACCGATATCCAGATCCGCCTGCATGTTTTCGAGGCGGAAGAAAAGATCATCCAGCGCCCACTCAAGGTCTTCTTTTTCTTCTTCAGGCGCCTGTTCGATGCGCTCTTCCATTTCGGCGATGGAATCTTCCTGGCTGGCGATGGCCAGCTCAGCTGCCCGAATACCGTCAAGCTGGAGCTCCCAGGTTGCGCCAGCATCACCCGAATGCAGCACCGCGCCACTGTGGCCCACGGCCCAGCCATGGCTTTCAGTACCAAAATCCACGCCAGTGAGGGTAACGGACACCGGCACCTCGGCCTGGGTCCAGCTTTGCCCCTCGTCGTCGGAGTAGATGATGTGCCCACGTTCGCCCGCCGCCACAAGACGGTCGCCGGCAACGGCAACGTCGTTCAGCAGGCTTTCGGGGGCGAGTTCCGTGGGACGGGCCGGTGTTTCAAGCAAATCCCCCACTGCCAATACAGCCGGAGATGCACAGGCCATGGAAAGCCCAAGGCAGGTTGCACCCAGGGTTTTACGCATCAAGCTTGTAGCCATTCGGTTTGCCTATCGGTTGTTTTTACTGTGTGTCTCTGTCCGGTAATGCCGGTTCTAACTGTAAACATACCGGCAGCCTCTCGACTGCCGGTATGTTGATTGCCAATCCCTTTGGGCGGGGTTGCGATCCTCGCGCCTCAGCGAACACTCCTGCGGCGCAGTGAGGCCGGCGAGAAGTAGCGCTTGTTGGGAACCTTATCGGTGAATACCCGGGTATTGGGCTCTTCGGTATCGAGTCCGAGAACGTGATAACGGCGGGCCTGAAGATCATGATAGACGTCCAGCACCGTCCACACACCGGGTAATTCATAATAATTCTTCGGCAGGCCCATGGTGACGCGCCACAACTCACCCCGGCCGTCATACTGATCGAGCAGCACGGTGTTCCAGCTGTCCTCATCAACATAGAAACGGCGCTTGCCATAGATATGGCGCTCGCCCTGCTTCAGAATCGCCTCGACCACGTGCACCCGGTGCAGTTCCCAGCGGGTCAACTCGGGATTGATGTGGGAGATACCGAGGATATCGTCATAGGACAGGCCTTTTTCCCCGATCAGGTAGTTGTTGTAGGGAATGTAGATCTCGCGCTTACCCAGGTATGTCCAGTTATAGCGGTCCAGGGCACCGTTGAAGATGTCGGTGTCGTCCGCTGTACGGAGGTTATCGGAAGCCGCGATCGGGGAATCATAGCCAAGGTTCGGAGCACGACGGACCCGGCGCTGGCCGGCGTTATAACCCCAACCGTTACGGGGGTTGATGATCTGGTTCATGGTTTCATGAATCAGGATCGCACCACCGGCCAGACGGGGCGGAGACTGGGTGAATGACAGGTAGTAGAAGATGACGTTGTCCAAGGTACTCTCGTCACCTTCCGGGTTGTAGTAGTTGAAGAAAGCTTCCTGCTGGGATGTCACCAGCGAGTAGTCGCCATCCTGCTGGACCGCCACCTCACTGGAGCGGCGGGTCACATAAACGCCACGCCAGCGGGTCAGATGGTTCCAGATGACCTGCCAGGCCTTCTCTTCATCATTGCCATGCAGAATGGGGAACGGATAGCCACCGTAGGCACCCTCGATACCGGCGCCCTCGCCCACGATGTCGGCACTTGTGGCGTTATCCCGGGTGTTCTCGGCAACCCAGTCCGGCACGGCATGGGTGCGACGGGTCTGGTACACCGGAATCTGGAAGGTCGTGGGATAGGTATCGAACATGGCCCTGACGCCGTCGGTCAGGTATTCGTTGTACTGATCCATGTTCTGGGCCGTGATCGTGAACAGCACCTCGTCATCCGGGAACGGGTTGATATGGTGCTGACCACTCTCCCGGTAACCGGCCGGCGGCTTGGTCAGCCCGCCGTCCCAAGCGGGGATGGTTCCGGCAGCGTTGCCGGCTTTCGGAGAGCCAAATGGAGTCAGTTCGTTGCCAAGACGGGCAGCCTCGCTCTGGGAGACAGCAGCGTAGGCGGGTACAGCCGAGACAGACAGGGCCAACAGGCCACTCAACAGCGTGTTTTTGTTATACATCATGGTCTAACCTTAAATCCGTCTGGAAGCCTCTTGAAGGGCTTTTTTGTTGTGGTCTCATGGAGCTTGAGACTTTCAATTAGACTAACGGACCGGGCAACATTGTCTATCGACCGAAAGTGCGATTTTGTATCCGGCTGTGACAGCGGCTCTGTTGCCACAGCCGGACATTGGCGGCTCAGCCAGCCAGGCTCTTGTGTACCACCTCGTAGACATCCCGGGACAGACCATCCTTGTCACGGATGCGTTCGAGCGCTGCTTTCATCTGTTCACTGTACTCCGGGGCGAACTTCTGCCAGCGGGTCAGGGGCGTCACCAGGCGGGCGGCAATCTGCGGATTGCTGTCGTCCAGACGGCACACCTGCTCGGCCAGGAAGTCATAGCCCGAGCCATCCGGATTGTGGAAGGCCGCCAGGTTCTGGCCGGCAAAAGCCCCCACCACCGAACGCACCTTGTTGGGGTTCTTCCAGTCGAATGCCGGGTGCTCCAGCAGGGCATGAATCCGGGGCAGCTGCCCGGCACGGTCACTGGAAGCCTGGACCGAGAACCACTGCTCGATGACCTGTGGGTCCTCCCGGAACTGCTGGTAGAACTCTTCCAGCGCCAGTTTGCGGTCTTCCCCGTAATCGGAGTTCACCAGGGCCCGAAGTGCGCCCATGCGATCCGTCATGTTATCGGCACTACGGTACTGTCGGAGAGCGAGCTCACGCCCTTCCTCATCATTGATCATCAGGAGCCATGCCAGGGCCGTATTGCGTAAACTCCTGCGGGCAATCGCGTCGGGTGTAACCTCATAGTCTCCGGACTCGAGGTTGCGGCGGTAACAGGCAACCAGTTCATCCCGCAGCGAGATGGCCAGATGCTTGAGCACCCGCTCCCGGGCACGGTGGATGGCCGGGACATCGGCATTGTCCGCCAGCTCGATCAGGTACGCCTCGGAAGGCAGCTGCAGCATCTTGGCCACCAGCGCCTGATCCAGGGAGGAGTCGGAGATCAGGTGACGATAGGACGTCACCAGGCGCGGCTCGACGGCTGCATCTTTCGGCGCACCCACCAGGGACTGGATCACGTCCACCGCCAGCCTCTGGCCGGCATCCCAGCGATTGAATCCGTCCGGGTCGTGACTCATCAGGAACAGCAACTGCTCACGCGACCACGGGTAATTCACCCGCACCGGCGCGGAGAAGTGGCGCAGGAGCGAGGGCACCGGGCGTTCACTGATGCCGTGGAACTCGAAGGTATGACTCGCTTCGGTCAACTCCAGCACCCGCTCGGCCGGTGCGTTGTCCTCGCCCGCCTCAAGCCTGAGCGGCAGGGCCTCGCCCCGGCTGCCCAGCAGGCCCAGGGCAAACGGGATGTGTTGCGGTTTCTTGTTGCTCTGGCCCGTGGTATCCGGGATGTACTGCTCGATGGTCAGGCGATAAACGCCCTGCTCCGCATCAAACTCATCAGAGACATTCAGTACGGGCGTGCCCGCCTGCTCATACCAGAGACGGAACTGGGTCAGATCACGCCCCGAAGCATCTTCCATGGCGCGGACAAAATCATCGGTGGTCACCGCCTGACCGTCATGACGCTCGAAGTACAGGTCGCTCCCCCTGCGGAACATCTCCGGCCCGAGCAAGTTGTGAATCATGCGCACCAACTCAGCGCCCTTCTCGTAGATGGTCAGGGTGTAGAAGTTGGAGATTTCCATGTAGGAAGCCGGGCGCACCGGGTGGGCCATGGGGCCCGCGTCCTCGGCAAACTGGGCTGTGCGCAGCAGGGTCACGTCCTCGATCCGTTTGACCGTCGGCGAGCCCATGTCGGCAGAGAACTGGGAATCCCGGAACACCGTGAAACCTTCCTTCAGGCTCAGCTGGAACCAATCACGGCAGGTGACCCGGTTGCCGGACCAGTTGTGGAAGTACTCGTGGGCTACGATCGCCTCGATACGCTGGAAGGCGGCGTCCGTGGCGGTATCCTGGCTGGCCAGCACACAGGACGAGTTGAAGATGTTCAGGCCCTTGTTCTCCATGGCGCCCATGTTGAAATCATCGACGGCCACGATCATGAAGATGTCCAGGTCGTATTCCCGGCCATAGACTTCCTCATCCCAGCGCATGGACCGTTTCAGGGAGTCCATGGCGTGGTCACACTTCTGTGCATTGCGTGGTTCCACGTACATGCGCAGGTCGATGTCGCGGCCGGAACAGGTGCGGAAGGTATCCCGCTTCTCCACCAAGTCGCCGGCCACGAGGGCAAACAGGTAACAGGGTTTCGGGAACGGGTCTTCCCAGGTGACAAAATGGCGACCACCCTCAAGCCCGCCCCGGTCAACGTCGTTACCGTTGGACAGCAGCACCGGATAGGAAGCTTTGTCAGCCTCGATACGGGTTCTGAAACAGGCCATGACATCCGGACGGTCCGGGAAGAAGGTAATGCAGCGGAAGCCCTCGGCCTCGCACTGGGTACAGAACATGCCGGAAGATTTGTACAGGCCTTCGAGGCGGGTGTTGTTCTGGGGCTCGATCCAGGTAACCACGGAAAGCTCGAACTGCCCGGGCACCGATGGGATCACCAACTGATCGCCCCGGTCCTCGTAATCGGCCGCCGACAGTACGGTGCCATCAAGGGCGACGGATTCCAGCTTGAGACTGTCACCATCCAGTTCCAGCGGCGCACCGGACTCCCTGGAATCAGGGTTGCGGCGTACCGATAACGTGCTGTGCACGCGGGTGCCTTCCTCGAAAAGCTCAAACCTCAGATCCACATGATCAACCAGATACGCCGGTACTTGGTATTCGCTCAGGTAAATGGTTTGTGGCTGGTTGCTACGCATGACATTCTCCACGGAATTCTGGTTCAGCTGGCGTCCGCCCGGAAGCGGACCTCATACCCGGTAAACTTGCGGATATTGATCACACCGGTGTCGAGAATCAGGTACTGGCCCTTGATGCCTTCCAGAATCCCTTCCACTTCCGGTGTCTTGTCCAGATTATGGGTTTTGATCTTTGACGGCCAGACTTCGACCGGATAACTGAGCCCGAGCCCGGACTCATCCACCTCCCGGATGGCGTCGTCACCGTGGACCTCTCGCAGTTCCGCGATATCGGTGGCGATGGCCGCCAGCATTTTCTGGCGTTCCGCCACAAGGTCCAGCTCGGGCACATCACCCTTGAGCATGGCGCGCCAGTTGGTGCGATCGGTGACATGGCTCTTGCACGCCACTTCCACCAGCCCGGCGATGTAACGGGTCCTGACCCGGACCATGGGAATGGCCTCCACCGCCCCCTGATCAATCCAGCGGGTCGGCACCTGGGAAGCGCGGGTGATGCCGACCTTGAGTCCGGACGAATTGGCCAGGTACACCACGTGCTCGACCATGCAGTGAGCCTCCCCCCACTCCGGCTCACGGCAGGTGCCGAGGTGATAGTGGCACTTTTCCGGGCTCATGATGCAGCTGTCGCAGGCCGCCAGCTTGCGGAAACAGGGATAGCAGTAGCCCTGACTGAAACTCTTCTTGGTCTTGCGGTCGCAATGGATGCAGCGGATGACCCCGTCAAAATCGATCCGGATGGAGTGACCGATCAGATCGTTCAACGGTACCCGGGCATCACCGACGGCAATGGTGTAGGCAACCGGCTGCCCGGCCTCCACCGGCATCTTGCGCAACCGGCCGGTTACATCAATGGCTTCGCTCAAGACTTGACCTCTACGAACTGGTCCGGATCGACATCCCGGTTCTGGCTGGTGGTGTGCTGGACGGAAGGATCACAGGCCGTTCCTGCCTTGCTGCCACGGTCCAGGTAACCTACCCGCTCTTCTTCGGGCACGTTGTGTTTGTTCTCGTAGTAAATCACCGCTTCGAGGCTGATAGCGCGCTGTTCGGCTGTCATCTTGCGACCATCCGGCCACTTGCCCAGCTCAATGGACTGGCGAAGGTTCCGGTATACCGCCGGATCCAGACGTTCGATCAGCTCTTCGTAAGTCATTTCGCTCTCCTGAAAAAACCTTCACAAAAAAATCGGCACAACCGTTTGACAGATGCAAACGATAATAATTATCATTACCTCACCAAATGACGACGGTCGTATCATTTGGTCTCTCTCATCAGGAGCTAAAAGCTCTCTTTACGCCCCGCTCTTTGGCGGGGCTTTTTTTATCCCGCTCACCCTTTCCTTACGGGCAAAACCAGCGCGCAGAGCAGTCCGGCGACAAAACCACCCAGGTGAGCCTCGTTTGCCATCCTGCCCAGCCCCAGCATTTCCGGCAATGGGGTAAAACCGAGAACCATCCAGATCACCGCAAAGGTTACCAGTGCCGGCGGGAACTGGAATCGGGGCGCTCGCTGCTGGCTCAGCCAGCAATAACCGAGAATCCCGTACACCACGCCGGACAGGCCACCAAACAAAGGCCCGGACACCAGGTACTGCAAACCATTGGACAACAGGCTGGTTACCAGGAACAGGGCAATCAGCCGGCCCTTGCCGTCGAACCACTCAACCTGGCTGCCAAGGAACCAGAGCATCACCGAATTGAAAATGATGTGAGTCCAGCTGAAATGCAGGAAATCCGGCGTGATCAGACGCCAGACCTGGCCGCTGGCCAGCGTGGCCGAAAGCGCATCGATGCGACCATCAAAGGTGGTCCACTCATAGTTCCGGGGGTCCACCACCATCAGGGCGGCAGAGAGCTCATTGGAGCCCATACCCGTCAGCCAGACCATCACCACGGCAAAAACAATCAGTCCGAGGACCATGGGCGCGTGCCGGGGCGCCGGCTGCCAGCGCCCTCCGACAAAGGCCGGCGAGCGGTTCTGGCTGGCTACCACTTCCCTGAGCCCGGGTTCCGCGAGGTAGCGTTCGAGGGCCGCCAGGACCGGCTCGGTGTGCTCTTCATGTTCCAGCCAGAGCACCTGCTGCCCGCCTTCTTCCGTTATACGATGCCCCACGCCCTGCCCCCTCAGCCATTGGCTGAAGTCGGCAAGGTTCACCGAGGTATCCAACTGCTTTACCCGATACAATTCTCACCTCATGATCAGGGTTATTGGCTTACCGGAAGACAAACCGCTAGCGCGCGACACTGTCTTCGCTGGTGGGGTACTCCGGAGCTTCCGGCCGCTCCACATCTACCCAGACAAACTTGTCCCGGGAAAGTGCCCGCTCGCCGTCAAACCGGTAGGCCACCAGCTTGCCGTACTTCACCGCACTGTAATCGATGCAGGCCACATTGGGCTTCAGCGGTGCCGGCCGGCCTTCCATCCAGTAATGGCCGACAAAGACTGGTGGCGCGTCCAGGGGATAACAGATGAGCTGTTTGCGCTCATCGTCGGTCAGCACGTGTTTCGCCACCTCTGGCGGTAACGGATCGGGCTGGAACACCACATCGGCATAGGTATGGGGCTGGTCTGCCCAGAATTTGGTCCGGAAGAACTCTCGCACATAGCCGTCCTTTCCGGTGATCGAAATACCCTCCGGCAAACGCAGGTCCGTGCCCCGAAGGAGCGTATCCATCACCTGTCCGGCGAAGGACTCGATGGCCGCCGAGGCATGGAGAAAATCCTCGTCAATGCAGGCACCCCCCTGCACACGTTTGAACTTCTCGATCAGGTCACCATCCCAGCACGCGTGTACCACGCGGAAGTCCTCTTCCTCGATGAACAGGGGGATGGTGTAGAACCACTCAAGAAACTCGTTCCACTCGTGGGGATGGGCATCGAACTGGTCAAGGGTTTCCTTGATCAGCCGATCGTGACGTGGGTTGTGCTCCCGCAACCAGGTCTTGCCGCTGCCCGGGCGGGCACGGGTGCAGTAACCCAGGGCGTTGTACTCGTGGTTGCCCATGACAATCCGCGCCGAGCCGTGCTCGACCATGTCCCGCACCAGGTGCAGTGCTTCCCGGATACGCGGACCCCGGTCAATGATGTCGCCAATAAAAATGGCCTGGCGCCGGGAATGCTCGTATACCCCGTTGACCTTGCGGTACCCCATCCGGTCCAGGAGCCTTTCCAGGGTGTGGGCGCAACCGTGGATGTCGCCGATGATATCGAAACCGCGATTTGCGGAAGAATTCTTACCAGCCATGATCAACTCGCTGCGATTTCACTTGCCCAGCCAAGCTTGTCACGGCAGGTGGCATAGAAGTTATGGTCCGTCGGATGGATCAGCCGGATCTTGAACGGCTTTTTGGTGATCCGGATGATATCCCCGGGCGCACAGGAGATATTCATCTGGCCATCAAAGCTGACCTGCGGATAGGTCTCGTTGGTATCCCCGATGACCAGCTTGATCTCGCTCTTGCCGTCCACCACGATGGGACGGCTGCTCAGGGTGTGGGGAAACATGGGCACCAGCACAATGGCGTCGAGCTTCGGGTGCATGATCGGACCACCGGCAGACAGGGAATAGGCGGTGGAACCGGTGGGCGTGGAGACAATCAGGCCGTCGGAGCGCTGGCTGTAAACGAAGTGGCCGTCAATAAACAGGTCAAAGCCGATCATCCGGGTGGACTTGCCCGGATGCAGCACCACGTCGTTCAGGGCACTGCCGAAACCGAGCGGCTGACCGTTACGCTCGACATTGCCATCGAGCAGGAAGCGGGTTTCCTCGATGTACTCCCCTTCCAGCACCTTGCCGAGACGCTCTTCAAGATCCGAAGGAGAAATGTCGGTGAGGAATCCGAGGCGCCCCCGGTTCACACCAAGCAGGGGAATCTTCGACTTTGCCAGCTCCCGGGCGGCCCCCAGCAAACTGCCGTCACCGCCGACGACGATCACCAGGTCGCAGATTTCACCCAGCAGTTTCTTGCTGGCCACCTGCAGGCCATGGCCGGGAATCATTCCCGCGGTGTCTTCTTCCAGAATGACCTGGTAGTTCTGGGCAAGCAGATACTGTTTGAGTTGCCTCAGCGTCTCCACCACCTTGACGCTGCCCATCCGTCCGATTACGCCGATATTCCTGAACTGATCCATGAAAATTCCTGTGATCCCGGGATGCAACAGGGAACAGCATCTCCGCTACCCTGCAACGATGGCGTACAGTGTAACGAAAGTCGGCTGGATTCTGAAAAAAGATGCTTGGATCAGGCCTGGTGCTGCTCGCAGCGGTCGTCCACACCCGGACGGAATTCCGCCGGCTGGCTCACCCGCATGATGGGTTCGTCACACTGGTTGTCGTCCCCGTCCTTGTGGCAGCACACCGGATTCTCATAGTGCTCCAGCCATTCCCGGTAGGCCGGCTCATTCATACCACAACGTTCGGCGGCATAGGCTACGGGGTTGGTGAAGTAGGTCTCAATGTCTTCGAACGGCAGGGTCACGTGACCCACACCGGCATGGTAGGCCACGAGAAAGACCGACTGCTTGCGCAGATGGTCAAGAATGGAGTTCTCCGGCGGCTCCCGGTGGCGCAACTCGTGATTCTCCTCCTCCAGGGAGACAATTTTCTCGTCACGCATTTCCAGCTCACGCTGCTTGCGCTCAAGTTGCTCCCGGAGCAGAACCAGTTCGGCCCCGACGTTGGCGTCGTCCCGCTTTTTATCCTCGTCGGCGCTCCCGATCTGCTCCTGTATGGACAGGTATTGTTCGTTGCGCTCGGAGAGTCGCTGCTTGAGCTGCTCACTGGTCAGCCGCTGGCGCTCGTATTTCTGCTCCAGGTCCGCCATTTCGCTGCGCAGGGACTGCATTTCATTGCGGTGCTCCCGCTGGAGATCCGCCAGGGAATCCCGGTGCACGCTCTGCAAGGTCTTGATGCGCAAGCGCTGTTCGCGGATCAGCTGCGCCAGGCGGGCCCGGTCTTCCGAGGCCGGTGTCTCGTCCTCCTTCTCCGTCTCCTTCTTCTTCGCCGGCTCTTCCTTGGCGTTGAGGACGGGAATGTCCTCCTCGACGGGTTCGATCTTCTGGAATCTCAGGGTATTGCTTTCCACCGCCTTGCGGATGGCGAGGAAATGGTTGTTGCCCGGCGTCATATCCGGGTCCCAGAGTTCCTTGGCGAACTTCGGATCCGGGCACTGGCTGCGACACACCAGGCGGATCGGACCCGCGCCCATATCCGGCCCCTTGGCGCCGTCTTTGGCCAAGGCCTCAATGGGAATGTTCCAGCTTGTGTCAGCGCGGCCCTCTTCATCAAACCAGATCCTGAAGAACACCAGGGAGCGCACCAGCAGGTCGCCCCCCAGCTCGATCAGGACAGCCTTTACGTCCGTTTCCGCCAGGTCAGATAAACCGACATAACCGTCGAGGAAAGCGCCGAACTCCGAAGCGCGCATCTGACGGGCAATACGCCCCTCCTCCATAAAAAACACGGCTGAGTAGCCATCGGTTGCCTGATCGGCAGAAACCATCATTCCATCTCCAGGATTCAGAAATTGGACACTTACACGCTTCGCTTCCCCGGAGCGTTCCATCGGAAAATTCGTCCAGCGGCATGCACCAATACCAGAAAGCCTACGGATAACCGTAGGCTTTCCAATAGTCTAGCCAGACAAATGTCGATGGACAGATAAAAACTGCAACGTTTTGTGATCAGATTTCCGCGGCCAGCCGACTGCCCTGATTGATGGCCCGCTTGGCATCCAGCTCGGCCGCCACATCGGCACCGCCAATCAGGTGAACCGGGAGCCCGGCGGCCTCGACGCCGGCCTGCAGTTCCCGCAGCGGCTCCTGGCCGGCACAGATGATGATCGTATCTACCGGCAGTACCTTGTCCTCACCTTTCTCGGCACCTTTCGGTGTCACGGTGATGTGCAGGCCTTCGTCATCGATCTTGCGATAGGAAACCCCCGGAACCATCTGCACGTGACGGTTCTTCAGGGACGTCCGGTGAATCCACCCCGTGGTCTTGCCGAGGTTCTTACCCACCTTGGACGCCTTGCGCTGAAGCAGGTAAACCTCGCGCGCCGGCTCCGGCACTTCCGGTGTCACGCCCTGGATACCACCACGATGCTCGACACTCAGATCGACCCCCCACTCCTTCATGAACTCGCCGGTCTCCAGGGACGCAGAAGCCCCCTGGTGCACGATGAACTCGGAGACGTCGAAACCGATGCCGCCGGCACCAATGACCGCCACCTTCCGGCCAACCGGCTTGCGCTCGAGCAGCGCATCCAGGTAACCGATCACCTTCGGATGGTCGATACCCTCGATCTCCGGAGTTCGCGGCTCAACACCGGTGGCCAGGACCACTTCATCGAAGCCTCCGGCTTTCAGGTCGTCGGCGCTGACACGGGTGTTCAGACGGACATCCACGCCGTGTTTGTCGAGCATCACCCGGAAGTAACGGAGAGTCTCATGGAACTCCTCCTTGCCAGGGATTTTCTTGGCGACATTGAACTGACCACCCACTTCACTGCCAGCGTCAAACAGGGTGACCTTGTGACCACGCTCGGCGGCCACGGTCGCAAAGGCCAGACCGGCCGGGCCGGCACCAACCACGGCGATGGACTTCGGATTGGTTGTCTTCACCCAGGTCAGCTCGGTTTCGTGGCAGGCGCGGGGGTTGACCAGGCAGGAGGTCAGCTTGCCGCTGAAGGTATGGTCCAGGCACGCCTGGTTGCAGCCGATGCAGGTGTTGATCTCGTCGGCACGGTCTTCCGCTGCCTTCAGCACCAGGTCCGCGTCCGCGAGGAATGGCCGGGCCATCGAAACCATGTCGGCATCCCCCTCGGCCAGGACCTTCTCGGCCACCTCCGGCATGTTGATCCGGTTGGTGGTCACCAGCGGAATGCTCACTTCACCCTTCAGACGGGCCGTCACCTTGGTGAAGGCGCCACGGGGGACCGAGGTGGCAATCGTAGGCACCCGGGCCTCGTGCCAGCCGATGCCGGTGTTGATGATGGTGGCACCCGCCTTCTCGATCTCTTTGGCCAGGTGAACCACCTCTTCCCAGGTGCTGCCATCCTCGATCAGATCCAGCATGGACAGCCGGTAGATGATGATGAAGTTCTCACCAACCCGCTCCCGCACCCGGCGCACAATCTCGATGGGCAGGCGAATCCGGTTCTCGTAGCTGCCACCCCAACGATCCGTGCGCTGGTTGGTGTGGGTAACGATGAACTGGTTGATGAAGTAGCCCTCGGAGCCCATGATCTCGACGCCGTCGTACCCGGCCCGCTGGGCCAGTGCCGCGCAGTTCACATAGTCATTGATCTGCTTCTCAATGCCCTCCTCGTCCAGC
Organism: Marinobacter sp.; assembly: GCF_041690455.1. Lineage (GTDB taxonomy): Bacteria > Pseudomonadota > Gammaproteobacteria > Pseudomonadales > Oleiphilaceae > Marinobacter. The sequence goes on from NZ_JAWLHI010000003.1 coordinate 55,008, forward strand.
TCCTTGGGCTTGAACGGGTTAATCGGTGCCTGGATCGGGGACGGCGCCACCAGTGCCGGCGAATAGGCATAGCGGCCGGCATGGAGAATCTGCATGCAGATCTTGCCATCGGCCTCGTGCACCGCCTCGGTGATCACCTTGTGGCGATCGGACTCTTCCTCGGTATTCATCTTGGCCGCGTGCTGGAAGACCGCGCCCTCTTCATTGGGGCCGATACCACCGGTGACAATCAGACCAACACCACCTCGGGCGCGATCGGCATAGAAAGCCGCCAGACGGTCAAAGCCGTTCCTGGCTTCCTCCAGGCCAGTGTGCATGGAGCCCATCAGAGTGCGGTTCCGCAGACGGGTAAAGCCAAGGTCCAGCGGTTCCAGAAGGTGCGGGTATTTCTGCGTGCCCGGTGTCGCGGTCATATTGATCTCCTCGTGGTGGCGGCCAGCGTTGCGGCCGTCTTTCGTTATACGCACAAAGTAGCGATCCGGCTGACCGCTCTCAATATCCTCAAATAACTTTATGTTATCCTGAAACAACACCTAATCAGGAATGATCCGTGACAACACCCTCAAAGCCCGAAAACCGCAACGCCCTCGGCGACATCAGTCTCCTGTACGTCTCGGTGCTGCTGCGCGCTGCCGCGGAGGAAGGCGCAGATCACGAGGCGCTGGCACAACAATTCAACCTGGATAACATCGCACTGGCCTCCCCGGAAGCCCGGATCAGCATTCCCCGTTTCATGCGAATGGGAGAGGCAGCCATCAGACTGACTGGTAACCGCGCACTGGGACTGCGAATGGGGGCTCTGTCCCGCCCGATCGACGCCGGCTTGGCTGGCCTGGCAGCGGAAACCGCACCGACCATCGGGCAGGCACTGATGAGGCTGGTGCGCTATTCAAGGCTCACCAGCCAGAACAGCCGCGGGCATCCTGGTGCCAACCCCGACAGGAGGGAAGTCAGCTTCTACTCGATCCGCCCCTACAACCGGTTCAATTACTTCGTCGTGGACTCGGTGCTTGCGGCCTGGACCCAGCTGGCACGTACCCTGACCGGCCGTTATGACGTGCTTGAGAAGGTGCGTATCGAGTACACATCCCTTGGCCTGGACGAGCTGTTTGAAAGCTGGTTCCGTTGCCCGGTGGAATTTGGCGCCGCAGAGAACAGCCTGACGCTCAAGGACAGTGCCTGGCATCAACCGAGCAACCAGGCGCACCCGGCCATGCACGAGCAACTCTGCGTGATGTGTGAACGTGAACTGGAAAGGATCAAACGGGGATGGAGCACCTCGGACCGGGTGCGGCACTTGATGACACCGCTGTTCCGTGGCGAAACACCGGGTCTGGAGACGGTTGCCGCGCGACTCGGCACCTCGCCGTGGACCTTGCAACGGCAACTGGCGGCAGAGGGCACCAACTTCCGGTTACTACTGGACGAGACCCGACAACAGCTGGCACTGGACTATCTGAAGGAAACCAACAGCTCCCTGTCGGAAATTGCCTGGTTGCTGGGGTTTGCCAACCCACCGGCTTTTCACAAAGCCTACCAGCGCTGGTTCGAGGTCAGCCCCGGCGAGCATCGCCGGCAAATGCGGATAAACAAAAATAACGGGGATTAACCGGAAACGGGATTAGAGCTCGGTGGCGTCATCAATGAACTCGCCATCATCCTCGAATTCATCCAGACGGGTTTCCAGCAACTCTTCTTCGTAGTCAGACATGACTTGACCCTCGTGCGAACTTTAATCGCCAAGGTAAACGCTTCATGTGACAGTAATATTTCAGGATCCGGAATGGACCAAGAGAACAACAAAGGAGGAGGAAAAAATGGCGGAGCGGACGGGACTCGAACCCGCGACCCCCGGCGTGACAGGCCGGTATTCTAACCAACTGAACTACCGCTCCGCGCGGGTTATCACCTACGCCTCGAAAGGCTTGCAGCCCTCTGTGTGACTGCTCGGTGACAACGAGGGCGCATTATAAAGACGCCCCCAGCCATGTCAACGTTTTTCCTGAAAAAAGTCTGAAAAAGTTTGCTTACATAGCATCGACCAGAGCGTCCTTGCCCTGAGAGGTCTTCCGGTACTCGATCGGTGTCATGCCGGACCAGCGTTTGAAGGCCCGATAGAAGGTACTGGGTTCGGAGAAACCGGTCAGATAAACGATCTCGTCGATAGATTCGTCCGTGGTGGCCAGCAATTGCCGGGCCAGGCGATAGCGGAAATCCGCCAGCACCTGGTTGAAACTGGTTTCGGCCTCGGTCAAACGGGTCCTGAGGGTCCGGGGTTTGATACCAAGGCGTTCGGCCACCGCATCAAGGGTCACCTCGCCACTGTCCAGCAGCTCGGCGACAATCCGTTCCACCTGGCCCACGATATCCTTCTTCTCCAGGCGTGCAACCTGCTCGCTGGCGAACCGCTCATGGAGGTCCAGCAATTCCGGCTCGGCATGGGGCGAGGCGTGGGCCAGCAGCTTGGCCGGAAAGTACAGCCGGTTCTCAGGGGCCCCGAAGACCACATCACAGCCCAGAACCTCCCGGGCGTGTTCCTGGCCTTCTTCCCGCTCATGCTCGAACTCGATGCGCGACGGATAGAAATTGTCATCGGTAACGGAACGGAAGAAGGTGATCAGGCCCTGGACAAAGCACTCGTTGAAGTGTTTCAGGCGGCGAACCGCGTCAGATGCGGCGTCGAGCACCATGCAGGCGTCATCGCCCTCAATGAAGAAATCGGTATTGGCCGCATCGCTCAGCAGACGCTGATAGTTCTGGGCCCGGCGCAGCCCCTCACCGAAGGTTGGACTGCTGAGGAACAGGTACTCGAGTACCTGGCCCTTGTAGGCGGGCAGCAGTGGCCCGAGATGCAACCCGATATCCGGATCACCCGAGACGTCTTCAACGGCCTGCCAGAAGTACAGCTGTGCACTGTGGGGCGTGCGCAACTGGTCGGTGTATACGTAACTTTCATCTACGCCCAGGCGACTGAAGATGGCATCGGTATCGATACCCTTTTTCTTCATTGCCTCGTAAATCAGGCGTAACATTACTCCCGCGTCACGAAGTTCCTGCATATGATCCCGCTTTTATTCTTTATGGGTACTACCTTGACCGGCTGGACAACCGGCCGGGCTCGCCAAGTCAATGCCTGTTCTGGCCGGGTTTGCCAGACTCTAAGACCATCGTCTTACATTAGAGCATATCAGGCCACAAGGAGACCTGCACCATGCCAAACCCATTGATTTACCACCACACACCGCCACCACTGGTACCGATGTTTGCAAAATCCCTGCTTCCTAAAAAGACCAGTGCCGGCGATGACCCTGAAATTCCGGCACTTGAAGCACATCTTCTGGGTGCGTCCACCGCGACTAGACGGCTGCGGGACTACAAGAAAATCTGCGGGTTTGGCCAGCATACCCACGCCCCGATTACCTGGCCGCATATCCTGGCGTTTCCGCTACACTTGAAGCTGCTCACCGAGCCGGAGTTCCCCCTGCCGCTGCTGGGTCTGGTGCATCTGCGCAATACCATTACACAGCACCGCCCCATTGGCGAGGGCGAATCACTGGACCTTACCGTGCGCCTGGGCAACAAACAACGCACCGACCGCGGGATCGAATTCGATCTCATCACCGAGGCTCGCTCTGCCGGCGTCCTGGCCTGGGAAGAGACCAGCACCAACCTGTTCCGCCAGGCCCGGAAGAACGACAAACCAGCGGGTAAAACGGAGCGCCCGGAACTGGAGCGCTATCCGAACACTCTGAGCATCCAGGCGCCGGAGTCCATCGGCCGGCAGTACGGCTCGGTTTCCGGTGACCGTAACCCGATACACATGCATGCGCTCAGCGCAAAGGCATTCGGGTTCCAGAGAGCCATTGCCCATGGCATGTGGAGCAAAGCCCGGGCACTGGCGTTGCTGGAGCAGCAGGAAGGTTGGAAGGGCGGCGCACTGAGGGTCAGCTGCCAGTTCAAGAAGCCCCTGTTCCTGCCGGGAACGGCGCAGCTGAACTGGCAAGCGGGAGAAAAGGGCTGGGATTACCAGCTACTGAACAGCAAGGGCGATGCGCCCCACCTGAGCGGACGCATTGACTGGCTCTAGCCTTCCGATGCCTTGCAGGGCTCACCTTCAGCACCGGCAACCGGCAAGGTGAAGAAAAAACGGGCGCCGCCATCCTCGGGGCGCTCGAAGCCGATTTCACCACCCTGTGCCTGGATCAGCGAGCGACAGGTCGCCAGCCCGATCCCCATGCCCTCGTCCTTGGTGGTGTAGAACGGATGGAACAGCTTCTCCTCGGCCTCTTCCGGCAGGCCGACGCCGTGGTCCCGCACCTCGACCCGCACACAGCTGTTTCCGGCCAGACGCGCACTGACCTCCACGGGCACCGATGAATCGGCCGAGCGTGTCGCCTCGAGGGCGTTGCGGATCAGGTTCAGAGCCACCTGCTGCACCTGGATCGGGTCAGCCAGAACTTCGGGCAGGTCCTCGTCAACGGTAACCTGGATACCGCCTTCGTTGTTGCGCATGTCCACTTCCGCAAACTGACGGGTATCTTCCAGCAGGGCAGGTACAGAAAGCACTTCCTTGCCGGTCGCCGGCTTCTTCATGAACCGACGAATCCGGCGGATGATTTCGCTGGCCCGGTGGGACTGGGCCTCGATCTTGTCGAGGGTCTCCTGCAGCAGGGAAAGGTCCGGGGATTCCTTGCCCATCATGCGCTTGGCGACCCGGGCATAATTGGTGATCGCCGTCAGCGGTTGATTGACCTCGTGGGCAAAGCCGGCGGCCATCTCACCCATGGTGGTCAGGCGCGAGGTATGGGCCAGCTGGTCACGCTGTTCCTGGACCAGTTTCCGGGCCTCCTGAAGCTCCCGCTCGCTCTCGAGTTCCGCGGTAATGTCACGAAATACAACAACCGCCCCGTGGAGCTCGTCGTTATCCAGTTTGGGCGTGGCACGGTACTCGGCCGGAAAGCCGGAACCGTCCATGCGCAACATACGAATATCGCGCTGGCCCTCGGCCTGCCCCTGGCGACAGGTCGCCTGAACCGGCAGCCCGTCCGGGTTGTCCGACGCGGTGGCAAAATGGGTGTCAAAAAAGTTGCGGCCGATCAACTCTTCAACCGGAACACCAGCGATCTGGCCTGCAGCAGGGTTGGCGAACTCGATGACGCCATTCTCGTCGAGCCCGTAAATACCCTCGCTGATGGAATTGAGGATCCGGGCCTGGTCACCCTGAAGTTCCCGGTTGCGGGCCTGCAATTCCCGCTCGAGGCGGATGACGCGGGCATGAGTCTTGACCCGGGCAATGACTTCCTGGGACTGGAAAGGCTTAGAGATGTAATCGGCCCCGCCGAGATTGAACCCCTTGACCTTGGCCTGCAAGTCATCGAGTGCGGACAGGAATACCACGGCACAATCAGCCGTCTGGAGATCGGCCTTGAGGCGCTGGCACACCTCGTAACCGTCCATTTCAGGCATCATGATGTCCAGCAGAATCACTTCCGGCTGATGCCGGTGGGCAAGGTCCAGCGCTTTTTCGCCTTCGTTGGCAATGAGCAGCCGGTAGCCTTTGTCTTTCAGGGTTTCATAGAGGACTTTCAGGTTCTGCGGGTTGTCATCAACCAGCAGAACCGTCACCTCGGAGTTCTCGCAGACAGCTTCAGTCATACAAACGTGGCCGGTTAGAAACGTCCGGCTATGATGCCGGTGCCACCCGCCTTAGTCGATAAGGTCCTTTACGGACAAGACCATACGAACCAGATGGGCCAGGGAGTGGGTGCCCATTTTGTGCATGACCCGGGAACGATGGATCTCTACAGTGCGCTGACTGATCTCCAGCTCGATCGCGATCACCTTGTTCGCCTGGCCGGCGATCATCCGGTCCATGATCTCGTGCTCCCGCGGCGTCAGGCTCTTGATGCGACGGATGATCTCCTGCTTTTCGTCCAGGGTCTTGCGCTGGTCGAGATCCTGCTCCAGGGCCGCTTCGATCTTCTCCAGCAGGGCTTCCTCGCGGTAGGGCTTCTGGATGAAGTCCACTGCGCCCTCTTTCATGGCGTCCACCGCCATGGGAACATCGCCGTGACCGGTGACAAAAATGATCGGCAGGATCGAGTGCTTCTCGTTCAGCTTCTTTTGGAGTTCCATGCCATCCATGCCGGGCATCCGGATATCCAGCACAATACAGCCGGCCATCTTGTCGGAATAATCCTTGAGAAAGGCATTGGCGCTCTCATAGGTCTTCACCGGCTTACCGTCGGATTTCAACAGTAGCTCCAGCGAATCCCGCACCGCCTCGTCATCCTCTACCACGTATACCGTCTGCTGGATATCAGTCATGGGTGTATTCTCTCCTGTCCGTTTTCTTGTCGTTTCCGGTCAGTGAATTGACGGATCCTTATGTTCTTCTTTCGCGTGTTCCTGGCGCTCGTGTTCACGCATTTTTTCTAGCCGTTGCTGGATAATGCCAAAAACACTCTGCTTCGGGTACCGGCCCTTCTTGTCGGGCTTGCCCGCCGGGCGGCCCAGCAGCAACGCGATGACCTCCTCCACGTGGGATACGGCGTAGACCGCAAATTTGTCTTCCCGGACGGCCTGGACCACTTCGCTGTCAAGCATCAGGTTCTGGACGTTGGTGGTGGGCACGACCACGCCCTGAGTCCCCGTGAGCCCGCCTTTCAGCTGGCAGGTGGCGAAGAAACCTTCGACCTTCTCGTTCACGCCACCGATGGGCTGTACCTCGCCGAACTGGTTGACCGAGCCGGTAATGGCCAGGTCCTGGCGCAGGGGCACACCGGAAAGCGATGACACCAGCGCACACAGTTCCGCCAGCGACGCGCTGTCACCCTCCACCTCACCATAGTTCTGTTCAAAGGTGAGACTGGCCGAAAGGTGCATCGGATCCTCCACGGCAAACAGGGAGGACAACCAGGAGGTGAGAATCATCACGCCCTTGGAATGCAGGTTGCCACCGAGCTTCACATCACGCTCGATATCCATGACCCCGCCATCTCCATAGTAGCAGGTCGCTGTCACCCTGTTGGAAAGGCCAAACTCGAAGCCACCGGTGGACAGTACGGACAACGCGTTGACCTGGCCCACGCAGGTGCCCGTGGTGGTGACCAGGGTGGAGCCATCGCGGATCGAATCGTAGAACTGATCCCGGATACGGCTGCTTCGGTACCGGGCACTTTCCAGGGCCCGCTCCACGTGAACCTCGGTGATCAGCCTTGCCTTGGCCTGGCGCGCCCAGAAATCCGACTCGCGCAGGAGGTTGGCGATGTCGGCTGCGTGCAGGGACAGGCGGTTCTGGTGCTCCGCCATGCGGGCGCTGTGCTCGATGATCCGGGCCACCGCCTTGTTGGAGCAGTGCAGCAGCTGCTTCTCCACCACCAGGCTGGCAATGAACTTCGCGTACAGCAACTGACTGTCGTCGGTGCGGTACATCTCGTTCTCGAAGTCCGCCGTCACCCGGAACAGTTCGGCAAACTCGGAATCATACTCCTGCAGCAACAACCAGGTTTCCCGATCCCCGAACAGCACAATCTTCACGTCCAGCGGCACTGCCTCGGGCTCGATGGAAATGGTCCCGGACAGAGTCATCTCGCGCTCGAGGGAGTTGATCTGCAGGGAACGTGAACGCAGTGCACGCTTCAGACCGTCCCACACAAATGGTTGCTCGAGGACCTTGATGGCGTCCATCAGCAGGTAGCCACCGTTGGCCCGATGCAGGCTGCCCGGCCGGATCAGGGAGAAGTCGGTAAACACGGTGCCCTTGTAGGTGACGTTCTCCACATACCCGAACAGGTTGTGATAGGTGGGGTTGTCCTCGACCACCACCGGCACCTCGTTGGTTTTCTGGTGCACCAGCAGGTTGATCAGGTAACGGCGAGGCATCTTTTTGTCCAGGGAGGCATAGGCGATGGCCGCCTGTTCGTCGTTGTCCTCCAGGAAGATGTCCAGGTTTTCCACCAGATCGGCACGCACCGCTTCCAGGTACCCGACCACATCGGACAGATCCTTGTACTTCTCGATCAGCTCATCAATCTGGTGACCGGAAATACCCTCCAGGGTTTCCTGGTTCAGCGCCTGCTGCTTCTCCGCGTACTCCTGCTCCCAGTCGGCAATCTTGCGCAGGGCCTGGCGCAGCCTCTTCTCGAGCTTGTTGATCGAATCCTCAAACTTGTCCCGCTGCTCCTGGGTCAGCGCCTGGAAGGTCTCCGCGGTGTGGGGCTCCTCACCGTTCATCGCCACCAGACGATAGCCCCCGGGCGTCGAGACCGTCAGGCGTACCTTCTTCCGCTTGGCCTGGGTGGCCACTTTCTCGAGTTCTTCTTCCTGCTTTTGCGCGTACTCATTCTTGAGCTGTTCGGAGCGTTCCAGAAAGCTGTCACTGTCAAAGGTCTGGGGAATGACCTTGACCAGACGGGACATCAGTTTTTCCATGTCCTGCTTGAGCTGGGTACCCTTGCCGCCCGGCAACTGCAACAGTTTCGGCACCCGCGGCTCTTCGAAATTGGCGACATAGCACCAGTCATGGCTCTGCTGCTCGGTATCCACATGATGTTCCAGATAGCGGAGCATCATGGTGCGCTTACCCAGCCCGTTACGCCCTACCGCGTAGACGTTGTATCCGCCATGGGGCATTGCCAGTGCGAACCGGACGGCTTCCTGGGCCCGGTTCTGGCCGACAATCTCCGCCAGGGGCTCCAGCTGCCGGGTGGTTTTGAAGGGCAGGTCTTTAAGTACGCAGGCCTTGTACAGCTGATGCAGAGGCAATGACTTCAATGTGTGTTCCTGTAACAGTCAGAATGCGTTGATGATTTATCATCGAGTCTTTGGCCGCCCATTGTAGATTCTGCAGGCCGCCATGTCGCGTTTCGGCCAAAGTTTTAGCGGCCCGGGCCTCGACGGCTTTTGTTAACCAGCGCACAAAACCACATCTGATCATTTTTCAGCCGCCGATCCCGGCACTAAACTTCTTCACCCGGCCATGGTTCAGGCCGACACAAGACAAGAATCGCAATGGATGCCCAGTTATGACGAATGATTCCGCCGATCGCAGAATCAAGGACCGCTATCCGGCTTCGTGCCTGAGGGTGCGCATGCAGGAGCGGAGCTTCTTTGGCCGAAGCAGGAATGTCATCGCGGTCAGCTGTCTTGATCTCAACCGCTACGGCATGGCGGTGCTTTGCCCTCGCCCGATGGCACCGGGCGCGCGACTGTTTCTCGACCTGCAGGGCAAATACATCAGCGAGTCGCGGGTCGGTGCACGGGTGGTGGATTGCCAGCCGTTCCAGGCCGGTTACCGAGTCAGCGTGCAGTTCAGTTATTGCCTCAACAAGAAAGGCTATTCCCGGGCCATGGACAATGCCCTGTCCCGCATCGAGGGTTTCTACAACCGTCTCGCCGGCTAGATCAGCCCTGCATCCAGACTGGCCGCCACATACATGCCCAGCTCTCGGCACTGCTCCTCGAATTCATCCCGGTATTCCCCGCGGCAGATCAGGGGATCCTGCACCAGTTTCCAGCGAAGGCCGGTGGTGATGCTCTCGATGGCGCGATTGGTACCGGTGCCGTCGTGGCCGGCGCGGATGTAATAGGCGAAAGGTAAGCCCTGGGTCTTTTCGAGACAGGGATAGTAACTGCGATCAAAGAAGTCTTTCAGGGCGCCACTCATGTAGCCCAGGTTTTCGGTGGTACCCAGGATGATGGCGTCACAGGCGAGGATGTCATCGGGGCCGGCGTCGAGCGGTGCCTTGACCACCACCTCGACCGCCTCGATGTCTTCGTGGCGGGCGCCATCTTCGACAGCGTCCCGCAAACGGAGGGTATTCGGGGAAGGCGCGTGGGCAACAATAAGCAGTCGCTTCATGACATCCTCCCCCGACAAACGGAGCCTTAGAGCAATTCTCCGCTGGCTTCCGCCGGCGCTTCTGCGGCCGCTTCTTTCTTTTCCGGCTTGGGCATCAGCTTGTCCCGGACCTTGGCCTCGATCTCGTTGGCGATATCCATGTTCTCTTCCAGGAACTTGCAGGCATTCGCCTTGCCCTGGCCGATCTTGTCGCCATTGTAGGAGTACCAGGCACCGGACTTATCCACAAAGCCTTCCTTGACGCCCATATCCAGCACTTCGGCCATGTGATAGATGCCCTTGCCATACATGATCTGGAACTCGGCCTGTTTGAACGGCGGCGATACCTTGTTCTTCACCACCTTGACGCGGGTCTCGTTACCGACCACCTCATCGCCCTCTTTCACGGAGCCGATGCGGCGGATATCCAGGCGCACGGAGGAATAGAATTTCAGGGCGTTACCGCCGGTGGTGGTTTCCGGGGAACCGAACATGACGCCGATCTTCATGCGGATCTGGTTGATGAAGATCATCAGGCAGTTGGCGTGCTTGACGTTACCGGTCAGCTTACGCAGCGCCTGGGACATCAGTCGCGCCTGCAGACCGACGTGGCTGTCGCCCATCTCCCCTTCAATCTCCGCTTTTGGCGTCAGCGCGGCTACGGAGTCGACGATGATGACGTCAACGGCGTTGGAGCGGACCAGCATGTCCGCGATTTCCAGGGCCTGTTCCCCGGTGTCCGGCTGGGATACCAGCAGGTCGTCGACGTTGACACCCAGCTTCTCGGCATAGACCGGGTCCAGGGCGTGCTCGGCATCCACAAACGCACAGGTTTTGCCGGCCTTCTGGGCTTCAGCAATCACCTGCAGGGTGAGCGTGGTCTTACCGGAACTCTCCGGACCGTAGATCTCGCAGATTCGACCATAGGGGAGACCGCCGATACCCAGAGCCACGTCCAGTCCCAGGGACCCGGTGGATACCGCAGGAATGGCTTCACGGGGCTGATCCCCCATCTTCATGACGGCGCCCTTGCCGAACTGGCGTTCAATCTGGCTCAGTGCTGCGCTAAGTGCTTTCTTGCGGTTGTCTTCCATCGGTACAAAACCCCTTGTCGACTGGGCTGCCAGGTCATTCCAAGGTATTGGCAGCGGAATCCGGAAGGGAAACCACTGTGCTCGTCCAGCAGATTCCCTGTATATTTGAACAGTATTAAAACACAAGCGAACGGGGAGACCAACCCCTCATCCCGTGAACCTGATCAAGAAAATTGTTACGCCCCCTCAAGGAAGCCGGTAACTGCCTGCAATGCAAACAAAACCGACTGTCGGCGCACCTCATCCCGGTCACCGTCGAAGTGTTTGACCACAGCCTCGGTCTGGTCCAGGCCGCTGCCCCAGGCAAACCAGACCATCCCCACCGGCTTGTCGGGACTGCCACCGCCGGGACCGGCGACGCCGCTGATCGCTACAGCCACATCCACTCCTGCAGCCTGAACGGCGCCGGCCACCATCTGGCGGACAACCGGCTCACTGACAGCACCATGCTGTTCCAGGGTTTTCCCCGACACTCCGAGCAAGGCCTGCTTGGCACTGTTGCTGTAGGTTACCAGCCCGGCCATCACATAGGCGGAGGAACCCGCGCGATCGGTGAGCACCTTGGCCACCCAGCCACCGGTACAGCTTTCTGCCGTGGCAATGGTACGCCCCTGCTCCTGCAGCAGTTTACCCAGGCGAACCCCGGCCTGCTCCAGCTCCTGATCAGTCGTCACCATCATCCGCTCCTTCCTGAATAGGGATACAAACCCTTCATTTCATCGCCGCCGTTATTTTCTTACAATTCACGCCTTCATCCAAAAGCAAGGCAACCGGACCCATCCATGTCAGTAGCCCAGACCGATCTCTCCAAGCACACCCCGATGATGCATGAGTGTGTTAACACTGTTTTATAAAGACTTTTTGTCCGAAACGCGAAATAGCTACACTTAACGTTATACTTTGCCCCGAGACTGCAATAAATCTATCTGGACCACTTTGGCCCAAACCGACAACGAGGCGCCTACTAAATCGTGGTTCACCGGTACCCACGCTCAATCTCAGGTCAATCTATACCACTCAAAATCCCACTATAGTTTTGATGTGCGCTGTGACGTGGTGCCACAAAATATGCATTGACGACCTACCTGATGGGTCAGATACGGCCGGAGAGCCACCACTCATACCTTGAACAAAGCATCGCCCCTGTGGTTGCGGATTGCGGAGGATAACTTAAAAGGCTGGAGCCGGGAGGAGTTTGCCACCACATCAGGTTCGAGGCGGCTAACGAGAGCGAGCAACTGATAGGCGCTGAGAAGCCCGACAGTGCGATGTATGCACCTTCATCAAGAAGTGTGATCTTAGAGCGCGCCTAAAGGGCATGAGATAAGCTGAGGAGGCCGGCCACTGGATCACACGGCCTCCTTAAAAAAATGCCTGTAGACGGCCAGGGGCAGAAACTCGGTGACCAAATAGAACGATCACCAAGCCTTGTACACAGGATTACGCAGAAGCCTGAAGTTACCAGTCGGCAAACTTCAGACGCGGAGATACAAAAGAACGATAACCGTCATGGAAGTTTTTTGTTGCCACTTTCGCCAAGTAAGAGCTTACCCAAAATAGATTCTGGAACATCTGCTCATCTCCTCTTTCCAGAAGCATGGAGCCATAACGAACGTAGCTCTGCCCCCTGCTCTCAAGCGCACTCCCATTGGCGAACTGAATCAAGCCCTGAATTTCGGGCGCCCTCATGCCGAGTGCATAAGCCCATGCCTCATGAAGGCGGGTATAAAGATTTTCACATGATAAATCCCACTTTCCAGTCCCCCGAAAAGCATTCCCATTTAAAAGAATAAGGAGATGAAAGTGTGGTTTGCGCTCATGCTTATCATACTCTCGAGCGCACAAGAGCATTAAATCATGATTTCTATCCTGAGGAAGCCGGTCAAGTTTTCGCTTAAGATGGGCTCTAAAATCCTTTATAAATTCATTCCCAAGAAACTCTTCCTCATACCCCCAGTAGTTAGCTGGAAACCTGAGATCAATTCTAAGGGCTAGAACCCGGCTATGTTTTGCCAGCTGCTCCATAATACTCAATCTAATTCTTTCCAACCATTCTTTTACTAAAGGGCCTGCCGATGTCTGTACCGGCAGGCCAAGATATCGATTATCATAGTGAAGATTAAGGTTTGGGTTCTCCACCAACCTCTTCCTCTGTGTTTCTAAATGTTTGATCATCAACAACCCCTAATCATCCTTCACATCTATTCTTAATAAGCCAACACTAAATAAATCCTTACGCATCAGAATACAATATTACTATTAACCGCATGCAGGATTATTCGTAACGACCCAAACTCCCTGCCAAACACAGCAAGACACAACGATAAATAGAAAAATCAACAATTATTAAATATTAACCTTTGGTGTTACGCAAAGACTCAAAAAACCTTGATATTCCTGATACAAATATCAGGAATATCGGGCTTCACTCGAAAAAGAGAGTTAGACGTTACAACAAGTTGGCATTGACAGGGACCCGGATTCGATTTTCCAAACAAAAATTACTCCATTGAAAGTCGTCACGAGGATGCGACGGGTATAAATCAACAACCATCATTCCACTATGGGTAATAAGAACAGAGATCTCGCCAATCCGAGACAACTCATCCAAATTATTATCGAGAACAAGCTTATTCCTCATTCGAGCAGGTCCACTCTGACGAATTTTATTTTTCCTAACAAAGCGACGACCATCATCTCGTACCCCTTGAAGATAATCTCTTAGCGCCGCCAGATCTTTCACATATTCGGGAGTAGACTCAAAACACCGCAAAAAAACGTCAGAGAAGAAAAAGCCCATAATTTCTGCATCTTTAAGAACCCCAACTGATATCTCATGCTCCTCGCCATATTCAATGCAGGATAATAGTGCGGCAATCCTGGTTATATTTTCAGCGAGTTTTGATCCATGGTCCCTCGCATACTGGAATCGCCCATTTACTTGTAAGTTTTCCTCGATTTTGTTATACAGCGACTCCCAGTAAGTCTTGGCTTCCTCAGTAAAACGAAGTATCTTCTTATCATCCCTTGAGCTTTCAATATTACCCTTTGTCGCACGGAGTATTTCACTAGCTCTCTGAAGGTAGCTTTGATAACCATCACTATCTCCTCCAAGTGCTCCCCTCAACAACCTGGTACCTTGCGAACTACTTGGATTACACACCAAGAAGCGCGCTAAAAAACCAATCCCCCGTGACTCATCTCCTCTATTCTTCATGAACTTATCTACGGCGCTTGGCTGTGCCATTAACGAGACCGTCAAGCGCGCATCACTTACGGTGAAACTCTCGGAACTTTTCCGAGTAACGTTGAAAGGCTCAGCCGACCAAAGCTTGTTAAGCCGTGGTAAATCTTGGACAATCCTGCCATTCAAGATGGTGGCGCCTTCATCGGATACCAGAGCTGCGCTCCCGCATCCATGGTTTAACTCAAGAGCAATTGCTTCAGTTGTCACATCCTCAAAAATCATCTGAAATTTTCTTGGCTTTTTCGGTTCGTGCTTCCTTAATTCCACTAGTTGAAGCTTCAAATCCTCGACACTTAGTTCCTTTTTCAGTCTGCCTGATATTTTCTTCCGTAAGACTTTTACTGCGTCCCGGAAAACTTCGGTCTCAGCTTCATAGGTGGCCATTTTTTCTGCATACTCCTCATTTTGGCTAGCCTGAAACTCAACAACAGGCTTCTCCAAAAGACGAGCAACTGTAGACTTTCTTTCCCCGGAATCAGCAATCGTTAATCCAAACAGTGAGACCGGCCCCACCCCCACTCCTGGACGTTCAACATCGATCCTCCCCTGTAAAAGAAGGGAATACGTCGACAAAGCTGACAGCAAAATCAAGTCAGCCGGTGCCTGGGTCTTCCTCCACAACGAGTGCACAAGGTTGTGTGTCATTGGGCATGAGCCGGGCGCCTGCAGCGGCTGGTTCATTACTGGCAGTGCTGGAAGAGTAACTGGCAGATTCATGACCGGGCCTCCATTCTTGCCTGCAGCCATTCAATGACCTCCTGCTCAACGTAACCAACGGATCGCGCTCCTAGTTTTATGGGTTTTGGGTAGTCCGGGTCGTAGCTTGAGGAATTCACATTCAATTTCGCGAAGTGGGTCGCTCGCGAAAGAGACGTCATTTCTAGAACCTCATGGATTTTGAGAATCCTCAAAGATCCGGCGGTAGTTAGCGATGGTGCGGTCATGCAGCCTCCTGTACAAAGTACGATGTGGGTTCAGCTACAATGGAACCAGAATCATCCGAATCGAGACATCAAAACCCCATGGGAGATAGCTGCAAAATCATGGAAAGAACATCGCCATCAATGAGTTATAGCGATTTGCAGAACACGCTGGATGAAGGTTTTGCCGAGCAACGACACCGCGATCTCTGGCTTTTTTTATATTCTAGCCGCCACGCACACATCCAATTGCACCACCCGGATGCACACAAAAGTCTCTGCATAAGAAAAAGCAATCAGCTGATCGATGACACATATCTCCTACTAGAAAAATTTGCACCTGCGGAAACTATGGCGCTCCGTCCAACTAGTGAAAAATTAGCGGTGCTATTCTTTAGGTTTTGCTTTGGCATCACATATGCTTTTCATAGGCGACACTTCGCAGACGGCTTCATCGACATTCGCTTTGAAGCCCAACTTGCCCGCTACAACGCATTCATCAACAAGCTCACCCGAGATCAGATAGCAGTCGTATCTCAGCTGCATGATCTTACTCACAAATACGGCTTCCTAATAACTGAACTTTGGCTGCCTCTAGTTAGCTCGAAATCATTAATGGAAACTTTCGTTATAAAGAATCTAGAAATTAAAGATATCGCTCCAATTCCATCCTTTACTTTTACCAAAAAGCAAAGTCATCTCCAAGGCATCCAAATATCAAAAAAAGAGCACCAGAATAAAATAACTAAATCATGGGACCTTGTCATATTCATCAATGAAAATGACAAGCTATCAGACATAAAAGAGAAGGTCAGTGGTTGCTGGAAACTCTCTGAAAATCAAGTTATCGGTGACCACAAAAATCACAATATAGCTTTCTATGTAGGTAGGAAGCAGTGCAGCATCAGAAACTTATTAGACACAATCAAACTTCAGATCGATCAATTAAATAGCTATAACAACGGACTTTCGCTAATCGCAGAACCGGAAGATCTGGGCGGCTTTAATAAAAATAAGGCTAAGGCAAGCAAAGAAACTAAGAGAAATCTATCATCCACAATAGATCGCCTTAGATTAAGTGAAGGACTTATATATAAGCGCTGGAGCGTAGGACAGAGTAACGTGCGTCGCTCGGTAGGGCTTTACCTGTGGGATCAAAAAAATATCGAAACACCTTCCCGAAGCAGGAAAAGCATTATAAGGGACTTAATAGATAAACTGAAACGCCAACAACCGGAAGCTCTTGAATTCTATTTCAAAAACTTCAACAAATATGACTCACCAGCGCAAACAACAAAATTTGGAGACTCAGCAGGCGCTCTCGAAACAGTGACGAGAGAAATGGAGGCGGATTTCGATTTAACAGATAACTGCATTCGAAATTTCGAATTCCTTACGCCTCAAGATGTAAAATCCAGAAGAAGAAAAAGCTGAGCAGTCACTTTCTCACTTCTTTTCAGGGAAAAAGCCCGGAAATTGAACGCTATTCCCGGGCAACACCCCAAATTAACTCCACCTCTAAACGGCAGAAACGCTCTCAACCAGCTTCTCAATATATCGGTCATCTTCCTCCCGGAAGAGGATATTCCAGCTTTCCATAAGCTCCCGTGTCACGGGCTGGCCCGCAGCATCCCTCCACTGACTTACCAGTTGGGAGGAGTGGGTTTCCGAGATCAGGAAGGCATGTAGCTCGATTCCAGCGTTCTCAGGTTGCTGCTGGCGCAGGTCTCGCTCGATATCTTTGATGGTCTCATGGAAGCGAACTTTGGAATCGTCCGGTTTGTGATGGCGGAGGCCTTTCGGGTCGACGAACACGACTTTTTGCGACTGGCCTTTCACTAGCCACAAGATGAAGTCCGGGTAAAAGCCGCCGTCGACGAACACGCCTACGGCACCTTGCCCGGTCTGGTTCCGCAATAGGTAGACCTCGTAGCCTTCAAACGCACCAGATTTTGTGGCTGACTGTACATCTCGCACAAAATCAGCCTCACCCTTGTTCAGTGAAACCGGGCTTACCTGGAAGTCCAAGCCTTGGGTCGACGCCAGCAGAGGCTGATAGAAGTGTCGTTCGCACCAAATGAATTCCAGCCCTTCTGCAACCTTCTGATTCCAGAAGTCCACATCCCCCTCAGCAATACTTTCGCGGAGATTGGACAGCTGCTTAATCAATGAGTCATGCCGTACTCGGTCCAGCGTGATCGTGTAGCTGCCGTCTGGTGCCGCCTCGCTGACACCAGGCAAATACTTCCGGTTCTCAGTAATAGGCCGGTATTCAAGCTTGTCCGCCTCCCACTGCTTTCTACGGAAGCCATAGAACAGCTCACAGTACTTTCTGAGCAGAGAGATCGCCATGTCATGCCACAGCGTCATCTTCTCCAGCCGACCCAGCTCCATGGCCTCATCAGGGGCATAAAGCCGGTACCAGTCGTACCGGTTGTCTGTGAGCAGCTTTTCCACCACATCCTGAGTGATGGTCAGGTTCGACCAACGCTTGTCCCGCTTGAATGCCAGCAGCTCGAAATAAAGGCGCTGCATATCCAGCAACGCGATGTGAGTCGGCTTCAAACGCTGGATTTTGGCACCGGTGTTTTGAACGCCCTTCTTGTCGGTTGCGAACAGTCCAACCTGGGGATAGAAATCCAGACTGACCCTTGGCGGATTGCAAAAGTAGTCAATCTCAGTCGGCTCCAGGTCCCCTGGCGCCTTCAGTACTACCTGTTCGGCAAGTTCCTGAAATGCCGTACCGGAACCGCCAATGGCCTTATTGGCAATGCTTTCCTTTACTCGAACAACATTGAGGTCCTTGCGCAGATCCTTCATCGGTTTCAGCGGAAGCACGAATTCTTCCAGGCCTTCGTTAACCGGAATCTCTTCCTCTTGCAGCTCCTTTCTGAATTGCGCGATGTAATCGGCCTTGACCCCGAAAATATTCAACGTCTCCATGACACCGATGTGCTCAGGCCGCTCTATGCCAGCCTCTTTCAATCCGGCTGCCAGCTCGGCAGAACGTTTCAGCGTTGTCTTCCATCCCTTCAACCTCACACCACGGCCGAAAAGCTGAATGATCTGGGCACCCTCATTTCTGCCAACGTTCATCAACGTCATATTGGAAACGCGCCAACTGCTCCAACCCTCGGTGAACTTCTTCGAGCCCAACAGTAGGTTGACCGGCGAACCGTCGGTATTGATGCCATGGAACAGGCTTTCGCTAAAACGAGAATCCTGAGTGAACAGGTCGTGCTTCTCGCAGAGTTTGACCAGCTTTGAGTCATCCCCCACGTTGATGACACCGAAAGGCGTGTCTGAAGTGCCAGCTCGAAGCGCGATTTCGCCGGAAATGCCAGTAATGTTTTCGATGTGGAGACGACCACCACTGCTGTGGAACACCCGGTCTAACAGGTCGTGATAAAGCGTATCCCCACTTTCGCCAAGCTCTTTCAGGTAATTGAATCGGCCATGCAACAGATCGGTACCACCCTTGGCAACCATACCGCGCTTCAGAAGGTAATCAATGGCAGCAACCGTCTCCTCCTGCTTGTGCAATACCTGGTCGATAAACGCCAGCACCTGAACCGTGTCTGAAGCTTCACCGCTGGACAGCCCGGCCGTCACTTTGGAACTGACAAACACCCACAGGGGCCTCTCCAGGTTGAAGGGCTTGAAGCTTGCGCCGTGTTCTTCGAACAACCGCAATTGCTGGTAGTAGCTCAGTAACGATGCAACCAGATATCGGAATTCATCCTGGGCATTGGGATTCGCCTGCAGGTTCAGAATCTGGGATTGCTTACCATAGCCATCCCCGTAGAAATGTCGGTAGGAGTAATCGAACAGAATGGCCTTGGTATAGGTCTGGCGCAGGTTCTCGTGTTTGGAGCCTGACTGGGCAAACGTAGCGGAGTATTCAAAGGAAAAACCCAACGAACACAATTTTTGCCGGTATTCGTACCAGCTGCCACCCCCACTGGCTGTTCCCCGATGACCCTCGTCCACCAACAACAAGTTGCGAGAGCCGAAAGAGTCGACAGCAACCGTTTTCTTCTTCTCGCTATCACGGAGCTTGTTGATGTCGATAACAATCACATCCTGAGCAAACAGATCACCGCCACGAGCAGAGAACTCACTGGCCCGGATTCCGGATTTCTCCAGATCACGCAGGTGCTGCTGCGTAAGACCCTCGTTGGGGGTCAGCAAAATAATCTTGTTAATGTCCCCGGCTTTACCATACCGCTGCAGGTAGAAGCGATATTGCAGGATGTTGGCATGCATGATCAGAGTCTTGCCGGACCCGGTCGCGCTCCAATAGGCCACCATATTGAGTTGCGGCCAAAGATCGTCTTCCGGGTTCAGCAATTCCAGTGCCTTATGCTTAAAGCCCTGCTCCACAATCCAGTGCTCATTCCAGCGCTCAATCTGATGATTGAGCGCCTCCAGTAATTCATCCGGCTTAGTGAACAGATAGTCGAGGTAAATCTCAGTGAACAACAGCGTCAGGTACTGGAAGTACTTCCACTCAATTGGCTCTTCACCCGATGTCATACGAGCGTTATTGATGGTATCCGTCAGCTGCTTTATCCGGCGGTCGTACTCCAGGAGTTGCTCATCGCTCAGCTTGGCATTTTCGTTGAGATTCTCCCGGATTCTCTGAATCAGCAGGTGCTCCCCCTCAGCATTACGACCGCTGGTTTCGCCAATCAACTGGAAACGGTCCCGGAACGCCTCGAGCGTTGGCGCTTCCCGGTTTCCCAAATCAAACTGGCCACTGAGAGAATCGAAGCCGAACAGAGAAAACAACCACTGGTTCAGCACCAAGTGATGGCGGAAGGGCAACGTCTGTTTGCTGCCCTTGGCGGATTTCCGTGCTGCCATGATATTCCCCTTAGTGAACCGCTTCGGTGTCAGCAAACATCAGCCGATGGAACGCTTCCTCGATCAGCTGGATACGCGCCTGCTCCATGGGTTCACCCTTGCGGGACCGGGGGATACTGATGTTGTGGTCACCGTTTACGTACAGCACGTCGATCTCGTCGTCCTGGCTTTCGGTCAGGCGAATAGAGAGCTTCTCGATCAGTACCGCATCCAGCACAGCATTGTCCTTCTGGATACCATCGGCCTCTCCATCAATGACCGACGGCAGGTTTCTCCATACCACCAGCACCTGCTGCCCAGTCCGATTCGTGCCGTAGACGGTTCGGAACCACCACTTGCCGGTTTCACTGCGCTTAACCTTCGCCTGCCAGCGGCCGTATTCGCCTTGGTTCAGCTCAGCCTCGAAGTGAATGGGGGCGGCAATATGTTCGACTTCCAAGCCCAGGAGATAGTTGAAGGTTTCCAGCAAATCGACATTTATAGACCGAGTTTGATCACTATTAGAAGCGCAAACTTTAAGCTCGTAATGATCTGGATTCCAGAACTTCCTAGCATTAAGAAGGGAGTTAGATTCCCGTGATTCGACTTCAAGCATGTAATTCAAAAAATACGCTTCTCGGGCAGCTTGAACCTGAGGCGTTGAAAGCTCGCCAAAGATCTTTTGTTGATTTGGCGACTTGGTTAGAGACAAGTTGTTGAGAGAATCTTCGTAGCTTTCAAGTCGAAGATATTTGAAGAACTGTGATGTGGATTCGAATGTGCCATCTTCCGATAATTGAGGCAATCCACCTTTCCAGCGGGCAGAATACGAAACCTTTTTCAGCCTAGGAATAATAACAGTATCGAAATGCTCTCCCATCTCGATCAAAATATATTTACGATTTCCACCATCGGTTCTGTTTTTATCAATGACCGCATGGCCAGTGGTTCCTGAACCGGCAAAGAAATCAAGAACTTTAGCATCCTTTTTGTTTCCACCAGAAATATGAACAGTGTCCTTAACTGCATGTATTGATTTCGGGTAGGAAAAAGCCATATTTCCAAATAAATCCTTAATCAACGCTGAACCATGCTCAGTTGCCGAATACTTAGCGTCAAACCAAGAAGAGACCGATACTACGCCGTCATCATTTGGACGCCTCTTGTAATATACATAGTCTTTTCCTGATCGATCCTTTCGAATACCAATTAGACCTGGTGATGAAGCGACCTTCGAGTTCTCCCATCTCCACGTTTTTTCATCCCCCTGGTCGTTAATCGGCCAAACAACTGAATCAGTGGGCTTTGGATCTTCAGTAACGACCCATGACTTATCCTGCTCTTCCCAGTACATTTCTGGCACATAAGCCTTTTCATCTCTGATATAGATTGGATAATAAAGTGCGCGCCTTGCGCTTCGGTCAGAGTTCGAGCCTTCTCTTCTTAAATTTCTCCATTCGAAGATTCCAAATTCATCCTTCTCGCTGAACCGAGACAGCTGAGCGTCGGTCGGGGGCAGCCTACTTATATTAGACTCATCACTCTTTCCCACAAAAAGGTTGTACTCATGCGAAACAGAGTATCCGGTCTTGGTCGGTCGACCTGAGGGGTTGGACCGGATAGAGAACACTCCCAGGAGCTCCGATCTGAAGACCGACTCTAATAGAAATGCGAGCTCCTTTTGTTGTTCATCATCTATAGCTGACGCCAAAACACCATCACGACACATCAAATCTCTTGCTAACTGAAGTCGGTCATTCATCAAAGAAATCCAACTTGATGATTTATATCCATTTTTATACATTATGGCACTGGCATCAGTGTTATATGGCGGATCTATATAAATGCACCCGACTTCTGACGCATATCTCTCTTTCAAGAAAGACAGCCCTTGGAAGTTTTCTGCATTGATCAGAACGCCATCACACTTCTCATCAAGTCCCTCAACAAAATCAAGTAGACCCTGTTTAAAAGATTTATCAAATTTTGCAGTATCGACCAAAAGGTACCGGTATTTCGGGTTGTCAAGAACACCTGAATAACCTACTTTTTCTAAACACTTCCGAAGATCGGTCAAATCGATTTTATAGAGATCTTCCCACTCTTTTAATTGATCACTATTGCTAAAGATCTCTGCTAGAAGACCGTCATTGCCAGCCAGCACATCTAGCGTAAAACAGTAATTAGTTTCGGTTACGAACTTCTTTTTCAACCACAGTTTCTTCTGAAAGTTCTCCAACTGCGCAAGGAAAGCGATGATCTTCTCTCCAAGCGAACGAATCACTTCAATCTTGCTGAGCAGTGGGGCAAGTCTTGCCGTATCATTTTTTAACGAGGCGATATCCTCCCAATCGAGGAGCTCATTCTTGATGTAAAAATCCAGCTCCCGGGTTAAAAATCCGGCGAGATCTTTGTGGATGAAATAATCAAACGTATTCTTCTTGGTGTAGTTATTCAGTTGCCCAGCCAGCATTGAATAATCAGCTTGGTTGCCATCAGCCTTACGGTAGGACTTTGCCAGCGCACTCTTCCAATACTCCGGCACATCCGAGGCCGCTCCCAAAAGCCTTTCTTCAGCAATCGCTCGGAGCGCATCTTGTGTCGGCGGTTTCTTCTGGGCTGCAGCTGTCGCCTTTTTCTTCTCGGCTTCTGTCCAGTCGCTTTCCGTTGCCGGCCGAAACACGAACCGACATTGCAGTTCGGTGTGCTGGTCACCGTACTCGGTTGGTTCACCGGTGATCAGCTCAAACGGGTTCTCTACGTCCAGCACGAAAACTCGACGACTATCACCGGATTCTTTGTTGTTGTCTTTTGCACCGGCTTCCGCATCCACCAGCTTGAAATGAACCCGCATGGGATCTTCACCGGGGCCGGCATCCGGGTTCAGGCGGAAGCTGTAATCCCGCAAGGTTTCGCTGCTTTTAATGTAGTACTGGTCTTTGTTGGCCCAGTGCAGCACCACTTCTTCCCCCTGGTAGGGAATCGCATAGGTACCGTCTTTGTATACCCGGCGCGACAGGAAGTCGCCCTCGTTGTAGTAACGGTTAAAGAAGGTGACCAATGCGTCGTAGACTTCGCCCTCTTCCCGCGCGAGATCAAATCCACCCTGCAACTGCTGCTTGAGCTCCTGCACCTTGGGAATCGCGTCTGGGTCCATCCCCAGGCCTTTCGCGCTCTTGATGTGCTCTTCCAGCTCGGCTTCAAGCTGTGCCTGATCTTGGCTAGCGTATTGGCTGAACGCTTCCTGAGTGATTCTCGGCAGGTCTTGATCAATAAACCGATTAATGTCGTCTTTACGGGCATGCATAATGCGATAGAGCCCGAAATCCAGTTCTGGCTGATTCAGCTGGAACATTTCGCGCAAAAGGTCGGCAAATTTCTGTCGACGTTGCTGGGCCTTGAACTGCTGTGTCGCGTTACTCATGGTATTCCCTGTTAAAAGATCAAACTTGGCAGGTTGGGGTAGATTCAGGCCAATTCGAGGAGGCTTGAAACCCAAGCGTTAAATCTGGGGCACTGGTTGCGTACGGCATCCAGTGATTGTTCAAGTATTACCGGGCCGTGGAGCTTTTTGTCGTAGGCGGCAGCCAGGCCTTTAATTCGGCGGGAGGGGCAGGTTTCATAGCCGTCGTTTACATTTTCGGCGCCGCCTGCTGTTGTGACGATTTGCCTCAGCTGTTCGGCTAGGCCATTTACGCCAAGTGTATTCTCTGCCTGGTCTGGCGCAGCCAGCACCAAAGCCTCGAACTCGTATAGCTGCACGTATGGCAGCAACAGATGGCGTTGTCCCGGCTCCAGGAGCTCTTTAATGGCATGCTCAACGGCTTCCACGCCACCCTCTGGGCGTTTATGAAAGCCGTAGTAGTCGTAAAATGTAGTCACGTAATCGAAGGCCGGGATCAACCGTTTCAGCTCGTTACCGATGCGATCCAGTGACACTTTCCCGCGCATGTCTATCGGGCTGGCAAAGATGCCATGCTGGCTCAAAAAAGGAGCGAGAACTCTGGTGACAAATTCCCGCTCCGTTGCGCCCTCAACACTGACTCCAAGCCTGATCATTGGGGCGTGCCTCCAAGCAGGTTTTTCTCCCACAGGTCGCCCAGGCGATAGTCTTCCAACCAGGACTCAAAGGCTTTCGGGTCAAGCCGCCGGAACTGAGAGTTGTTGTCCCTGTGCTCTACCACAATCACGTTTTCTGGCTGAAACTCGTTGGCAAGCGTTACGGACTGAGTTGACGCAATAATCTGCGTGTTCTCACTGGCTGACCGCAGCATGGAGCCCAGCAACTGGATAGCGTACGGGTGCAAGCCCAATTCCGGCTCATCCAACAGGATCACCGACGGCAACTTTGGTTGAAGCAGCAGTGTTGCGAGGCAAATAAAGCGAAGAGTCCCATCCGACAAGGAATGGGCATCAAAATAAGCATCGTTGCCCTTGTGCTTCCAACGGAGCCGGATTTTGCTGTCGTTGTGACGATCGGGCTCCAGGATGAAGTCGTGGAAAAACGGTGCCGCGCGCTGAATGGTTGAAACGATGCGCTGGTATGACTCTGGTTGGTGTTCCTGAACGTCAAACAGGAACGCTGCGAGATTTTCACCTTGTTCTCTCAAGCGTTCGTTGTCCTGAACTTCGCACGGTTGCTTAACAACAGCAGTTTTACTGGTGTCGTGGAAGTGGTAGACCTTCCAATCTTCGATGTACCCAGCAACGTGGCCCGCAATGGTCGCGGTGTTAGGCCTTGGCAGGCCTGATTCTGCTGCCCCAGGGTCGGCCAAATTCTTTTGCTTAAGCCCGCCGCCATACCCAATTTTGTTGCCATCAAAACGACAGGTTTCAGACTGGAATACCAGACGACCATCGTTTGTTGGCATCAGTTCACAAGTGTAGGAATTGGGATCAAATCTCAGATTGGCTGAGAGTACCGGCGTTTGCTTCCGCCCAAAGTGCAAAACGGCATCAGCTCCACCCTGCTCTGCCACATAGAGCTGGAGATCTTTCTGGAGCAGCTTGTTCATGAAGCGGAAGAAGTTGATGAAGTTGGACTTCCCGGCGCCGTTAGGCCCAATCAGGACGTTGAGCCGGCCAAGGGGCAGGTCCATTTCCTTGATTGAACGAAAACCGCTCAGCTTGAGATGGTTCAGATAACCTAGCTTAGGCATGATTAAGCTTTCCCGTCAGATACCTACGTCCAGTACGGACAAATCGACCTGGCCAGCTAGTCTGGCTTGCCGGTAGATCAAAATGGGCGGAATTCTCCCACAAATGCCGGGGTAATCTCTAATTTGTTTTGACCTTGATTCTATTCCAGGCGCCAGCGAATGCGAAACAGATGATGAGAGCTGCTGCTTTGATGCATTTGCCTTTCCAGGGCATCAATCAATGCATCTCGGCGGGCTTCAATTTCATCCTCAACATCAAATATTTCCTGTCGCTGCCTGCGCTGCAACCGACTCAAACGTTGCAGCTCCTCCTCGGCGTGCTTCTGCTGTTCAACGCTCTCAGCCATTCTAGCCTGCCGTTTGGCTTCTTTGATTCGTGCCCGGGTATCCTCTAGCTTTTGTTCTGCGCTCAATAATTGATCATCCGCCCAGGCTTCAAGCTTTGAGCGTTCTCGCTGAAAGTATTGGTTGTTTTCATCCAACAACCGGCTGAGCCGAGCGTCCAGCTGTCGGGTAACGGTTTCAGTCAAAAGACTATCGGGCTGAACCTCAGGGCCATCCGAGTTGCTGGATAAGGCCTCACCTTGCAACCGGAAGATGAGCTCGCACTGCTCTTCATCCAGCAATGTTCCACCATCGGTGATTGCGGTAAAGACCAGATGCTCTTCCTGCTGAAAACTTTGCAACTCCAGGAGATTAAGCTCTAGCCACCCAGATTTTTCCGGCAGGTTCTGGAGGGCGGAAAGCTTCGCTTCGTGCCCGGAAAGGTTGAACACCATTTCGGTAACCGGCGTTTCCAGTCTGCGCCCGGTGTCCAAAACATACTCACCTAGCGGGTGGCTCAAGCGGTAGAGGTGAGCATGCTCTGATGGCTTCTCGCCTTTGCGAATCAATTCATAAGCTCCTGAGGGCACCTTGGCCAAGGGGCTTTCTTTCAGATCAAAGGCAAGACGCTTTTCGTCGAAAGTGGCGAACCGAGCCAGTTGATGACGGGTCAGTTGCCAAAATAAACGACTTACCCGATCCAGCTGTTGCTCAGCACGCTCACGCTGGATTTTGAGCAGGTCGTGGATTTGCGCATCAAAATGCTCCAGGAGCTTTTCCTGGGTCTCCTGCATTCTCAGATTGATGTTTTCTTCCAGTTCTTTCTGAAGCTCATTAAAGGCCCGCTCTATCTCTGACTGAGAGCGGCACGTGTCATAGATAGCTGCAATGCGCTTCTCAAAATCGACACCAGATTCAATTCTGCCCAACACTTCATCCGACGCACCAAACAGGCCATCAAACAAATGGAACTTATCGCTTAACAGCTCAAGTACCCGCCGATCAGCTTCGTTCTTCTGGTTGAGAAAGTTGATAACAACCACATCGAACTTTTGACCGTAACGGTGGCAGCGGCCGATCCTTTGCTCTACACGCTGAGGGTTCCAAGGCAAATCGTAATTCACCACCAGGCTGCAGAACTGCAGGTTTACGCCCTCTGCCGCCGCCTCGGTCGCGATCAGTATTTCTGCGTCATCCCGGAAGTGATCAATAATCGCCGTTCGACGGTCAACCGCCGGACTCCCGGTGATTTGATCAGAGCCTTCATTCCGGGCTAACCAACGCTTATAAATTGCCTGTGTCGTCGCTGAGTTATTGGTCCCGCTAAACGTTGCGACCTTGCCAAGGTAGCCATGGCGCTCCAGGAATTGCAGCAAGTATTCCTGGGTACGCCGGCTTTCCGTAAAGATCACGGCTTTACGTTCAGCGCCCATTTCGGTCATGTGGCTGAAGCCTTGCTCAAGGGCATTCAGCAAGGCCGCTGATTTAGCGTCTTCCGTAATCTTGTGAGCCAGATCTAAATACTGCTCCAGCTCCGCAATTTCGCCACGGAGACGATCCAGCTGTATGGGCTCACTCTGCTCTTCAACATCAGCCTCGTATACGCCCTCCTCATCGGCTGCTTCATCAAGGAGCTCGTCTTCGACATCTTCACTCCCAATCAGTTTTTCCAACCAGTTGTCTTCATCTTCCTGCGCTTGCTCCAGCCGTTTCAGCCGGTCAATCATTGTCTCCAGCGTGTTGATAATAGCGCTGGTGGAAGAGGCAAGGAGCTTCCGGACTACCAAAGTAACCAGGTGGCGCTGTTGCAGCGGAACGCCATAACTGTTTTCACGCTGAAGATAGGCTGACACAAGATGGTAGAGCCGCAGCTCATCTTCCGACGGGGCAAAAGGTATGGTGATCGCACGCCGTTGCGTATACCGAATGTATTCCAGAACCTGTTTGCGCAATGTCCGCTTGGTGAACTCTTGAAGTCGGTCTTTCAGCCCCTCCAGATCTTCTCCACCACGGAGATACTGGCGCCGGAAGCTGAGCGCATCACCGAATAACTGGCTGTCGATAACCGTTGATAGGCCGTACAGCTCCATGAGTGAGTTTTGCAGGGGCGTGGCGGTCAGCAGCAACTTGTTGCAGGCACCAAACGACTGCTTGATGGCCTGGCCGGTGCGGTGGCTTTCCCGGTGGGCGTTACGGAGTTTGTGGGCCTCGTCAAATACAACCAGATCCCACGGAGTAAGCCGTAATTTATCCGACATTTTGGCGGCAAAGTTATAGGAAATAACGTTGACGCCAGGTTGGTCGAACGGATCTGCGGTCCCTTGTCTTCGTAATTCTTTATAGGCTCGCGCATCCAACACCTGCGATGGCAAATGAAACTTTTCTGCCAGTTCGTTCGCCCATTGCTTACGCAGCGCAGCCGGGCATACCACGATCAACCGCCGTCTACGTTCTGCCCAGTACTGAGCCAGCACCAGGGCTGCCTCGATGGTTTTACCCAAACCCACCTCATCCGCCAGAATCACGCCTTTCACCAGAGGGTTCTGTAGAGCGAATAACGCAGCGTCAATCTGGTGAGGGTTGAGATCTACCGAAGCATCGAACAACGACTGAGTGAGACGACCAACATCACCACCACGGCGCTGCCTGGTGAGCTCATAGGCGAAATACTTGGCGTGGTAGTCCGTTATGGTCATGAGTTACTTCCTTTTTTGGAGGCGCAAGCAGTTTCAACTGTAGCCTGCTAACGGCAAGAATTAAACTCACTACTAGGGGCAACCTGCGTTACCCCCTGACTTCAAACTTGCAGCGTATTTGTCAAACGCTGAAACCATAGCGTTCTCGTGTTTTTGAGCGGAGGTATCGCCCCAGGTCTCGTGCCTGTAGATCACGCTCATCTTCAGCGAATCCACTGTCGATTTGTTGTTGTTAATGAACCTTTGCCGTTTTTCGTT
Source organism: Marinobacter sp. (assembly GCF_041690455.1). Lineage (GTDB taxonomy): Bacteria > Pseudomonadota > Gammaproteobacteria > Pseudomonadales > Oleiphilaceae > Marinobacter. The sequence continues at coordinate 83,392 of NZ_JAWLHI010000003.1, forward strand.
GAAAGGCAGGTTACTGTATTCGGAATTCAAGCTTCGAGAGACAAGCGCTAGATTGCCGAAACGATGCAGCATTTTCTCCACGCGGTTATCGTCCTGCTTTACTGGATTTTGGGGAGAAATATGCTCAACAGAATTCTTGGCTGTGAAACGAAAGTCACGCCATCCGGCATTTTCGTTCCGATACAGATACCAAAGAACAAATTCCAGCTTATAGAACCAGTAGTGCCGAAATTCGACGCCATGTTCCTTCCTGAGCTCCTCCTCGTGGTTCAAGTCATGGCGAGACCAAGGCTTGTCCAGAAATGTTTTTGTCCGCTCAATCAGACTTCCCTCTATGGTTGATCCAAGAAGGTGGGTATCGAGGTGTCGGAGGTATTCATAATAATTCTCTGCTTCTTGCCGGCCTTTATGGATAAAGTTCAGCAAGGGCGTGATCCAGTAGTGGGTCGTAATTTCCTGCGAGTGATAAAGCATGCTCTGGAGCAAGCCGAATCCTTGTTGCTTCTCGCTTTCCCGACCACGGCTCAAACTAAGCGCTCCGTCGCTTTTGCTTAAACTGAGCGGGCTGATCATGTGGATCTCTTCATCACCACGGTCGACCCACTTGATGACATGCTTGTCAAAAAGGTAGCGCAGCTCCCAGAGCAACTTGATGAAGGAACGACAGCGTTCGGCCTGCTCGATGTCCGTCCCGTTATAAAAAAAATGCGTTTCAAACAGCTGCAGGAGCTCCCGATCCAAGATGCGCGGAAGATCCGGTCGGCCCTCGCGGATCAGCCAGATACGAAGAGCATGTTGCAAAAACATTGGGAAGCCAACGATGCTTCGCATCCATGTCGTTCCCTCCTGGGGCTCGCCCTTATCCTCATTATCTAATTCCCCACACTCTTCATGAGAAATCAAAATCTCATCCAGCCCGAGAGCATCGGCCGAACCCTGATCTTGGACGGTGGCATTGAGCCGTTTGAGTACCGCCACAGCCTTAGCCAGGGGCTCGGCATCACGAACCATCGCATCCGCGTCGCAGAGCTGCGCGACATCCTTAGCGCTTAGCGGGGAGTTGGCCGCCAATCCGCGTTCCACAAACTCTCCCATGTCGGCGCAACTGTCCCATAAAATGGCATAAGCCTGACGCTCCTGGTCTGATAGAGCGTCCAACATCCGAGCCTTGAGAATCTCGTGGTGCTGGAGTTGCACGCCACGATTGTTGATCACCTCGAACAGCTTGTTCAGATCGGTTTCGGTGGGAACCACGGTAAAGACCAGCTTAACCTTCTCGAAAACATAGCGACTGAGTCCCGCCAGATGCTCGTCCAGGCTGACACCGTCGGGAAGGCTTCGGCGTTTGAAGAGCGCCTCCATGGTCGCAACGGCCTCCCGCATCTTGCTGGTTTCCCTCGCCGCTTCCCCCTCCTCATCGTGCCCGATGAAAACCAAAGATCTCAGGTAACGATTGACCGTCGGGCGGATGGCAAAGTCCAGACGCGGTAGAATCTGTCGACCTTCTTTGACCGTCAGAAAGGGTTCAAGCGCCCCGCGCCAGACATGACAAAGCATCCACAGGGTAGTAAAACGTTGCTGCCCATCGATGAGCTCAAACTTCCGTCCATGATTAGATGGCTGTTCGACTACCAGCGTCCCCCCCAAGAAAAACAAGTCTTCATCCCGCTCGTAAGCGTTGACGAGATCATCAAGCAGGGTTTTTACCTGGTCACTTCCCCACACGTAGAGGCGCTGATAGATAGGCACATTGAAAGTCCAGGACTCTTCCTTTTCAACGATCTCCGCCAGGCTGATAAGTTGCGAATCATAGGACATGCCTCACCTCCTCCTGATCCATATTTACCAACTGCTCTATCCATTCAGTTTTACCCTTCAGGTTTGTGGATGGCATCTGGAAATAGCTCAATACCGCCCGCTTGTATCGCCCCTGCACGCCTTTTCCGGTTTCGATCTGCTCGTCAGCATAGATCCTGTCATGTCGATGGTGTCGTTTCAGATGCCCTATGACTTGATCTGGGAGATAGGCCCCAGCGATGACGTCAAGGAGGTTGAGCGCATCATCGCGAAAAAAATTCTTCGCCGCTTCGTGACGCACCTGCTGTTTCACGAGTCGTATCGCTCCAAGCGCGTGTTCATACCAGAGTGCAAACTCCCACAACCGCTCCTCGCCAAATTGATCCGCATACATCAGTGCCCCAAGGACGAAGATTTCCCTCAGATATATGGAGTTGGCCCCCATGAGCTCCGTATAGATGGTTTGAAAATTACGCCGCTCTGCTGAATTGGCCTTTTCTGCCAACAACCAGTGGAGCAAGGCACCATACTTCTCCGCATAAAGGAAAAAACCGATTCCTCTATGCACCGGTTGGCGAATAGCGAACGGCAGATCGGCCGCATTTTCGCTCAGGGTGATCGGGTGAGTCTGGATTTTCCGTTGTCCGCCCTCACCAAGCCGAAGATGGGTGCCCAGGCGATTCTGACGGGAACGGTAGAGCGGAATGCCATCTTCCGGGCCGGTCAGCGGCCAAGTATCTTTTTGGAAAGCCTCCATTAGCGCGTCATGGCCACCAGGTCCCAGTTGCTTGCCGGTCCAACACCTTGCCCGCCATAGAAACAGGTTGAACAGGCGCGGAGCAGAGTCCTTGACCTCCGCCTCCGGGCCGAGTGCGGTGCGGCTTTGCTGGACTTGCTCCCAGCCGCTGGCACACAGCGTTTGCAGTCGCTCCCTCGCATCACCCTCTATTGCACGAAGGTGATAGGCCTTGAGCAAATCGGTCGCATGCAAAGGCACACCTCGATTGTTCTGCGTGTCAAAGAAGGTAAAGGCCAGATCTACCCGATCGACTTCGATAATGGTGAAGCGAATCCGTTTAAAGATCTCTTTGCCGGGTTTTCGCAGATGCTGAAAGGTTTTTGCCGCCGAGCGAATGCGGCGCGCCGATCGCGAAGAATACGTCATGGCAAACTGTTCCGGCAGGGAACCCGTTAGCTGACGATACAGGATGCTCAGAGCCGTCAACCGTTGCTGTCCGTCGATAATAAAGCGCTTGCCCTTCGCCGGACTGCGGTGAACCAAGACCGTGCCCACGTAATAGGGCGGAGCCTCCTCACCCAGTTCCTCATACGCCACCAGGTCCTCCGCAAGCTGCGTCACCTTCTCCAGGTCCCACACAAAGCCTCGCTGATAGGTATCGACTGCCACCGGTAAAGAAGATTCATCAAAGAACTCGACGAAACTTCGCACGCTTACTGTAACGGGACTATGCTCAGGCACTAGCAATGCTTCCTTCGGGGCGCTTGCGAAAACTCTCTCGCCATGTTTTCAATAACTCGATATCGGCTCGCAACTCATCTGCCTCTGGAATAAAGACCGGCACCTCCGATGACTGACTATGCTCGTAGCAGGAATACTTGGTCATCATGTCATCAATAAACTGACAATCTTCATGACTAATCAACGGCAATGGGGCTAATCGATTGTCCGTCGTAACGCTGCGGCGATGGCGCCTTACAACTTGATTTAGGAGGTCGTCTTCGACTGTGCGCTCCAGTAATTTTCGAAAGTCACTGCATATCCCTTGAGCCAAACTCCTGTAGGCTTCCGCCCCAGAGGCTTCACCTACTTTCTTGGCGTCATCGAGCCGTTGCAATAGGATGTTGTTGGCTTTTTTGGTATTGGCATTCCATACCGCTTGATTCGCCGGGTGGCCTGTCGTACCAGAAAAAGATTCGATACAAAGCTGCTGCAGATGATCTTTTTTCCAAGCATCACCAAGCTTCTTAGCAGCATCTTCCATGGACCCGTATAGCGATAGCCGATGCGTGAATACGAGCACCTGCCGAGTCCGCGCCAACTCAGCGAGCCGAACGGCCACATGCCACTCGTAATCATGATCAAGGGAAGAGATCGGATCGTCGAAGACAAAGGGGGCAGCATGAGGCTGCTCTGCGACATCCGCGAGGAACGCTGCCAATCCCACAACCCGGCGCTCCCCCTCACTTAATACCGACTCCGGTAAATCTCGGCCAGTTTGCGATCCCTTCAGCCGAAGCTTGTGGAGCGATTTTCCCCTTGTTGTGCGCGATTTACTAAGCTCAACCTTTATCCGGGAGGCGCCCAAGGCTTTCAGCTCGCGATTAAAACGATCCACGAACATCTGAGTAATAACCTGCTCGCCAATTTCCCCCGCCTTGCGAGAAATACCTTGGGAGTTAGTGGATCGCTTCCAGTTTTCGTAGGTCGCCACTTTACGAAGGCGTTCAAGCTCGGTACGAATAGCTGCAGCCTGCTGCGCGGTCCATTTTCGAGCCTCGAGGTTTAGCTTTTCTTTGGCGGCGTGGGCACGATCAAAATATTTTCCGTCTTCATCGTGCTGTGCGGCCTCACGCTCAAGTGTTTGAGCCCGATTGCTCAATTCCTCAATGATATCGGTCGGCCAATCCACCGGCTCTACATTGCTGTTGGACTCATGGTCCAAAAGCCCAGTCCGCGTATTGGCGATTTTACGCCACGATTCCATGAGCCTTGTTTCCCATGGACCGTCGCTCAACCCGGTCGCCTGAGAGGCTGTTGCAGACTGTTCCTCTGTCAGCCCCAAGGGCAAGTCCGCCAAAGCCTGTCGATAGGACTGTTCTGCCGCATTAGCTTCGGTCTCCAACCGGCCTTGCACGAAACTTTCGAAATCCAGCAGCCGCCGCTGCGCTTGCTCCCCCAGTTCCTGATGACACAAAACACATCGTGCATCGTCTGTAACAGGGTACTGTTGCCCAGGATAGACGGTTTGGGAATAAGCTCGTGCAGCTTCCCATAATGCGCGCCAAGTGTCCGCGCCAACGCCCTCCAACTCGGCAGACCCTACGTTAGCTGCCTCTGAAGCCATACGGCGTTTATTGGTTGCGTCAGCTCTTAACGACCGTATCGAATCAAGGCGGTCTTTGCCGAATGCAGTCATGGCAGTTTTGAGCTTCGCCACAAGTTGCTCAAGCTGCTGTTTAGTATTTCGTTTGCTGCGAGCCAACTGTCCTGGATCTGCTGCTTCTAAACGCTCCCCCAATTGATCCAGGGTTATCTGGTCGTATGGTTCCCATTGGAGGATGGGCTCTATATCTGCCTCGGTCGTGGTCGACTTCAACCCGCGATAAGCATCGCCTGCCTGCGTTGCCGAATATTCGCTAGGCAACCGTGGCAATGCACTAACCAGGGTTTCCTGCTCAGATTGGAGCTTCTCTTTGATTCGGTTGCATACACTGACCAGCTCCTCAAAAAGAATAACGGAAGGCGGCGTGTAGGTGGCCGCTGTTTCCTCCGTGAGATAGGCAACCGCAGTTTCGGCGTCGAAAATATCAACAGATCGAAGGGCATCAATCGGTGCGCTATTCGCTGGCCACTCCACATTGCTTGGTTCCCCGTTTTCAGAATAGCTGACCTTACAACGGCGCTCAGCAGGCGGCGCTTCGAACACATTGGGTTTGAGGTCGTTTGCTCGTGGTTTTCCGCAAACTTTCGTTAGCAGGCGCGTGTAACCGGATTTGCCTGAGCCGTTATGCCCATAGATCACACACAGATTCCCCTTACCGAAGTTCAGAGGCTGCCTGGGTGCAAGATTTTCAATTCCGCTAATGTCACCGATCTCAGTGAGTCGCAACTCCCCGGCAGCGGTTGCATGAGTGGCAAGGCCATCGAATTGCCGGTGGTTTGTAACCGCCTGTCCCTCAGATGTTTTGAGATAGGCGACCAACTCATCAAGCTTCGCGTCGGATAGACATCCGTCAGTGAGCAGTGTCTCAGTTGCTTGTTGTAGCCAGTCTTGCTGACCATGGAGCCACTTGATAATTGTTTCATTTACATCAGGCATAAGCTGCGTCCTCCCTGTATAGCTCTCAGAGTCGTTCCCGATCAGTCAGCAATTGCTGCATGGCAGCTTAAAGCCGCGCTCTTTACTTTGGGGCCGACTTTCCGACGCCAGAAATGATTGTGAGGCTACCATATTCCGGGCAGCCGCTGACTCTCAACCCCGGCGGGCTATCCTTTTTACAGTTGACTCCATCTCCTGCAGCGCCCTCTTCTTGCTGGGAGTCGATGGAATCACGACCATTTCCGGGGACTCTGGAGGCAGCAATTTTCCATGTTTCCTACCTTGCTTGAATCTCCAACCATGGCGGACCAAACGTTTTGCAAACCGATTAATGTCCTTATCCAAGGAGAACTTCATGCGGCACCTCCGGTTTCACCGGCATACCGAGCTACAAACCGATCAGCATCAAAGCTGACCTGTTCAAAAGCCTTCGCTACACCAACATCAAGGATGGGCTGGCTGTATTGGTAACCAGCGTCACATGGCGAGTTCTGGAAAAAGCGACCTTGAGGATCAACCATGATGTAGGATTCAACCATGTCCGGGTTGTCCTCAACTACCGCAATTCTGCGATGACGCTGCTGATGGCGTTCAACGAAAGATCCGAACTGCTCATCACTGACTGTCATAGATTGATCAATTACCGGCAGTGCTCTAAGGATCTTCCACCTATCCGGTCGCAGTAGCGTTACCAGATCCGAGAAATCATCCCGCCAGTTCACCCTGTTTACCACCGTATTGAGCTTGATCTTGATTGCCGGATTCCGCTCTCTAATCGCCTCGACAGAACTCTGTAGCTGTCTGATATCCAGAAACGATCCTTGCGAATTCATGCGGCCGATGAGCTGATTGCTGAAGGCATCAGCCGAATCAATACTGATACCAAGGACCTCTAACCCTGCGCCGATTCTGCGGGCAATTCGTTCTGTAAGGAGCGACCCGTTCGTTATCAGCGAGGCCTTGAGGCCAACCCTACTAGCGAATTTGACGGTCTCTTCGACGACAGAGGGAAACAACAGGGGTTCGCCGCCTGCGATATTCAATCGCGTATTCGACCAGGCCATTTTCCATGCCAACGGGTTCCGCGAATTGATCGGATCAAAGAACTCCCGGAGCTCTAACAACAACTTATGTATCTGGTATTCTTGCCGGATAAGATCCTTCACCGATTCATGGCGCTGCCAGTGCGCGTAGCAGTATCGACACGAATAGTTGCAGGCTTCTGTCAGATGCCAGTTGATGACCAGTTGTTTCGGATTGTGAGCACTGTACTGCAGCATTTTTGACTCTCCTTCTATGGGTGAAGAAGAGACAATAAATTTCTGTGGCACGTTGCTGAGGAAAACGAGTTCCCACCCCCCTCAAAAAATTAAAGGACTTCTCAAGTGGCTTCAATTCCACCCATGGAATCAGTACTGGCGTTTGTTCGACAGGTATTCCAGGCTGGACCTCCCGATAAAAAACGCAAACAACTGGAGTCATTTCGCAAAGGCTTTGATTACCAGCTCCAAACAATCCACGACTACACAAACGACATTCTGGGGGCGCTTGGCCTCAATGCTGATCAGAGAAGGGATGCGAGAATAAACTTTGCGCACTGGGAAACCTTGAACAATTTCCTGGAACGAAACACCTGGGTTGGTCAAGCTGATATGCGGCAGATTCTCTGGACGCTGGCTACCCATGTGTATGCTCCGGGGTTTGCACGGCACTTGGCCTTTTGGGATCACCAAGCTCGTACCGATGAAGGGATGCCAGGAGGCGAATTCTGGTACCTGCCCTCACCATCCGACAAAAATCCTGACGTGCTGGAAATGCCAGTTCAGAAAACGTTGCACTGGCTTCTTGATCTGATGGATTGCAGCGTCGATGATCTTTCAACGGTGCTGGCCGAGTCGAATACCGTATTCAGCAAAGATGGCGAAGCCGTTGCTGATTTCAAATCCATCCAAAAAACGCTGAAAAGCTGGCTCACGGACGCCCCGGTGCCGGAAATGAATACGATCGAGGCCTACTTCAATGACTCATTGAGGCTCAAATTTCCGGGAGGACTAGAGCGACATGAACACTTGAGCGCGAACGACAAGCTTGCCACGTTCATCGACTTCGTTCGTTGGAAGGGACTTTCAGCAATAGAGCTCAGCCGTCAAATTCCCATAGGCGGGCTCCAGGGCGCTGAATTGTTGATGGCAGGCAAAGTCAACCGGGAAGGAAAAGGGTATGCATACTCATTGCTCTGTGCCCGGTATGCGCCCCCTTCAGTTTCCCTGATACGCCATAGACTTCGCATCGCCGCAGCCGCGCAAGATACCTATAAGCGTTTACATCGCGCCCTACACGGCGGCTCAGCAAACCTCTTTGAGACCTGCCCTCTCTCAAATAAAGCACTGCAAGTGCTCGCAATTTTCCAGGACGTCTACAACCTGACAATTGACTGCTGCGACCAAACCGCAACTGAAAATGAGGAAAAGTCGCTGTTTGCTCAACTACTCCAGGAAAGAAGGCCGCTCCTCGCCCAAACTACCTACCTAGCAGTTTTTCCGCATGAATGTGGGTTCCAACAGCTATCAAACCGACTCAATCAATACTTTCTGAGAGCATTTCCAGAAGCGCCATTGGAAGACGAGGCCCCCTTCAATTTTCCGGAGAATGAGTTCAAAAAAACAATGGCCTCAAAGATCGAGTCCGTAGAAACAACAGCAGAAGTTGAGAAGCAGACCGAGCGATTGTTGAGTGCTCAGAGCTGGGGGCAATTGCACAAGGTCATACCAGAAACGAACAATTGGATTGCTCTTAATAACCTGGCATCGATGGATGGAACCAATTTAACAACGAGAATGGCAGCGGCGACTCGGATGATTCAGATCGCAGACTCAAGCACGAAAACGGTTTACAGTTACGTATGCCTTTTGGGGCAATTCCTTAACGATCCAGATAAGCGTTATCGCCCCCACAATACGGAGAGTATAGTGGAAGGGCTTCTAGAGAAACTTCGCGCCGCATCACCCTCAGACCGCTTCGATGCTTTCATTTTGCAGTTCGAGGCGAAACACGTCTTATCAAAGAATGATTTTTCCACGGCCAAAAAGAAATTCGATCTGGCTTTAGATTGTTGTCGGGTTAATGGGTTTGGTGAACTGCGCGGAGAAACTGCAAGGGACGCCCTTGCGGTTTACGCGGGCATGAAGCCGGCCGGATTCAATGCTAAAGCGTGTGAAAAATACAAGCTGCTATTGCTTCGCTATGGTGGCGCGGAGTGGCCAGTTGAAAGCATTCCAGATACTCACGAGATGATTGACGGTGCCATCGAGTACTTTTGGCATAACCTATACCAGCCATACCAAGGCTATGACAGGTTGAGCCGCGATCCGGTGGGCACCTCTCAGTGAGATAAAACCGCCTTTTGTCTAGATTTGCGGCCATTCCGCCTAACGGAGCGAAACCAATGCCCCTCTGCGGCAGCCATCCCGGAAGAAAAACGCTTAGGCCAACTTAATGGGTATTTGCTGGTTCATCAATCCAGTTCTCTGGCACTAGCTTTTCACCATGTCGCCACTCATAGCGAATCATATCGTCAAACCACTTATCTCCGAATTTGGCATGGTCCATCACGATGATTTGGGAGAATTCCCCCTGGGAAGTCATTTCATCCAGTACACGATATATTTCCCTAACTCTACTTTTGTCTTCTTCATCCCCGGGAGCCAGTTCCCCCTCCTCATCCGTTATTCTTAGCTCTTCCGGAAACCATGCCTGACTCGGTTGATCGAGAAAAAGAGTGCGTGGTACCGGGCAAGCAAAACGATCCAAGTGATAGTGTATGGCCAATATTCCTGCCAAGTGATAGCAGACCCAATTAGCCCCACTGCCTATTTCCGCTAAACTAGTCATCTCGTCGCTGTTTGGGTCTATTTGGACCCTGATGGATAGATCCTCTACCGATATAGATGCATTGCCTTTCTTGAACTCAACCTCCATCCGGCGCGCGAGCTCAGTCATTGTCTTGTCAATCGCTTTCTGCGCCGCTTTACGACGAGGCGTAACCGAATTGAGTTTCTCCTGGAGAGCATCAATCTGCGCTATAAGCGAGTCAGCATCCTCCTCTTCATCATTCATGTCACCAACATCTACCGTGCGAATGTACTCGGATATTCGGCCAAGCAATCGTTCAATTTCCCGGTCCGCTTTTAGGTACTCAGAATTTTTAGAGATCGTAATCATCGCTTTTCTGAGCATGCTCCGCGACTGTTCGTGCCTCTCCTCCAGCTGCACGAGCTCTTCCTCCAGTCGCGCTCGAGCTTTGCGAGCTTTTGAGTCCACTCGCAGCGGTACAGCGCGGATACCTGTCAAAGCGGAGAGTGTCATCCCTAGCTGATCGCGGTGCTTTTCTGGATTAAAATCTCCAGACTCGCAGACTGGACAGACTCCATTCTCAGCCGGGGTCGGGAGAAGCTCTGAGACACTCAGCCTATTAAGCTGGCGAGAAACAACATCTTGATGAACAGCGGTCCTGTGTTCAAAATCACGTAAACTTCTAACCCGTTTTCGGGCTTCTTGGACCGCGTCGCGAGACCTAAGCTCATCAGCTTCCAGCTTGCTGATATCAGGTGTTGCTGTTGCGACGTTAAAACGTCGATTTTCATCAATCTCAACATCTCGCAAGGTCTTCAATAGTTCCGAAACTGATTGCGGATGTGCGCCATCAAGTAACCCAATACCTTGGGCCTCTAACCACAGCTTGTGGCCGCGAGTAAAAGTGTTGGCCCTCAGCCTCTCTCGCTCCTTCCGCTTCATCCTCAGAGCCGACAAATTGGACTTCAGCTTTCGCAAAGTTATTCGGGCGCCAAGTATTTCCGTATCCTCGATACCCAGTAGAAATGGCAATGCATCTAACATATGCCTTCGATGCTCATCTCTATCTAAGCCCGGGACACTCACATGACGGTTAGCAATCACATCTTGAGGCTGAAAAATAAGCGGAGCGGCATGCCTAATATTTGCTTCCGCCAGAACTTCCTCCCATGGCTGTTTAGGATTCGACAACACGGCCGCCCCGGAGATCCCCGTAAATGATGAGAGTACGTCCCGTATCTGATCCCGATTCGCCACCATTTTCGGAGGATCGTTTGGGAATTCAAGATTAGCCCCCAGTTGATACCATCCCTGCGTAGATACCTTGCTCCCAGGAGCTGGTAACGGGCGAACAATCAGAAGCTCTCCCTCAAGGCCAACCAAGTGCGCACCTACATAGGAAACAGCTTGACGAATGATACCTTTGGGAATGGGACAGGACCGACTCATCATGAGGTAGTTAAAAATATCCAAAACCGCTGACTTGCCGGTTTGGCTATTCCCCGTGATCACATTCACGCCATGAAGGTTGAAGGTTAGTTGCCTACGGTCCGCTCCCCCGCGCTGGTAAAGAACCAGACTCTTAATTCTCCAAGTCATTCGACAAACTCCAGTCCAAGTGCGCTGGCAATGCGCAAATCATCTTGCTCTCCTCCAAGTGTCCCGCCAACGGCACGGGCGACACGGCGAACAAAAGCAGAACGACTGTCAGCCTTTGGCAAGTCAACTTTTCCCCTAGCGATTAGCCGCCCCTCATGCAACCTCACAATCCCGGCTACCTCACCGTGAGCACAAGCGTTCCAAAAAGTTTCTCTCCAAGCAATGATGGTCTGCTTCGAATATGCTCGCCAGCTCCTCGCACCTTCACCTCTGAGCCAGCCCGTAAGTGTTTGCTTCCTCAAAGGCAAGGACGTCAGAGTGCCGTCGGTTGAAATTAATCCAAGGCTTAACATTGCCCATGGTATTAATATCCCCTCGCTAGGGGATCTAGCTTGCTCGTGGCTTTCCGCTAACCAGTGCAAGATAACTGCTGATGACATCGGCTCTTGGTGAATATCTGTATCAACGAACTGCCGCACCTATTCCTCCCCCCCGTATCTCGGATTCCATTTCAACAGTAATGCGTTGCTCATCTCGTGATAGCTTCCTTGCGTGAACGGAAGTGGAGGATCAGTACGCCCCAGTTTCGCTTGATACTTCATGCAAGCTGCATGGATGTCACGACCAACTGCTTTTGCATTCTCGAGACCAGAAATTGGCAGGTGTTCTTCATGCAAAGTCTGACAATATTCCTCCAAGCCTCTATCGTGACGTTTCAGATCCTGAACTTCGTGAGGAGCGCCGTCCATGAACTGTTGACGCCGGGCACGAGCTTCAAACCAATTATTTAAGGCACGTGAAATTGTACCTGGCTGGTCTCGGTCAATTGCTGCTAATTGCGGAATCAGATGCTGGTGGTGATTTACCTGAAGGTGTTTGATTTCTTCATATGTGTAGTTGAGATCCGGAAATTCGTAGAACCCTGGCTCAGCATTGCGCGCATATGCCTCCATCAAGTCCGAATTCACATCCTTTACGGTAACTTCGAAACCGCCGGAATCCAGAGACGCCATTAAGCGACTCATGAATGCGCCAACCACAGCCTGCCGTACTTGTGGCACAATTGTGGGGCTGATGCCCCGATCCATAAGCGCTTCTTCCAACAGATCATTACTGGCCGCTAATCGGCTTTGAGCACCAGCAATCTCAATACGGGTTAGCAATTCACGCTTGGAATTATTCAAATTGTTCCAGCGGACGTAGACGCCTTTGCTCGCGAGGTGCTTGTTCGGCTCTTCAACTGCCCGCTTATTCATTTTTTCGAGTAATGAATCCCATGGAGCAAGCCCAGTCGGTTGGTAACATGAAGCAAGTAAAGAGTTCGACTTGAGATCACTCGTTGTCACGAGCCGCAGCTTCGACTTCTCGGGAGCCGGTCCTCGAATCCAAGCGTCGACTGCTTGCCACCAAACTTGACTGTCTTCACTAATGACATTGTTATGTTCACTATGCTTCAACTGCTCGCACGCGAGGATAGCACCATCCATAGTAGCCACTGACAAGTCATCTTCTACTTCGACCCTAATGACTACATCATTTGGGGCTGTCAAGGCGCGGCGGCATGCCTCTGCCGCCTGCCAGAGATACCCTGCCATCTGACCGCCAGCACTCGTTGTCGTCATGACTCCTCCATTTCCATCCCCCCCCAAACCTAAAATGGAGGGTAACCTCACCGAGCTTAATATCACCCATGGCCAAATTATAACGGCAATCTACTTATTTCAGGCGAATACCATGGCATCATGCTTGATGTCCCGGGTAGCACTGTCTCAAACAAAAAATAAATTCACCAGTACTCTGACGAGTGACCTCGAAGGGCCACTCGTCAGTCTCTATCCTGCTACCGAGTGCTGAGATTCCAAACCTTTCCTGAACTTAGAGGCCACTACCGAACTGTCCGTCGAACGCCCGACTGGTGCTGCAGGATAAAATTCCTCCACAACTTCAGTCATCTCATCCTCATCATACTCAAACAACGCATTCCCAAATCCCTTGGCAGCCGCCGCATCCAGCGCGGCCTGATCAATACCTTCCTCTGCCACCTTGTTGGCTGTTTCCTTCGCTTTCGCCACGACTTCCTGCAATGACAACCCTTCCTTGATCACCAGATCCACATAGAAAATGGGCGTTCGCCGGCTCTGGGTCGTGCTTTTACCCCGCAGTTTCAGTTCCAGCGGCATGTAAGCCAGCAAGCCACCGGACACCGCCTGGTAATAGCTCAGCCGGGCCGCAAGCGTCCGGATGCTGTTGTAGCCGGTCGTGCGGAAGATGAAGGTGCCGAGATCATCGTCGTCACCGATCTTCACGTTCAGACGGCCGTAGGGCTTGCACAGGCCACCTTTTCCGAACTCGCAGAGCGTCGGTCCCGGGCATGGCAAAGACTGCACTCCGGACTGCGTTAGCCGCTTGCAGGTATCGCCGTTACCCACACACATGGGCCGACCGCTTTTGCGGTCGAACATCGTGTACTCAGCCCGCAGGTTGAGATCTGCCTCGTTGAACAGCATGCGTACCGGAATGGTTCTCAGCTTGCTGTTGGGCGCGTCCTTTCTCAGCTCTTCGTCCAGGGGATGCAGTACCCAGCCATCCTTTTCCTGGATCTGGGAGGTAATGGTGAATTGATTGTCTTTTTGTGGCAGCCGGATGCCGTTCTTCTCAACGACCCGACCGATACTGATGCGCCCCAACACCGGAGGCGTGATGGCTAAACCTTTAATCATGATGGCTCTCCTGAAAAAGGGCCACGGGGCGCTCGTTCCACCCACGTGGCCAAGGGGACATTAGGCATGAATCAGAAACCGGCGGCTGCCCGGCTTAGTGAGGGGATACTGCTCCAACAATTCCGGCTGGTCTTTCAGTAGCTGTTTGACGTTGAGGCCCACAGAATCCTTGCTTCGTTTCCAGCTCACGCTGCCACCCGGGAACGTGGCCTTGGAGGCCTCGCCCATGTGGCTTTGAATGCGCTGCTTCAGGTGGGATTCAGTGGACTTGAGGGTTTCCATTTCAGAGCGAATCGCCAGCAACTCGCTGAAAGCATCGGACAGCTCCTTGCTTTCGCTGAAGTCCAGGGTCTCGCCCTGGTCCTCGGGGTACAGATGGCGCAGCGCGCGTTCCGCCGACGCCGTGCCATCCACCGGGGGTGGCGTATCCGTTTCCACGTAATCCCAGAACTGGCGTTCCAGTGTGATCAGCGCTTCAATCAGCTCTTCGTTTCGCTCGATTCGGAAGATCTTGAGTGACTGCCCACACAACAACACGCAGACATCGGCTGCCTGCTTGCCGGTGACTGCCAGTTGGTGCTGAACCTGGCACTGGATGTAGTCCGGCACACCGTCTTTCCAAAGACGTGCCCCAAACTCACCAGCGGTTTTGCATTCCAGGACTTGCACTTCGTCATCGGCCACCACGGAATAATCCAGGTTGGCCATCATCCAGTGTTTGTCCGGATCAGGATGCTGCAGCACCGCATTCACTCGCCGGACCTTACGCCCGGTTTGTCGGCTGTACTGCTCAGCCACAATGGGTTCCAGGATATGCCCCCAGTAGACCGGTGATTCAGGATCATCCGAGTCTGGTTTTGGTAGGCCGGCATCTCGACCGGTTTTGACCATCCAGAGCTCCAGCTGAGACTGGTATGGGTTCATGCCCACCGCTGCCGCAGCATCACTGCTGCCAATGCCTTGTTTACGGACCTTCAGCCATTCGTCACGGCTGAGGCCTTTGGTTGAGACCAGCCGCAGTGCTGACCGTTGCTTGGGAAGTACGTTTGCGCTCATGCCCATGGTGTTTTCCTCCAGACATAAAAAAGCCCACCAGAGCACGAGGCTCCGGTGGGCTTTATGGCGGTTTTAGGTGTGTGAGACTGGGTTCAGGCCACAAGTGACATGGCCTGTTCGAGGGCGCGGTTTTTGATGGATGCGCCATTACCGAACCAGGCGGAATCCAGCCGGTGGTCCACGGTTTTGGCGCGGCGCTGATGGTCAATGAACTCGGTGACTGCGTTCAGCAAGCCATAGGCAGTGCCGTCCGACGAAGCCAGCGTTGCGCCCATGCCCTCCCCTTCATACAAGGACAGAGCTTTGGCCATGGACCGTTCGTTGGTTTTGCCAACGCCGGTACCGGAATCGTCGGTGAACACCTTCAGGAAGTAATTCCTGGCCTCGGTGGTTTTCACCTTCCGCTCGCTCAGGGTTTTCAGGCGATACATGAAATCGTCCCAGGCGGAAACGGAAATACCGAGTTGCTTCTTGACCAAGTCCGCATCGAACGCCGTGTTGTGCTTCACCTTCACTGCATTGGCCGTGGAATTCTTCAAGGCCACAGCCAGGGTGTTGTTACACACCACCCGAATACTGGTGAATTGAGCCGTCGTGGCCATGGTGCCATCACAGGCGGTTGCCAGTAGTACGTAGGCGTTGGTTTGGTCGTTGCCCTTCAGCATGCCGGATTGACCGGTGCGAGCGAGTGCCCACATTTTTCGGCCGCCTTTCAGCACACCGGCTGTTTGCAGCTCAAAACCGGAAACTTCAGTCAGATCCCGGTAGAACTCCAGTATCTCTTCCGGCTGAACCACCTTAAAGCGGTTACCGACGACCGACAGCGGCGCTTTGGTATCCGAGCGATACAGCACCTTGGAATCCGGGTAAGACAGGATCTCGCCCAGCGGGCTTTCGGCATTAGTCACGTAGCGAACAGGGCTTTCCTGAATCTGCCAGTCCAAACCAGCCTGTCTGGCCCACACTTCCAGTGGTTGATTAGATGTCAGTTCATTCCCCAAGCCATGCCAAGGGGTTTGGCCAACGTAGGCCATTTGCTCGATGAGATGGGCCATGGGGTTACTCCTTTGGGAATTTGGAAGTGGGGTTATCGGCACTCTCGTCTTCAGGCTCAGATTCTTTGCTGAAGGAGTGACCGCATTCCAGGCAGCGGTAGTTATCGAGCACCTGCTCATCCAGCACGTCACCCAGGATGATGCCAGCGGAAACACCAGTGACTCCGCCCAACAAACCACCAATCACGGCACCACCGATGCCACTCACTGGACCTGCGACGGCGCCAACCATCGCGCCAGTTCGGGCGCCTGCTATGGCAGACGCATAGCCGCCATAAACGCCGGCAGCAGCGCCGACGACACCAGCAGCTTTCTTGCCATAGTTGTTCTTGCCGATCCGTTCGGACAGGCACTTGGGGCATTGTTCATTCATGGGGGAGATACCTCTGTGAATGGGAGGGAAGGCACCGTTAGTGCCTTGGTTCACAGGGGTGATATAGGTTTGAGATTCGGTCGAATGGCGATGTGAAACCGGCAACTAGGTCGTGAAGATACTCGGTGCCTGGCAGGGCCGCGACGAGGCGGATAAACTGATGACCCTGAACCTGCGACGTAAGCGTCTGGCCATCACATCTTGTCAGATATAGCCGGCGTCCAGTTGTGGGGCAATAGCTCGTCGATGGCGTTGTTTTTCTGCGTCGGCAGGCGGGT
>NZ_JAWLHI010000004.1:0-23499 GCF_041690455.1 Marinobacter sp.
TGATGATGCTGGCCCTGGGCGGACTGTTCGAGCAGGATCTGATCGAGTGGGTATCTCCCATGACTTATCAGGCCGCTTCCGGCTCTGGCGCCAAGCACATGCGGGAGCTGCTGAACCAGATGGGTGCACTCAACAGCGCCGTGAAGTCCGAGCTGGACGATCCTTCCTCCGCCATCCTGGAAATCGACCGCAAGGTGACGGACACCATGCGCTCCGGCGATTTCCCCACCGAGAACTTCGGTGTGCCTCTGGCGGGCAGCCTGATTCCGTTCATCGACAAGCAGCTCGATAACGGCATGAGCAAGGAAGAGTGGAAAGCGGGCGTCGAGACCAACAAGATCCTCGGTCGCAGTGATAACCCGATTCCCATCGACGGTATCTGTGTCCGTATCGGTGCCATGCGTTCCCATAGTCAGGCGCTGACCATCAAGCTCAAGAAGGACCTCTCCGTATCCGAGATTGAGGGAATTCTGGCCAAGGCCAATGACTGGGTGAAGGTGATCCCGAACGACCGGGATGCGACCATGGAAGAACTGACACCGGCGAAAGTGACCGGTACACTCAGCATCCCCATCGGGCGAATCCGCAAGCTGGCCATGGGTCCGGAGTACATCTCCGCGTTTACCGTAGGCGACCAGCTGCTGTGGGGCGCTGCAGAGCCGCTGCGCCGCATGCTCCGGGTCCTTCAGGAGCGTTAAGAAGTGTTACACAGGGGTAATTAATGCCAACTGTGTCCGGTTTCAGAAAACCGGTTGGGGGCGGAGGCTGATTTCGGCCTCCGCCCCTGTTATTTTCAGGGAACCTAGGGGGTTCCGGCTTGAAGATAAAAAAGTGCTGCAAGGAGTGCGGCTGATTGATTGATAAACGAGGCTTTATCAACAATACTTGCAAAATTGAATATTAAACTCGCGGCATAATAACGAAAATTATCCAGACGGAAGTCATCCAACCTCATCCGATTCTGTTTTGAAAAAAGCAGTAACGAATAACGGAGACTGGAAAGGAAAAAGCATGAAGGTACGCAAGCTTGCGGTTGCCCTGGCTCTGGCAGGAGGGCTCGGTTCCGGCGTTGCACAGGCCCTTGGGCTGGGAGAAATCGAACTTCAGTCCTATCTGAATGAGCCGCTGGATGCGGAGATCGTTCTGCCCCAGAGTCGGGGAGTGAGCCCTGGCGATGTTCTGGTCAATATTGCTTCGGATACCGCCTATGAGCGTGTGGGGCTGGATCGCAACCAGTTTCTCAGCAAGCTCCGTTTTGAGATTGTGACCGGCACTGACGGTAATCTCGTGGTCAATGTCTCCTCCCGGGAGCCCCTGCGCGAACCGTACCTGAACTTCCTTCTGGAGCTGAGCTGGCCGAATGGCCGCCTGATGCGTGAATACGCGGTGCTGGTTGATCCACCCGTGTACGCCGAAGATTCCGGCGTCCGTGAACAGGTAGCTGCACCGGGCTCAACCACGCGTACCTCAGAGCCTGCCGCTCAGCCGACCCGTAGCAGCGAATCCATCAGGCGCCAGGCCGAGGCGGAAAGCTCACTCGGTCGTGGCTATTCCGCAGATACCTTTGGCCCCACCGGTCCCTCGGATACCCTCTGGACAATCGCCCAACGGGTCCGTCCCGATAACAGCATGTCCATGCAACAGGTCATGCTGGCCATCCAGGATCTCAATCCGGACGCCTTCATCGGTGGCAATATCAATCGCCTGAAGCGCGGTGAAGTGCTCCGGGTACCCACCAGGGACCAAATCCAGAGCCGTACCCGGGCTGAAGCTACGCGCATCGTCAGTCAGCAGAATCAGGAATTCGAGTCTCCCCAACGCACGGTGGATGCCACCCCGACTCCCCAGCAGGCGCAGCCAACCGAGCAAGCTGCAACGGGTGGTGGAGAGGCTGAGCTGAAGCTTCTGGCGGCCGATGATAATGACTCCCGGGATACCACCGAGGGCGGTTCCGCCGGCGGTGACAGTGATCTGCCCGGCGGAGTGGATGCCGGCGAGGCCATTGCCATGGAAGAGCTGGAGAGTGCCCGCCGTGAGAATACAGAACTGAACAGTCGCGTTGAAGATCTGCAGGATCAGGTTGAGACCCTCCAGCGCCTGCTTGAGCTCAAGAACAGTCAGCTTGCCGATATGCAGCAGATGGCCGGAGAGGGCGATGCTGAACCGGTGGCGGGCGAAGCCGGAGCGCCTGATGAAGGCGAGGCGGCTGCAACCGCGTCCACTGAGGATGCCGCCGAATCCGGGTCTGAAGAAATTGGCACGGACGACATGTCCGAAACTGCTGCTCCTGAGGCCGGCTCCGAGCCAGCCGCTGATGAAGCGGAGCAGGGCGCCGCCATGACCGAAACCGAAATGGCAGCTGAGGAAGGTTCTGGCGATACGGCTCAGGAAGCCGATGTTGCCGGCGCAACGGATGAAGCCACAACTGACCAGGCCGCAGTCGACGCGGCGATCACCGGCGCGGAGCCTGCGGATGCAACAGCCGCAGGTGATGACGTCGCTACTGGCGGCCAGGAGCCTGAAGAAGAGGGAGCCGCGGCTGCCCCTGCACAGCAGCAGACCCAAGCTGCCCAGCAGCCCCCCGCGCCACAGAAAGCCTTCCCCGGCAATATCATTGACATGATCGTCAACAATCCGATGTACCAGATCGCCTTGGGCGGCGGCCTGATTCTTCTGCTGCTGCTCCTGCTTCTGCTGGCACGCCGGAATGCCAATCGGGAAAAAGAGTTCTATGACGAGCTCAACGCAGATTCCGAGGGCGAGTCCGATTCTTTCGAAGTTGACCTTGGTGAGGATGAAGCCAAGGCTCCGGAAGCTGCTGATGCGCTGGCTGAGGCTGACCGCTATGTTGCCTACGGTCAGACTGATCAGGCGGTACAGACCCTGGAAACCGCGATTTCGCGGGAGCCGAGCCGTACCGATCTGCGCCTGAAGCTGCTGGCTCTTTACGCTGACAGCCAGGATCGCCAGGGCTTCGAAAAGCAGTTTGGAGAGATCGAAGCCTTCGAGGATGAGGATGCGCTGGCCGAGGCCAATGCCCTCCGCAGTCGTCTCGAGGAGGCGGAGTCGGTCCCGAGCATTGATGACCTTGAGTCACAGCTTCGTTCCGATTCCTTCAGCACCGCTCAGGAAGACGCGTCAAGCGAAGCGTCCGCGGAGGCGGAAGTCTCCGACGAGCTCCTGGCAGATCAGTACGATGCGTCTAAAGAAGAACAGGTTGAAAACGAGTTTGGCGATTTCGATACCGAATTTGCAGAATTCGACCTGAGCGACGTCGAACAGGTTGAGAAAAAATCCGAAGATGCTGCGGAGACTGAGTCCGAGCCCGCCGGTACCCCGGACGACATGATCGAGTTCGATCTGTCCTCCCTTGAGACGGAAGATGAAGGCGAGCCGGAAGCGCAGAGCGAAGAGACCGATTTCTCCTCTCTTGAAATGGATCTGGAAGAGCCTGCCGAGGAGTCAAAGGAAAGCCAGAGCGATGAGTTCTCCCTGGAGCTGGAGGACGATTCCGGCAAGCCGGCAGATGCGAAAGGCGAAGAAGTGGAGTCTGAGCTCAGCGGTCTCGACGAGTCGTTCCTGGATGAGCTGGATGCTGAACTCGACAAGGTCGCAGGCGAGGACGAGCTTGGCGGTGATGAGATCGAAGAGTCTTCACTGGATGATCTGGAGCTGGATGTCTCTGACGAGGATCTCGCCCTGATGGAGGAGTTCTCCGATCCCGCCGATACCACCAACCACGGTGAGGAAGTGCCTGCATCACTCGACGAGGAGCTGGGTCTTGAAGACACCCTCGGCGAAGGCGACGTGATGGGAGAGGGCGAGGAGCCCAGCCCCGAACAGGAAGTTGCCGAGACCGAGGAATTGGAAGATCTGGGCACCCTGGCGGAGCAGGAAGCGCCTGCCACTGATGAAGCTGCAGAAGAGGATATTCCGGTGGCAAACGAGAAGGCAGATCGGCCTGCACCTGTCGATATTGATGAGTCCGAGCTTGGCGAAGACGACGACTTCGACTTCCTGGCCGGCACCGATGAAGCAGCGACCAAGCTGGACCTGGCTCGCGCGTACATCGAGATGGGTGACAGCGACGGAGCCCGGGATATCCTGGAGGAAGTGGCACTGGAGGGTGATGATGCCCAGAAGGCGGAAGCGCAGGATCTCCTTAAAAATCTGTCCTGATCCGTTATAATCAAGCCTTCAGGTGACGAGCGCCGGCCCCGGTTCACGGGATAACGCCGGCGCTTTGTTTTTACAGCAAGACCTTTTCGGACTTCCCCTTGTTCCTCGAAGCACAGCAACTGACCACAGACAACGCAATTGGTGACGGCCGGGTGGTCCTGGCCTTTGAATACGATGGCCGGGGCTTTCATGGCTGGCAGATGCAGAAATCCGGTGTGCGGTCGGTTGAAGGAGAGCTTTCGAAAGCGGTCGCCAAGGTGGCAAACCATCCGGTAGACCTGGTTTGTGCCGGCCGTACCGATGCTGGTGTTCACGCCAGTTACCAGATTGTTCATTTCGAGACGCCGTCAATCCGCAATCTGCGCTCATGGGTGATGGGAATCAATACCGCTCTCCCGGAGGATATCTCCGTCCATTGGGCGGGGCAGGGCGCGGAGGATTTCCACGCACGCTTCTCGGCAATCTATCGCCGTTACCGTTATGTGATCTACAACCACGCGGTTCGCCCGGGAATCCTGCGGGGCCAGGTCAGCTGGACCTTCCGTCCCCTGGATTCGGACAGGATGCATAAGGCTGCCCAGGCTCTGGTTGGTGAGCATGATTTTTCATCTTTCCGCGCCGCCGGGTGCCAGTCCCGCACGCCCGTTCGCTTTCTCGAGCGGATTTCGGTAACCCGTAAGGGGGATTTTGTCGTAATAGATATTCAGGCCAACGCTTTCCTGCACCACATGGTGCGTAACATTGCCGGGGCCCTGATGGCGGTCGGTAATGGCAAGGAATCCGTGGACTGGATTGCTTCGATCCTTAACGAGCGGGACCGGACCGTGGCCGGCGTGACTGCACCTCCTGACGGGCTTTACCTGGTGGATGTGGGTTATCCTGCGGGTTACGGAATCCCGAGGGCCGAATGTGGCCCGGGTTTTGTTCGCCCCTGGTTCCAACGGGACGACAATCACCCGATCGAACCAACTCACATTCATCCGAAAAAGCCGATGCCGAAGCTATGAGCACAAGAGTCAAGATTTGTGGCCTGACCCGCCCCGAGGATGTATCGGCAGCCATCAGTTGTGGTGCGGATGCCCTCGGATTCGTGTTCTATGAACCCAGTCCGCGCTCGGTTTCCCCCGGGCACGCCGCTGCTCTGATCCGTGACATCCCGCCCTTTGTGCAGGCAGTCGGGTTGTTTGTGAATCCGGAGCCCGAGTTTGTCGAGCAGGTGTTGTCCGAGGTGCCCCTGGATCTGCTCCAGTTTCATGGCGACGAAACGCCGGAGTTCTGTCGCAGCTTCGGCAGGCGCTGGATCAAGGCCATCCGGGTCCGCGAGGAAGGGCAGATCGAGACCGCGTTCCAGGACTACCGGGACGCCGCCGGCTTGCTGGTGGATGCCTGGGATCCGGATAGATACGGGGGTACAGGGCAGTCCTTCAACTGGCAACTGATCCCTGAAAGCCGCCCCATGCCACTTGTATTGGCCGGTGGGTTATCATCTGATAACGTATCCCGCGCCGTAACACAGGTGAAACCCTGGGCCGTAGATGTCAGTGGCGGCGTCGAACGCAGTAAAGGCATCAAGGACATCCAGAAAATTTCCGACTTCATTAAAGAGGTTCACCGTGTCTGTAAAACTGACTGAAGAAATGCTGAGCGCACTTCCCGATGCACGGGGTCACTTCGGTGCCTACGGCGGACGGTTTGTTTCTGAAACCCTGATGGATTCGCTGATGACCCTGGAGAAGGAATACCTTCGAATGAAGAAGGATCCCGAGTTCCAGGCCAAATTTGACGCGGATCTGGCGGACTATGTCGGTCGCCCGAGCCCGCTTTACTTCGCAGAGCGTCTGACCCGGGAGACCGGCGGAGCGCAGATCTGGCTCAAGCGGGAAGACCTGAACCACACCGGCGCTCACAAGGTGAACAACACCATCGGTCAGGCGCTTCTTGCCAGCTTCCTCGGCAAGAAGCGGATCATTGCCGAGACCGGCGCGGGCCAGCACGGTGTTGCCACTGCCACGGTATGTGCCCGCCTGGGTCTGGAATGCCATGTGTTCATGGGCGCGGAAGATGTCCAGCGCCAGTCCCTGAATGTGTATCGCATGAAGCTCCTGGGGGCCCAGGTCCACGCTGTCGAAGGCGGCACCCGGACCCTGAAAGATGCCATGAACGACGCCATGCGCGACTGGGTTTCCCATGTGGACGATACCTTCTACATCATTGGCACCGTGGCCGGCCCACATCCTTATCCGCTTCTGGTGCGGGATTTCCAGTCAGTGATCGGTCGTGAAACCCGCCGTCAGGCCCTGGAAAAGACCGGTAAGCTGCCGGATGCGCTGGTGGCCTGTGTGGGTGGCGGATCGAACGCCATCGGCATGTTCTACCCGTTCCTCGGGGATGAGAATGTAGAAATGTATGGCGTTGAGGCCGGCGGCCTGGGTATCGAGACCGGGCAGCACGCCGCACCCCTGTGTGCCGGGCGCCCGGGCGTCCTGCACGGTAACCGCACCTACCTGATGGAAGACGAGAACGGCCAGATTGCCAGCACCCATTCAGTGAGTGCGGGCCTGGATTATCCCGGGGTCGGGCCAGAGCATTCGTGGCTCAAGGATATCGGCCGCGCCAACTACGTGTCGGTAACCGACAACGAGGCGCTGGACGGCTTCCGTATGCTGACCCGGGTAGAGGGCATCATGCCCGCACTGGAGACGGCCCACGCGGTGGCTTACGGCGTCAAGAAAGCGGCGGAAATGGACAAGGACCAGATGCTGGTCATCAACATTTCCGGCCGGGGTGACAAAGACATTCACACCATCGCCCAGCTTGATGGTATCGAGATCTGATGAAAGGACGGAAACTGGCATGAGCCGAATTCAAGGGGTAATGAAGGCCCTGAAGGACCAGAATCGCAAAGCGCTGATTCCCTATATCACTGCCGGTGATCCTCACCCGGATGTGACGGTGGATCTGATGCACACGCTGGTCAGTGCCGGCGCGGATGTCATTGAGCTTGGTGTGCCATTCTCCGACCCGATGGCGGATGGTCCGGTCATCCAGCAGGCTTGCG
Source organism: Marinobacter sp. (assembly GCF_041690455.1). Taxonomy (GTDB): domain Bacteria; phylum Pseudomonadota; class Gammaproteobacteria; order Pseudomonadales; family Oleiphilaceae; genus Marinobacter. The sequence continues at coordinate 7,238 of NZ_JAWLHI010000004.1, forward strand.
AACGGTCCCTCAAGCACGGAACCTCGTTGCGCCAGGTCATCGGCATGGTCAAGGAGTTTCGGAAGCAGGATGACAAGACCCCGGTGGTCCTGATGGGGTATCTAAACCCCATGGAAGCCATGGGTTACGAAGCTTTCGCCGAAGCGGCAGCGGATGCTGGTGTGGATGGCATTCTCACGGTTGATCTGCCGCCGGAAGAGGCGGATGACGTGGCGCCGCTGTTCACCAAGCGCAAGCTCGACGCGATTTTCCTGCTGGCACCGACCACCGTTGACGAGCGAATCCGGGCTATTGCCGAGCACTCTTCCGGCTATGTGTACTATGTTTCATTCAAGGGCGTGACCGGTGCAGCTAAAATCAATGTCGATGAAGTAGCCGAGAAGGTCGCCCATATTCACGAGATGACGGCCTTGCCGGTCGGCGTCGGGTTTGGCATCCGTGACGCGGAAACAGCCGCTGCCGTTGGTCGGGTATCCGATGGTGTAATTGTTGGCAGTGTGCTGGTCGATACAATAGCCAGAAATCAGGCAGATACGGAAGAGCTCAAGCGGGCCCTGACGGATCTGCTCCACCCGATGCGCGAAGCACTGGACAGCCTGGCCTCCTGACCGGAGGCCGAGGGCAGGCAGGCCTCACAGGACAGGATTGAATCATGAGTAACTGGCTGGACAAAATCATGCCGAGCAAGATCCGCTCGGAATCCAAGCAGAGAACCGGGGTCCCCGAGGGGCTCTGGAAGAAGTGCCCAAAGTGCGGAGCCTTTCTCTACAAGCCGGAACTTGAGAAGAATCTGGATGTTTGCCCCAAATGTAACCATCACATGCGGGTGAGCGCGCGTCGTCGACTGGACATCTTCCTCGACGAAGACGGCCGTGAGGAAATCGCAGCGGATCTGGAGCCCTGGGACCGCCTCAAGTTCAAGGACAGCAAGCGTTACAAGGATCGCCTCTCCCAGGCCCAGAAGGGCACCGGCGAAAAAGACGCCCTGATCGCCATGAAGGGCACGACCCTGGGGGTTCCCCTGGTGGCCTGCTCCTTCGAGTTCAACTTCCTGGGCGGCTCCATGGGCCAGGTTGTAGGTGAGAAGTTCGTGCAGGCGGCCAATGTTGCCTTGCGCGATCGTATTCCGCTGGTGTGCTTCTCCGCCAGTGGCGGTGCCCGGATGCAGGAAGCGATCCTGTCGCTGATGCAGATGTCCAAGACCGCAGCCGTTCTTGAGCGGATGAAGCAGGAAGGCATTCCCTACATTTCCGTGATGACCGATCCGGTGTTCGGTGGAGTATCCGCGAGTCTGGCCATGCTGGGCGATCTCAACATTGCCGAGCCCAATGCACTGATCGGTTTCGCCGGCCCGCGGGTGATCGAACAGACGGTCCGTGAAAAGCTGCCGGAAGGTTTCCAGCGCAGTGAATTCCTGCTGGAGCACGGTGCCATCGACATGATTCTCCACCGCCACCAACTGCGGGAGCGTTGCGCACACCTTCTTGCCAAGTTCACTGCAGATGAAAAGCCCGGTACCGAAGAACCCATCGAATTCGAAGTGTCTGAAAAGCCCGAAAACGATGCCGCCGAGCAGTAACACCAATGGCAAGCCCCCGGCCGCGCCGGGGGCCAATGCCTCGCCCGATCAGTGGCTTTCCTACCTGGAATCCATCCATCCCTCCGAAATAGATCTGGGTCTTGACCGGGTCCTGCTGGTCCTGCGCCGGCTGTTTCCCCGCAAACCCCGGGGCCGGATCATTACCGTCGCTGGCACCAACGGGAAAGGCAGTGCAGTGGCGGCCATCGAGGCCCTGTTGCGTTCTGCCGGGCGCACAACCGGGGCTTATACCTCCCCGCACCTGCATCGCTACAACGAGCGCGTCCGCATAGATGGCTCCGAGATCAGCGACGAGGCATTGGTCCGTGCCTTCGAGGCGGTGGAGCAGGCCCGGGGCAATACCACGCTGACCTATTTCGAATTCGGCACCCTGGCGGCGTTTGTGGCCTTTGCCGAGGCCGGCGTGGAGGATTGGGTGCTTGAGGTGGGACTCGGCGGGCGGCTGGACGCGGTCAACGTGCTCGATGCGGACCTTGCCATCATCACCTCGGTGGATATCGATCACGTAGCCTTCCTCGGAAATGACCGCGAAGTGATCGGCTTTGAGAAAGCCGGGATCCTGCGGCCGGGCATTCCGGCGGTATATGCCGATGAGGATGCCCCCAGGTCGGTGTTACAGCAGGTTTCCGCGCAAAAGGTGGCTCTCGATCTGTTTGGCCGGGATTACCAGCTCCGACTGCCCGAGGACGGTGCCACCGGCGATTCCGCCAAGGTCCATCTGGAGTACCGGGGCGAGACAATCCGTTTTCCCGCCGGCCCACTGCCAGTGAAGAGCGTAGCGGCGGCTGTGGTGGCCATCCGGAACCTGGCGCCGGAGCTGAGCATTGCAAAGATTGAAGCCACACTGATGGGGCTGTCGGTTCCCGGCCGGTTTGAGCAACTCGCCAACCACCCCGTGACCCTGGTGGATGTGGGCCACAATCCCCACGCGGCAACCTGGCTTGCCGACCGGCTGGCTTCCCTGCGTCACGCAGACCAACGGGTGGTTGCCGTCTATGGGGCTCTTGCTGACAAGGATGTGGAGGGTGTCTCCGGCGCCATGGCTTCCGTTGTGGATGAGTGGTTCCTCGCGCCCCTGGACGTTCCCAGGGGGCTGGATGTCGTTACCCTGACCGACCGGGTCCGGCGCGCCGGCGTGACCGGATTGAAACAGTGCGAATCAGTAGCGGCGGCCATTGCCGCGGCCAGGGAGTCTGCCGGCCGTGAGGGGCTTGTGATCGTATTCGGATCTTTCTTCACCGTTGCCGAAGCCCGGGATGTCCTTCAGGGCGACAGAGCTTAAACTTTGTCCATGGCAGGTGTTCCGGCTTTGAGTTATCGGAAACAGCCGTTTAGTATCGGCGTTAGCAATAAACTGTACAGGAACGGTTAGGGAGTGGCAGCGTGGACGGACTGAAACAAAGGATCATCGGGGCACTGGTTCTCGTGTCACTGGCGGTTATCTTTGTGCCAATGATTTTCGATGAGCCTCATTCCGAGCGCACCTCCACCCCCATCCAGATTCCGGAAGAGCCTCCGTTCCCGGAAGTGAACGCCCCCTCGGAAGAGATTCCGGAGGCGCCCGTTTATGAAATCGAGGAATCGACCGCACCTGAAACAACCTCGCAGGTTGAGCAGTCCGCACAAACGGCGCCCGCCGAGGCCGAGCAGTCTGCAGGTTACCGGGTGATCGAGGATGAGGAAGCCGTTTCGGCGTCGCAGCCGGCAACGGAGGACAGCTCTACCGAGAGTGCCGGTGCGGATCAGCAGGTCGATGGTACGGCTGATGTGCAGCCCGCCGCGTCCGAGGAGCCGGCGAACGCGGAATATACCCGCTCCCTCGAAGGCGCCTGGGTGGTCCAGCTGGGCAGTTTCGGTAACCCGGACAATGCCCGCAGGCTCAGGGACCAGGTCCGGGAGAAGGGTTACGGCTCCCATCTTCAGGAGCTGACCCGCGGTGACACGGTCCTGACGCGGGTATTCAGCGGTCCCGTTGCCAGCAAATCGGAAGCCGAGGCTGCCAAGCGAGTGCTGGACGACGCGTTCAACCTGAACAGTCTGGTCACCGAGGGTGATAAATAGCGTGTTGATCCCGGATTATGAGCGTCGTGCAGTTTGGTGGCGCTGCGATTCCTGATAGAATTCGCGCTTTCTTTTCTCTGCCGGGTTTTTCATGGAATCGCTGATCTGGATTGACTGGGTCATTATTGTCCTCATTGCGGTTTCCACGCTGATCAGTCTCAAGCGTGGATTCGTCAAGGAAGCCCTGTCACTGGTCACCTGGATTGCCGCTTTCATCCTGGCCAGGACTTTCCACCCGCAGATGCAAACCCTTTTGGAGAGCACCGTCGAGACGCCTCTGGTGCGTCTGATTGCGGCGTTTGCAATCCTGTTCTTTGGTACCCTGATTGTCGGAGCCATCATCAATAACATGATCGGCCATCTGGTTCGTGTCACCGGGCTGTCGGCAACGGACCGGGTACTCGGCATGGGCTTCGGCCTGCTCAGGGGCGTGGTGGTGGTGATTGTCGGGATTGCCTTCACCCGTTACACCCCGCTGGCCCAGGACACCTGGTGGCGGGAGTCCGTGATGATCAACAGGCTCGCCGTGGTGGAGGACTGGTCACGGCGCACCTTCGGCGATGAGTTCGCCCGTTTTCTGGAGCCGGCAGGGGAGGGCGAGGCCCGACCGGAAGCTCCGGAGGCAAGTCAGGGAAAAGAAGACGTGGAACCCAGGTCCGCGTCCCGTTAACATTCAGTATTAACACTCGGAGAAGATCCTATCCATGTGTGGCATTGTCGGCATCGTCAGTACTTCCAACGTCAATCAGTCGCTCTATGATGCGCTGACTGTACTTCAGCACCGGGGCCAGGACGCGGCGGGCATTGTTACCTTTCAGGACGAGCGGTTTTACCTGCGTAAGGACAACGGACTGGTGCGGGATGTCTTCCACACCCGTCACATGCGTCGCCTTGTTGGCAATGTCGGGATCGGCCATGTTCGCTATCCCACTGCCGGCACCTCCAGTTCTGCCGAGGCCCAGCCGTTCTATGTCAACAGCCCCTATGGCATCACCCTGGCGCACAACGGCAACCTGACCAACGCCGATGAGCTGGCACGGGATCTGTTCCGCACCGACCTTCGCCATATCAATACCAATTCCGATTCGGAAGTGCTGCTCAACGTGTTCGCCCACGAGCTGCAGAAGCTGGGCAAGCTGACGCCGACGAAGGACGAGATCTTCTACGCGGTCAAGGCGGTGCACAAGCGCTGCCGTGGCGCCTATGCGGTGATTGCCATGATCACCGGTTACGGGATTATTGGTTTCCGGGATCCCAACGGGATCCGTCCGGCGTGTTACGGGGTGCGCGATACCGAGGATGGTGGCAAGGAATACATGATTGCCTCCGAGAGCGTGGCGCTGAGCGCCGCGGGCTTCAAGCTGGTCCGGGATATCGCGCCGGGTGAGGCGGTGTATATCGAGACCGATGGCACTCTCTACACCCAGCAGTGTGCCGATGAAGCTCATCTTTATCCCTGCATTTTCGAGCACGTCTATTTTGCCCGTCCGGATTCCATCATCGACAAGGTTTCCGTCTACAAGGCCCGCCTGCGCATGGGTGAAACGCTGGCGGAAAAAATCCTGCGGGAGCGTCCCGATCACGATATTGACGTGGTTATCCCCATCCCGGACACCAGCCGTACCTCGGCGATGCAGATGGCCCACCGTCTCGGCGTCAAATTCCGCGAAGGTTTCATCAAGAACCGCTACATCGGCCGGACCTTCATCATGCCGGGCCAGAAGATGCGTAAGAAGTCGGTCCGCCAGAAGCTGAACCCGATCGACCTGGAGTTCCGTGGCAAGAATGTGATGTTGGTGGACGATTCCATCGTCCGCGGTACCACCTGCAAGGAAATCGTCCAGATGGCCCGGGATGCCGGCGCCAGGAACGTCTATTTTGCCTCCGCGGCGCCCCCCGTGCGTTATCCGAATGTGTACGGCATCGATATGCCATCCGCCAGTGAGCTGATTGCCCACGATCGCACCATTGAGGAGATCCGGGAGCTGATCGGCGCCGACTGGCTGCTGTACCAGGACCTGGAAGATCTGATTACCTGTGTCAGCGATGTGAATGACCAGATTGGAGGCTGGGAATGTTCCGTCTTTACCGGCAACTACGTCACCGGTGACGTCGATCGGGCCTACCTGGATAAGCTTGAGGACCTCCGTAAGGACGAATCACGCGGCAACTCCGGCGGTGACTCGTCCGACAACGGTATTATCGATCTTCACAACGATGAAGACTGATTGTCCGGAAACCCTGGCCAGGAGACGCCCATGACCTTTCGCAGAGAAGAAACCGTCCAGATTCCGGAATCGGATCTCGAGGGTATGTCCGTGGATACCCTGGCCGTGAGGGCAGGGCAGATCCGAACCGATCAGCTGGAACACAGCGACGCGATTTTTCCCACCTCCAGCTTCGTCTATGGCAGTGCCGCCCAGGCGGCCGCCCGGTTTGGCGGCGAGGAACCGGGCAATATCTACTCCCGGTTTACCAATCCGACCGTGCAGGCGTTCGAGGGCCGGATCGCAGCGATGGAAGGTGGCGAACGTGCCGTGGCCACGGCGTCCGGCATGGCTGCGATTCTGAGCACCTGCATTGCGCTGCTCAAGAGCGGTGACCACGTCATCTGCTCCCGGGGTGTGTTCGGAACCACCAACGTGCTGTTCCAGAAGTACCTGGCCCGGTTCGGGGTGGAGACCACCTTTGTCAGCCTGACCAATTACGCGGAGTGGCAGCAGGCGATTCGCCCGGAAACCCGCATGTTGTTCCTGGAAACCCCGTCCAATCCCCTGTGTGAAGTGGCGGATCTGGAGGAGTTGTCCAGGCTTGCCCGGGCCAGTGACGCGCTGCTGGTGGTGGATAACTGCTTCTGCACACCGGTTCTGCAGCGCCCGCTGGAACACGGCGCGGATATCGTCATCCATTCCGCCACCAAGTATCTGGATGGCCAGGGCCGCTGTGTTGGCGGCGTCGTGGTCGGTCCGGACAAGCTGATGGAAGAGGTTTACGGATTCCTGCGTTCCGCAGGCCCGACCATGAGCCCGTTCAATGCCTGGGTTTTCCATAAGGGTCTGGAAACGTTACCAATCCGTATGCGCGCCCATTGCGACAATGCGTTACAGTTGGCATTGTGGCTGGAGCAGCAAAATGCAGTCGAATCCGTGTATTACGCGGGTCTGCAGAGCCATCCCCAGCATGAGTTGGCAAAGAAGCAGCAAAAAGGCTTCGGCGGGGTACTTTCGTTCCGCGTCAAAGGTGGTCGCGAAGAGGCCTGGCGTTTTATCGACGCTACGCGGATGATCTCCATTACCGCCAACCTCGGGGATGTGAAGACAACCATTACCCATCCGGCAACCACGACTCATGGCCGCTTGTCGCCCGAGGATAAGGATCATGCAGGTATTACCGAAAACCTGATCCGATTGTCGGTCGGCATTGAGGACGTCGAGGATCTGAAGACAGATCTGATGCGAGGCTTCGACGCCCTGGGCAGTTAAAGTAACGGACACGTCAGAGCATTCATGGCCGAAACCGCAAAAGCTAAGAAAGCATCCCCGGAACTTACGGAAAAGCAGCAGCGTTTTCGCCGTCTTGCCGCACAGGGCGCGCGCGAGGGCGCCGTTATTGCGCTGATTGCCCTGGCAATCTACCTGGCCATGGCCCTGGTCACCTTTACCCCGGGTGATCCGGGCTGGGCGAGCATCGGGCATGACACCTCGGTCCGCAACTACGCTGGGCGCACAGGCGCCTGGCTGGCGAGCCTGTTCATGGATTTCTTTGGCCACATGGCCTATCTCTTCCCGGTGATGATTGCCGGCTACGCGATCATGCTGGTCCGGCGCCGTAATGAATCGCTGGATCTGCACTGGCCACTATTCCTGATGCGCTTTGGCGGATTCCTCCTGATTCTGCTGTCTGCGACCAGCCTGCTGTCCCTGTATTCGGTTTTCGGGCTTGGCGTGTCCTCGGGCGGTGTGCTGGGCACGGCGGTGTCCGAAGCGATGGTCCGGTTCTTCAACCTGCCGGCAACGACGCTCCTTCTGATCGCGATTTTCCTGTTTGCGCTCACGGTGACCACGGGCCTGTCCTGGTTCTGGCTGATGGATCAGGTCGGTGCTATGACCCTGCGTTTCGGACAGTTCCTCAAGGGTCTGTTCACATCCAGCGGCGATAAGCCGGCGAACCCCAGGGCCGAGCAAAAAGCGCCGGAGGCTCCCAAGAAAGAACCGCCCATCGTGAATGACCGGGTCGAAAGTAAAAGCGAGCCTGCCGGGGGCAAGAAGGGCCGTTGGTGGCACCGTTTGCCGGGCCTCGGGCCCCGCAAGCCGAAAACTGCGGCGCCGGCCCAGCGCAGGGAGCCGGGGCTCGATGGTCTGAGTGCCTCCGAACCGGCAGAGCCGGCACGGCTGGAAAATTTCAGTGCACGGGATGTTAACGACAAGCCCGAACCCAAGGCCAAGGCAGTAAAAGCGGAGGCGCAGCCTGCCTCCCGATCCTTCAAGATCTCCCCGTTCAAGAAAGAGGATCAGTCGAAGTCGGATAAGGGCAGGAAGCCGGGCCAGGGATCCCTGCTGGAGGATATCGAAAGCCCGATTCCCCCGCTGACCCTGCTGGATCCTCCCGAGGAGCATAAGGAGAAAGGCTACTCCGAGGAATCGCTGGAGCATATGTCCCGTCTGCTTGAAGAGAAACTGGCTGATTTCGGGGTCTCGGTCGAGGTGGTCGAGGTCAACCCCGGCCCGGTGATCACCCGGTTCGAGATCAAGCCCGCCCCCGGCGTCAAGGTGAGCAAGATCTCCAACCTGGCCAAGGATCTTGCACGCTCCCTGGCGGTGCTGAGCGTACGGGTGGTGGAAGTCATTCCCGGCAAGTCCGTCGTCGGTATCGAGATTCCGAACGAGGAACGGGAAATGGTTCGCCTCTCCGAGGTACTCGGCGCCCGGGTATTCAAGGAAAGCTCATCGCCGCTGACCCTGGCCCTGGGCAACGACATTGGTGGTAATCCGGTGGTGGCCAACCTTGCCAAGATGCCCCACCTGCTGGTGGCCGGTACCACCGGTTCCGGTAAATCCGTGGGCGTTAACGCGATGCTCCTTAGCATGCTGCTCAAGGCCACGCCCGAGGAAGTGCGTTTCATCATGGTGGATCCGAAGATGCTGGAACTCAGCATCTATGACGGCATTCCCCATCTGCTTGCCCCGGTGGTGACCGACATGAAGGAAGCCGCCAACGCCCTGCGCTGGTGCGTGGCCGAGATGGAACGCCGCTACAAGCTGATGGCCAACCTTGGGGTCCGGAACATTGCCGGTTACAACCGCAAGATCAAGGACGCCCAGGCTGCCGGTGAACCCCTTCTGGATCCCCTGTGGAAACCTGACGAATATCTCGAAAACGACGAGGAGAACCGGCCGGAACTCGAAACCCTGCCATTCATTGTCGTCGTCATTGACGAGTTTGCCGACATGATGATGATCGTTGGCAAGAAGGTAGAAGAGCTGATTGCCCGTATTGCCCAGAAGGCCCGGGCCGCCGGTATCCACCTGATCCTCGCCACCCAGCGCCCGTCGGTGGATGTGATTACCGGCCTCATCAAGGCCAACATTCCTACCCGGATGTCCTTCCAGGTATCGTCCAAGATCGATTCCCGGACTGTTCTGGACCAGGGCGGTGCGGAGCAGCTGTTGGGTCATGGTGACATGCTTTACCTGCCGCCAGGTTCCGGCCTGCCGGTTCGTGTCCATGGCGCCTTTGTCGATGACGACGAAGTCCACCGGGTGGTCAGCGCCTGGAAAGCCCGTGGGGAACCAGTATACGTGGATGACGTTCTAAATGGCGCGGAAGGTGAAAGCCTGCCCGGCGTCCCGACCCTGAGCGAAGGTGGCGGCGACAGCGAAGGTGATTCCCTGTATGACGAAGCGGTGGCGTTTGTCACCGAAGGCAGGCGGGTATCCATTTCCTCGGTACAGCGTAAATTCAAGATTGGCTATAACCGGGCTGCGAACCTGGTGGAAGCCATGGAGGCGTCGGGAGTGGTAAGCACCGCCGGGCATAACGGTGCCCGCGAGGTACTGGCCCCGCCGCCACCCAGAGACTAGGAGTTAACCCTATGACCGTACGCCCGTTAAAAGTCGCGTTTGCCCTAGTGATCGGGCTGATACTCAGCCTGGGCACAGCGGCCGCCGAGGAGAGCGATGCACAGAGTCGCGAGGCCGCGTCGGAGCTCGCGTCCATCCTCAAAAGCTATGAGTCCTACCAGGCGGACTTCATCCAGATTGTGGTGAACGAGAATGGTAGCCGCGTGCAGGAAACCCAGGGTGAACTGAAGGCCAAGCGCCCTGGACTGTTCTACTGGGAAACCAGTGCACCGCTTCCGCAGTTCATTGTCAGCAACGGGGAGACCGTGGAGGTCTACGACCCGGACCTGGAGCAGGTAACCATCCATAAACTGGATGACCGGGTGCAGACCACGCCGGCTCTGCTGCTCAGTGGCGAGGTCGACAACCTGGATGAGACCTACCGGGTGTCCCAACGTCGTATCGGCGATCGTACCCGGGAGTTCACCCTGGAGCCGCGTAGCCCGGATTCCCTGTTCACTTCCCTGCGTCTGAGCTTCTTCGATGGTGAACTGCAGGAGATGCGGATGGAGGATTCCCTGTCCCAGCTCAGCATCCTGAGCTTCGACGACATCCGGTTGAATGAAGCCGTTGATGCCAGTGCCTTTACTCTGGAGTATCCCGACGGCGTGGATATTATCCGGGACGGAGCCTGATGCAGGACAGCCTTTTCGACGAGCCTGCCGGGTTCCAGCCGCTCGCTGCCCGGATGCGCCCCGGGTCCCTGGATGAGTATGTCGGCCAGGCGCACCTGGTGGGGCCGGGCAAGCCCCTTCGCCGGGCGGTAGAGCAGGGCCAGTTGCACTCCATGATCCTCTGGGGGCCACCCGGAGTGGGCAAGACCACCTTTGCCCAGTTGCTGGCGAACGTGGGCAACCTCAGTTTCGAGACCATTTCGGCGGTGCTGAGCGGCGTGAAGGAAATCCGCGCCGTGGTTGAGCGGGCGCGCAATCGCAAGCAGAGCGAAGGGGGTGATACCCTGTTGTTCGTGGATGAGGTTCACCGTTTCAACAAGAGCCAGCAGGACGCCTTCCTGCCCCATATCGAGGATGGCACCTTCATCTTCGTGGGTGCCACCACCGAAAACCCCTCCTTCGAGCTCAACAGCGCCCTGTTGTCACGTACCCGGATGTATGTGCTCAAGAACCTGGAAGAGTCTGACATTCTGGTCCTGCTGCAGCGGGCGCTGAGCTCAGAGCAGGGCTTTGCCGGCCGCCTGGCGGTTCCCGACCGTGTGTTGGAACTCATGGCTTCTGCCTCAGGCGGCGACGCCCGCCGGGCGCTGAACATCCTGGAGGTGGCCGCCGATCTTGCTGAGCCGGGTGAAGATGGCACCGATACGATTACCGAGGCGGTACTCGAGCAGGTGATGCAGACCAGCCTGCGGCGCTTCGACAAGGGTGGTGACGTCTTTTACGACCAGATCTCGGCCCTGCACAAGTCGGTAAGAGGTTCGGATCCGGATGGTTCGCTGTACTGGCTGTGCCGGATGCTCGACGGCGGCTGCGACCCGCTGTATGTGGCCCGCCGGCTGGTGCGGATCGCCAGCGAGGATATTGGCAACGCCGATCCCAGGGCACTCCAGCTCAGCATGGATGCCTGGGATGCCCAGGAGCGGCTGGGATCCCCGGAAGGGGAGTTGGCCCTGGCACAGGCAGTCACCTACCTGGCGCTGTCACCCAAGAGCAATGCCGTCTATAAGGCGTTCAACCAGTGCATGGCCGACATCCGTCAGGATCCGGATTACGAGGTGCCCCCGCATCTTCGGAACGCGCCAACCAAGCTGCTCAAGTCCATGGGCCACGGAGACAGTTACCGTTACGCCCACGATGAGCCGGAGGCCTTTGCCGCCGGGGAGTCCTACCTGCCTGAAGCCATTCATTCCCGCCGTTACTACGAACCGGTCAGCCGGGGACTCGAGATCAAGCTGGCTGAAAAGCGCCAGCGCCTGGATGCCCGCAACGCCGAAAGCCCGAACAAGCGTTATTCCTGAGGCCCCACGGTGGTCACCGCCGCCTGTGCAGGTATAATGGCCTGTCATTCAACTCATCACGCAAACCGGAAAAATCAGGATTACCATGCTCGATCCCAAACGCGTCCGTACCCAGACAGAAGAGATCGCCCGCCGGCTGGCTATCAAGAATTTCGAATTCGATATTGCCACCTTCGAGCAACTGGAAGAGCGCCGTCGTGCCCTTCAGGTGCGTACGGAAACGTTGCAGAGCGAGCAGAACAAGCGTTCTAAATCCATCGGCAAGGCCAAGGCTGCCGGTGAGGATATCCAGCCGTTGCTGGAGGAAGTGGACAGCCTGAAGAAGCAGCGCTCCGAGGCCGAGGACGAACTGCGCGGTCTGCAGGAAGAGCTCAATGCCTTCCTGGCCGGCATTCCCAACCTTCCGGACGAAGATGTGCCGGCCGGGGCCAGTGAGGAAGATAATGTCGAGATTCGCACCTGGGGCGAACCGAAGCATTTTGACTTCGAGCCGAAGGATCACGTCACCCTGGGTGAAAACCTGAAGGGCCTGGACTTTGAAACAGCTTCCCGGCTGGCCCATTCCCGTTTTGCCGTGATGCGCGGTCCGATCGCCCGCCTGCACCGTGCCCTGGCCCAGTTCATGCTGGACCTGCACACCGGCGAACATGGGTACACCGAGGCCTACGTGCCGTACCTGGTCAATGCCGATACCTTGTATGGCACCGGCCAGCTCCCGAAATTCGAGGAAGACCTGTTCAAGACCGAGGGCGAGAATCCGCTGTACCTGATTCCGACCGCCGAGGTGCCGGCCACCAACCTGGTATCCGATACCATCCTGGATGCGGACGAGTTGCCGCTGCGACTGGTTTGCCATACTCCCTGTTTTCGCAGCGAGGCTGGCTCCTACGGCCGTGATACCCGTGGCATGATTCGCCAGCACCAGTTCGACAAGGTGGAACTGGTGCACGTGGTGCGTCCGTCTGACTCCGAGGCTGCCCTGGAGGTGCTGACCGGTCACGCCGAGAAAGTCCTGCAGTTGCTGAAACTGCCGTACCGGGTTGTGACCCTGTGCGGTGGTGACATGGGTTTTTCCGCCGCCAAGACCTACGATCTGGAAGTCTGGCTGCCGGGCCAGAGCAAATACCGGGAAATTTCCTCCTGTTCCAATACCCGGGATTTCCAGGCCCGGCGTATGCACGCCCGCTGGCGTAATCCGGAAACCGGCAAGCCGGAGCCGGTTCATACCCTGAACGGTTCCGGTCTCGCAGTTGGTCGTGCCCTGATAGCCGTGATGGAAAATTACCAGCAGGAAGATGGCAGCATCGTGGTGCCTGAAGTTCTTCGACCCTACATGGGCGGCATTGACCGGATCCAATGAGTGATCAGCGCATAACAGCGTCCCCGGGAGAGGGCATCAGTGCCAGACCTGCACCGGTTCGCTACAAGGCCAATCCGGTCACCGACAACCCGAACAATTCGGCGGGTGAGGTGGCTCTGGTTGGTGCCGGCCCGGGAGATCCCGAGCTGTTGACGCTGAAAGCCTGGCGCCTGATCAGCTCGGCGGAAGTGGTGCTCTATGACCGCCTGGTGTCTCCCGAGATCCTGGCGCTGATTCCGGATTCCGCGGAAAAGATCCACGTCGGCAAGCAGCGCTCGAACCACACCTTGCCCCAGGAACAGATCAACCGGCGCCTGGTGGAGTTGGCACGCAAAGGGCTCAGGGTAGTTCGGCTCAAGGGCGGGGATCCGTTCATCTTCGGTCGGGGTGGTGAGGAGATCGAAACTCTGGCTGAAGCCGGAGTCCGGTTCCAGGTAGTTCCCGGCATCACGGCAGCCTCTGGCTGCGCGGCCTACGCCGGCATCCCCCTGACACACCGGGATCACGCCCAGTCAGTGCGTTTCATTACCGGCCATCTGAAGAATGACAGCTGCGATCTGCCGTGGGAGGACTTTGTCCAGAACAATCAGACCCTGGTGTTCTATATGGGTCTGGTGGGCTTGCCCATCATATCCCGCCAGTTGATTGTGCACGGGATGGCACCGGAGATGCCGGTGGCATTGGTCTCGAAGGGCACCACTCCGGAGCAGCAGGTGGTAACTGGAACGCTTGAGACAATTGTCAGCCGTGTCGATGCGGAACAGGTACGGGCGCCGACCCTGATCATTATCGGTCAGGTAGTGTCTCTGCGGGATAAGCTGGACTGGGTGGCAGGCTTGCCTGGTGGCGGTCTCTGAAATCAGAGGATCCATGACCAGATATAAAAACGGGGAGCGATCAGCTCCCCGTTTTTGTTGGTGCCGTTCTTAACCGGCCTTGCGCTTGGGCAGTACATCCTTGAGCTTGTCACGCATCTCGCGGATGGCTTTTTCGGTGGTCGGCCAGTCGATGCAGGCGTCGGTCACGGAAACGCCATACTTCAGGTCGGCGAGATTCTCCGGGAGAGGCTGGTTGCCCCAGTTGATGTTGCTCTCAACCATCAGGCCCTGGATAGAGGCGTTGCCTTCGAGGATCTGGTGGGTGATGTCCTGCAGCACCAGCGGCTGGATCGCAGGATCCTTGCTGGAGTTGGCATGGCTGCAATCCACCATGATGGATTTGCGCAGGCCGGCCTTCTCCAGGGCCTGCTCACACAGCGCCACGCTTACGGAGTCGTAGTTGGGCTTGCCGCCACCGCCACGCAGAACCACGTGGCCATAGTTGTTGCCCTTGGTCCGGATAATGGCAACTTTGCCCTGCTGGTCAATGCCCAGGAAACTGTGGGGATGGGAGACAGATTTCATGGCATTCACGGCCACATCGAGGCTGCCGTCGGTGCCGTTCTTGAAACCGATCGCCATGGACAGGCCGCTACTCATCTCCCGGTGGGTCTGGGACTCGGTGGTCCGGGCCCCGATGGCGGACCAGGCGATGGTGTCCTGCAGGTACTGCGGCGAGATCGGATCCAGAGCCTCGGTCGCAGCCGGCAGGCCAAGCTCGTTGATATCAAGCAGCAGCCGACGACCGATGTGCAGGCCCTGCTCGATGTCAAAGGTGTCGTTAAGGTGTGGGTCGTTGATCAGGCCCTTCCAGCCAACGGTGGTGCGGGGCTTTTCGAAATAGACACGCATAACGATCAGGAGGGTGTCACTGACTTCGTCTGCCAGCTTTTTCAGGCGCTGGGCATAGTCACGGGCAGCTTCCACGTCATGGATGGAGCAGGGGCCGACGACTACGAACAGGCGGTGGTCCTTGCCGTCCATGATGTCGTAAATGGCTTGACGGCTGTTGGCAACGGTTTCGGCCGCCTTGTCTGACAGTGGCATTTCTTTCTTGAGCGCTTCAGGCGTAATCAGCGTTTCGGTGCTGGCCACATTCAGATCTTCTAGTTTCTTACCCGACATGTTGTTCTGCTTCCCCGGTTCTGATCGAAATATCCCTCCGAACTGAGACCGGCTCATAAGAGGAATACCTGGTAACATGGATATCGTCGGGAGCCTTGTACGGCAAGCCCCGGCGAGTTGTTTATACTGCGTTATTTGAGGGGCCTTTTCAACGCTTGGTGGCCCTTGTCAGTCGCGCTTTCCGGCAGCCCGGAAACAAAAAAACCGGCACCATCGGCGCCGGTCTTTTTGGAATTACCCCGGGATCACTCCTCGAGTTCACCCATGCCGGTAATGTTGAAACCGCCATCAACGTACATGATTTCGCCGGTAATACCACTGGCCAGGTCAGAGCTCAGGAACGCGGCGGCATTGCCCACCTCCTCGGTGGTCACGTTGCGGCGCAGGGGAGCGCGTTTGGCGTTCTCGGCCAGCATGCGGCGGAAGCTGGCGATGCCGGAGGCGGCGAGGGTCTTGATCGGACCGGCGGAGATGCCGTTCACGCGGATGCCTTCCTTGCCGAGGCTCGCCGCCATGTAACGGACGTTGGCTTCCAGGGACGCCTTGGCCAGGCCCATCACGTTATAGTTCTGCAGTACACGCTCAGCGCCCAGGTAGCTCAGGGTAAGCAGTGAGCTGCCCTCGTGCATCATCTTGCGCGCACCCTTGGCCAGGGCGACAAAGCTGTAGGAGCTGATGTCGTGGGCGATCTTGAAGCCCTCGCGGGTTGTAACGTCCACGTAGTTGCCATTCAGCTCGTTGGCCGGGGCATAACCGACAGCGTGGATGATGATGTCGATGTTGTCCCAGTGCTTGTTCAGCTCGGTGAAGACGTTCTCGATTTCTTCGTCGCTGGCGACGTCGCAGGGGAAGGTCAGCTTGCTGCCCCACTGGTCCGCGAACTTCTCGACGCGGGACTGGAGCTTTTCGTTCTGGTAGGTGAAGGCCAGTTCGGCGCCTTCACGGGCGAAGGATTCAGCGATACCGTAAGCGATAGAGTGTTTGCTGGCTACGCCAACGATCAGTGCTTTCTTGCCACTGAGCATTCCCATGGGTGTGTCTCCCTGTGTTCCTGATTTTCGAGCATTATCCCCGACAGTGCCTCCGGGAGTAACGCTCAATTGGTCGTAGTGGTGGATTCATCGGTGGTCTGGTAGAACAATGCCGC
>NZ_JAWLHI010000004.1:23509-93634 GCF_041690455.1 Marinobacter sp.
CCGCTGCTTTGGTGACCGGAATATGTCAGCGGCATCACCGTACTCCACGATCTCGCCATGCTGGAGCACCAGCAGCTTGTGGCTCAGCGCCCGGACCACCGTCAGATCATGACTGATGAAGATATAGCTTAGACCATAACGGGACTGGATATCCCGCAACAGCTGGATAACCTGTTTCTGGACTGTGCGGTCCAGGGCCGAGGTGGGCTCATCAAGTATAATTAGGTCCGGTTGCAGCACCAGGGCCCGGGCAATGGCAATTCGCTGGCGTTGGCCACCCGAGAACTCGTGGGGATAGCGGTGTCTGGCCTCCGGGTCGAGCCCCACATCCTTCAGGGCACGGATCACCTGCTGCTCATGGGTATCCTTGCCTTCGGGATCGTGGATCTCCAGCCCTTCACCCACGATTTCCGCAATGGACATTCGCGGGCTGAGACTGCCGAAGGGGTCCTGGAAGACGATCTGGATCCGTTTCCGGTAGGGCCGGAATTCTTTCTGGGTGAGATCGGAAAGCTCGTCGCCACCGAGTGTGAATCGTCCGGTGCTGGCGGTGAGTTTCAGCAGGGCATGGCCGATGGTGGTTTTGCCGCTGCCACTTTCGCCCACGATACCGAGGGTCTGGCCTTTGGGCAGTTCGAAACTCGCCTGCTGAACGGCATGGAAATATTCCTTGACCTTGCCGAACAGGGATTTTTTGATCGGAAAGCGAACATCAAGGTCGTTCACGCTGAGCAGGATCTCTCCTTCCTCCTGAGCCGGCAGTGGCGCTTCGGGGGGCTCGGCGTCCAGAAGCTTCCGGGTATAGCTGTGCTCCGGATTCTCGAACAGCTGGGCTGTTTCTGCTTCCTCCACCAGCCGACCCTGTTCCATCACCACGACCCGCTCCGCATAGCGCCGGACAATGCTCAGGTCGTGGGTGATCAGCAGGATGGCCATGCCGAGCTTTTTCTGGAGGCTCTTGAGCAGTTCCAGGACCTGTTTCTGCACCGTGACATCCAGTGCGGTAGTGGGCTCGTCGGCAATCAGCAGGTCTGGCTCGTTGGCCAGGGCCATGGCGATCATCACCCGTTGCTTCTGGCCACCGGAGAGTTGATGCGGGTAGCTCTTGAGCCGGGATTCGGGGTTCTTGATGCCGACCAGTTCCAGCAGTTCGATCGTCCGTTCCCGTGCCTGGGTCTCCCGCATACCCTTGTGCAGGGCCAGGGTTTCGCCAATCTGTTTCTCCACTGTATGCAGCGGATTTAGTGACGTCATGGGCTCCTGGAAAATCATGCCAATTTCCCGTCCCCGGATCTGGCGCAGCCGTTTGTCATTGGCGTGGAGCAGGTTCTCGCCCCGGAAATGGATCTCGCCGGAAGGATAACTGGCGTGCCTGGCATCCAGCAGACGCAGCACCGAGAGCGCCGAGATGGACTTGCCTGAGCCGCTTTCACCCACCAGGGCGACCGTCTCACCCTCGCGCACCGAAAAGGACAGGGACTCCACCACCGGCGGCGCCTGGTCAAACGAGATGGAAAGGTTGGAAATCTGCAGCAGGTCGCTCATATCAACTCTTTCTGGGATCAAAGGCGTCGCGGACCGCTTCACCTACAAACACCAGCAGGGTCAGCATCACCGAGAGGGACACGAAGGCGGATATGCCAAGCCACGGAGCATGCAGGTTGGCCTTGCCCTGGGCAATCAGTTCACCCAGGGAGGGGGAGCCGGATGGCAGTCCGAAACCCAGGAAATCGAGGGATGTGAGGCCGGTGATAGCGCCGGTCAGAATGAAGGGCAGGAAAGTGAGCGTCGCAACCATGGCATTGGGCAGGATATGCCGGAACATGATCTTGCGGTTTTCCAGGCCCAGCGCCCGGGCGGCCCGGACATACTCGAAATTACGGGCCCGCAGGAATTCTGCGCGCACCACATCCACCAGTCCCATCCAGCTGAACAGCAGCATGATGCCCAACAGCCACCAGAAGTTGGGTTGGACGATACTGGACAGGATGATCAGCAGGTACAGCACCGGAAGCCCGGACCATACCTCGATAAAGCGCTGACCAAGCAGGTCCACCTTGCCGCCGTAGTAGCCCTGGATGGCGCCTACCACCACACCAACGACACAGCTGGCCAGGGTCAGGGTCAGGCCGAACAGCACCGAAATCCGGAAGCCGTAGATGACCCGGGCGGCCACGTCCCGGCCCTGGTCATCGGTGCCGAGCCAGTTCTCGGGGCTCGGAGGTGCCGGAGAGGGGATTTCCAGGTCGTAGTTGATGGTGTCATAGCTGAAGCGGATCGGCGGCCAGACCATCCAGCCATTGTCCAGGATCTCCTCAGCGATAAAGGGATCCCGGTAATCGGCCTCGGTGGGCAGGAAGCCGCCAAAGGTTTCTTCGGGCACCGACTCCACCACCGGAAAATAGAGCTCGTCGTTGTAGGAAACGATCAGCGGCCTGTCGTTGGCGATGACCTCGGCGAGCAGCGACAACCCGAACAGCACCAGGAAAATCCACAGTGCCCAGTAACCGCGCCGGTTATTCCGGAAGTTGCGCAGGCGGCGTTGCTGGATCGGAGTCAGGGTTTTCATGCTCACGCGCCCTCCCGACTCTCGAAATCGATGCGCGGATCCACCAGCACGTAGGTGATGTCGCTGACCAGTTTCAGGATCAGCCCCATCAGGGT
The DNA here is from genome assembly GCF_041690455.1 of Marinobacter sp. Taxonomy (GTDB): domain Bacteria; phylum Pseudomonadota; class Gammaproteobacteria; order Pseudomonadales; family Oleiphilaceae; genus Marinobacter. The sequence goes on from NZ_JAWLHI010000004.1 coordinate 26,174, forward strand.
AAAGATGTAGAGGGTACCGAAGATCACCGGATAATCCCGGTTGAGCGCCGCCTCAAAGCCCAGCAGGCCAAGGCCGTCGAGGGAGAAGATGACCTCGATCAGCAGCGAGCCGGTAAAGAACAGGGCGACCAGCACCCCGGGCAGGCTGGCGATCACGATCAGCATGGCGTTCCGGAACACATGGCCATACAGCACCTGCTTCTCATCCAGGCCCTTGGCCCGGGCAGTCACCACATACTGTTTGCTGATTTCATCCAGGAACGAGTTCTTGGTGAGCAGGGTCAGGGTGGCAAAGCCTCCAATTACGTTGGCCGTCACCGGCAGTGCCAGGTGCCAGAAGTAGTCACCGATCTTCTGGTACCAGGTCAGTTCATCGAAATTGGAAGAGGTCAGCCCGCGCAGGGGGAACCAATCAAAATAACTGCCGCCGGCGAACAGGACGATCAGCAGGATCGCAAACAGGAAGCCGGGGATGGCATAGCCGATCACGATGGCCGAGCTGCTCCAGACATCGAAGCGGGAGCCGTCCGTGACTGCCTTGCGGATGCCCAGCGGTATGGAGATGAAATAGATGATCAGGGTGGACCAGAGCCCCAGGGAGATCGATACCGGCATCTTGTCCAGAATCAGGTCGATGACGCTGCGTTCCCGGAAGAAGGAGTCGCCGAAATCGAAGGTGGCATAGTCGCCGAGCATCTTGAAGAAGCGTTCGTGAGCCGGTTTGTCGAAGCCGTACATGACTTCGATTTCCTTCAGAAGCTCTTCGGGGATGCCCCGGGAACTGCGACTGTCACCGGACCCGGTGGCCACTTCGCCGCCGGTATCGCCACCGGCCGCCCGGGCCAGGGCACTGCTGCCGTGGCCTTCCATTTCAGCAATCAGCTGTTCAACCGGCCCGCCCGGTGCTGCCTGCACAATGACAAAGTTGAGCAGCATGATTCCGATCAGTGTCGGAATGATCAGCGCCAGGCGTCTGAGGATGTAAATGCCCATCTAGCGGAGGATTCCTTCCGTTACTGCTTGGGTCATGGACACTGGGTCAGGGTTTTACCCACCAGTTGTTCAGGTCGATGCCGTTCTTCGGTGTGACCTCGGGGCGCTCCAATTGGTTCCAGTAGGCCACCCGGTCCTTACGCAGGTGCCAGTGCGGAATCACGTAGTGGCCGTGGAGCAGGACCCGGTCCATGGCCCGTACACGCTGCACCAGCTCTTCCCGGTTCGGTGCCTGGATGACCATGTTCACCAGCTCATCAACCACCGGGTCCTGAACGCCCATGTAGTTCCGGGAACCATTGACGTTGGCGGTGGAGGAATGCCAGTACTCCCGCTGCTCGTTACCCGGTGAATCGGACTGGGGCAATACCTGGGTGATCATGTCGTAGTCGAATTGACGCACCCGCTGGATGTACTGGTTGCTGTCGACCAGGCGAACCGTCACATCGATGCCGAGTTTGGCGAGGTTGTTCTTGAAAGGCAGCACAATGCGTTCGAAACTTTTCTGGAACAGCAGAATCTCGAAGGCGAGGGGTTCTCCGGTTTCCGTGTGCACCATCTTGCCATCCTTGATGGCATAACCGGCCGAGCGCAGCAGCTGCAATGCGGTGCGGAGATTTTCGCGAAGACCCTGCTGGCCCTCTGTGGTGGGAGGCGCGTACTCCTCGGTGAAAACGTCCTCGCTCAACTGGTCGCGGTACTGGTTAAGAATCTCCAGTTCGCGGCCCTGGGGCAGGCCATCGGAAGCCAGTTCGCTGTTCTCGAAATAGCTGGAAGTCCGGGTGTACTGACCGAAGAACAGATTTTTGTTGGCCCACTCGAAGTCAAAGCCGTAGGCGAGCGCCTCACGGACCTTCGGATCGCTGAAGATGGATTTCCGTGTGTTGAACACAAAACCCTGCATCCCGGACGGCCGATGGTGCTCGATGGCTTCCTTGATGACGGAGCCATCCTTGAACATGGGACCGGTATACGCCGTTGCCCAGTTCTTGGCGGATGATTCCAGGCGGAAATCAAAGTTACCGGCCTTGAAGCCTTCCAGGGCAACGGTGTCGTCGGTGTAGTAATCGTAGCGGATACGCTCGAAGTTGAAGCGGCCCTTGCGCACTCCCAGATCCCTGGCCCAGTAATCATCAATGCGTTCGTAGGTGACTGAACGACCCGCTTCGAAATCGCCGATACGGTAGGGACCACTGCCAACGGGAGGTGTAAGACCGTTTTCCCCGAACTCGCGATCTGCCCAGTAATGAGCCGGCAGAATGGGCATCTGGCCGATGATCAGCGGCAATTCATGGTTGGTGGTTTCACCGAAATTAAAGCGCACCCGCTTCGGGCTTTCGACGACAACCTCGTTCACATCGGCGTAATAGTTGCGATAGAAGGGGTGGCCCTTGGTGGTCAGGACCTCAAAGGAAAACTTCACATCCGCTGCGGTGATCGGCTCGCCATCGCTGAAGCGGGCTTCTTCGCGCAGGTTATAGACCACGTAGCTCCGGTCTTCCGGGGTCTCCAGGGATTCGGCAATCAGTCCATAGGCAGAGAAGGGCTCGTCGTCGGAGGATTCCAGCAGGGTATCGTAGAGATAGGTGCTGATGCCTGCTGCCGCGACACCCCGGATATCGAAGGGGTTGAACGAGTCAAAGCCGTTGGCGACCACGGCCATTTTCAGGGTTCCGCCCTTGGGTGCGTCCGGATTGACGTAATCGAAGCTGGAAAAACCTTCCGGATACTTCGGCTCCCCATGCATGGCAATACCGTGTTGGGACGCCGGCTTTTCCGTATCACTGGCGGCCTGGGTTACCGGGGCCGCCAACAGGGTCAGGGATGCAACGATGGACGTAAGGTACGAGGCTTTCCGTGTTCTTGTCATAGTTCGCTTACGGACTGTTACGAATGTCCACGTAGAGTACCAGACTTTGTCCGGGTTGGAGATAACGTGATTTATTCAGGTCGTTCCAGCTTGCGATGTCATTCACGTTCACGGAAAAACGGTTGGCAATGGCGTAGAGGGAGTCACCCTTGCGAACCCGGTAACCCACCTTCCGGACCATGGCCTTGCCCCGCGCACTGTTGGACGCCAGCACCGTGGGCTGACTGGTCTTGGACCAGATCACCAGCTGCTTGCCCGGGATCAGCGGATCGCCTGGTGCCATGCCGTTCCAGGCAGCCACTTCCCGGACAGAGACCCGATGCTCCCGGGCAATATCCCAGAAGGTGTCGCCACGGCGTACGGTGTATTGGACCCGGTTGCCGTCACGCTTGCGCTCCTGTTTACGCTCCAGGCGCTGGGAGGCACTGAGTGCATAGGCATCCGAGCCACGGGAAGCGGAGGGGATAAGAAGGTTCTGGCCAATGCGGATCAGGTCGGAGTTGAGCTTGTTGACCTGCTGGATCACCGAAGTTGTGGTGTTGAACTTGCGGGCAATGGTGATCAGGCTGTCGCCGGAGCGGACACTGTAGTTCTGCCAGGAAACCCGCTGGTCGACCGGGAAGTTGGCCAGTGCGGTGCGGAAATTCTCGGCGTTGTCCACCGGGACCAGCAGGCGGTGTGGCCCGTCGGGGTTGGTCGCCCAGCGGTTGTAGGACGGGTTAAGCAGGTAGATCTCGTCGATATCGACGCCCGCGAGTTCGGCCGCCTGGGCCAGATCCAGTTGTGAGCCGGTCTCGACCACCTCGAAGTAGGGGGTATCCTCAAGAGGCGGCAGGGTGACGCCATACTCTTCCGGCTTGTCGAAGATCTTGGCGAGGGCAATCAGTTTGGGAACATAGTGCCGGGTTTCACGGGGCAGCTGAAGGGACCAGAAATCGGTTGGCCGGTTGGCTTTGCGGTTGCGCCGCATGGCACTGGAAACCGTACCGCCGCCACTGTTGTAGGCGGCAAGCGCCAGCGTGTAATCGCCGTCGAATCGCTCGGTCAGGCGCTCGAGGTAGCGCAGGGCTGCGTCGGTTGCGGCGATGATGTCGCGGCGATCGTCATGCCACCAGCTCTGGGTCAGGCCGAAGTATTTGCCGGTAGAGGGGATGAACTGCCAGATTCCCGCAGCCCGGCCGTGGGAGTAGGCAAACGGATCGAACGCACTTTCGACAACCGGGAGCAGCGCAAATTCGGCTGGCAGACCGCGCTTCTCGGTCTCGTTGAGTATGTGATGCAGATACCGGCTGCCCCGGTCAACGACCCGGTCAATGTACTTCGGGTGGCTTGCATACCAGTTCAACTGGTCCCGGACCCGCTCATTATCAACCTCGTGATCCAGGGCAAAACCCTGGCGCATGCGGTTCCAGAGATCGCGCTCCTTTTCGCCCTCGTCGGACTGCTGTTCGGGATTATCCAGCTTCTCCCGGGCATCCCGTGCGGTCGCCTGAAGATCCGCTGCAATGGCTTCATCCAGCGGCTCATCGGAAGTGGCATCTGCGGCCCTGCCGGATTCCACGGCATCTTTCAGGTCGTCATCGCCGGTGGCGACGGTAACCTGCCGGGATTCCAGTGGATCGTTGGTCGGGGAGAAAAATGTGGAGCAACCGGTGGTCAGGGCACCGGCCAGCAGCAAAAAGGAAAATCGGTTGACCGACATAGGCATTTCCGGATCAGGGCTTTGGTCAGATGATAGCTTGGAAAACCTGACCTGTTGAATGGGTTGGGTCACAAAAGTGAAACCGATTCTATGAGAGCGCTTTTCCGGGGGTCAAGAAACGGCTCGTTACGATGAGGAAAGGGAATGTGAACATGGGGTCAGAAGAAAGTGTTCTTCAGACCCCATCCTGTCTTCAGAAATTGTCCTTGCCATGCCGAATGGACGCAAAAATGGCATTCTCCGAATCCGCCGGCAGCCCATTCTGCGCGCAGTAGTTCCGGGCAGCATCCATGACCACAGGATCGTCCCACCGGAGAAACGGATTCAGGCGCTTTTCATCACCCAGCACCGACGGCACCGTGGGCTTGCCCGCTTCCCGGGCTTTCAGACACTGTTCCTCAAAGTCCTTCAGGCCTTCGTCCCGGGGCAGCCAGCTGCGGGCGAACTTTAGATTGGCCAGGGTGTACTCGTGGGCGCAGTAGACCGCGGTTTTTTCCGGCAGGTTGCGCAGGGTCTGAAGGGATTGCCGCATCTGTTCCGGGGTGCCTTCGAACAACCGCCCGCAGCCGCAGACGAACAGCGTATCACCGCAGAAAAGCACCGGGCGGCCGTCGACCTCGACGTCGGTAAAGTAGGCGATATGGTCCAGGGTGTGACCGGGAACGCCCAGAACCTGGAAGGTGATCGATTCCCAGACAACCTCGTCACCGGGATGCACGAGGTTGGTGGAACCCTTGAACGGGGACTCGGCGGGGCCGGTTACCCGGCAGTCCGGGTGAGCCTTGACCAGTTCCTTGATGCCGCCAACATGGTCCGGATGGTGGTGGGTGACCAGGATCGTATCCAGGGTCAGGCCCTTGGCGGCCAAATGTTCCTCCACAGGCGCAGCTTGGCCAGGGTCAACAATCAGTGCTTTTCTGGTGTCGGAATCAGCCAGGCACCAGATGTAGTTGTCACTGAAAGCAGGAATTGCGGAAATGGTCAGCATACGGCCCCACATGTGTTAGTAGAATGTGACTGTTATGATAGAGCAATAAATCTGTGGCCCCAACCTGGAGGCTGAGAAGGCAGGAGGCAGGGTAGTGGTCAGATCCGGTGATATTGACTATCCGGCAAGGCACGAGAATTTCGAGCGTTGGTTCCAGTCCCCACTTGGTCGGGCGCTGCTGGCGGATCAGCGCCGGTTCTGCGACTACGAGCTGGGCAGCCTGATCGGGGCAAGGCAGCTGCAGATTGGTGTCAGTCACCGTCTGCCCCTGGCCACCGGAACCGATTTCGCGCAAAAGATCATGACCACGCCCCGATGGTTCCCCCATATGCCTGAAGGCGTGGCGGTCTGCGATGCCGATGAGCTGCCTTTCCCCTCGGATTCCATGGATCTGGTTATCCTGCACCATACTCCCGACTTTTCCCCGTACCCACATCAGGTGTTAAGGGAATCTGCCCGGGTATTGCGCGGTGAGGGCACCATTGCTCTGATTGGCTTCAATCCGATGAGTCTGTGGGGCGTGCGCCGGCTCCTGTCCAGGCAGCATGAGGGCCCCTGGGGCGGCCGGTTCCTGCTGCGCCGACGGATGGAAGACTGGCTCCGCTTACTCGGGTTCAGTGTGGAAACGTCGGTGACCCGGTTTCTCAGGTTCCCCATGCAGCGCTCCGGCAGGCATAGCTATCGCTGGATCGATACCCGGTTGGCAGGCAATCGTTTCCTGCCTCTTGGCGCCTATTACTGTATCCTTGCCAAAAAACGGGTCTATGGCCGGATTCCCAGGCAGCCGGCCTGGCGCAAGAGCAAGGTCATTGCCATGCCCGGAAGGGGCGCAGTCGGCGCCTCGCGGGGTTGCTACCGTGACGCGGGCGGAGTGAGCCCCGAAGCTCAGGATTAACAACGATTCAGGAGTATGAATGGCGGATAAGGTAATTCTCTACACCGATGGTGCCTGCAAGGGTAATCCCGGTCGTGGAGGTTGGGGCGTGGTGTTGCGTTACGGCGATGCCAAGAAGACCCTTCACGGCGGTGAGCTGCACACCACCAACAACCGCATGGAACTGATGGCGGCGATTCGTGGTCTCGAGGCCCTCAAACGGCCCTGTGATGTGGAGCTCTACACGGACTCCCAGTATGTGCGTAAGGGCATCACCGAATGGATGGCCGGGTGGAAACGCAACGGCTGGAAGACCGCGGCGAAAAAACCGGTAAAGAATGACGACCTGTGGCGGGAGCTGGATGCGGAAACCGCCAGGCACCGCGTCAACTGGCACTGGGTAAAAGGCCATGCCGGCGTACCCGACAACGAACTGGCTGATGAGCTGGCAAACCGTGGCGTAGCGGAATTGAGTGAAGCATGAGACAAATCGTACTGGATACCGAAACCACCGGCATCGATCCCAATGAAGGGCACCGGATCATTGAAATCGGTTGTGTGGAAGTGGTCGAACGTGAGCTGACCGGCCGGAACTACCATGTCTATATCAACCCCGAGCGGGAGGTGGAGGCCGAAGCCATCACCGTTCACGGCATCACCAATGAATTCCTGGCGGACAAGCCGAAGTTCGCCGAGGTCGCCGAGGAATTCTTCGAGTTCATCAAGGGTGCCGAGCTGGTTATCCATAACGCCGCGTTTGACGTGGGCTTCATGGATGCCGAGTTCTCTCGCATGAAACCGGTCCGCAAGACTGCCGACCATTGCGGCATCGTCGATTCCCTGGCCATCGCCCGTGCCAAGCATCCCGGCCAGAGGAACAGCCTGGACGCCCTGTGCAAACGCTACGGGGTGGATAACAGCAACCGTGAACTCCACGGCGCACTGCTGGATGCCGAGATCCTGGCCGATGTCTACCTGCTGATGACCGGCGGCCAGACCGCGCTTTCCCTGGATGCCGGCTCGGAAGACGGTGGCGCATCCGGTGGTATCCGCCGGCTCAAGGCAGACCGCCCGCGGCTCTCTGTGGTACGGGCCTCCGGTGAAGAGGCAAGTGCCCATGACGAGTTCATCGCGATGCTGGACAAACAGGCCGGCCAGAGCCTCTGGAGCAAGCTCGAACAGGCGGAATGAGAACTGGGTCAGCGTGTACCAATTGTTACACTCCGCCTTTGTTGAGCGACATGAGTTTTGTGTTATAAGTAATGATAAGTTCGCCAGTTTTTTGCGAACAGAGAATTGATCGGTCAGGGTGTAACCGATCCATAACAACAAAGTCCGGCACTTCGTGGCCGGGCTGAATGTCAGGCACGGGACGCGGTAGTCTCCGCGAATTAAACAGGAAGCGTTTATGGTTCAATCGTCTCTGGCGACGAAATCGCAGTCGTTTGATCTGGTCAAGAGTGAGATAGAGCAGACCATCAAGCAGGCAGAATCCAGCCTTGAGCGTTTCCAGGAAAATCGCGAGAGCGGGGAAGACCTCCAGAACTGCGTCGATTACCTGAATCAGTTGCGGGGTATTTTTATCCTCGTTGAGCTTCGTGGCGGCACCCTTTTGTGCCAGGAAGCGGTTGCCATGGCCAACGATGTTCCTGTCGGTGCCAATGACGACAAGAACATTCTGCTCACCACCCTGAACAGCGCCCTGTTTATTCTCCGCCGCTACGTTGAGTACTACCACCAGCAGCGCGAGGACCATCCGGAACTGTTGCTGCCGGTAATCAACGAACTTCGCGAAGCCCGGCGCGAGAAACCTTACCCGGAATCCTGCTTCTTCGATGTCGATGTCAAGGAGCGCCCGGATTTCTGCGCGGACCTCAAACTGGATGCGTTTGAAGGCAATGAAGCGGATTACGAAGTCCTGGCCCGACGGATGCGCCTGACTTTCCAGGTGGCCTTGCTGGGGGTTCTGCGGGATCGCAATGATGCGGTCAGCAAGAAACTGTTTGCCCGCGCGGCCAGAGGATTTGCGCGGCTGTGTCAGGGCGCGCCCATGGGGCAGATGTGGTGCCTGCTGGCGATCGTTGCGGATACCATGCTCGACCGGGCGATGATCTTCACCAAGGCCCGCAAGCGCATGCTCATGCGCATAGAGCGGTACGGCCGGGAAGTGGTTTATGTCGGCAAGGTGGCCACGGCCAAGGATGCTCCGGATTCGCTGATCCGGGATCTGATCTACATGCTCTACCGCAGCGGATCTGCCAATCCGGAAGTGACGCGCATTCTTTCCGCTTATAGCCTGGCGCCCGCCGAATTCCCGGATTCCATGCTGGAGGCCCATGCCCGCCGCCTTTATGGCCCGGGTAGCGATGTGCTCAAGTCCCTGTCGGACGCACTCCAGGATGAGCTTAACCAGCTCAAGGACAAGCTCGACATCATCGAACGGGGTATCGAGCCGGATCTGGCAGAGCTGTCGTCCATCGCCGATGCGCTCGAGCGCCTTGCCAACACCCTGGTGATGCTGGATCTCAACAAGCTTGCCGGTATCTCCCGTGATGAAGCCGCCAAGCTGCGTAAGTGGGAAGAAGACAACCGCTTGCCCGGAGATGACGAGCTGTATCGCCTCGCCGACTCCGTTCTCGGGGTCGAGGATGCGGTGATGCAGATCGTCACTAGGGGTATTACTTCGGAGACAGATGCTCTTGCCGGCAGCCGTCGTAACCGGGATGAATCGGTCTACCTCCAGGAAGCAATGTTCGTGGTGGCGGACGAGGCCAGAGGCGCACTGACACTGGCCAAGCGGGCCATCACGGCCTTTATCGAATCGGATTACGAAAAGCTGCACCTGGCCAACCTGCCGGCAACCCTGCACAGCATCTGGGGTGGCCTGCAGATGGTCAATGATCCCGGCGCGGCCAGCGTGCTCAAGCGTGTTGCTGCCTCGATCCAGGACCGACTTCTGGATGCCCGCCAGGCACCTCCCCACCAGGTGCTCGAGGCGCTGGCGGATGCTTTGACGTCGCTTGAGTATTACATCGAAAGTATCGGCAAGCGGGAAGACCGCAACCCCGATCTGCTCAAGCTGGCTGAATCCTCTCTCGACGACGTTGGCTTGTAATCCCCATGTCCCATGAGCTCGCAACCATCGTTCTGGCAGTCGTCGGCGCGGTGCTGGTGATTGCGAGCCTTCTGTTTTTCCTCCGTCCTCGCTGGCTGCTCGGTTGGCTCAAAGGCATGGCGGTGTTTTCCGTGCTGGTGATCGGTATCTATACCCTGGTGATTGCCGTCAACCTGATGGGTTACCAATCGCTGGAAGGGATGAAAACCGTTGCAACGGTCTCCACCCAGCGGCAGGGCGAGCAACTCTGGGTGGTGACACTGCAGACCGGAGAGCAAGCACCGGTCATCCAGTCGGTCAGGGGTGACCAGTGGCAGCTGGATGCCCGTATTATCCGCTTCGCCGGCCCCATTCGTTGGCTCGGCATTGCCCCGGGATACCGATTGGAACGCTTGAGTGGACGCTATACCTCGCTTGAGAATGAACAGAGCATGCCCAGGACGGTGATCGGGCTGAGCGAACAGAAGTGGCCGGATCTCTGGCAGCTGGACCGGCAATTCAACCTGCCGTTTGTGGAGGGGGTTTATGGCAATGCGACGTTCATGCCCATGCGCGACGGCGCCCTGTTCGATGTTCGGCTGTCCGGGTCAGGGCTGGTGGCGACTCCCCAGAACGAAGCGGCACGGCAGGCGGTACAGCTCTGGGATGAGTGAGCCGGACATTTACGCATAAAAAAACCTGCGGCGTGCGCAGGTTTTTTTATGAGCGGGGCAGGGCTTCAGCCCATGTTGAACAACTCGCCCAGCTTGGTTGCCAGCATCATGTCGCCTTCGGCGCGCAGCTGACCAGCCATGAACGCCTGCATACCGTCGGTTTCGCCGGAAACGATGCCCTGCAGAGTATCGGAGTTCATGATCAGGGTAACGGAAGGGTCTTCATGAGAGCCTTCGTGCAGCTTGCAGGAGCCGTCGTTGATGGCCAGGTGGTAGTTCTTGTCGTCCTCAATGTCGAACTGGAACACCAGATCGAGGCCTTGAGCTGCGTCTGCGTTGAAATTCTGTTCGAGTTTTTCAAATACCTGAGCTACAGACATTATCTTGCCCTTCTGAATGGTTGTCTTGTCTTGGCGAAGCCGATCTCGCAATTCGACTTTATGGTCAGCAGAGGGTCGTGTCAAGCTCGATCGAACGCTTGTTTTAATTTTTTTGCTCCGCTTATCAGTGTCAATTCGGTAAGTTACACTCTCGTCTTTGCATAACCATTTGGAGAAGCCATTTTGGAGTTTCTGACAGAATACGGCCTGTTCCTGGCCAAGGTCGTGACCTTCGGGGTTGCCGCCCTTGTGATCATTTCCGTCATCTTCTCTGCTGCCCAGAAAGAGCGTGAGGACCATGAAAGCGAGGGCGAGTTGAGAATCCGGAAACTCAACGAAAAATACCAGAAGTTGCGGGAAACCATTCAGGCGCGCCTGATGGATGAGGGCGAGCGCAAAGCCTTCCAGAAAGCACGTAAAAAGGAAGCCAAAGCCGAGAAAAAGGCCGCAAAAGCCAAGGCCAAAAGTGGCAGTGACGAGCAGGAAGGTCGCTCAAGGGTCTACGTGCTCGATTTTGACGGTGATATCAAGGCCAGTGATACCGATCAGTTGCGTCGGTCGATTTCAGCGGTGCTGAGTGTTGCCAAGCCGGATCAGGACGAGGTGGTCATCCGCCTGGAAAGCGGGGGCGGGCTGGTGCATTCGTATGGTCTGGCAGCGGCCCAGCTGGACCGGATTCGCAGCAAGGGCATCCCGCTGACGGCCTGCGTCGACAAGGTGGCTGCCAGTGGCGGCTACATGATGGCCTGTGTTGCGGACCGGATTGTCGCTTCTCCCTTTGCCATTCTCGGGTCCATCGGGGTGGTTGCCCAGTTGCCGAACTTCCACCGTTTCCTCAAGAAGAATGATGTGGATTTCGAAGTGCTGACCGCCGGCGAGCACAAACGCACCATGACCATCTTCGGGGAAAATACCGAGAGAGGTCGGCAGAAATTCCTCGAGGATCTGGAAGACACCCACGGGCTATTCAAGGAGTACGTCACCGAGCGCCGGCCCAGTGTCGATATTGCCAAGGTGGCTAACGGCGACATCTGGTTTGGCAAACGGGCCTTGGACGTCAATCTGATCGACGAGATCAAGACCTCCGACGAATATCTCATTGAGGCATGCGATCGTGCCGACGTAGTGTCAGTAACATACCAACGCAAGCGGACACTCCCGGAAAAGCTCGGGTTGGCCACCAGCGCAGCCCTGGAGCACACGGTTTGGCGCGTGCTCAGTGCTTTCCGGAACCAGAAGATTCAGTAGCTGACAACAAACGGGGTAACACCATGACAACGAACAGCGAATTCAAAGCCTGGCGGGTGGAAGAGAAGGATGGCGAATACCAGGGCAGCGAGCAGACCCTCAGCACGGCCGATTTGCCGGAGGGCGAGGTTCTGATCCGGGTCAGTCATTCGTCACTGAATTACAAGGATGCCCTGTCCGCTTCCGGCAACAAGGGCGTTACCCGCACGTTTCCCCATACGCCGGGGATAGATGCTGCTGGTGAAGTGGTGGAATCTGCAACCGGCGAACCAAAGGTGGGCAGCCAGGTGATCGTCACCGGTTACGACCTGGGCATGAACACTGATGGCGGTTTTGGTGAGTACATCCGTGTGCCGGCTGCCTGGTGTGTGCCGATGCCCTCCGGCTGGAATGCCCGTACGGCCATGATTTATGGCACGGCCGGCCTGACCGCAGGCCTGTGCGTCGGCAAACTCCTGAAAATGGGCGCCAGCCCGGAACAGGGCAAGGTGGCTGTCAGTGGCGCCTCCGGTGCCGTTGGCAGTGTGGCCGTGGAGTTGCTGTCCAACCTGGGCTTTGACGTGGTCGCGATCAGTGGCAAGGCCGATCATGCCGACAGTCTCAAGGAACTCGGCGCCACTGAAGTCCTGGGCCGTGACGCCCTGGCGGAAGAAAAGAAACCGCTGCTCAAGCCGGTCTTTGCCAATGCGGTTGATACCGTGGGTGGCACACCCCTGACAGAGCTGCTCAAGCAGATCCAGCCGGGTGGCTCAGTGTCTTGCTGCGGCCTGGTGGCCGGCCCTCAGCTTCCGACCACGGTGCTGCCGTTCATCCTCCGCGGCGTGAACCTGCTGGGTGTGGACTCCGTGGAGATTCCGCTGGCTGACAAGCAGGCGGTATGGGAGAAATTCGCCGGTGAGTGGAAGTGCCCGAAGACCGAAGCCTCTGCTCGGGATATCGGCCGTTCCGAGCTGGATGAGGCGCTGAAGGCGTTTCTGAAGGGGGCGTCTGCCGGCAAGATTGTGTTGGATCATAGCCGGTGAGGTGAGCTCCAAGAAGGGGTCAGATGAAGGCTTTCATCAGACCCCATCTTCAACCAAACTCCAGCTCACCCGGCCCGGCGCCGAAACAGCGGCAAATCCGTATCCGTCGCCGCCTGATACCCCTGGCTGAAGAAATTCAGGCACTTCGCTGCCTGCGTAATGTCCTTGTCGGCCCGCAGCACATACGAGTCAAACCCGCAGCGCTTCATGAACTGGAGCTGATCCAGCAACACATCCCCGATCGCCCGCAGCTCGTTCTGATAGCCAAATCGTTCCCTAAGCAGCCGCGCGATGCTGTAACCACGCCCATCCACAAAACGGGGAAAGTTCACCCCGATCAGCGGCAGTTCATTAACCTTATGGGCAATCATTTCCGGCTCGTCGTGGCTGTCGAACCAGACACCAATCCGGTCGTTACCGGTGAAATGCTCATAGCCGGCCAGCCATAGATCGGCCGGGATCATCGCCGGCTGGTCCGATGGGATGTCGAGAGACTCACCATCCTCCGGGCGCGGAACCACAACCCACTCGTCCTGACGGACAGTGCCGTCTGCATTGATTACGTCAGGCATAGACCCGCTCCTTGAAAGGTTTGATGCCAATACGGCGATAGGTATCGAGGAATTCCTCCTCCTCGGTACGCTGGTCGACGTACACATCGATAATCTTGGCGATAACCTCCGGCATGTCTTCCCGGGCAAAGGAGGGCCCGAGAATCTTGCCGATATCCGCATCGTGGTGGGACGAGCCGCCCAGGCTGACCTGGTAGAACTCCTCGCCCTTCTTGTCGACACCCAAAACGCCAATGTTGCCGACGTGGTGATGACCGCAGGCATTCATGCAGCCGGAGATGTTGAGATCGATGTTGCCCAGATCATACAGATAGTCCAGGTCATCGAACCGGCGCTGAATGGCCTCGGCCACAGGGATCGACTTGGCGTTGGCCAGGGCACAGTAATCGCCGCCCGGGCAGCAGATAATGTCGGTCAGGGTATTCAGGTTGGCGGTCCCGAAGCCCATGGGCGTAATGGCTTCCCACAGTTCCAGCAGGCGGTCCTGACGCACATCGGCCAGCACCACGTTCTGATGGTGGGTGACCCGGACCTCCCCGAAGCTGTATTCGTCAGCCAGGTCGGCAATCTGCTCGAGCTGACCGTCGGTGACATCGCCCGGCGGTGTGCCGGTCTTTTTCAGGGTCAGCGTGACAATGGCGTAGCCGGGCTTCTTGTGAACGTCCACGTTCTGGCTCAGCCACTGGTCAAAACCGCGGTTCTCGAACCGTTGCCGGGCCAGAAGATCGGTTGCGTTGTCGAGGGCCTCGTAAGGCGGTTCGGTAAAGAATCCCTTGATCCGCTCAATGGCTTCCGGTGTCAGACGGGTGGGCGAATCCTTGATGTGCGCCCACTCGGCTTCCACTTTCTCGGCAAAACCTTCCGGAGTCAGGGCCTTGACCAGGATCTTGATCCGCGCCTTGAATTTGTTGTCCCGGCGGCCATAGCGGTTGTAGACACGCAGGACCGCCTCAAGGTAGGTCAGCAAATCCAGTTCCGGCAGGAATTCGCGGATCACCGGGCCAACCATCGGTGTCCGGCCGAGGCCGCCACCAACATGGACACGGAAGCCCAGTTCGCCGGCGTCGTTGCGAACGATCTGGAGTCCGATGTCATGGATGCGGATTGCCGCACGGTCGGTTTTTTCAGAAGCATTCACAGCCACCTTGAATTTACGGGGCAGGAACGCGAACTCCGGATGGAACGTGGACCACTGGCGGATGATCTCGCAGTAGGGCCGGGGATCGGTAATCTCATCGGCCTGAACACCGGAAAACTGGTCCGTGGTGGTGTTCCGGATGCAGTTACCGCTGGTCTGGTTGGCGTGCATTTCCACTTCCGCCAGGTCGGCCAGAATGTCCGGTACATCCTCCAGGGCCGGCCAGTTGAGCTGCACGTTCTGCCGGGTGGTGAAATGGGCGTAGCCCTTGTCGTAATCCCGGGTGATACGGGCGAGACGACGCAATTGGTCGGAGCGCAGCATGCCGTAGGGCACACAGATCCTCAGCATCGGAGCGTGGCGCTGGACGTAGAGTCCATTCTGCAAGCGCAACGGAAGGAATTCTTCCTCGCTGAGTTCGCCCGCCAGGGCCCGTCGGGTCTGGTCCCTGAACTGGGCCACCCGTTCCGCTGCCATTTGCCGGTCGTGTTCGTCGTATACGTACATAGGGGTAATGTCCTGCCTCTTATATCTGGATCGCAGGATATCACCAGGTTTTTATTTCCAAAATGATTATTTCAAAATATGTTTATCGATTCAGGCGATAAGTGGGCGGGGCGCAGGCTGGACGAATATCAATTTCCTGCTTAACTGATAAGACAACAACAATGACCTGAAAAAAAGTGAGAAGGGGTGCTTCCATGAAGAAGAGCATGCGTTCAGACAGTCAGGCAGACGCCATCGCTGCAGTCCTGGTAGTTGTACTGGTGGTCGCCTTCGCCGTTGTCTGGGTCTCGGGCCAATAGCCTACTGGCTGGCGAGCACAGCCTGTACCACCAGAATCAGTCCGCCCACAAAGGCCGCAGTGAACAATAGTCCGGCAATGATATAGGGCAGGGGACTGTGACTGGAGAAATCCTCTTGCCGGCGCTTGTCGGACTGAACCCCGAAAGCGCCGGCCAGGATGCTTTGCATTATTTTCAGAACGCCCGGTGAGCCCGATTTCCGATCTTTCTTGTTGCTTTCATTGTCGGTCGTGTCGGTCATTGCGTGCTTTGTCCCCGTCTATTCTGCCGGATCGTAGGCCAGGCTTGGCATCAGCCAGCGCTCCGCCTCCGCTTTGGATATACCTTTACGTTCAGCATAGTCCTCAACCTGGTCCACGCCAATCTTGCCGACGGCAAAGTACTTGGACTCCGGGTGGGCGAAGTACCAGCCGGACACCGCCGCGGTGGGGAACATGGCGAAGTGCTCGGTCAACTCCAGGCCGATCTTGCCGGTGGCCTCAAGCAGACGGAACAGGGTCGCCTTCTCGGTGTGGTCCGGGCATGCAGGGTAACCCGGGGCCGGACGGATACCGCGGTAGCGTTCCTTGATCAGATCGTCATTGCCCAGGTGCTCGTCGGTGGCGTAGCCCCAGAATTCCTTGCGCACCCGTTCGTGCATCCGCTCGGCAAAGGCCTCGGCGAGGCGATCGGCCAGGGCCTTGACCATGATGGCGTTGTAGTCGTCGTGCTTGTCCTTGAACTCCCGTGAGAACTCTTCGGCCCCGATACCCGTGGTCACCGCAAAGCCACCCACATAATCGACTTTCTGGGAATCCTCCGGCGCCACGAAATCGGACAGGGCCATCATTGGCTTGCCGGGTGCCTTTTCATCCTGCTGGCGCAGGTGGTGCAGGGTGGTCAGCTCCTCGGTCCGGGATTCGTCGGTGTAGACCACGATGTCATCGCCGCGACGGTTGGCCGGCCAGAAGCCGATCACGCCCCGGGCAGTCACCCGTTTCTCCTCGATCATCTGCTTCAGGATCTTCCGGGCGTCATTGAACAGGCTGCGGGCTGCTTCGCCGCGCTTGGGATCGTCAAAGATCGCCGGGTATTTGCCCGAGATGTCCCAGGAAATGAAGAACGGAGTCCAGTCGATGTAGTCGACAAGCTCTTCGAGGTCATAGTCCTCGAACACCCGGATGCCGGTGAAGGACGGCTTTGGCGGCTCATAACCTTCGAAGGTGATTTCCGGTGCGCGGGCTCGGGCCTCCTTCAGAGAAACCAGTTTGGTCCGCTCTCCACGATTCTTCCGGCGCTCCCGGATCTCGTCGTATTCGGTACGGGCTGCTTCTACTAAGGCCGGCTTGGCGGTCTTGCTGAGCAGCTGGGAGGCCACGTTAACGCAGCGGGAGGCATCGGAGACATACAGGGCGATGTCATTCTTGTACTGGGGCTCGATCTTTACCGCCGTGTGCGCCTTGGACGTAGTGGCGCCACCAATCATCAGCGGGATTTTGAAATCCAGGCGCTGCATCTCCCGGGCTACGTGCACCATCTCGTCGAGGGACGGGGTGATCAGGCCGCTCAGGCCAATGATGTCGACGTTCTCTTTCTTTGCGGTTTCCAGGATCTTGTCACAGGGCACCATCACGCCCATGTCGATCACTTCGTAGTTGTTGCACTGCAGCACCACGCCCACGATGTTCTTGCCGATATCGTGCACATCGCCCTTCACCGTGGCCATGAGAATCTTGCCCTTGGCCTGTTGGCCCTCGGACTTTTCCGCCTCGATGTAGGGAATCAGGTAGGCCACGGCCTGCTTCATCACCCGGGCGCTCTTGACCACCTGGGGCAGGAACATCTTGCCGTCGCCGAACAGGTCGCCGACCACGTTCATGCCGTCCATCAGCGGGCCTTCGATGACCTCGATGGGGTGGGTGGCATTCTGGCGGCACGCCTCGGTGTCTTCGGTAATATAGTTGGTGATGCCTTTGACAAGGGCATGCTCGAGGCGCTTCTCCACCGGCCATTCGCGCCAGGCCAGGTCCTCTTCCTGGGTCTTGCCGCCTTTGCCCTTGAACTTTTCGGCCGCTTCCAGCAGGCGATCGGTGGCGTCATCCCGGCGGTTGAGTACCACGTCCTCCACCAGTTCTTTCAGATCCGGCTCGATCTCGTCATAGATCACCAGTTGCCCGGGATTGACGATGCCCATGTTCATACCGGCCTTGATGGCGTGGTACAGGAACACGGAATGGATGGCTTCGCGCACGGCATCGTTGCCCCGGAACGAGAACGACACGTTGCTCACACCGCCGGAAATCGAGGCGTGGGGCAGGTTTTCCTTGATCCAGCGGGTGGCGTTGATGAAGTCCACCGCGTAGTTGTTGTGTTCCTCGATGCCGGTGGCAATGGCAAAGATGTTCGGGTCGAAGATGATGTCGGCAGGATTGAACCCGATACCGGTCAGCACATCGTAGGAGCGCTTGCAGATCTCGGTCTTGCGCTCGTAGGTATCGGCCTGGCCATCTTCGTCAAAGGCCATGACCACCACGGCCGCGCCATAGCGCATGCAATCGTTCGCCCGCTTGATGAATTCTTCTTCGCCTTCCTTCAGGCTGATGGAATTCACTACCGCCTTGCCCTGGATACAACGCAGGCCGGCCTCGATCACCTCCCATTTTGAGGAATCGATCATGATCGGCACCCGGGAAATATCCGGTTCGGAGCCAACCAGGTTCAGGAAGGTGACCATCACCTCCTTCGAATCCAGCATGCCCTCGTCCATGTTGATATCGATGATCTGGGCGCCGTTTTCCACCTGGTCCCGGGCGACACTGAGGGCTTCCTCGTACTGCTCTTCCTTGATCAGGCGCAGGAACCGCTTGGAGCCGGTGACGTTGGTACGCTCACCGACGTTGATGAACAGGGTGTTCTCATCACCGGTAAACGGCTCGAGGCCGGACAGGCGCAGGGCCTTGGGGCGCTCGGGAATCTGCCGGGGCGGGTACTTGGCGACGGCTTTGGCAATGGCCTCGATATGATCTGGGCGGGAACCGCAGCAGCCGCCGATAATGTTCAGGAAGCCGTCTTTGGCGAAGCCTTCGATAATCTCCGCCATTTCTTCCGGAGTCTGGTCGTACTCACCGAATTCGTTGGGCAGACCCGCGTTGGGGTGGGCGGACACATAGGTCTCGGCCTTGGTGGACAACTCCTCGATATAAGGGCGCAATGCATCGGCACCAAGGGCACAGTTCAGACCCACGGAAATGGGCCTGGCATGGGCGATGGAGTTGTAGAAGGCCTCGGTGGTCTGGCCGGACAGGGTGCGCCCGGAGGCATCGGTGATGGTGCCGGAAATCATGATCGGCAACTCGATGCCGGTATCCTCGAACACCTGTTGGGTAGCGTAGATGGCCGCCTTGGCATTCAGGGTATCGAAGATGGTTTCGATCAGGATCAGATCGGCACCGCCCTCCATCAGGCCTGATACCGCCTCGTAATAATTGTCGACCAAGGACTGGAAGTCGACGTTGCGGTAGCCGGGATTGTTCACGTCCGGTGAGATGGACGCGGTACGGGAGGTGGGTCCAACCGCGCCGGCGACGAAACGGGGCTTGCTCGGGTCCTTAGCGGTGAATTCGTCGGCGATCTCCCGCGCCAGCTTGACCGAGGCCACGTTCAGCTCCCGGGCCAGATCTTCCATGCCGTAATCGGCCTGGGACAGGCGGGTGGAGTTGAAGGTGTTGGTCTCGATGATGTCGGCGCCGGCGTCCAGGTAGTCCGCATGGATGTTGCGAAGCAGGGCCGGCTGGGTCAGGTTCAGCAGGTCGTTGTTGCCCTGCACCTCCCGTTCGAAATCCTTGAACCGATCGCCCCGGAAAGCGGCTTCATCCAGCTTCTGGTTCTGGATCATGGTGCCCATGCCACCGTCAAGAATCACAATGCGTTCCTTGAGGGCTTGATGAAGCTGTTCCAGACGGGTAGTGCGATCGGTCATAGGGAAATCTTCCGGGTGTCGTGGCTAACGTCGTATTTCAGTCAATGGCGCGGGATCATAGCAAAAATGCCGGATTCCGTCTTAGTCCGAATGATCAATATCAAGTGCCGGGTTTCCGGCGCTTGCAGCAGGCGGTCATACGGGAAATTCATTACCTGATTAAATCCCGACTATTTTACTTGGTCTTTCATGTTCCCGCGAACTCTCTTAAAATAGGAATCAAACTTCGAAACGGGTAGGAAACATGGCATTGGTTACCGTGACAGATTCCGCGCGGGATTACCTCGCGCAACTCATTGAAAAGCAGGATGTAGAGGGCATGGGCGTACGGATCTTCGTCACCCAGCCCGGCACCAAGAATGCCGAGACCTGCCTGGCCTACTGCCCGCCCAATGAAGTCGTCCCGACGGACGAGCAGCTGGATCTCGGCAAGTTCACCCTTTACCTGGACCATAACTCGGTCCCGTTCCTGGAAGAGGCGTACGTTGACTACTCCAAGGACCAGATGGGCGGCCAGCTGACGATCAAGGCCCCGAACGCCAAGGTGCCCAAGATCGACGACGACGCACCGCTGCCGGATCGCGTGAACTACGTGCTGGCCTCCGAGATCAACCCGAACCTCGCGGCCCACGGTGGTGATGTGTCTCTGGTCGAGATCGTCGACGGGTCTGTTGCCGTGCTGCGCTTCGGCGGTGGCTGCCAGGGCTGTTCGGCTGTCAGCCTGACTCTCAAGCAGGGCGTTGAAACCACCCTGAAAGAGCGGGTCCCGGAAATTACCGCCGTGCGCGACGTAACAGACCACTCCTACACCGAAAACGCTTACTACCAGTAAGTTGTCTCTAAGAGCCCCGGCCATCAGGCCGGGGTTTTTGCTGCCGCAATTCCCCGCCTCCCATGGCTTCACGGCCAATGTTGTGACATTTCAGTTACTTCATCATCAGTCACATAAACTGACATGCCGGCCCGCTACACTGTTGGCTGGCACCCAAGAACCAAACTTTCATCGGCCTCTGGCCGCAATTTCAACCGGGGTAACACTTGATCGACCTAGCACTCCTGTCTGTGCCTGTCATGGCAGCTGTCACCGGCTGGGTGACCAATTGGCTGGCAATCCAGATGTCCTTCTATCCGGTCCGCTTTGTCGGCTTCGGTGTGATTGGCTGGCAGGGTGTGATCCCCCGGAAAGCGGAGAAGATGGCGCACATCTGCATTGACCAAACCCTGCAGAAATTCGGCGATCTGAATTCCGTCTACGAAAAACTTGAGCCCCATCGCATCGTTGAGCAGGTGATCTCACAGGTGACCCCGAGGGTGGATGAGTACATCGATGAAATCATGTACGAGAATCACCCGGTCCTGTGGGATAACGCGCCCCTGTTCGTGCGTAACCGGATCTATAAGTGGGCGAGGGAGGCGTTGCCGGAGCGGGTCGAGGAACTGGTGGAGGACTTCGGTGACGACCTGGACGAGCTGGTGGACCTCAAGGCCCTGTTAAGCCGGGAACTCCAGCGTCATCCGGATCTGATGAACCGGATCTTCAAGGAGGCGGGGGCGGTAGAGCTGCAGTCGGTAATCAATCTTGGTGCGATCATCGGCGGACTGCTGGGTGCCGCGCTCGTGCCGCTCTGGGTCCGGTATCCCGAACCCTGGCTGCTTCCCCTTGGCGGGTTTGCCGTCGGTTTCCTCACCAACTGGCTGGCCATCAACCTGATCTTCACTCCGGTTGAACCCCGCCGTTTCCTGTTCTGGAAGATTCAGGGCCTGTTCCTGCGCCGACAGCCCGAGATCAGCGATGTCTGGGCACGCCTGGTGGCGGAAGAGCTGATTACGGTCGAGCGGGTTGCCGACGCCATGATCAACGGCGCCCATGGCGATCGTACCCGGGCGATCATCCAGAAACACCTGCGGCCGCTGCTGGACAGCTCTCCGGTGATGAAGTTGACGGCACAGGTCTCGGTCGGGGTCACCGGCTATACCGAGCTGAAGAAAGCGCTGTACCAGAAAGCCGTGGTGGCCACCGGGGATGTCTTCTCGGACCCGGCGTTCAACCGGGAGCGGGCACCGGTGGTGGCGGGAGTCCTGGCCGGACAGATGAAATCCCTCGGGCCGAAGGAGTTCCAGGGCATCCTGCGCCCGGCATTTCACGAAGAAGAGCTGCAGCTGATGGTAGTCGGCGGCGTATTCGGTGCCGTGGCTGGACTCATCCAGTTCCTGAGTCTGACCTACCTGGTGTTCTGAGAACCCTCGGTTACAGGCAGTTGGTCGGGCGGGGCAGTCCTGCGATCCGGCAGGCGGTCTTGGCTGGCGTGCCGGGAAACAACTGCATCAGGTAAATGCTGTTGCCTTTCTCCTCCCCGAAGGCTTCCTTCACCGCCTTGACGAAGAGCCGGTTCGAGGGGGGCGATACTTCGTGTTGTTTATAAAAACCTCTAAGAAACTCTATGATTTCCCAGTGATTTACGGATAGTTCAATGCCGTCTTCGGATGCAATGACCTCCGCCACCTCCGGGGTCCACGCCCAGGCATCTTCCAGAAAACCTTCATTGTTCCGCTGTGGGATCTGCTGCTCACTCATGGTTTACCAACTGATTACCTGTTGTGCGCGGGTGGTCAGCTCGACCATACCGTCGTAGTTGATGGTTTCCACTGTTCCGGATTGATCGCCCATTCCACGTGCCGCCATGTCCGGCGCCAGCGCCATCAGTTTGCCAGAGGCGCGGGCGGACGCAGCACCAAGTCCCAGGACGCCGTTCTCGATCAGAAGGACGGCGTCGTCCGGGCCGGCCATCGACAGGCAGCGGGCAAACCTCGGGTGTTCCGGGGATTTGTTCAGGATGTGCAGGGTCTGGATCTCGCTCATGGTGTTATCCGGCAAAGGCGGTGTGGCTGTAGTTTGTGAACAGTTGCGAGTCGGCCTGTACGAGGGTCACGCCATCCAGCAATTGTTCGGCCTCAATTCCATAGCGATTGCAGTCGTCACCATCGGCAAGCAGGGCTTCCACGCCAAAGATGGGTGCCGCGGCCAGATTTTTCTCCACCGACTTCTGACGGATCGTTCCGGGCTCCTGTCCCTTGCGAAGCCAGTTCACCCCGGCACCACAGAACAGCAGCGACACGGGCTGATCAAACGCTGCCAGCGAAAAGGCCATATCCAGGGCTTCCCGCCCGGCCCAACTGCCATAGGGAGGCTGGTCGATGACAATCAAAGTGCTCATGGTCAGTCGCTCCCGTGAAAATAGACGGTTCGTGATGACGCCATCCGGCCCTCAACCCACTCGCCCAGGCCCGCGATGGTGAATGGCGCCAGGAGGTTGCTGGCGGGCAGCTCATACCGTTTCTGCTCGCCTTCATCCACCAGGCCGCGCCTCAATGCCGAGGCAATGCAGGCCACGCCGGGAATGCCGTGTTCCTCAAGAAACCTGCTCCATTCCCGGGGCCAGTGAGGTTCATCGGAAGGTGGCGAGGCGAGGGCGGAGGCAAGCTGTACGCCATCCCCGTACAGGAACACCCGGTCTACCCGATGGCCGGCCCTGATGGCAGCCTCGGCGAAGCTCAGTGCGCTCTGGGGTGCCTGGGAGCTGTAGGGCGCTCCGGTGATAACGAGAGTGAACGAGAACGGGGTGGAATCCTGCATGGCCGGTACCGTGTTGATAGCGGTTTCAGTTTACTCAAAGTAAAAGCCCCGGCAAGGCCGGGGCTTCGGTTAACCTGGTTTCAGTGGCGATCAATCTTCGCCGCTGAACGCTGACAGCAGGTGCAGCAGGCTGACAAACAGGTTGTAGATGGAGACGTACAGGCCAACGGTAGCGATGATGTAGTTGCGCTCGCCACCCTTGATGATCTGACTGGTCTCGAACAGGATCATGATGGAGGCGAAGATGGTGAAGCCTGCAGACACCGCCAGGTGCAGGGCAGAGCTTTCCATGATGAACGCCAGAACCATGGCACCGATCAGGACGAATGCGCCAGCAGTCAGGAAGCTGGACATGAAGCTGAAGTCCTTCTTGGTGATGATCGCGGTTGCGGACAGACCAACGAAGGCGACAGCAGTCAGTGTCAGCGCCTGGGCGACGATCTGGGACGCACCGGCTGCCACGAACGCACCGATGATCGGACCCAGGGTGTAACCCATGAAGCCGGTCAGGGCGAAAGTGGTCACGATGCCCCAGGGGCTGTTCTTCAGTTTATAGGTGGCAAACAGAAGACCGATGTAGCCCACAATAGTGATCAGGAAGCCCGGGTGGGTTCCGTTCATGTTCAGGAACGCGGTCAGGGCCGAGAAGGCCAGGGTCATGCCCAGGAGCATGTACGTGTTGCGCAGCACATTCATTGCATCAGCGCTGATGCCAGTAGTCGCGCGCTCAGCCTGAGGTGCGGAATAGGCACCCTGCTGGTTCTGAGCGCCGAATCTTCTGTTTTCCATTGTCATCTCCGTTTGTGTAACGACTGGATACTGTCCCCAATCATAATGTCGAATACGCAACTTTCAATCATTTACGACAATAAAGTGCTCCGCGGATTCCATTAAACCGCGTTAATGTTGAAAAGTGCGGCGGGATTTATGCAGGGCGTTGACAGCACAGGCAATTCCGGTATCATGCACCTCGCTGTTGCAACGGCAGCAATGGTTTTGAAAGGTGGGCTGGCAGAGTGGCTGAATGCAGCGGTCTTGAAAACCGCCGAGGGTTAGTAGCCCTCCCGGGGTTCGAATCCCTGGCCCACCGCCATTTTTCTCTTCAAATCAAAGTCTTATACCTCCTTCTGAAAACCTGCCTGCATCGATGCTCCAGGCCGACCAGGTTTTGTGTTCACTGATTTCTGCATTAGACTCTGTCATACCCTGCGCTCTCGGTATGGCTCCGTGTTGGTATGTGTCCATTTCAGCATAATCCACGCTGCCGAGGTGGGCAGATCAAAACATAATGTCTTGTGATGACAGCTATGACAGCGACCGTATTGCTCTATTACGACTTCCGTATGCTCGGTCACAATCCACACGGCTGGGATCCTGATCGTCCCGAATGGACTGACGATGTCAAAGCGATGATTGAGCTGCAGTATCCTAATGCCAATCTGGACACCTATACCCATCCGGAGCGTCCAGAGCGCCTGACAGCGATCGTCGATCGGCTGCTTATGGATCCCATCGACGGCATGCGCTGGATGCTGCCGGCCCCGGCCAGCGCCATTCAGCTCGAGCGGGCGCATGATGCAGATTATGTGGCCCATATCGAGTCGCTGGATGGAAAATCCGGATGGCTGTCCAAGGACACGACCGCAGTATCGCCGGGCAGCGTGACAGCGGCCCGCCTGGCCGCCGGTTCTGGAATCAGCGCGATCGAGGCGATCACGGCCGGTGAAGCCCGGCGGGCATTCTGCGTCGTGCGACCGCCGGGGCACCATGCTCCGGCTGACCGTGCCCGTGGCTTTTGCCTGTATAACAACGTGGCGGTCACCGCAGCTCATGCACGCAAAGCACTCGGTTATGACCGCGTCATGATCTGGGACTGGGACATGCATCACGGCAACGGCACCCAGGCCATTTTCTATGACGACCCCAGCGTGCTCGTGGTCGATAGCCATTGTGCGGCACCATTCTATCCGGGCACCGGCCTGCTGGCCGAAACTGGAGCTGGAGCGGGCCTTGGTTACCATCTCAACGTGCCACTGCCCATGGGTTTTGGCAACGCCACGCTGCTGAATGTATTCGATCAGGTGGTGCGCCCTGCGGCACGTGCATTCCGGCCGGATATTCTGCTGGTATCCAGTGGCTTCGATTGCCATTACCTCGATCTGGTCTGCAACATGGATGAAACCGGTTATGCCGCCGTCACCCAGCGCATGAGGGCCCTGGCCGACGAACTTTGTGATGGCCGCCTGGTACTGGTGCTGGAAGGTGGCTACAACGCCAAGGCTTTGGCTGACAGCGCCTATGCCGTGAGCGAAGCGCTGTCAGGGAAACCGGTGAATGCGCTTAACATCCTGGCTGACGATCCCGGCTGTGCGGTGGTTTCCGATGTAGCCGAGTTCCATGCCAGGTACATCGCGGCGCTGGTGCCCGGCGGCACAATAACCGATTAGCGTGGCTTCGCGGCGGGAAGTCATGCGCACTGAGGCTAACCTCTAAACATAGAAATCCAGCTCTTCCTGGGCTTTCAGCAGATCCCGCATCTTGATGGGGTCGTCACCAAAGAAGAAGATCAGGCCCCAATGAGTGCCGTATGCTAACCGTTCAGGAACTATCTCTTCTTTAGGTGCGACCAATTCGTGGGACTCGAAATAGGGGTGCTCAATCGTTTCTTTGGGCATTTCGAGCCTGCTGACCACGCGGCGTCTTGGATATACACCGAAGCAACCTGCATAGCCCTTCGCGTCAACCACTTCGCGGGGGAAGAAACTATCTACCTCCTCTTTGGTGCTTTTAGGATCGAACACCAACATAGAAGCCTGGTACGCATTGAATCCGTAGACTCTCTCAATAAGCTCGAAAACCTTGAACCCCGGCGGACGGTATGCAACTTCTCCAAAGTACATTTCGCCGTCAGAGGTGACGAAGTACTCTGGATGAATAAAACCGAACTTGATATCGAAGGTTTTGATCAGCAGCTCGATCTGCTTGGTGATCGCGTTACGCCAGCTCTCAAGTTCATTGGTAGCCGGGACGAATACCGAGTAACCCAGCGTTACGTATTCGGAAATATTAAGGAACTTGATTTTTCCGTCGTGGATCCACGCCTCAACGGCAAACTCCCAGCCGCTCAGATGACTTTCCATCAGCAACGGATAGTCTTCCGGCGCAATGGCGTCAATGTCTTCTATCTTGCGAATCATTCGGTGGCCGAGGCAACCGGCTTTGTCGAATGCCTTGACGTGAATCGGGTCGTCCGGGTCACCCTCAAGGTGCAGTAGTGTCTGGTTGACGCGCCTCATGAAGCGGACGATGTCCTCTTTCTCATATGCCTCCTGGAAAATCCCTACGCGAATACCGCCAAGTTGTGCACGGCGCTTCATCAGAGCTTTGTCACGGAACAGAATAGACTGACCGTACATATGAGGTTCGTTAAACAGGATTGAGTTGATGGCCCCTGACCACTCGACGGTTTCCTCGAAGAGCGGTAGCGCTACATCAACGCCTTCCGCCTTTAGCCTTTCTGCAATCTCCATGGACCGGTCATTCAGACGGGTAAAATCCCATGGGATAAAAGGGATCTTATTTGCGGTACAGAAATCCGCAGCCCAATCCGGAGCTACAACGATGTAGCGGCGGTCAAACTTTTGCGCGGCCTTGACCGCATTTAAGCTCCATCCAAGCAGGGCGATGTAACCTTTGTCCGGATTCTTGGGCGTTTCCGTCCCACGAACCGAGTCCATGGTTGGGTCGAGCCAGCCTGATACATCTTTAGCTAATTGAGTTTCTGACGTTATCGACATGCTAGCTTCTCCTTGTGGTTAAGTCAGAACTATGTCCACAACGAAATGCACCAGGTTAGCGGAGCCGTTAGGTAGGGCAGTTCTCATCGGGCAGATTCTGCGGGGTAGTGCATTCCTATTTTCAATATAGGATTTAACCGGTCTGGTAACAAACTGGAGTAGGGGAACCGGAACACGGCAGCTGTTCGCCAATAAAACTCATATAATGAGAGCGGAATTTAATTTTATTTACTGGTATTTGTTGGGGGCAGCAGCGCTCTGCGAAAAGGAGGGTTAAAAGCAGGTATGGGACTAAAACAGGGATGCTTACGGTGTCATCCTCCATAGTAGTTTTGTCTTGCCCAGCATCCCTGCTGATCTTTGCTGTTTAGTCCTCTACCTGTCAGGCCGGTAACCAAGCTGGCGTGAAATATCCTCTCCCGCGCGTTTCAATTCTGCGATCCATTCATCTTTGCGACGCTCGATAGGCGCCGAAACCGACAGCCCAGCACTCACGTTTCCGGAACGGTCGTAGATGAGCACCCCGATGCAGCCAACACCAATCTCGGCTTCCTCATTGTCGAGTGCATAGCCCTGGCGCATGCTCTTCATACAGGCCTCCTCCAGCTCCGGCAAGGACGACAGAGTGTTCCGGGTATAGGCCGGCAGGTTGGTCCGGCTTGCATAGGCCTGGATGGCTTCCTCTCCCGCCAGCCCCAGCATCAGTTTTCCCACGGCGGTCACGTGCAATGGCGCCCGGCTTCCCACTATCTGGTTTACATGCATCATCCGGTTCGGGGTGACCTTCTCGAAGTAGATCACAACATCGCCCTCGCGGATGGTGAGGTTGATCGTTTCCCCCAGTTGCTTACACAGGGCCTCCATGTAGGGCAGGGACACAGCCCGCAGGTCTATGTCTGTGTGGAGGCGGTTGCCCAGCTGCAGTAGCCGCTGGCCTAGCCGGTAATCGCCGTTGGAATCACGCTCGACAAAGCGATTGCTGATCAACGAATGCAGGATTCGATACGCCGTGGACGGTGCCAGCCCGGTATCAGCACTCAGGGTTTTCAGTTTTACCGGCTTGGAGTACCGGGAGATGGCTTCCATGAGCATGGCCGCCCGGTCGATTACCTGGATTCTCGATTCCGTTTTCGTATCCATCATTGAAATGTTTTCGTCCCTTCAGGTAGCAGCGGTTCGCGGGAAATTTATGACGCTAATTTTGTCATATGGAGGTGGCTTCCACAATACGGAATGTGTCGTTAGCTATTTATTGCCGGTTTAACTTGCTGAAAAGTCGATGGAAAAAGATAACGTTAACCACTTTTTTCTCAAATTCCATAATGTGGAATCTTTGCGTATTGCGCAAAAATAGCCTCACTCCTACGGTGGATTTGAAGGCGGCATGCAGTAATGCAGATCCCGCCACCGGACATAAATACAAAAAACGGAGTGGAATCAATGTCGGATCAGAATCCCGTTTTCATACCCGGCCCCACCAATATTCCTGACCGGTTGCGTTCTGCAATGCAGCTTCAGACCCGTGATCACCGCGCTCCGGACTTTGTGGAAACGCTGAGGCCCGTGTTGCAGCAGTGCAAGTCGGTGTTTGGTACCGAGAGCGGCGAAGTCATCATCTTCCCCGCGAGTGGCACCGGCGGTTGGGAGGCAGCGATCTGTAACACCCTGTCCCCCGGCGACAAGGTGTTGGTTGCCAGGTACGGAATGTTTTCCCATCGCTGGATCGATTTGTGCCGCCGGCACGGCCTGGAGGTCCAGGTTATTGACTGTCAGTGGGGCAGCGGTGCGCCGGCGGACCGGTTTGAGGAAGCGCTACGGTCCGATACCGGGCATGAGATCAAGGCCCTGCTGGTCACCCATAACGAAACCGCCACGGGCGTGAAGAGCGATATAGCTGCAGTGCGAAGCGCCCTGGACCGGGCCTCCCATCCGGCCATGCTGTTCGTCGACTGTGTCAGTTCGCTGGCGTCCATGCCTTTTGCCATGGACGAGTGGGGCGTGGATGTTGCGGTAGCCGGTTCGCAGAAGGGCTTCATGCTGACCACTGGCCTCGCCATTCTTGCTGTCAGCCCCAAAGCACTGGCGGCAACGGAGTGTGCGACTCTGCCAAGGGCATTCTTCGATTTTCAGGTCATGCGGGTGGCCAATGAGCAGGGTGGCTACCCCTACACGCCGCCGCTGCAGCTGATTCATGGTCTCCGGGAAAGCCTCCGGATGCTGTTCGAGGAGGGGCTGGACAACGTTTATGCCCGTCATTACCGGCTGGCAGAAGGGGTTCGCTGTGCAGTCCGTGCCTGGGGACTGGATCTCTGCGCGAAGTCTCCCAACCTCTACTCGGATACGGTCAGTGCGATTCTGGTGCCCGAGGGCTTCGACAGTAACGAACTTACTGACCACGCCTTTGAAAAATACGGTGTGTCTTTCGGAGTGGGGCTGGGGGAAAAGGACGGCGCTGCGTTCCGGATCGGTCATTTGGGCTCGCTCACCGACGTCATGATGCTCTCCGGGCTGGCAACCATAGAGATGGCGATGGCGGATCTGAACTACCCAATTGACCTGGGCAGCGGTGTCCGTGCCGCCCAGGACTATTTCCGCAGGACAGCAAGCTGACGAGTTGGCGAGGAAAACCATGAACAAACAAATCAAACAGATACCAACCTTTGAAGATGCGCTGGCCGCGAGGGAGCGTATAGAGCCGTACATTCATCGCACGCCGGTTCTGACCTCCCGGTTCATCAACGAACTGACCGGCGCCGAACTGTTCTTCAAGTGTGAGAACTTCCAGAAGGCCGGCGCGTTCAAGGTCCGGGGGGCCTGCAACGCGGTTTTCGGGCTGAGTGAAGCGCAGGCCCGCATCGGTGTGGCTACCCACTCTTCCGGTAACCACGCATTGTCCCTGTCCTATGCGGCGGGCCGGCGGGGTATTCCGGTTACCGTCGTCATGCCCCATACGGCGCCCCGAGCGAAGAAAGAGGCGGTGCTCGGTTACGGCGGCACCATTGTCGAGTGCGAGCCCTCTACCAGTTCCCGCGAGGCGGTTTTTGCCGAGGTTGTGGCGCAATCCGGTGCGGACTTTGTCCACCCATACAACGATCCGAGGGTGATAGCCGGCCAGGCGACTTGCTCCATGGAGCTGCTTGAGCAGGTGCCGGACCTCGATGCGGTGATAGCGCCGATTGGCGGTGGGGGCATGATATCGGGCACCTGCCTGACACTATCCAGTGCGGCGCCGGATGTGGCGATCTATGCCGCCGAGCCTCTCAATGCAGATGATGCTGCCCGATCGTTCATGGCAGGTCACATCATTGCGGACGATGCGCCGGACACAGTCGCCGACGGTCTGAAAGTCCCGTTGAAAGAACTGACCTGGCACTTTGTGCGCAATCACGTTTCGGACATTCTGACCGCCAGTGAGGAAGAGATAGTCGACGCCATGAAGCTGATCTGGAAGCGAATGAAGATTGTCATGGAGCCGAGTTCTGCCGTACCCCTGGCGACCATTCTGAAGAACCCCGAGCTGTTCCGCGGAAAACGGGTCGGTGTGATCGTAACCGGCGGCAATGTGGATCTGGACGCACTTCCCTGGACCTGAATAACAAACAACGAGGATATCGGTAATGACGAACATGAATCTGAAGAATACTGGCAACCCGGAAGTGGGCTATGACATTCCGGCAGCGATCGGCATGAATCAAAGCGAAATCCAGACCCCGTGCCTGGTGCTGGACCTGGATGCACTGGAATACAACATCAAGAAAATGGGGGACTACGCCAGGGCCCACGGCATGCGCCACCGAATCCACGGCAAGATGCACAAGTCCGTGGATATCGCCCGGCTGCAGGAACAACTTGGTGGCGCCGTCGGAGTGTGTTGTCAAAAGGTTTCTGAGGCGGAAGTCTTTGCCCGGGGCGGCATCAAGGACATCCTGGTGTCCAACCAGGTTCGGGACCCCGGCAAAATCGACCGGCTCGCCCGGATCCCGAAGCTGGGCTCCAGGACCATTGTCTGTGTAGACGACCCTGACAACGTCCCGGAGCTGTCGGCGGCCGCTCAGCGCCATGACACTCAATTGGACTGCTTTGTGGAAATTGATTGTGGGGCCGGGCGCTGCGGTGTCACCACAACGGAGGAGGTCGTCGATCTGGCGAAGGCGATTGATGAAGCACCGAACCTCCGGTTCACCGGAATCCAGGCCTACCAGGGCGCGATGCAGCACATGACCTCCTATGAGGATCGCAAGGCCAAGCTGGACGCCGCGATCAGCATGGTCCGTGAGGCGGTATCCACACTGAAGGAGGTCGGGCTTGAGCCGGAACTGGTGTCCGGCGGGGGAACCGGTTCCTACTATTTCGAGAGCAATTCGGGCGTTTATAACGAGCTCCAGTGCGGTTCCTACGCCTTCATGGACGCAGACTACGGTCGAATCCAGGACAAGGAAGGTAACCGCATCGACCAGGGCGAATGGCGAAACGCACTGTTCATCCTGACCAGCGTCATGAGCCACGCCAAGTCCGACAAGGCCATCTGCGATGCCGGCCTCAAGGCCCAGTCGGTGGACAGTGGTCTGCCGTTCATCTTCGGGCGGGACGATGTGGAATACATCAAGTGCTCGGACGAACACGGAGTCATTGCCGATCCCCAGGGCGTTCTGGCCATCAACGAGAAGCTGAAACTGGTGCCGGGACACTGTGATCCTACCTGCAATGTTCACGACTGGTACGTGGGGGTGCGCAACGGCAAAGTTGAAACCCTGTGGCCCGTCAGTGCCCGCGGCAAGGCTTTCTGAGGAGGTTGCGATGGAGACTTCAAGCAATTTGAGTAACGCTGGCTGTCAGGTAACTGTGGTTCCGGAGGAGGCCTGTCAGGCGGTGATCGGCCGAAAACAGGCCTTTGAAGCAGTCGAGGCGGTGTTCGCTTCCATGGCGAGCGGGTCCGCCCGTAATTTTCCGGTGGTCAGGGAGGCGATCGGGCATGCCGAGGCTCTCTATGGATTCAAGTCCGGATTTGATCGGGCGGGTATGGTCCTGGGCGTGAAATCCGGTGGCTACTGGCCTGGAAATACCCGACGGGGACTGACCAATCATCAGTCAACGGTCGTTCTGTTTGACCCCGATACCGGCCGATTGGCGGCGCTGGTAGGTGGCAACTACCTGACTGCGGTCCGGACAGCGGCTGCTTCGGCGGTGTCCATTGCTCATCTGGCGCGAAAGGATGCGAGAGTTCTGGGTATGGTTGGTGCTGGCCATCAGTCCACGTTCCAGCTCAGAGCAGCGCTTGAACAGCGTAACTTTGATCAGGTGGTCGGCTGGAATCGGAATCCGGAAAACCTGGCGCGCCTGGCGGCGGTGTGTGAAGAACAGGGTATCCCTTTCGAGGCAGTTTCATTGCCGGACCTTGCTGCCCGGTCCGATGTGATCGTCACTATCACCTCGGCATTCGAACCGCTGTTGATGTCTGAATGGGTCAAACCGGGTACCCACATTGCGTGCATGGGGACAGATACGAAGGGTAAGCAGGAGGTTGATCCCATGCTGTATTCGCGGGCGGAAATCTTCACCGACGAAGTAGCCCAGGCCACCAGCATAGGTGAGTCCCAGCATGCGGCGGCAACTGGAATCCTGGCTCCGGAACGGATCATCGCCATCGGGGATGTGATCAACGGAAAACATCCGGGGCGCAGATCAGAGCAGGACATTACCCTGTTTGACGGTACCGGGGTAGGTCTGCAGGATCTTGCTGTTGCCTCCATGGCAGAGAAGCTGGCGCGCGCAGAGGGATTGGTGGAGAGGTTTGTGCTGTAAACTCCCCAGGGTATGTGCTTACTGGGGTTGCATTCATGCAGCCCCCATAATGGAATAAGTAGCAAACCAGGAGGAATTATGCCTGATACCAGACCCAACACCGTTTCCGGGCGCAAAGACCGCAAGTTCGCCGTGTCGGCAAATCGTGGCCAAGCCAGCCACCGGGTTCGTTATGTCGAGACCGGCGGCGCCCTGGTGGATACCGAGGAATGCACTTTCTGCCAGTCCGTTCCGGATCTTCAGGAAGGGGCGAAGGAGAAGACGGCCGGAGTCGAACCGGACTCCGACCGCCAGAAGTCATCCGACTGATCGATGATACGGTGGATCCCTGGCCTAGAGGGATCTGCCGGGGTAGGTCATTTCTTTCTGCTGGTCCGCCCGCTTCTGGCGCTGGGCCAGACTTTCGGGATCATTGGTCGGAATCTGCCAGCCCGCAAGGTTGTCCTCAATCAGTTTTACCAGCGCCTCGATGTGGCCCGGTGTCGCATTAAGAGCCGAAATGTAACTGAAGCCCTCGCCACCGGCCTCCATGAAATACTCGCGGTTTTCCTCGTTGATTTCCTCGATTGTCTCCAGACAGTCGGAGGAGAAGCCCGGGCAGAACACATCTATCGATTTGACGCCCTTGCCCGGAAGCGATTTCAGCGTCTCGTCCGTGTAGGGCTTCAGCCATTCCTCGCGCCCGAAGCGGGACTGGAAGGTGGTCATGTAGTCCTCCGGTGAGAGCCCCAGGCGCTCAGCCAACAGACGTGAGGTCTTGTGGCACTCGCAGTGGTACGGGTCGCCTTTCAGGAGATATTTCAGGGGCACCCCGTGGTAGGACAGGATCAACTTGTCCTTGCGGCCATGGTTGGCCCAGTGCGCCTCAATGTGACGGGCCATGGCTTCGATGTAAGGCGGGTAATCCGGGTAATGCGAAACAAAGCGCAGGTCCGGCAGCCACCGCCGCTTGCTGAAGTCCTTGGCGACCGCATCGAACGTGGAGGCCGATGTCGAAGCCGAGTACTGGGGGTAGAGTGGCAGTACCAACAGCTTACGCACCCCCTGTTCCTGCATTTCATCAAGCACCTTGCTGATGGACGGGTTGCCATAACGCATGGCGAATCCGACCACAACGTTCGGTCCGTACTTCTGCTTTAGCGCCTCGCGGATGCCTTCCGCCTGTTTGGCGGTGTGAAGCAGGAGGGGGGAGCCCTCCGCTTCCCACACACCGGCGTAGGCCTCGGCGCTGCGCTTCGGACGGATGCGCAGGATGATGCCGTTCAGAATCAGCCACCACAGGGGGCGGGGAACCTCCACCACCCTGGGATCCCAGAGGAACTCGGCCAGGTAGCGTCGAAGGGCTGAGGTGGTGGGAGCGTCGGGGGTGCCAAGGTTGGTCACCAGTACGCCCAGCCTTTCGGGCTGATTGTGGCTGAAACTCTCTGAGCCTTTGTATTTCATTCAAGTCGGTCCCTGGTCTGGTTTGAGGGTGTGCAGCTACCCCTTGTTCTGTGCCTGTTGCGCCATCCTCGGAGCCAGGCCACTGATGTCGTAGCCAGCACTACGGGCCTTGGTGAAAATCTCCTGGGCCGGGTTGGATCGGGCGGCGCTCAGTGCCCAGAGGACGGTGCAGCGGGTGCCGGAACGGCAGAAAGCCAGTACAGGCTTTGCCGCGTCCCGGATCATCGGCGCAAACCGATCCACGTCCTCATCCGTGATGTTGCCGGATTCAACCGGCATATAGACCCACTCCAAACCATGCTCTTTTGCCGCGGCCTCAATGTCAGCCATGGATGGCTGGCCGGGTTCCTCGTGGTCCGGGCGGTTCGCCACGAGGGTCTTGAAGCCCAGGCGAGCCGCTTCAGCCACGTCTTCCACGCTGATCTGTGGCGCTACGGAAATGGTGTCGTCAATCTTTCGGATATCCATGGAAAACCTCCGCGATCTTGGTGGGCCTAAAGTACCAGAAATTCCTCAGGCTTTTGCCCGGTTCCGCTCAATTAATTCGAAAATCACCATACCGGCAACCATCGAGGCAACGAAAACCGCCGCCTTGATCTCGCCAGCGCCCAGGGCAACGATGCCCGGACCCGGGCAGATGCCGGCAATCCCCCAGCCGACACCGAACATCAGACTGCCGATGACCAGGCGTTTGTCGATATGGGTATGGGACGGAATCTTAATGTTGAAGCCGAGGAATGACAGAGTCCGGCGACGGGCCACGGCAAACGCCACAACGCCGACGATGATGGCGCCACCCATGACAAAGGCGAGGGACGGATCCCAAAGGCCGGCAATATCAAGGAAGCCCAATACCTTTTCCGGGTTGGCCATGCCGGACAAAATCAGGCCGAAGCCGAAAATCAGGCCAGCAAACAGGGATGCAAGGGAATACTTCATACTCAATCAGACTCCAAGCACGTGGCGGATAACGAACACGGTAATAAAGCCCGTGGCCATGAAACTCAGGGTGGCTGCCAGGGAACGCAGGGACAGGCGCGACAGACCACAGACCCCATGACCGCTGGTACAACCCGAGCCGTAGCGGGTTCCGACGCCTACCAGCAGGCCGGCAAGGATCAGTGCCGGGTAGCCGGCGTTGATCTCGATGGCGGGCATATCACCGGCCAGGAGCCAAACCGCCGGAGCGCCAACCAGGCCCAGCATGAAGGCCACGCGCCACGCAATGTCGCCTTTCAGGGGCGTTAACAGGCCGCCGAGGATACCGCTGATGCCCGCAATACGGCCGTTGAGCAACAGAAAGCTGGCCGCAGCCAGACCAACCAGAATACCGCCGGCCAGAGCCGACCAGGGAGTGAAATTACTCCACGCAATCTCAATCATTGACTACTCCGAAAAGACATTTTTTGATTACAGGAATAAGCTTATAAAGGCGGGCAATAATACCACGAAAAAAGCCCGGCAAGGGATGCCGGGCAGAGGCGTGCGAGTAGTATCCATGAAAGACTTCCAGACAAACCGGCATCAGCAGGGATACCGGTATGCTGAAGTATTGACCATATTTTGAACACTTCAAGCGAGAGCCCGTTTCGTTTGAAAACATTTTTTCATATCGAATGCGTGTTTATACTGCGGCCTTTCCCTGTGCGGGTTTCAGCGCCACTGCAATCCCGCCGGGGGTGTAATACAATAGGGTCCTGAAGCGAAATTTCCACCCCGAGGTTGATAAATGTCAGACGAAAAATCCACAAAGCCGGAAACCGATGCGCAGCTGGCCGCCAGGATCAAGGGTTCTGCACGGCAGATCTGGCTGGCGGGGCTGGGTGCGTACACCAAGGCTGAGGAGGACACCGGCCGGTTTTTCGAGCGTCTGGTGCAGGAAGGCGAGCAGCTGGAGAGCAAGACCCGCGGCGTGGTTGGCAAGCAGATTAAATCGGTAGAGGACCGGGTTGAGGGCGTCCGTGAGCGGGCGACCGGGACCTGGGACAGGCTCGAGAACATGTTTGATGAGCGCGTATCCGGCGCCTTGCGTCGCCTTGGCATTCACCGTCGTGAAGACATCGAGGCACTGGAGCGCCGGATCGAGATCCTGGAAACGGAGCTGAACCGGCTTCGCAATCGGTCCGGGAGTGACGAAGAGGAGTAGGTCAGAGGTAGTCCCGGCTCATCAGCCGGACTTCGTCCTGCTCCTCGGGAGCGAGGTAGGGCAGGACCAGGTGCATCATCTGGTAAACCCCCCGGCCGGGGTCCACGGCCTCCCGGTCAGAAAGGTGGGACAGCGTGTCAAAACTACTCCAGTAACAGGATGTTAGCGTTAACTGTTCACATAAGGACTGAAGTTCTTCTGAGTTAATTGCCATCATCCCCTGGCGCCGGAAACTTTCACAGATTATCTCGAACGCAGCGGTTTTCTTTTTCAGCAGTCGCTTGAACCTTGATTGCAGCTGATCGTATCGCGACAAAA
Source organism: Marinobacter sp. (assembly GCF_041690455.1). Classification (GTDB taxonomy): domain Bacteria; phylum Pseudomonadota; class Gammaproteobacteria; order Pseudomonadales; family Oleiphilaceae; genus Marinobacter. The sequence goes on from NZ_JAWLHI010000004.1 coordinate 62,633, forward strand.
CATTGACCAGGTCCTGATAGAGAAAACGGTAGCGGGCCACGGTCTCGAACATCAGATGCAGGAAAAAGCCGTTCTGGTCCAGGCTGATGTCAGCGTCCTCCGGTACCGCCAGCAGATCCAGCATTTCCTCTTCGAAGCGGTCGAACAGCTCCCCGACGATGTCGCCCTTGCTCTTGAAATGGTAATAGAGGTTACCCGGGCTGATCTCCAGTTCGTCGGAGATCAGCAGGGTGGTCACGTTCGGCTCCCCGACACAATTGAACAGCGCAAGGCTGGTATCGAGGATGCGGTCGCGGGTTTTGATTTTTTTCATGTCGCGCCCGGCCGCGCCTCAGAGATCGAAACTGGCCCAGACCGGACAGTGGTCCGAAGGCCGTTCCATGGCGCGAATGTCGTAGGAAACGCCCGCTTCACGGGCCTTCGGCAGCAAGCTGTCGCTGGCCATGATCAGGTCAATGCGCAGTCCACGTCTGGGATCCCGTTCGAAGCCCCGGCTGCGGTAATCAAACCAGCTGAAGGTGTTGTCTTCCTCCGGATGCAGGTGCCGGAACACGTCGGTATAGCCGCGCTGTTCCACCTGGCTCAGCCATTCCCGCTCCTCGGGCAGGAAGCTGGTCTTGCCGGTGCGCAGCCAGCGCTTGGCGTTATCGGCTCCGATTCCGATGTCCCTGTCGGTGGGTGAGATATTCATGTCGCCCATCACCACGACGTGGCCGCCTTCCTTTTTCAGCTCGTCCAGGTACCGCATCAGGTCGGCGTAGAACTTCTGCTTGGCCGGAAATTTCACCGGATGGTCGCGGTTCTCGCCCTGGGGGAAATAGCCGTTGATGACCGTCAGCTTTTCACCATTGATGGTGAACTGGCCGGTGATCAGTCGGCGCTGGGAGTCTTCGCCGTCCCAGGGATAACCCTTGAGCACCTTCTCGGGCTCTACCTTCGACAGCAGAGCAACGCCGTAATGGGTCTTCTGCCCGTGGAAATGAACCCGGTACCCCAGTTGATGGATCTCCTCCACCGGAAAATTCTCATCCTGCACTTTGGTTTCCTGCAGCCCGATCACATCCGGGTTCAGGTCTTTGATGACGGCTTCCAGCTGGTGCAGGCGGGTGCGAATACTGTTGACGTTGAAGGATACAAACATCATGGCTGCATAGGTCTCCGGCGTTGGTTCCGGCGGAGTTTAACATACTGGTACCGGGTTGCTGCCTTGGCAGCACAGACAGGATCAGGGAGTCAGTTCACATTCCGGGTAATTGGCTACCTGGTAACGGATGTGGGCCAGGTAATTGGCGTCCGGATTTTTGCGGATATTGGTTAGGCCCAGGTAATCGGTCAGCGCGCCCCGGTCGTTATAACCGAGCTGAATGGGATCCACCAGGAACCGCAGGAGCATGCTGGTTGGGCGGATGGCGACTTCCAGATGCGCTTCCATGTCGGGATGGTCGTTCGGCTCAAGCATAAACCCGTAGAGTTCGCCCCGGGTCGGGCCCAGGAACCGAAACTCAACCGAGCGGCCTGATTGCAGGGCGGACCAGTTCTGGCGAACGAGGTTGTCAAAACCGGCATCAACCACGGCGCGGCCCGCAAGGGGGACATTAAAGGCCCGGGTTTCACCTGCGGGCGTCTGCCAGTCGACTTCAATGATGTCTTCTCCGGGGTAGCTGATCCGGAGCGCTTCATCAAAGCGGGGCTGGTTGAAATCCACCTCCGGCTGGAGGGGAGAGCGCTGATACCGGAGGACTTTGTCCGCAAAGCGGTCGTCCTGCTCCGGCTGCCGGTAATCCACTCGATGGTCCAGGGGCCGAAACTTGCCTTGGGTGCACTCGCCTTCAACTCGATGGTACTCGGTGTACAGCACTTTTCCATTGGTGCCCCGGGCCTCACCAGAGAACTCGAAGGTTTTCCCGTAACAGGTTCCGGTGGCCGCCAGCAGCAACAGTGCCAGGGCCGACTTACGCATCATCTTCATCGTGCAAGCTCCGGATAAAGGTACCTGCGAACGAACAGCAGCAGCGGGAACACCACCAGCCAGCCCGCCGCCAGCGCCAGCAGTGACAGGGTCTGATCGGGTAGGGAAACGGCGCCGAGTTTGCTGGCCGACCAGTAGGCAAAGGGGCCGGCAATGGGCGCCAGTACAAAGGGCAGCCAGCGGTTCCGGCTGATCCAGTCCAGGGAATGGCACAGGGTGGTCATGAAAATGGCCCAGATGGCCACGAGCCACGGGGGCACGACCAGCAGCTCAGCGGTCTCCGAGTGAAGCACGCCGGTTTGGAACCAGAGCGTGTCCAGGGCCGCGCCAGCCACGGTGCCGAAGCCGATAAACTGCAGTTCGCTGAACCGCCTCTGGCTGACCAGTACGAAGTGCAGAATCAGGAACAGGCCTATGATCAGGACCGCCAGCCGGTTTGGATAAAGCACACAAAGAAGCCAGCCCGCCTGGAACAGGGCGAAGTTCAGAACCTTGCGAGAGGTTTCCGAGGCAATCATACGCTCAGGATGTTCGCACGCTTGTTGCCAGGCTTGGCAAACACCAGCTGGGACACGCCGATGGCCCGCTCGCTGAATCCGGCCTCACAGTAGGCGAAGTAGAACTGCCAAAAGCGGCGGAACGCCTGGTCGTAGCCCATTTGCTCCAGATTGTCCCTGTTCGCCATGAACCGTTCGCACCAGTCACGCAGGGTGCGGGCGTAATGGAAGCCGATATCTTCCGAATGGGTCAGTACCAGGTTCGAGCCGTTGCGCACCGATTCCAGGATGGCACCGAATGAGGGAATGAAGCTGCCCGGGAAGATGTAACGCTGGATGAAATCCACGTTCTTGAGGGCACGCGTGTAGCGTTGCTCGGGCATGTTGATGGCCTGCACCAGGGCCAGGCCATCGGGTTTGAGCAGGGCATTGATCTGCTGGAAATAACTGTCCAGGAATTGCGGTCCGACCGCCTCGATCATTTCAATGGAGACCAGCTTGTCGAACTGGCCCTCGAGGTCCCGGTAGTCGTCGAACAGCAGGGTAATACGGTCTTCCAATCCCTCGGCCTTGACCCGGGCCTGGGCCAGTTCCAACTGTTCCCGGGAAATGGTCGTGGTGGTGACGTGGCAGCCGTAATGCCTGGCGGCATGGATGGCAAAACCACCCCAACCGGTGCCGATCTCGATTACCCGGTCATCCGGCCCGAGATCCAGTTTCCGGCAGATGGTATCCAGCTTGTGGACCGCCGCTTCTTCCAGGGTGGCATCCTCGCGGGGATAGATGGCCGAGGAGTACATCATGGTCGGGTCCAGGAAGGTCTCGAACAGGTCGTTGCCCAGATCATAGTGGGCGCTGATGTTCTTCCGGGAACCTTCTTTGGTGTTGCGGTTGAGCCAATGCAGTCCCTTGAGGGCCGGCTTGGTGACCCAACTGAACCGGTCCTCGAATTCGTTCATCCGGTCGACATTGCGGGTGAAGAAGCGCAGCAGCGACACCAGATCCGGGGTGGACCAGTCACCGGCCACATAGGCTTCTGCAGCGCCAACACCGCCGCCAGTCAGCAGATCCCGCCACGTACTGTGGTCATGGATGACCAGTTCGGCCGGGGCGTAACGGGTATCGCCATCGCCAAAGACGAGGGTTTCGGCACCCGCCTCCTTGATAGTCAACACGCCGTGCTGGAGGACCTTGAGTTGCTGAAGCACCAGTTGCCGGGCGATGCGACTCATCAATGGCAGACGGCCGGAGTCGGCATGTTCGCGTGTATCGACGGATGTATTCAGGTTCTCCATGAGCTTACCCTTCCACCAGTGGTGTTTACGTCATTGCCGGTGGTCACATCCAGCCCGGCATCTTGGGTTCCCCGGCGATAGGCCGGATCGTTCCCGGACAGTTTGTCCGGATGGGTATAGAACGGGGCGCCCTTGAGTTTCAGGCGCAGGGCGTTCCAGTAAATGCCTGCGACCACCTTGATCGCCTCGACCGGAAAACGGCGCAGGCTCCTGTGCAATTCTTTACGAGTGAGAGGGGTGCGCTGGACCACCAGGGTGGCGTCAAAATGCTTGTGCTGTTCCTGGAGTACGTTCATGTGGATCCGCATTTCCGGACCGCGGAAACTGAAGGTCCACTGGTATTCCTGTTCCATGCCATTGAACGGCGACACATGGAAGCGCTTGGAGAAACCGAAACGCTCGGTTCGCCAGCCCGCGCTGTTGGCGTTCGCTCCGGTGGTCTCCAGGCAGTAGACATGGCGTTCGTGCCAGGGCGTGTTGGTGATCTGCGCCACGATTACGCGGGGCACCGCGCCCTCGGCGGGATCCTCCCCATGCTCGTGGCAAAAGTAGAAGCTGACCGGATTGAACACGTAGCCGAAGTAGCGGGGATGGGTGATAAGTTCCACCGTCCCGTCCGGGTACCAGCCGGTCGCATCCTTCACATAATCGCGAATGGCGGCGGACAGGTTGCGGACTTCCGGCCGGAAATAATCGTCACGGCGCAGGGACATCCAGTTGAAGCGTTCCAGGGAAAAGAATCGGCTGATGCCGGCAATCCGGTCCCATTCGTCCACATCAAGCGCCAACATCCCGGTGCCATACTCGAACCCATGGCTGATCGGCTGCATTCTGCGATGCCGGACAGATCCCTCAAGCCACTGGCTGCCCATGCTCAGATCTCCATCCCGAAATCACTCAGTACCCGAACCGCACTGCGCACGCCGTCCTCGTGGAAACCGTTGAACCAGTAGGCACCGCAGAAATGGGTGCGGTTACGGTTGCCGATCTCTTCGTAGCGCTGCTGTGCGGCGACCGCCTCCAGGGTGAAAACCGGATGGGCGTATTCAAAGCGTTTGATGACCTTGTCCGGATGGATGTCCTGGCTGCGGTTGAGGGTCACGCAGAAAGTTTCCCGGGCGTCGTGGAAGTTCTGCAGGATGTTCATGTTATAGGTGACCGACACCGGCTGGGTGCTGTGTTGCGGCATGAAATAGTTCCACGCCGCCCAGGCCCGACGGTTGGAGGGGAGGAGGCGGCTGTCGGTATGCAGCACCACGTCGTTGTTCTGATAGGCGATGGCGCCCAGGACATCACGCTCCTGATCGGTCGGATCGGCGAGCATGGCCAGCGCCTGGTCGCTGTGGCAGGCCAGGATGACCTGGTCGAATTCGTGGCTCTGACCGTTCACCTCGACGGTTACGCCGTTCTCATGCCGGCGCACGGCACTGACCGGGCTGTTCAGGTGGGTGCGGTCGCCGATCCGCTCCATCATTTTCTTCACATACTCGGCTGAGCCGCCGCTGATCACACGCCAGGTCGGCCGGTCATCCACGGACAGCATGCCGTGGTTGTTGAAGAACTGCAGGAAGAACCGGATCGGGAACTGTTCCAGGACAATTTCCGGCGCCGACCAGATCGCCGCGCCCATGGGCACGATGTAGTAGTTGCGGAAATAGCGCGAGTAGCCATTGCGGTTCAGATATTCCCCAAGGGTTTCAGCGTCGCTGATGTTGCCTTCAGAAAGATCCTGGCGAGTCTCCCGGTTGAACCTCAGGATCTCCCGGATCATGCGCAGGAACGGCAGGTTCAGCAGGTTCTTGCGCTGGGCGAACAGGGTGTTGAGGCTGGTGCCGTTGTACTGCAGCCCGGTGGACGGGCAATCCACGCTGAAACTCATGTCGCTGACTTTTGAGGCCACACCCAGGCGGTCCATCAGTTTGATGAAGTTCGGGTAGGTCCAGTCGTTGTAGACGATGAAGCCGGTATTGACCGGCCAGGTGCGGCCGCCGGATTCCACCTGCTCGGTGTTGGTGTGGCCACCGGCATAATCACCGGCTTCAAACAGCTGAACATCGTGTTTCTCCGCAAGCTTCCAGGCCGCGGTGAGGCCAGAGACGCCGGCCCCAATGACAGCAATACGCTGACGTTCGTTGGTCATTCGGTTTTTTCCTGTTGATCAGAACTCTTGCGCGCCATGTTGGCGGCCATACGGTCAACCAGTGCCCCGGGCAGCGAGCCCAGGATCTTCAGCATCCAGGTGAACCGTTTGGGAAAGGCAATCTCTGTTTGGCCCTTTGCCAGACCGCTGACGATACGCTCGGCCGCGTCTTCAGCGGAAATCCGGAAAGGCATGGGGAAGTCGTTGCGATCGGTGAGCGGTGTTTTCACAAAGCCGGGTGACACCACCACAACATCGATGCCCTCGGCGGCCAGGTCGGCCCGCAGCGAGTGGGCAAAATAACTGAGTGCCGCCTTGGAGGCACCGTAACCTTCTGCCCGGCCGAAGGGAAACCACCAGGCCGAGGAACTGACAATCACCAGTGTGGCCGGCCGCCCCATCGCCCGGGTGCGACGCAGCGCGGGCAGGGCGATGTCCAGCGAACGGGCAGTACCGAGCACATTGGTGACGATGTTCGCTTCGATCACGTCACTGCTGTATTGGTCGATCTCCAGATACTCGCAGGTCCCGGCGTTGAGGATCGCCATATCCAGAGGTTTGTCCGAATCCAGTTCAGCGGCGATCGCGGCAAGCTCCTCCTTGCTGGTGGTGTCAGCCACCGCCGGCGTGACCCGCTCGGGCGCCAGTTCGCGCAGCTTTTCCAGTGCCTCTGCGCGGCGTCCTGTGACTACGAGGTGGTGCCCGCCTCGGGCCAGGGATCGGGTCAGCGCTTCGCCGATTCCGGAACTGGCGCCGGTGATCCAGATATTGGACGGTCCCTGCAATCGTGTACTCATCCCGCCTGTCCTTTTATCCAGCGAACGATCCGCCCCAGAGCCGGCAGGTTCTCGTATAGCAGTTGGCCGGCATCAAAATAGTCCCGGTGAAAGCTTACCCGGCCGTCCTCGATCTCCAGGTGGCTGATGCCATCCACCGAGATTTCGCGACCGCCACGAATCCGCTTGTGGCGGAGTTTCATGACCCAGGGCAGGGCAACCGAGCCGCCGTTGGCGACGGCAGGTTCGAATTCGAACCTGCACGAAATCACGTTTTTGTAGGCACCCGCGAAGTAGTGGGTCAGCTCATCAAGTCCGGTAACCTGACCGAAAGGATCCTGGAACCGGATGTCCTCGCTATAGACCCCCTGGAGTTTGTTCAGGTTTCCCTTGTCCAGCTCGTTGAACAGTGCCTTGAAGTGTTCGATCGTCGCCGGAACGGCCGAATTCTTTTTACCTACTTCAATTGCTGAGGCTGTGCTCATGACTGCTTCCTCCTCATCGCATCGAGCTTGCGGGTTTCCTCCTGAATGTGCTTCGGAATGGGGTTCAGATCCCAGATGATGCCCAGACGGGACAGCACCCACAGCCCGTACCAGGTAATGTCGATTTCGTACCAGCGGAAGCCCTGGCGGACCGACTGGGGCCAGCGGTGGTGATTGTTGTGCCAGCCTTCCCCCAGGGTGATCAGGGCCAGCCAGAAATTGTTGCGGCTGTCGTCATTGGTGTCGAAGCGGCGCTTGCCCCAGACGTGGGACAGGGAGTTGATCGAGACGGTGGCGTGGAACAGCATCACCGTGGAAATAAAGAAGCCCCACACCAGCAGCTGCAGACCATTGGTGCCCAGGGAAGGCGCAAAGGTCGCCAGAGCCTCACCGAGACCATAGATACCCACCGCGGCCGCAGCTGGTACCAGTGAGTCGAAACGGTTGATGAAGCGCAACTCCGGGTACTTCATCCAGTCCCGCACGCGCCGTTCGTCCATGGCAAAGCCGGCATCGCAGGTGAACCAGCCCACGTGTGACCACCAGAAGCCGCCATGATGAGGGGAATGGAGATCCTCCTCACGGTCGGAGTGCTGGTGATGATGGCGGTGGTGGGCCGCCCACCAGAGCGGGCCACGCTGGGCGGCACTGGCGCCCAGCAATCCGAAGATGAACTGCGCCGGTCGGCTGGTCTTGAAGGTCTTGTGGGCGAAGTACCGGTGATAGAACCCCGTGATGGCGAACATGCGGATCAGGAAAAAGGCCACGGCAAAGCCGACGGCGAACGCACTCGCCCCGGTGTAGAATGCCAGCAGGCATACCAGATGCAGCAAAATGAATGGCACTACCCGGATGAAATTGAAGGAGCGGGAGCTCGTGTCGATGTGATCCGAAACCGCGTCAGAGTCGAACCACCTCAGAATGTTTATAAACCAGTGTTGCACTCGGGTCATACCCTGATTGCCCTTCTACTTCAGTGTGAAACCAAGTCGGCGAAGCATCGCTCAACGCTCGAGGGGTTTTACGTAATCGTTACTCAAATTGGATGCACCAAACACGATGTTTAATGAAGCACCCGACAGACACCTTATACGCCGTATTGCCGTCATCGGTTCAGGGATTGCAGGGCTGACTGCGGCAATTTTGCTCAGGGAACAGGGCCACTCAGTGACCGTGTTCGAGAAAAGCCGCGGCCCCGGTGGTCGCCTGGCTGCAAAGCGGGTTGCCGGAGGCTCCGCGGATATTGGTGCCCAGTACTTCACCGCCAGGAATCCGGCGTTTCTGGACTTTCTGACCAGGTACGCGGGGGATGGCAGCTTCACCAGCTGGCAGGGGCGCCTGGTGTTCCAGCACCGGGACGGAAGCCGCGAGCCTTTCCCGAAGGAAGCGCGCTATGTCGGAACTCCCCGCATGACGGCCATCAGCCGGGCGCTCTCAGCCCATGTTGAATTGGTCACCGAGACTCGCATCGAAAGAATGGCCCATAAAGACAGTCAGTGGGAGCTGGTCGATACCGGTGGCAACAATATGGGCCGCTTCGACCGGGTGGTCGTTACCGCACCGCCCGCCCAGGCCAGGGATCTGATGCAGGCGAGTGCTCTGGAGGAAGTTGCAGGCCGGCTGGAGCATTCGGTATCTGCGGTGGCGCCTTGCTGGGCAGTGGCGGCGCATTTCAGCGAGCCCCTGGACCCGGGGTTTGACGGCATCCGCTGCCAGCATCCAGTGCTGTATTGGGTCGCCAACAATTCCAGCAAGCCGGGCCGTGAGGATTCCGGGCAATGGTGGGTCCTGCACGGCAATGCCGAGTGGACCAGGGCCCATGTGGATGCATCGCCGGAGCAGGTTGGTGCGGAGCTGGTGAAGGCGTTCCAGGAGCTAATCGGTTCTGATGTTCAGCCTGACGAGCTTGTCCCCCATCGTTGGCTCTATGCCCGCTCCGGAGGCCAGAATTTCCCGGGCCACCTGTGGCTCGAGCAGCTGGGCATCGGGCTGGCCGGCGACTGGTTGGATGGTGGCCGGGTTGAGGGCGCCTTCAACAGTGCCAGCGGGCTGGTCAAAGCCATGAAGTCCTGAGCCCGCTATTCGGTCATATCTTCAGCCGGCCCGAGGGTGATATTGGGCCGGGTGTAGAAATGCGTGATGGTCCCGTCGCTGAACTTGCTGAAGAACGCGCTCACCTCCGTGATCTTGCGGAGTGACCGGGTCCGGTTGATGGGATCGCGAACCAGCACCTTGATGCCGTTGAAGTTGTCCTGGATGTTGGAAAACCGGGCTCGCATGGAGCAGGTGACCACGTGAGCAGGATTCAGGCCCAATTCCCGGGCCAGCCACTCGCTGTGGCGGCCGATTCCCTTGTCACTGAGATCCTCCCGGGTGTCCAGATGGTCGAGCTTCACCCGGTTCACGATGCAGAATGAGTAACTCTGGGGGTTCTGGCGCGCGACTTTGCGGAAGGCTTCCCAGAAGAAACTATCAGTCAGCTCGGCGAAATACCGCATGTCGCTCAGGCAGGTGTCGATCCACTCGAAGTTGTCCTGATCCTCCAGTACCTCATTGATGGCCTCCCGGAGCAGCCAGTCAAAGCCCAGTGCAGTCTTGTGGGCGTAAACTTTCCGGTACATCTGGTGACGGCTGTAGACAAAGTCTTCCAGTGCGCCCAGTCCTTTGTGGGTGATGGCAAGGCCCAGCCAGGGTTCGGAAACATCCCAGCCGAACCGGAAATTGGTCAGCAGGTGATCCAGGTTCAGGCCACCAATCGTCACTGATGAGTGGAACCCGTCCCGAAGCATGTAGTCGGCGCGATCCGCGTCGATCTCCCCGGACACAATGGAAGAGAGCAGGTCCATGACCAGACCGGGAATATTCTCGTCCGGCATGGTGCCCGATTTGGCCTCGTCCCCGGCAATAAAGTGCCAGAAAGTTTCGGCGTGGCGACGGAAGGTCTCGCTGGGCCGTACATTGGTGGTTTCCATAATGCCGATCACATCCCTGCGGTCCAGCCCCGCACCCTCAAGATCAACGGCAGACAGCACCTCATGGGCAACCCGCACCGAGTAGTGTTCGTGCTCGAGCTCTTCCGGTTCTTCAGGGTGATACTGCGAGAAATCCACGCCCGTCCAGAGATTGCGGAACCGGTCAGGCCGCGACATCAGCTCGCGGATGCGACGGGCCTGGGTGAACTGATGCGAGAAACTGGAGTGCCCGCTGTCGTGGAGCAGGCATCCGAGACGGATGGTCTTGGCCAGGTAGTCAATGGCATCCAGCTGGCTCAGGGTGAGATCGGTCTGTTCACTCAGCTGGCGTTCCCGCAGATAGGCGTCGATCATCGAGCGGAACATCCGTGTCCCCACATGCATCACCCCGATACTGTGCAGGAAGCGGGAATGGGTAGCACCGGGAAACACCAGGCTCAGGATATCGTTCTGGCAGATATTGCGCAGTCGCTGGAAGAGGGGATGGTCGATCACCTGGATTTCATGCCGGTATAAAGGGATCCCGCCGTGAACCGGATCCATGATCAGCTTGTCATAAGCCCCGAGTAAATCGTTTACCGCACGTCTCATGGTCAGGATTCTCCCCAATTCGCGAAACTGGCCTTGTTATATCACAGGGTCGTGCCAGAATAGGCTTTATCAAGCCAATTTATCGTTTATCGATGGTAGTTTAGGGCAACAGCCATGGCATCGCGCACCGAGCGCATTCTGATTATTGACGCCGACGAAAAGGCCCGTGTCGACCTCTCCCGGTATCTTGAGGCGCGCGGATTCTACGTGACCGGTTTTCCCGACGTGGCTGCAGCCAGGAGCCTCTTTGACGATAACACTCCCGATGTCATCTTTGCAGATCTGGACCCCGAAGCCATCCGTGATCTTGCGGCCAGGCTGGAGGAATCCGAGACATTCACCCCGATTGTTGCCTGTTCCAGCACCGAATCCAGTGCCGATGTGGTGAACGCCCTTCGTGCGGGTGCTGCCGATGTCGTGCTCAAGCCCTGCAGCGATGACAAGGGGGCCCTGGACGATGTGATCGGCAAATTGCTGGACCGGGTCCGGGTGAACCGGTTGAACCAGCTCTATCGTCAGGAACTGGAGGAGGCGAACCGGGACCTGCGGGATGGCATTGCCGAGCTCAGGGCCGACCAGAGGGCAGGGCGCAAGGTACAGCTGCGGATGCTGCCGGACCGGGAACAGATGATGGGTGGGTTGCATGTGGACCACCTGATCAAGCCCTCCCTGTACCTCAGCGGCGACTTTCTCGACTATTTCCGGATTTCGGAAGACAAGTTGCTGGTCTACATCGCCGATGTGTCCGGCCACGGTGCGAGTTCGGCCTTCGTGACTGTGCTGCTCAAGAACCTGACCAACCGGTTGCAACGCAACCTCCGGCGGCAATCCAGTGATGACATCCTTTATCCGGAGCGCTTTCTCGAACGAATCAACTCGGAGTTGCTGGACACGGGGCTGGGCAAGCATGTGACCGTTTTTGTGGGCATCATCTCCGAATCCGAGCGCAAGCTCCGGTACGCTGTCGGGGCACACTTCCCGATGCCGATCCTCTCCTTCGAGGGCGGAAGTACCGCCTTCCTGCAGGGCAGCGGGCTGCCGGTAGGGCTGTTCGAAGAGCCCCAGTGGGAAGTTTATGAGGTGCCCCTCGACAAACCATTCAGGCTTCTGCTGTTTTCCGATGGCATTCTGGAGGTAATCCGGGCCAAATCCCTTGATGAAAAGGAAAAGACACTACTTGAACTCGTCTCGGGAGGTAGTCACACTATCGCATCCCTCAACGAGGCGCTGAGTCTGGACGGCATGACAGAACTTCCGGACGATATCGCTATCGTATCGGTAACTGATACCATTGAAAGGTCAGGCAGCACGTCCCCTAAATAGTGGCAGTGTGAAACATGACTGGTTACAAGATCCTGCAAGCTGAGCAACAGGGCATCTATGTCCTCAAGTTTATCGGTGAAATCCGGCTGAACCTTTGTTCGACGCTGGACAATCTGGTTGAGTCCATTACCCAGGATCCTCAGTTCAAGACCGTGGTTATCGATCTGACCGAGACCGAGATTATCGACAGCACCACCCTCGGTCTGCTCGCCAAGATCGCCATGGCAGCCCAGAAACAGAGTCATTTCCTGCCGACGCTTATTTCCACCAATCCTGATATCACCCGCATCATTACCTCCATGGGGTTCGACAAGATCTTCATCATTGTCCGGGAACCCGCCTCCCGTATTGAGGAACTGGAAGAGATTCCGGTACTTAAAGCGAGCGAACAGCAGGTTCGCGACAAGGTTCTCGACGCCCATAAAGTACTGATGGGCATGAATCGGAAGAACCGGGAAGAGTTCAAGAATCTGGTGCGTGCTCTGGAATGCGAAGAGCACGGCTGATCCGATAACAACACGGAATGATTATGTCTGATACTAACGCGTCCCGCGATTCAGGGGCCCAGAACCCGCCACATGACGTTGCAGTACTGGGAGGTGGCAGTTTCGGAACCGCCATGACCAAAGTCCTGGGTGAAAACGGTCACCGGGTGCACTTCTGGATGCGGGACCAGGGCCAGGCTGACGAAATCCGGAAAACGGGCATCAACAGCCGCTACATGCCCGGCGTCAAACTCGAGGGCGATATTGAGCCCACCACAGATCTTGCTGATGCCGTCAGCAAGGCAGAAGTAGTCTTTGTTGCCATTCCCAGCAAGGCCTTCCGGGCGGTTATCCGCGAGCACAGTAACGATTTCCGCGATGGTCAGATTGTGGTCAGTCTCACCAAGGGCATCGAAGAGCAGGGCTTCAAGCTGATGAGCGAGATCCTGCAGGAAGAAATTCCCCGCTGCCAGATCGGAGTACTCAGTGGCCCGAACCTGGCAGCGGAGATTGCGGCCCGGGATTTGACGGCCACAGTGATTGCCGCCAAGGATCCGGATGTACGCCGCACCGTTCAGGATCTGCTGGGCTGCGAGTACTTTCGTGTATACGCCAACGTCGATGTTTATGGTGTAGAGCTCGCCGGGGCACTGAAGAACATCTATGCCATTGTTGCAGGTCTGGCCTCGGCACTGGATATGGGCGAAAACGCCAAGGCCATGCTGATCACCCGCGGTCTGGCGGAAATGAGCCGTTTTGCCGTGAGTCTGGGAGCCAACCCCATGACTTTCATGGGCCTGGCCGGCGTGGGTGACCTGATCGTGACCTGTACTTCCTCCAAGAGCCGTAACTTCCGGGTCGGTTACGCGGTCGGCAAGGGCCAGAATCTGGATGAAGCCGTCAAGGAACTGGGGCAGGTGGCCGAGGGTATCTATACCCTGAAGCTGGTCAAGGAGAAGTCCGAGTCCATCGGCATCTATATGCCGCTGGTACGCGGCCTCTACGAGATCCTTTATGGTACAGCCTCGATCAAGGCGGTGATCAACAGTCTGATGATGGCAGTCCAGAACTCCGACGTGGAGTTCATCCTGCCCCGTACCATCAGCCAGTAACCGTAAGGATTGGAGGTTCCCGTGCAACTGATCATCATGCGCCACGGCGAGGCCGGTTGGCACACTCTGGACCAGGAACGGGAACTGACTGAAGCCGGTCGGGAAGGGGTCGGCGCGGTCGCTCACCGGATTGCGGAATCCCCCTGGCGGCCGTCCTTGATCTGGAGCAGCCCCTATGTCCGGGCCCGTCAGACCGCGGGCATCATGTCCGAGATCCTGAACTGCCGCATTGACGAGAAGGACTTCATCACCCCGGATGACGATCCCGGCGCCTGCCTGGATGCCCTGCTGGAAGTCCGTGAATCCCGGTTGCTGATTGTCTCCCACATGCCGTTTGTCGGCAGTCTGTCCACACTGCTGGTGGATGGCCACCGCCGTGGCATTCCCTTCATGACGGCCCAGGCCGTGTGCCTGGACATGCCCGTGGTCGGTCCGGGTTGCGCGGACTTGAAAGCCCAGTTTTTGCCCTGATCTTACCCACAAACACTTTCTGATTTCGGAAGCACCTATGTACAGCTTTCCCATCGACTATGTCGAGCCGGTGTTTCGCCCACCGAGTGAAGCCAAATCCCTGATACTGCCGGTGACCAACGGTTGTTCCTGGAACAAGTGCACCTTCTGCGAGATGTATACTCAGCCGCAGAAGAAGTTCCGGGCCCGCAAACCGGAAGACATTCGCAGGGATATCGAGAACGCGGCGAAAACCCTAGGCGGCGTCCGGCGGGTGTTCCTGGCCGACGGTGATGCCATGGTCCTGCCAACCCGCCGTTTGCTCGAGATTCTTGCCGACCTCAAGGCCGCGTTCCCGGACCTGCAGCGGGTGTCCAGTTACTGCCTGCCACGGAACCTGGCGAAGAAAAGCGTCGAGGAGCTGGCGGAACTCCGGGAAGCCGGGCTGGCCATCATGTATGTGGGCATGGAATCCGGCGATGACGAGGTGCTTCGGCGGGTCAACAAGGGTGAAACCTGGGAGTCCACCCGCTCGGCCCTGGTCAAGATCCGGGAAGCGGGGCTGACCAGCTCTGTCATGGTGCTGAATGGCCTGGGTGGTGAAGTCCTGTCCCGTCAGCATGCCATCAACACGGCGTTGCTGTGCAACGAAACCCAGCCGGATTACCTGTCGACCCTGGTGGTGAGCTTTCCACAGGGCGAGGAGCGCTTCCGCGCCGGGTTCGGGGATGATTTTGTACCGCTGTCACAGCAGGGGCTGTTCGAGGAAATTCGCCTGTTCCTGGAGCACCTTGAACTGGAGAAGACCGTGTTCCGGAGCGACCACGCCTCCAACTATCTGGTGCTCAAGGGCATTCTCGGCCGGGACAAGCCGAAGCTGCTGGACCAGGTCAACCTCGCCATCAGCAATCCCGGTGCCGCGCCCCTGCGGGCAGAATGGATGCGTCGACTCTAGGAGGCACTGAGCCATGAACAAGAATCCGGAAACCTTTGCCAAAGAAGTCGAGGAGACCGTCAAGAAGCCGGGGCTTCCGCCATTGGATCAATGGCACCCGGATCTGTCCGGGGACATGGATATGGTGATTCGCCGGGACGGCCAGTGGATCTTCAAGGGTGAGCCCCTGGGCCGTGAGGCCATTGTCCGGTTGTTCTCCACCATCCTGCGGCGTGAGGAGGACGGGGAGTTCTACCTGGTCACGCCGGTGGAGAAATGGCGCATCCAGGTAGAGGATACGCCATTGCTGGCCCATTCTCTGGAAGTGGATGGCACCGGGGATGATCAGGTGCTCAGTCTGACAACCAATGTAGGGGAGAGGCTGGAAATCAGTGACGAGCACCCGCTGGAAGTCGGGCAGTATCCGGATTCGGGCGAGCCAAGGCCTGTTATCAAGGTCCGCCACGGTGTCGAGGCCCGGATTGTTACGGCAGCTTTCTACGAGCTCGCTGACCTGGTGACCGAGCAAAAAAATAAGGGTGGCCAGACCGTTTACGGCGTCATGAGCCACGGAAAGTTCTGGAAAGTCGGGCAGGGCGGTTGAAAAACTCCGGCCTGCCCCCATCAATCACGGTAGAAAACGCATCCTGTCACTTGTTAAACTGTGTTTTCTTACTTGTTATCGAGCCTGGCTCTCTAACGAGGCCCGGTGGTCGTTAGTCCCTCTGTGCAGTCCGGCTGTTCATGATCACTTTCGATTGCCTTTAATTCATAAATGCAGTCATTGCGACACGCAAGGAGATAAAATGGCCCAACCTCGTGTTGTTACCATTCATTACACCCTCACCAACGACCAGGGAGAGCAACTCGATTCCTCCCGTGTAGAAGGTCGTGAGCCTCTGACTTACCTGGAAGGTGCACAGAACATCATCGGTGGTCTGGAAACTGCACTGACCGAGAAGGACTCTGGTGATCAGGTGAAGGTTTCCGTTGAGCCGGCAGAAGGCTACGGCGAAGTAAACGAAGAACTGATCCAGCCGGTTCCCCGCTCTGCCTTTGAAGGCGTTGACACCATCGAGCCGGGCATGCAGTTCCAGGCACAGACTCCGGGCGGCCCCCAGATCGTTCGCGTAGTGGAAGTTGGCGACGAAACCGTCACCATCGACGCCAACCACCCGCTGGCTGGCCAGACCCTGCACTTCGACGTGGAAGTGGTCGAGACCCGCGACGCGACTGAAGAAGAGCAAGAGCACGGCCACGTGCACTGAAGTCGCGCCTGAAGGCGGGAAAATGGCAACGGGGTTATGGCAGCGGGGTCTGATGAAATCTTTCATCTGACCCCAACTTAAGGCCTCCTCCAGGTTCAGCCATATGGCAACGGGGTCTGATGAAATTTTTTCATCTGACCCCAACCTGGATCCGCCTCCCGCCTCTGCGAAAAGACGGCCCCTTGTGGGCCGTTTTTTTGTGCCTGGAAGAAAGGGGGAGCGTTTGAAAATGGGGTCAGAAGAAGGATTTC
Source organism: Marinobacter sp. (assembly GCF_041690455.1). Taxonomy (GTDB): domain Bacteria; phylum Pseudomonadota; class Gammaproteobacteria; order Pseudomonadales; family Oleiphilaceae; genus Marinobacter. Next base: position 79,181 of record NZ_JAWLHI010000004.1, read on the forward strand.
TTCAGACCCCTGGGGTTATGCAGACCTCGGAGTTGACCTGGACTACGGGGTCAGAAGAAAGCCTTCTTCTGACCCCTTCTTCACCTCAGACTTCCCCCAAATTCCAGGCAAAAAAAGGGGTCAGATGAACGCTTTCATCTGACCCCATGTTCACCTCGAACTCCGAAGCTTACATGTTCGGATAATTCGGGCCGCCGCCCCCTTCCGGGGTCACCCAGTTGATGTTCTGGGCAGGATCCTTGATGTCACAGGTCTTGCAGTGAACACAGTTCTGGGCGTTGATCTGGAACTTCTTGCCGCTGCCGTCTTCCGCTTCGACGACTTCGTATACACCGGCCGGGCAATAGCGCTGCGCGGGCTCGTCGTATTTCGGCAGGTTGTCCTTCAGCGGAATATCCGGATCGGTCAGCTTCAGGTGAACCGGCTGGTCTTCCTCGTGGTTGGTGTTGGAAATGAACACCGAGGAAAGGCGGTCGAAGGTCAGCTTGTTATCCGGCTTCGGATAGCTGATTTTCTTGGCCTCGGACGCCGGCTTCAGGGTGGCATAGTCCGGAGTGGTATCGTGGAATGTGATCGGCAGGCTGCCGCGCAGGATGTTCTGCTCGAAGAAGGCGATGGCGCCGCCTACCACGTTGCCGAACTTGTGCATGGCCGGGCCGAAGTTCCGCTCGGCGTAGAGCTCCTTGTACAGCCAGCTCTCCTCGAAACGCTTCTGGAAGCCGGTGATTTCCTCACCGCTCTTGCCTTCCTTCAGGGCCTCGAATACCGCTTCCGCGCCCAGCAGGCCGGACTTCATGGCGGTGTGGGAACCCTTGATCTTGGAGCTGTTCAGGGTGCCGGCGTCACAACCCAGCAGCAGGCCACCCGGGAAGCTCATCTTCGGCAGGGCGTTATAGCCGCCCTTGGCGATGGCACGGGCGCCGTAGGATACGCGCTTGCCACCTTCCAGGTACTTGCTGATTTCCGGGTGCAGCTTCAGGCGCTGGAATTCCTCGAACGGACTCAGGTGCGGGTTGCTGTAGGACAGATCGGTGATCAGGCCCACGTAAACCTGGCCGTTTTCCAGGTGATAAAGGAAGGAGCCCCCGGTAGAGCCGGATTCGTTCAGCGGCCAGCCGGTGGTGTGGACAACCAGGCCCGGCTCGTGTTTGGCCGGATCAATGTCCCACAGCTCCTTGATGCCGATGCCGTAGTGTTGCGGATCCTTGCCTTCGTCCAGCTTGAAATCGTTGATCAGGCGCTTGCCCAGGTGACCGCGGCAACCCTCGGTGAACAGGGTGTACTTGGCGCGCAGTTCCATGCCCGGCATGTAGCCGTCTTTCTCGGAACCGTCACGGGCCACGCCCATGTCGCCGGTGATGATGCCCTTGACCTGGCCATCTTCAACAATGGTCTCGGCCGCGGCGAAGCCCGGGTACACTTCAACGCCCAGCTGCTCGGCCTGTTCGGCCAGCCAGCGGCACAGGTTGCCCAGACTGATGATGTAGTTGCCGTGGTTGTGCATGTTCTTGGGCACAAAGGCATTCGGGATCTTGCTGGCATTTTCCTGGTTCTTGAGCAGGAAAATGTCGTCCCGGGTAACCGGAGTGTTCAGGGGAGCGCCTTTCTCTTTCCAGTCCGGGAAGAGTTCGTTCAGGGCAGTGGGCTCGAATACGGTACCGGCGAGGATGTGCGCACCGATTTCAGAACCTTTTTCTACCACGCATACGGTCAGTTCTTCGCCGGCTTCCTGCGCCAGTTGCATGACGCGGCAGGCTGCCGACAGGCCCGCAGGGCCGCCGCCGACGATCAGAACATCAAATTCCATCGATTCGCGTTCCACGTTGGTCTCCTCAAACAGCTTCTATTGGATATTATTTGCCCGCAGGCCGATTACAGGGGCGTCATCATACCGGTAAAACTGCCTATAGACGACTGCCCCGAGCCGAATAACCCGGCTAATTTAACCGAAAGCATACCGCATTTGAGAAATCAAACAAACGTTTGTTTGAAATTCGCGCCAAGCTTTGGCATTGTACGGATACACCGAAATATCGTGTGTTTTGAGTCGATTTTTAGTATCGTCTCATTGCCAATCCGGGTCAACACCGGCGAATTGGCTTTTAAAGCGGTCCCGGCGCGTCGTTTGAGGCTATTGATTCTGCTGACCATTGCCTCCATCATTAGTGCGCACTGAATTTCGGCAGGCTCCGCGGGGACTGCGAGTCATTAAACCCATCGTAGAAGAACGAGGAATCTATGAAGGTTCTGGTCGCTGTAAAACGAGTTATCGACTACAACGTGAAGGTGCGCGTCAAGCCGGACAACACCGGTGTTGACCTCGCCAACGTCAAGATGGCAATGAACCCGTTCTGCGAAATCGCTGTTGAAGAAGCGGTTCGTCTGAAAGAAAAGGGTGTTGCCAGTGAAATCGTGGTGGTTTCCATCGGCCCGAAGGCTGCGCAGGAGCAAATCCGTACCGCTCTGGCCCTGGGTGCTGACCGTGGTATCCACGTCGAGACCGACGAAGAAGTCCAGTCTCTCGAAGCGGCCAAGCTGCTCAAGGCTGTTGTTGAGAAGGAAGAGCCGAAGCTGGTCATTCTCGGCAAGCAGTCCATCGATTCCGACAACAACCAGACCGGCCAGATGCTGGCCGCACTGACCGGCATGGGTCAGGGCACTTTCGCTTCCGAAGTGGTTGTTGAGGGCGACAAGGTCAACGTAACCCGTGAGGTAGACGGTGGTCTGATGACCGTTTCCCTGAACCTCCCGGCCGTCGTCACCACTGACCTGCGTCTGAACGAGCCGCGTTACGCGTCTCTGCCGAACATCATGAAGGCCAAGAAGAAGCCGCTGGACAACATGAGCCCGGCCGACTTGGGTGTTGATGTTGCCCCGCGTCTGTCCACCCTGAAAGTCGAAGCCCCGGCCGCGCGCCAGGCGGGTGTCAAGGTGGCTGACGTAGCTGAGCTGGTCGATAAACTGAAGAACGAAGCGAAGGTGATCTAAATGAGCATCCTGGTAATTGCTGAACACGACAACAGCAGCCTGAAGCAGGCTACCCTGAATGTTGTAGCGGCTGCCAAGGCCATTGGCGGTGACATCGACGTACTGGTTGCCGGCGAAAACTGTGGTGCCGTTGCCGAAGCTGCTGCCAAGGCCGAGGGCGTGAACAAGGTTCTGGTTGCCGACAACGCTGCTTATGGTCACTTCCTGGGTGAGAACCTGGGTGAGCTGGTTGCCGAAGTGGGCAAGGGTTACAGCCACGTTCTGGCTGCTGCCGGTACCACAGGCAAGGACTTCATGCCGCGCGTTGCTGCGCTGCTGGACGTTGCCCAGGTTTCCGACATCATGCGTGTTGAATCCGACGATACCTTTGTTCGTCCGATCTACGCCGGTAACGCCATCGCGACTGTGAAGTCCAGCGACAGCATCAAGGTCATCACCGTTCGTCCGACCGCGTTCGATCCCGTTGCCGCTGAAGGTGGTTCCGCCTCCGTCGAGCAGCTGGACATAGTGAAGGACGCCGGCCTGTCTGCGTTCGTCAGCGAAGAGATGGCGGAGTCTGACCGTCCCGATCTGGCCTCTGCCGGCATCGTGATCTCCGGTGGTCGCGGCATGCAGAACGGCGAGAACTTCAAGATGCTGGAGAACGTTGCTGATCTGCTGGGCGCCGCTGTTGGTGCTTCCCGTGCCGCTGTTGACGCCGGCTTCGTGCCGAACGACATGCAGGTTGGCCAGACCGGTAAGATCGTTGCCCCGCAGCTGTACGTTGCCGTGGGTATCTCCGGTGCCATCCAGCACCTGGCGGGTATGTCCGATTCCAAGGTGATCGTTGCGATCAACAAGGACGAAGAAGCCCCGATCTTCCAGGTGGCCGATTACGGCCTGGTCGCGGATCTGTTTGAAGCGGTTCCGCAGCTGGAAGAAGAGCTGAAGAAAGTTCTGTAACTTTCTGAAAAGCTTATAAGAAGGCGCCTCCGGGCGCCTTTTTTATTGATCTTTTACTTCCCGGGCATCGATAATGGCTTGAGGCCGAGATGGCAGGGAGCCACCTGTAATGAGCTGGGAACTGTTCTACCATGAAGCGGATGAAGGCATCCGGGGAGAGGGTAAAACCCTCGCCGAGGCCTTCGAGCAAGCCGCTATTGCCCTGACAGCGGTTGTCACCGAGCCCGAACTGGTTACTCCGCGCATTCCCGTCACCATCGAAGCCACCGACGACGATCCCGAATTCCTCTTCCTCGCTTTCCTGAACGCCATCATTTTCGAGATGGCCGTCCGCCGGATGCTGTTCCACCATGTTGAAGTGACTATCCAGGATGCTCACCTGAGCGGCGTTGCCCATGGCGAGCCCGTGGACATCGGGCGGCACCAACCAGCGGTGGAGGTCAAGGGAGCCACCGCAACGGAGCTTTTTGTGGGAAAGACAGGTACACACTGGCGAGCCCAGTGTGTCGTGGACGTCTGATCGTTTGAATGCAGCACGCCGGGAGGCAGGCTATGGACCTTTCCAGACTGATACAACGCGGTGAGTACGAATGGGAGTTACCCCGAAAGGGCAATATGCGGGTCCCCGGGATTCTGTATGCCTCCCGGGCCCTGGTCCAAGCCATGGACGAAAAGGTGTACGAGCAGGTCCGCAATGTGGCGACCCTGCCTGGCATCGTGGGTGCGAGCTATGCCATGCCAGATGCCCACTGGGGCTACGGCTTTCCAATTGGTGGAGTGGCGGCGTTTGACCCGGAGGAGGGCGGTGTGGTCTCTGCCGGAGGAGTTGGCTTTGATATTTCCTGCGGCGTCCGCCTGTTGCACACCGGAATGAATATCGAGCAAGTTCGGCCGCTCCTCCCGGATCTCATGGATGCTCTTTTCAACACGATTCCGGCAGGCGTTGGCAGTGTGGGCCAGATTCATCTGACCGATCTGCGTATGAGCGAGATGCTCAGGGGTGGGGCCTGGTGGGCCGTTGAGCAGGGCTGGGGCAGACCTGAAGATCTGGACCATATCGAGGAACACGGGCGCATGGCCGGAGCAACGCCGGAGCATGTATCCCGCCACGCCCGGCGGCGTCAGTGTGATGAAATGGGGACGCTCGGGTCCGGTAACCACTATCTTGAGCTGCAAGAGGTGGCCGACCTGTATGACAGCGAAACTGCGAAACGCTTCGGCCTGAACCCCGGCGATGTGGTGATCAGCATTCATTGCGGCTCCCGGGGGCTGGGGCACCAGATCGGCACCGAGTTTTTGGTGGAAATGGCAAAAGCGGCCAAGGCTTCCGGCATCGCGCTGGCCGATCGGGAGCTCGCCTGTGCCCCGGCGAAATCGGAGGTAGGCCAACGCTATCTCGGCGTCATGCGTGCGGCCATCAACTGTGCCCTGGCAAACCGCGAAATCATCACGCACCTGGCGCGCCAGACGTTTGCGGAAATGATGCCCGAGGCCGATCTGACCTTGCTCTACGATGTCTCCCATAACACCTGCAAGGAGGAATTCCATAAGGTCGATGGCAAGCAGCGCAGACTGCTGGTGCACCGGAAGGGTGCAACCCGCGCGTTCGGAGCCGGTAATGAAGAATTGCCACCGGAATTCCGGAACACCGGCCAACCGGTACTGATCGGCGGCTCCATGGGCACGGCGTCCTATGTACTTGCGGGGTTGGCGGAGAACGAGGAGAAGTCATTCGGCTCTGCCTGCCATGGTTCCGGCCGGGCCATGAGCCGCAGGCAGGCCAGAAGGTTGTGGCAGGGGCGTAAACTGGTGGATGACCTGCGGGATAAAGGCATCCATGTCCGGAGTCCGAGCATGCGTGGCGTTGCGGAGGAGGCGCCCGATGCCTACAAGGACGTCAACGAGGTGGTGGAATCGGCCGAAATGGCCGGGCTGGCCCGGCGGGTTGCCCGGTTGCGTCCTTTGGGTGTAGTCAAAGGCTGATCGCTTACTCGTCGCAGGAATATCCCATCAGGGACAGCCCCTCGAGCAGGTAATCCGATAACAGTGGGTGGGCGATCAGGTAATCGGCGGTGTTGTCGTTCGATGCATCCGAGGCATAGGACAATGCTTCCTTCCATTCCTCAAGGCTGTAGTCGCCCCGGCCGAGCCACAATAGTGCGACCACTTGCTGTTGCTGGTCCGGTTCCAGGTCGGTAATCACCGAGCGGAATTCCTCCAGAGTGGAATCTCCAGCGTGGGAGGCGAGCATCTGGACGTGCCAGTCCTCGCTGGCATCACCGGAGTCGGTGGGTATGACAACCTGTTCCTGGGCATGAAATTCCCGCGCGAGCTGGACCAGATGGCAAACGGTGTCCGGGTTGACGTCGAGCATGAGCGATCCCTCCAATGATCATTCATCGTCTACTTTATAGACAATAGCTGATGGATGGACGATGAAAAAGCAACCACTGAAACTCTTTCTGGCCGGGGACGTAATGACCGGGCGAGGCATCGATCAGATCATGCCCGTACCCTCGAAGCCAAGGCTTTACGAATCCTGCGTGATCGACGCACGGGACTACATCGCGCTGGCAGAAAGGAAGGCCGGCCCGATTCCCGGGAAGGTTGCCGGTGACTATATCTGGGGCGATGCCCTGGCAGAGTTGGATCGGTTCAACCCTGACGTTCGCATCGTGAACCTTGAGACCAGTGTCACTACCGCTGGTAAGCCCTGGCCCGGCAAAGGAATTCACTACCGAATGCATCCGGACAACCTGGCCTGCCTTTTGGCGGCCCGCCTGGACGTGTGTGGCCTGGCCAACAACCATGTACTCGACTGGGGGCGGGAAGGGCTTGCGGAAACACTGAAGGTGCTTCGTGGCGCAGGCCTGCTCACGCCCGGCGCCGGCCTGGATGAGGTGGAAGCTCAGTCCCCGGCAGCTTTCCGGCTTCCCGGCGGAGGCAGGCTACTGGTGCTTGCCTGCGGCCTGGCGTCCAGCGGTATCGCCGAGGACTGGGCGGCGGGTCCCGGCCGAAGCGGCGTGTTCCTGCTCCCGGGTCTCGACAACCGGTCGGTAAAAGCGATCGCCCGGATCCTCGAACAGGCCAGGCAACCCGGTGACCGGGTTCTGGTGTCGATCCACTGGGGCGGCAACTGGGGCTATTACGTGGAGGACGAGGAGCGGTTGTTCGCCCACCGGCTGATTGAGGAGGCCGGGGCCGATGTGATCCATGGACATTCCTCCCACCATCCCCGCGGGATTGAGGTGTGGCATGGCCGGTTGATTCTTTATGGGTGCGGGGACCTGATCAACGACTACGAGGGCATTCGGGGCTACGAGGGATTTCGCCCGGAATTATCCCTGCTGTACCTGCCGACGATTGATGCCGACACCGGACTGCTGGAAAGACTTCAGATGGTCCCGATGCGCATGGAAAGGTTCCGGTTGAACCACACCACCGAGGAGGAGGCCGCCTGGCTGCAGTGCCGGCTGAATGAAGTCTTCCGGGACTCGGGAACAGCACTGGACAAGGCCCCTGACGGATCGTTCGAACTTGTCTGGTAGCTGGCCGGAGGAATTACCCGGACTGATCATCGCCGTTCCGGGGCCGTCGGGTGTGGCGGGAGATGATGCGTTTCTCGACCTTACTGATGATGAGGGTGTCCGCCAGAATGTGCAGGGCCCGGTTGGTCGTTCGAACCGCGCTGTATATCTCGCTGCTGGTCTGATCGTGAGTGGTCCGGGCCTTCATGGCATTCTTCCTGAAATCCTCGTCCCTTGAGAACAGGTCAATCAGCCCGAATGTGGTGCTCGATATGGCTTTGTGCACTTTCTCGACGGCGCTGGTGCCGCCGGAGACGGTCTCTTCCAGGAGCTTCGTTCGATTGCGGACTTCCATTAAGTCCATCCGGCGCTTCTGAATGGCACTGCGGGCGGCAATGCGGTGGGTGTTGACCGTCCTGAGCATGACACGGCACCCGTGCAGTTGCCGGAAAACCAGCCCCAGCGCGCCAGCGGCGACCAGCAGGAGAAGAGAAACAAGCAGTTCAGTGACCATGCCCGGAACCTTCAGCGGTATTCAAGCTGCATGTAAACGTCGATTTCCCGTTCCTGCAGCTCCTGTTCGAGCTCTTTCATGACTTCCTGGTACACCATCTTGCTGACCATCACCGGCAACCGGTCTGCCAGCATGCGGGCAGAGCGGGATTCGCGCTTAGCGACGGCAATCGGGTCGAGCACTTTGAGCGTAAGCACCAGTTCCGGATCGGCACTGGATTCATCGATCCTGTCCTGTTCCATGATCTGGCGTATGACTTTCCTCTGCTCAAGGATCTGCCAGTAAAGAAAGCCGCTGAACAGCACCAGGATAACGCTGAGAAGCAGTAATAATGTCAGCAACGGAGGCCTCCAGCTTGGTTTTCGGGGTCAGCCGCCAGTGTGCAGCAACCGGCAGGCCAAACGATTGGCCGAACCGACGGGTCCCACAAAGAAACTCGGAAACTGGAAGCAATGCACAAAGCTGCTACCTTGATTTGCAGCTGTTGCGTCATATTCGGAGAATCAATCGGTTAGCGAAACTTCATAAAAAAGGAACCCAGCAATGGTCTGGATCAAGGCGTTTATAGCCGGATTTCTGGCAACACTGATTTTTCACCAAGGGCTGTTCATGGTGTTTTACCTTGCAGGCATGGTGCCCAGTGAGCCATTCAACATGTCGCCGGTTCCACCCTTTGGCGTCCCTCAAATCGTCTCCCTGGCTTTCTTTGGCGGCATGTGGGGAATGGTGCTCTGGTTGATCCTGGGGAGACTGGCCGGAATCGGTTTCTGGCTCGGTCACATCCTGCTTGGCGCCCTGGCGCCGACTGCAGTCGCCATGCTTGTGGTGTTTCCACTCAAAGGTCTGGAAGTTACCGCCCAGACCTGGACAGGCGGCCTGATACTCAACGGATTCTGGGGGTTGGGCGTAGCCATTCTTATGCGCCTGATGGGCACGCGCCCGAACGCCTCAACCCTATAATCACTTTCTGAATGCAAGGAGAGGAACTCCGATGGCAAAGACAATGAATACCAACTATGACCTCGTCATATTCGGGGCCACCAGTTTTGTCGGGCAAATTCTGACCCGCTATTTGTTCGAGACCTATGGCGTCGGCCAATCGGTCAACTGGGCCATTGCCGGCCGTTCCAGCCATAAACTCGAAGGAGTGAAAAGCGAGCTGGGCAACAAGGCCAACGATCTTCCCATCATCCTTGCAGACGTGTCGGATCAAGGTTCCCTGGAAGCCCTGTGTGGCCAGACCCGGGCCGTGATTTCCACGGTCGGCCCCTACGCCCTGTATGGTGAGCCCATGGTGCAGGCCTGTGTCCGCTCCGGCACCGACTATTGTGATCTGACCGGCGAGGTCCAGTGGATTCGCAAGATGATCGAACGGTACGAGGAGGAAGCCAAATCCTCCGGCGCCCGCATCGTCCACTGCTGTGGTTTCGACTCGATTCCCTCCGATCTCGGTGTCTGGTACCTGCAGCAGCAGGCCGAGGAGACCTTCGGAGCCCCCTGCAAGGATGTGCGCATGCGGGTAAAGGCGGCCAAGGGCGGGCTGTCCGGGGGAACTGTGGCGTCGATGATCAATATCGCGAAAGAAGCGGGCTCCGATCCGGCGTTGCGTAAGGAACTGGCCAATCCCTTTTCCATCAGCCCCTCGGAACACCGCTCGCAAACCCGTCAGCCGAGCCTGAAAACCGCCGAGTTCGACAAGGACTTTCAGGTCTGGCTAGCGCCGTTCGTGATGGGTGCCATCAACACCCGTGTCGTGCACCGTTCCAACGCCCTCCAGGACGCACGCTACGGCAAGGAATTCACGTACGACGAAGCCATGATGACCGGTCGGGGCCTGAAGGGTAGGGCCAGTGCCTACGCAATGACCGCGGCGCTGGGAACTTTCTTCACCGCCTCCGCCATCAAGCCCAGCCGGTGGCTGGTGGAAAAACTGGTCCCCAAGCCCGGTGAGGGTCCGAGCCCGGAAGAGCAGCGTAGCGGGTTCTTCGATATCCGCTTTGTCGGACGCACGGAGGATGGCAAGACCATGATCACCAAGGTGACCGGCGATCGCGATCCGGGTTATGGCTCCACTGGCAAGATGCTCGGGGAAGCCGGTATGTGCCTGGCGTTTGATGTGCCTGCGGACAAGCCCGGTGGTTTCTGGACCCCGGCATCGCTGCTCGATGGGGATCTGCTGAAGCGGCTGACCGAAAAAGCGGGCCTGACCTTCGAGGTGGTTGAGACCCGCTAGGGCGACCATTACTCCAGATGGAACACGCGGTCGGTTGCCGGCAGGGCCTCCGGCCCGTGTGCCAGACTGACCACCGATTTCCCTTCCAGCCACCGCTCCAGACGTTTGCTGATGCGGCTTCTGGTGTCAGCGTCCAGCCCGGTGAAGGGTTCATCCAGGATTACTAGTGGTGCTGGGTTCAGCAGCACCCGTGCCAGTGCCACCCGGCGGGCTTCCCCGCCGGAAAGCCGGCTTCCTGTATTGCCCAGCCAGGTATCCAGCTGATCCGGCTCACGGGCAAACCGGTCCCCAAGCTCCACCAGTTCAAGTACCCGCCACAACTCCGCATCGGTAGCCGCCGGGTTTCCGAGCACCAGGTTGGCCCGCAAGGTGTCGTCAAACAGCACCGTCTGCTGGGTCAGGTAGGCACAGGGTTGCCGGGCGAGCTCGCCCCGGGATGGGGGCAGCAGGCCGGCCAGGGTATCGGCCAGGGACGATTTGCCGCTTCCGGAACGGCCGAGGATACCGATCCGTTCGCCCCGGGCGAGGGTGAGGTCGAAATGGGTGAGAACGGGTGCGAACCCTTCGTGCCGAACGGCAATATCTCTGGCCACCAATGCAAGATCGTCGCCCGGCTCTGGTATTTCAGCCTTGCCTTCCTCATCGACCGGCATAGCATCCCGGTTCAGGCGTGCGGCGGAGGAGACGGTACTGCCCAGCTTGCCGAAGGCATCCGGCAGCATTGAATAGACCTCGGCCAGGCCCAGGATCGCGATCGGAAGCAGCACCAGGACCGGACCCGAGATGGCACCAGTCTCAAACAGGCTGTAGCCGGCCCAGAGTGCAAACACAGCGCACAGGTTGATCAGCAGGTGGCTGATGGCCTGATACCAGCCAACTTTGGAGTCCACCTCGACCTGCTCCGAGTTCATCTGGTGGGCCTGGCGAAGCAGCCAGGCTCCGTGCCGCCCGGTGCGCCCGGCAGCCCTCAACTCCGCAAAACCTTCTATGTGTTCGACCACCGCAGTGCGCAGCTCCTCCTGACGGTCGGCCTGGCGATAGGATGGTTCGCGGGTACGAACATAGACGGCGACGGTGGCCAGCACGAAGGCGAGGGCGGTGATGGCAAGCAGGCCCAGCGCCACGGCGCCACTGAACAGCACCCAGGCGAGCAAGGCCACCAGCAGGGTGATGACGCCGGCCAGGGCCGCAGGCGCGATGACCCGGAGGTAGATGGTATCCAGGGCATCCACATCACTGGTCAGGCGCGATAGCCACTGGGCGCCGGAGAGTTTCGACTGCCCGGCTCGGTTCGCTCCGGCAAGTTTGCGGAACAGCGCCACCCGGATGTCCGTGAGCAGCCGCAGCACGGTATCGTGGTTATAGACCCGCTCCAGGTAGCGGGCTACCGTCCGTGAGACTGCAAAGAACCGTATGCCGCCGCCGGGCACGTACAGATTGACTGCCACCTGGGTGCCGGCCGCAAGCAGGATGCCGACAATGGCCGTGTCCGTGATAAACCACCCGGACAGCGCTAGCAGACCGATTCCGGATGCCAGGGTCGCCAGAATTAGCACCCCGCCCAGCATCAGTCGCCAGGGGCGCTGGAAGATCAGGGCAAGCCAGGGCGTCAGTTCACGCATTGGCAACCTCCCCGTTGTCGACGGTCAGAACACGATCTGCAAGGGTGAGCAGGGCGTGGTGATGGGTCGAGAAGACCAGGGTCTTTCCCGCCTCCGAGAGCTTGCGAAGGCTCTCCAGAATGAAGATCTCACTGGCTGAATCAAGCCCGGCGGTCGGTTCGTCCAGCAGAATCAGATCGTAGTCCGCCAGGAAAATCCGGGCCAGGCTGAGACGCCGGGCCTGGCCACCGGACAACCCCCGCCCCTGATCCGACACCGCGCTGTAGATGCCTTCCTCGCGGCCGTCCACCAGATCGCCAAGACCGACCCGGCGGAGTGCCGCGTCAATGGCAATGTCGGAAGCATCTGGGGAAGTGAGCCGGAGATTATCGGCCCAGGTTCCGTGAACGAGAAAGCCTTTCTGCCCCAGCCAGCCAAAACCGGTTTTACCCGGTGCCTGCCCGAAGACCCGGATTTCGCCAGAGTCCGGCGCCAGAAAACCGGCCAGCAGATAGAGCAGGGTGGATTTACCGCCCCCGGAAGGGCCGGTCAGGGCCACGGCGTGGCCCTTTTCAATCTGCAGGTTCAGATCACAGAACCAGGGAGTCGTCCCGCCCGGATGGGTATAGTTCACCTGATCGAGGGTGATGAGATCGGCCGGCCCGGCGATTTCATCACCGGGCGGCTGCGATGTCACTTCCGGAGCTCCTGTACCGTAGTCCTGCAGGCGGGCAAGAATCTCGGTCCCGGCACCCAGCGCCGCAGCACGGTCGTGGTAATACTGGGACAGCGTTCGCAGCGGCTGGAAGAATTCCGGTGCCAATAGCAGGATCAGCAAACCGGTGAACAGGGTAAGCTCATCGGCGGGGCCAAAGGTGATATAGCCCAGCAAACCAAAGCCGATATAAATGGCGATCACCGCAATCGCCACGGATGCGAAGAATTCCAGTACCGCCGAGGACAGAAACGCGATTTTCAGGGTCTTCATGGTGACCACCCGGTAGCGGTCCGAACGACGGGCAAGGAGGTCCGCGGCGGATTCGGTCTGGCCGAACAGCTGCAGGGTGGTGAGACCACGCACCTTGTCCAGGAACTGACCGGACAGCCGGCTGATGGTCTCGAAGTGCTGCTGGTTCAGCTTCTCGGCACCCATGCCCACCAGGGCCATGAACAGGGGAATCAGCGGTGCGGACAGGAGCAGGAAAACGGCTGCCAGCCAGTCCAGCCAGAACACCAGAACCAGAATGAGCAGGGGCACGATCACCGAGAGCTGCATCTGGGGCATGAACCTGGCGTAGTAACCGTGCAGGGCTTCCACGTGGTCAATCCACTCCCGGGCAAGCGCCCCGGCGGACTCCTGGCCCATGGCTACCGGCCCTGCGGCCTGCCAGTGCCGGTGAATCTGGCGGCGGGCGGTCCGGCGAACCCGCTTGCTGCACTGGGCCGCCAGGCGGGTTTGCAATCCCTGGAACAGCGCCCGGATCACCAGAGTAATAACCAGGGGAATGAAGAGGTTGGTCAGCTGTGAGACCGCAACGCCCTCGATCACCCCGAGATGCACGATGCGCGCCAGCAGGACCATCTGAACGATGGTCGCAATGCCGGCCAGGGTGCCGGTCAGTACGGCACCCTGTACCCATCGACGATTGCCGGCGGCAAGCTCCGTGAGCCAGCGGCGAACGTTTCGCTGTTCCGGAGCTGTCACTTAGTGGTATCCCTCACCGGCGCGCACCTTGCCACGGAAGACCCAGTAGGTCCAGGCGGTGTAGGTGATCACGATGGGTACCACCAGCAATGTGCCGAGCAGCAGGAACATCTGGGAGCCGTAGGCCGAGGCCGCATCCCACAGGGTGTACTCCGGCGGTACCACGTACGGCCAGCGGCTGACCACCAGGCCCAGGTAGGTGGTGATGAACAGCCCCATGGTGGCCACGAACGGCATACCCTCGAAGCGGTTACGCACCGACCGGAAGATCTGGAAGGCACACAGCAGAGTCAGCACCGGCAGGATCCAGATCACGGTCAGGTTGGAGAACCAGCGCTCACGCACCAGGTCATCCACGAACGGGGTCCAGACACTGATGATGCCGAAGATGATCAGCACCGCGGCCAGCAGTGGCAGGGTGATCTTGTAGGCCCATTCCTGCAGCCGGCCTTCAGTCTTCATGATCAGCCAGGTGGAACCCAGCAGCGAGTAGCCGGCCAGCATGCCGAGGCCGGTCAGGACGGTGAACGGCGTCAGCCAGTCCAGGGCGCCGCCAACGTACACGCCGTCCACGGTATTGAAGCCCTGGATGTAGGCACCGACCACCGCGCCCTGAGCGAAGGAGGCGATGGTGGAGCCGCCGGCAAAGGCCCAGTTCCACAGGTACCGGGAGGTGCGGGCCTTGAACCGGAACTCGAAGGCCACGCCCCGGAAGATCAGGCCGGCCAGCAGCAGGAACACGCCGATGTACAGCGCCGGCAGGAAGATGGTGTAGACCATCGGGAAGGCGGCCAGCAGGCCGGCCCCGCCCAGCACCAGCCAGGTCTCGTTGCCGTCCCACACCGGGGCCACCGAGTTCATCATGGTGTCCCGGTCGTCCTCGCTCGGGGCGAACGGGAACAGGATGCCGACACCCAGGTCGAAGCCGTCCATCAGCACATACA
>NZ_JAWLHI010000005.1:0-92489 GCF_041690455.1 Marinobacter sp.
ACGGTCTTGGAACCCGGAGCCAGGGAGCTCTTCACCCACGGCTTGCGGGTCAGGCCCAGCTTGTTGGCGTTACGGGCAATCAGGCCGGCCGCGACCATGTTGCGCGGGTTGGAGGTGTTGGTACAGCTGGTGATGGCCGCGATGATCACCGCGCCATCCGGCATTTTGCCCTCTTCCAGTTCCCAGTCGCCGGCGATGCCGCGCTTGGTCAGCTCGGAAGTCGGCAGGTGCGCGTGTGGGTTGGACGGGCCAGCAAGGGTGCGGGTGACCTTGGACAGGTCGAACTTCAGCACCCGCTCGTACTCTGCATTCTTCAGGCTGTCGGCCCACAGACCAGTTTCCTTGGCGTATTTCTCCACCAGAGCAATCTGGTCGTCTTCGCGGCCGGTCAGCTTCAGGTAGTCGATGGTCTGACCGTCAATGTAGAACATTGCGGCGGTGGCGCCGTATTCCGGGGTCATGTTGGAGATGGTGGCACGATCACCCACGGTGAGGCTGTCAGCACCCTCGCCGTAGAACTCCAGGTAGGCACCAACCACCCGCTCTTTACGCAGGAACTCGGTCAGGGCCAGCACCATGTCGGTACTGGTAATGCCCGGCTGGAGCTTGCCGCTGAGCTCGACACCCACGATGTCCGGCAGGCGCATCATGGAGGCGCGGCCAAGCATGACGCTCTCCGCTTCCAGGCCGCCCACGCCGACTGAAATGACGCCCAGGGCATCAACCATGGGGGTGTGACTGTCGGTACCGACGCAGGTATCCGGGAAGGCCACGCGCTTTCCTTCCCCATCCGGCCGAGCCTGAACCACCGGAGACATCTTCTCCAGGTTGATCTGGTGCATGATGCCGTTGCCCGGCGGGATCACGTCCACGTTCTTGAACGCGGTCTTGGTCCAGTTGATGAAGTGGAAACGGTCGTCGTTGCGGCGATCCTCGATAGCACGGTTCTTTTCGAACGCGTCCTTCTCGAAACCGGCGTGCTCAACGGCCAGGGAGTGATCCACGATCAGCTGGGTGGGAACCACCGGGTTGACCTTGGCGGGATCCCCGCCCTTCTCGGCGATGGCATCACGCAGGCCGGCCAGGTCCACCAGGGCGGTCTGGCCCAGAATGTCGTGGCAGACCACGCGGGCGGGATACCATGGGAAGTCCAGGTCTCGCTTGCGCTCGATGAGCTGCTTCAGGGAGTCAGTCAGCACCGCCGGATCGCAGCGGCGAACCAGCTGCTCGGCCAGGATGCGGGAGGTGTACGGGAGTTTGTCATAGGCGCCGGGCTGGATGTCTTCGACCGCCTGGCGGGTGTCGAAGTAGTCCAGGTCGGAGCCCGGGAGTTGTTTACGGTATTCAGTGTTCATGCTTAGTCGCGCTCCTCGATCGGCAGCCACTCAGCGTGCTCCGGACCGGTGTAGTCCGCGCTCGGGCGGATGATCCGGTTGTTGGCGCGCTGCTCTTTCACGTGGGCGGTCCAGCCGGACACCCGGGACATCACGAAGATCGGGGTGAACAACTCGGTCGGGATGCCCATGAAGTGATAGGCGGAGGCGTGGAAGAAGTCGGCGTTACAGAACAGCTTCTTCTCGCGCCACATGACTTCCTCGCAGCGGACAGAAACCGGGTACAGCACGGTGTCGCCCACTTCCTCGGCCAGCTTCTCGGACCACTTCTTGATGATGGCGTTGCGCGGATCGGACTCTGTGTAGACCGCGTGGCCGAAGCCCATGATCTTTTCCTTGCGCTCCAGCATGCCCATCAGGCCCTCTTCGGCCTCTTCCGGGGTCTGGAACTTCTGGATCAGCGCCATGGCCGCCTCGTTGGCACCACCGTGCAGCGGGCCACGGAGGGAACCGATGGCACCGGTGACGCAGCTGTGAATGTCAGACAGCGTGGAGGCACAGACGCGGGCGGTGAAGGTGGAGGCGTTGAACTCGTGCTCCGCATACAGGATCAGGGAGACGTTCATCACGCGCTCGTGCAGCTCGCTCGGCTTCTTGCCGTGCAGCAGCTCCAGGAAGACGCCGCCGATGGAGTCACTTTCAGTATTGGCGGTCTCGATGCGAACGCCCTCGTGAGCAAAGCGGTACCAGTAGGTGATAATCGCCGGGAATACCGCCAGCATGCGGTCGATCTTGTCGTCCTGCTCGCTGAAGTCTTCTTCGGTTTCCAGGTTACCCAGCATGGAGCAGCCGGTACGCATCACGTCCATCGGGTGTGCGTTCTTGGGGATCTGCTCAAGCACGGTTTTCAGCGCTTCGGGCAGGACGCGCAGGCTCACGAGCTTCTTCTTGTAGGCGTCCAGTTCCTGCTGGTTCGGCAGTTTGCCGCGCAGAAGTAGGTAGGCCACTTCCTCGAACTGGGCGTTGTTGGCCAGATCGGTAATGTCGTAACCACGGTAGGTCAGGCCGGTACCGGTCTTGCCGACGGTACACAGGGCAGTTTCACCGGCAACCTGGCCACGCAGGCCGGCGCCACCTTGTTTCTTTGCTTCAGCCATTGTTGTTCTCCCTCGTTCTCATCTTGAACTTGATCTTGAAGATGGGGTCAGATGAAGGCTTTCATCAGACCCCTTAAATTCAGGGGACTGCACTGGGGTCTGAAGAACGCTTTCTTCTGACCCCTTTCTTAGTCGGTAACCCGGGGTCAGAAGAAGGTTTTCTTCAGACCCCTTGCTCACTGACCCCTTTTTAGCGGGAAACCCGGGGTCAGAAGAACAAGTTCTTCAGACCCCTACTTATCAGACCCCGACTTCTTCAGCCTTTGCTCTGCTCGAACAGCTGGTCCAGCTTCTGCTCGAAGTCGTGGTAGTTCAGGAAATCGTACAGTTCCATCCGGGTCTGCATCAGGTCTACCACGTCTTTCTGGTCGCCCTTCTCCAGGATGTTCTGGTAAACAGTCAGGGCGGCCTTGTTCATGGCGCGGAAGGCGCTCAGGGGGTACAGGACCATACCGGCGCCGGCGTCAGCCAGCTCTTTTTTGTTATAGAGCGGGGTTGCGCCGAATTCGGTAATGTTGGCCAGGATGGGCACATCCAGGGCCTCGGCGAAGGCTTTGTAGTCGTCCAGCTCGTGTACCGCTTCGGCGAAGATGCCGTCGGCGCCGGCTTCAATGCAGGCCTTGGCACGATCGATGGCCGCTTCCAGGCCTTCCTTCTGGAAGGCGTCGGTACGGGCCATGATGAAGAAATCGTCGTCCTGGCGGGCGTCAACGGCGGCCTTGATGCGGTCTACCATTTCTTCCTTGGAGACAATCTCTTTGTTCGGGCGGTGGCCACAACGCTTCTGGGCAACCTGGTCCTCAATGTGGACCGCGGCGGCGCCGGCACGTTCCATCTCGCGGATGGTTCGGGCGATGTTGAACGCGCCACCCCAACCGGTGTCGATATCAACCAGCAGCGGCAGCTCGGACGCAGCGGTAATCCGGCGCACATCCTCGACCACGTCATTCATGGTGGTCATGCCCAGATCCGGCAGGCCGTAGGAAGCGTTAGCCACACCACCGCCGGAGAGGTAGATGGCCTGGTGGCCCACTTTCTCTGCCATCATCGCGGCGTAGGCATTGATGGTACCCACAATCTGCAGTGGCTGGTTGTCTTTCAGGGCCTTGCGGAAGCGGGCTCCCGGGGAGAGTTTGTTGGACATGGTGTTGGCCTCGTGTTGTTCGGAATTTTGCGTTGGGTTCGTGAAGATGGGGTCTGACCCCGTTCGGGGTCAGACCCCATCTTCAAATCGTCAGGACGCCTTCCTCGATCTTCTTCTCGATGTTTATGCGCGCAGCATTAATGTGTCTTTTCATCAGGAATTCGGCGAGTTCACCGTCCCTCTGGGCGATGGCCTCGACGATACGGCGATGTTCGCGGAGCGCCAGGTGCGGGCGCCCGGCGGAGGTGCTCAGTCGGTACCGGTACATCCGGACCATGTAGTAAAGGTCTCCCAGCAGCATCTGGGCAAGCTTGGCATTGCGGCTGCCGGTGGCGATACGGTGATGGAAATCGTAATCCCCTTCGGCCTGGTAATAGGCCTGGCCCTGGGCTTGTTCGATCATCTTCTCGTGGCTGTCGAGGGTCGCCTGCAGTTCGGCGATTTCCTCGTCGGTCATCCGTTCGGCAGCCTGGCGAGCCGCGAGCCCTTCCATTACCTCACGAATCCGGTACAGCTCCAGCAGTTCAGCGGCGCTGACCGAAACCACCTTCACACCCGCATGGGGCCTGCGTACCAGCAGGCCGCGGGATTCCAGGCGGCCAAGGGCTTCCCGCAGGGGCCCACGGGTCAGGTTGAACCGGGAACAGAGCTCAACTTCACCGATTTTCTCGCCGGGAGCAAGCTCACCCGTTACGATGGCCGTTTGTAAACAATCAAACGCTTCATCAGCTCGGGTCTGGGATTGGAGAGTAACTTCAGCCATGCCTTGTCAACAATAGTTGCTGGATTGGGCACAAATTTACGCCCAGGGGCATTTATTGTCAACAAAACCTCCGAGACTAATGCTCGATTGTTAACATACCCCTGAATTCTAATAGAGTTTACGGTCTTCCGGGGCAGGCGGGGAATACTGGTAGAGCCAGGTTTCGGTAATGGACTCGCCATTCAGGCTCAGATATAGCCGCAGCTCGATCGGTTCCTCGGATTCATCCGGTACCAGGTCAAACATGGCACGGTATCCGTCGGTTGCTGACAAGGGCCGTGCCGCGGTGATCTCCACCCTGCCCCGGCTGACAGAGATCTCGGGAGTGACCTCGGCTTCCTCCGCCAGCATCGGCAGAGACCCTCCGGCAAAATCGACTACAAATCGCCAGGAGAAATACTTGCGCTCCTGCCCGACCACACCGCCGAGGCCGGTCCGGGTTGCCACTGCCGAAGCAAACTCGTAGGGCCGAACCGGCGCCCTCTCTCCCCAATGAAGTCGATAGGAAAAGAGGTATTCCCTTCCCGCCTCCAGGGGCTGCTCGGGATGCCAGAAGGCGACGATATTGTCGAAGGTTTCATCGACGGTGGGGATTTCAATCAGATCAATGCTGCCTTTGCCCCAACTCTCCCGGGGCTCGACCCAGACACCGGGCCTGCGATCGTAAAACACGCCATCGTCCTGGTAGTGATCAAAATTCTGATCCCGCTGGAGCAGGCCGAAGCCCCGGGGGTCCCGGTCGGTGAAACTGCTGAAACCGAGCCGCCGGGGATTCCTCAAAGGTCGCCACATCCACATCCATGACCAGGTTGCGCCCGGGATCGATGGTGAAGGCATAGGCGCCCGTGGTACTGGGCGAATCCAGCAATGCCCATACTCTCATCACCCGCTGGTCTTCGGCCGGCCGCTCCAGCCAGAACGCGGTGAACCTCGGGAACTCCTCTTCTTTACCGGTCCCCGTGTCGATGGCCAGTCCCCTGGCCGAGATACCGTATTGCAACTGCGCACCTACCGCCCGGAAATAGCTCGCGCCAAGGAAGGAAGCCACGTCCAGCTGAAAGTTGGCGTGGTAGTGAATCCGGAAGCCGGCAAACCCCAGGTCCTCGGGAAGATCCCCGAGCGGCTGTTCACCCTCATAGTCAAAGTAATCCGGGTTGTAGGCCAGCTCGGTCGCCCTGCCGTCCTTCACTTCATGGATTCTGACCGGCGCCAGGAAAAACAGGCCCAGGTGGAATAGCTGGACCTGAAAAGAAGATGCCGCCTCATTCCACAAGGCATGATCTTCCCGGAACCGGATCGCCTGATAATCATCCCAGGAGATGTTCTTCAGAACGTCGGGGATCTCCCCTTCGTGATCCTTGTAGGGGCGAGACGCGAGATTTCGGGCCTGCCCCTTGAGCCAGGCATAGCTGAATGGCGTTCCGTCGGCCTCACCGGATGCGCCCGAACCCTCGGGCGCCGCGAACACCAGGGGTGGCAGGCCGTAGCTTCCCGCAGTTGCCAGTAACGCCTTGAGCAAGGTTCTCCTGTCCACAACATTTTCCTCCCCTACAATTTAAGAGTCTTACGCTAGGAATCGTTGTCCTGGGCCAGTCGTTGAATACACCTTCCCCAGTGGCCTGACGGCGGGGCACACCAGGCCTTGCGATGTAACTCGGCGAGCGAGCCCCGGTCCTGCAGGACCTGACTGAGTTCTGCCGCAGAGAGCGCGTCCGGCCCGTTCTGAATACACCGGGTAACGGCGGCCTCGAGATGTCCGGTACGCACACCCTTTCGATGATCTCTGGCCAGTGACCAAAAAAGGCGGTTGAAGCCCGGGCTCAGAACGGCTCGATCGACCGGCCGGAGTCCGGTGTCTGATGGCGTTTGTGAACGGGCCGCGCGGGCATCCTCAAGAATCTCCAGCGGCGCCTGCTCTTCGGGAATTACCAGCAGGCGCCGGACCTTCAGGCTCCGCCCGATGGATACCCTGCTAAGCAAAACAGAGGTTGGCACCGCCAGCACCAGTGGCAAGGCAACCGGAAGGGACCAGAGAAAGAACAAACGATCCAGGGACCAGGCAAAGGCCGACCAGCCTACTCCGATAACCATCCCCGGAAGCTGGTTGCGCAGGGCCTGCGACCAGGTTGTTTCCTCGGTCCGGTTTTGCCCCGCCCATTTGAGGGAGACATTGAACAGTGCCGCCAGCACAAAACGGCTGTGGGCAAGCATGCGCAGGGGTGCCAACAAGACTGACACCGCAATTTCGATCAGTACGCTGGCAGTCAAGCGCACCAGACCGCCGAAACCGCTGGCCAATCGGTGCAAAACGGCATCAACCAGGGCCAGGAGTTTGGGCAGGAACAACAGCGCCACCGTACTCAGGGCCAACGCCAGGGCCCACTCCGGTCGCCATTCGGGCCAGAGGGGAAAGAGTCCCTGGCGCCCGTCGGGAAAGTAATCAATGGGTGCCAGGGTCATCCGGGCGGCCTCGATGGTGGTACAGATCAGGAACAGCAACCACAATGGTGAAGCCACATAGGCCATGATGCCGTTCAGGAAGGCCATCCGATGGGCAAACCGGAGCCCGGGTTCCGTCAGCATGATCCACAGGTGCTGGAGATTGCCCTTGGCCCAGCGGTTGTCCCGGACCAGCTCATCGGACAGAGTCGGCGGCGACTCCTCGAAACTCCCACCCAAACCCGGCTCGAGCCATACTTCATACCCGGCGCGGCCCATATAGGCGGCTTCGACAAAATCGTGACTCATGATCGGGCCACCGAAAATGCCGGGGCCGCGCAACTTTCTCAGGCCGCAATGACGCATGAAGGGTCGAACCCTGAGAATGGCGTTGTGCCCCCAGAAAGCGGCATCGCCCATCTGGATCGCGGCCAGCCCGGTCGCAAACAAGGGGGAATAGAAACGGTTGGAGAATTGCTGGAGGCGGGCAAACAGGGAATGGCCGTTTATGACGTTCGGATTGGTCTGCAGGATGCCAACCCGGGGCTCGAGTTCCATGAGCCGCACCATCTTGACCAGGGTGCGGGCGCTGACCAGACTATCGGCATCAAGCACCACCATGTACTCGTAGCGGCGACCCCACCGGCGCAGAAAATCGGCCACATTCCCGCTTTTGTAGTTCAGGTTCAACGGGCGCCGGCGATAGAACAGCCTGCCCTCGGCCCCCAGTTCCCGGACCAGTTCGTGCCATGCCGCCTGCTCCGCGAGCCAGGTATCGGGATCGCGACTGTCGGAGAGAATGAAGAACTCGAAATGATCGAGTTCGCCGCTTCGTTCAAGATCCCGGTAGACCGCTTTCAGGCCGCTGAATGTCCAGTGCACCGGCTCATGGTAGACCGGCATCACGATGGCGGTCCGGGCAAGAGGAACCGACCCGAGATCCCGCTCCCGATGGCGCCGTAGCAACGAATACCGGTCACCACCCCTGAGTCTGAAGACGAATCCGAAAACCGCAACCCAGAAGCCCACAGCAATCCAGGCGTAGAGCACGGCAAACAGGCAGAGTATCGCCAGCTCCAGCCAGGTTCCTCCATGGTAGGGAAGCACCCACAGCAGGTAATAGCAGGCGACCAGGGTCTGACCAAAAACAAGAATAATCAGAAGTGCCCGGCGAAACGCGGCAACCAGCCGCCACCGGGGGAAGCTTTCTGTGGCCGGAGCTTCACAGAGATCAGGCATCACGGCCATACCCGATACTGCCCCGGCACATTGCAGGGGTAGCCTCCGGAGAAACTGTCTCGGGCAAATCAAAATAGCCGGGGATACGCTCCATGACTGACTCGAGGAGCTGGTCCTCCTGCCCCTCCTTACCCGCCAAGGCAACAGACTCCTCGATCAGATGCAGGAGGGTACGGTATCTCTCCACCGTCATTTCCACTTCGGAGGCCCGGAGATAGGTGAAGGCCCGGTTAAAAACAGCCTGTAAGGAAATGTCCGCCATGGCCTGGTTCCTCCCTGAAATTGGCTATTGCAGCTGTTGTCTCAGCCCCGTGGCGGGGCCGAGCTGATAGGTCCAGGTTTCACTGACCGGTTTCCTGTCGGCCGAAAGGGAGCCCCGCAGCGCCAGCCCCTTCCCTTCTTCCGGCTTGGCCAGTACCGACAGGCGCCAGCCGTGCCGGGCCTCGATGTATTCGGCAAAGTGCTCGATGATCTCGCCCTCGCCACTGACACTGACTTCGCTAACCACGGCTGCATCACGATCCAGCTTATCCATGGCTCCGCCCTGGAAATCGACAATGAAGCGATAGGCTCCTTCGACCTCACCTCCGCCGGGCTGCGCGCCGTCGCCGACAAATGTCCTCGCCGCCTGCCCCAATGGGTGCCCGCTGATGTCTGGTGGCCCGAACGTCAGTGCGTAGGTCAGGTACCGGCTGTCTCCCGCAGCAACCTGCTGGCGGGGCTTCCAGAAGGCAACGACGTTGTCATTCACCTCGGAGTCGGTTGGAATTTCCACCAACACCACCTCACCATTACCCCAGTCTTCTCCCGGCTCGATCCAGGCACTGGGCCTGAGATCATACCTGGCCTCGCTGTCCTCGAACCGGGCGAACTCCTGGTCACGCTGGATCAGGCCAAAGCCACCGAGATTGCGGACCTGGTGAAAGCCCAGCTCGAGTTCTGCCGGATTCAGCAAGGGACGCCACAACCATTCACCGGATTCCTGATCGTGGATCAGCAACCCGTCGGAATCGTGAACCTGGGGCCGCCATTGCCCCCGGGGGCGCAGGGTGTTTTCACCGTAATAGAACATCGAGGTAAGCGGGGCCAGCCCCAGCTGGTCAACCTCCGCCCTGAAAAACAGACGGGCGCCGACCTCAAGCTTCAACGTCGTCCCGGGATGAACCACGAATCGATAGGCACCGGTGAGACTGGGACCATCCAGCAGGCCGTAGACCACCATGGAATCGCTGCCGGCTTTCGGTCGCTCCAGCCAGAACTCCCGGAACACAGGGAATTCCTCACCGGAGGCCAATCCGGTGTCGATCGCGATGCCACGGGCGGACAGTCCAAAACGCTGCCCAGCCCCGACACCGCGAAAATAACTGGCACCACCAAAGACCAGGAACTGGTTATGGGTTTCCGGGTCTTCCAGCGGATAGGTGAGCTTGAAACCCGCGTAGCCCTGGTCCGCCGGCACCCGTTTGGACAGTTCCGTTGACGGATAATCGAACTGGGTTTTATCGAAATCGATTGGATGTACGCCTTCACCATCCACCACGTTCAGGGCCACCGGGTGTCGGTAGAAACTTCCGGTGGGCATCATCATCACCTGGAATTGCGAACGCCCACCACGCCAGAGACTGGCATCGGGCCTGAACCGGATGGACTGGTACTGCTCATAGCTGAGGGTTTGCAGGAAGTCGGGCACTGGCTCAGGGGCCTGGTATTTCTCGGCCGCCAGCGCCTTGGCAGTGGCAGTGACATCGTCAAACCCGAATGCGCCAGCCTGCCCTGCGAGGGCAAACAGCACGATAGCCATGAATGCAGATCTGAGATTTCCGTTGCGGACCATTCTGAAAACTCCCTGTTTTCCGTCTCTTGAATGTAACACTTGTGGCACAAACGGCCACAAGTGACATCTTAGTAACGGCTACTTGAGGATTTTCAGATGCCCATGTGCAGGGACAGCGCAACATCCGGGGCTGAGGGAACGACCACGTCGGAACGGCTGGAATCGAGCAAACGGCCAACGGTCATATTGGCCCGGAACCTGTCTGAATTGATGTTCAACGAGATCTCACCGGCACTGACTGCCGAGAGTCTGTGGTCATCATCTGTATCAGATGGCGCCCAACCGCGCATCACGGACAGGGACAGGGAGGACTGGAAACGGGATGCGAAAGGCACGTGCCAGGACGGGCTCGCCGCGTTGAGCCTGAGCCATCCTCCTTCGGTGCTGGAGACTGACTGGCCGTTGAAACCGGAGATCAGGGCTGACCCGCCGACGGTAATATGCTCCGATCCGGGCAGGTCCTCTGGCGCGAACTGATAACGACCACCCAGGTCCAGGTCCCAGTTCAACACCTGCCTCTGGAACAAAGCTGCAAGCTCGATGCGATGAAACTGGGCCCGGTCTTCCGTTTCACCATCGACATATTCCGTGCTGTGGTATTCCATCCCGCCGACGGCAGTCATGTGGGTCGAGGCCCGGAGGCCACCGATCAGCTCTCGCTCACTGGAAGATTTCAGGCCGATACTGGATAACTGGTGCGAGGAATCGTGAACCCACTCGGACTCCTCGTAGACGCTCCGGGTGCTGCCGGTGTGCCGAATAACCTGGTGCATATCGAGACCGAGGAACGATCCCAGTGACCGGGTCGCCGTTAATCGATAGAAACTCCGGTCTCCACTGGTATCCAGTTGCTGACCCGGCTCTTTGAGCACACCCCGGAACTCGCTTTCCTCGACTTCAAGCTCCAGATGATTCCCGATCAGAGGCATGGCATAGCGAAGTGCGAGGGACTGCTCCCCATCACCTTCCTTTCGGGACGCCGTATCCCGGAAACGAAGCCCCAGCTCATGCCGGGACCAGATGATCCCGTTACCCGCCAGTGCCAGATGACCGGCGGAGCGATCGTTATTCTGAGTGGAGCTGCCGGACACATCGATCCGGTTGGAGAGATAATCTGTCACCGAGTCGAGCATGCTGGCAGCCTGGAACATCCAGGCGCCAGCCGTGCCTCGGTCCTGGGCCGCGAGCACAGTGGCAGGCACAAGAGCGCACAAAAACAGTGCAGCAATGGTCAGCGCTCGCAAACTCCAGCCCTCTTCGATAACCCGAAAAATTACGGTTACGTTATATAAGAGAGGCGGGCTTTCTTACAGCCGATGTTGCCAAACTTTACAATTTTAATCCTGCAATCAGGGCCATATAAACAAAACCTCACACCTTATGTTAACAATCTTGTTGCTTACCCGACGGTAACCTGCGGATTTTCATGTCCATTGTTTCTATACCTGCATTTTGCCCCCTGAATTGGGTTAAACTCGGCACACTTCGTGTTTGTACTGGATCACCCCCAACTCTTAAGGACGACTGGAATGATCAAGAAATGCCTGTTCCCCGTAGCCGGCTACGGCACCCGCTTCCTGCCGGCCACCAAGGCCATGCCCAAGGAGATTCTCCCGGTAGTCAACAAACCCCTGGTGCAATACGGGGTTGAGGAAGCCGCAGAAGCAGGGATCCATGAATTCGGATTCGTCACCGGCCGGGGCAAGCGCGCCATCGAGGACCATTTCGACATAAGCTACGAGCTGGAGCACCAGATTGCCGGCTCCGGCAAGGAAGATCTGCTGACCTCCATCCGGGATCTGATTGATCACAACAGCTTTGCCTTTACCCGTCAGAACGAAATGAAGGGCCTGGGCCACGCCATCCTGACCGGCCGTAACCTGGTGGGTGACAACCCCTTTGCCGTGGTCCTGGCGGATGATTTCTGCCTCGGGCCCGAAGACGGCGAAGGCGTGCTCGAGCAGATGGTGAAACTGTATAACCAGTTCCGCTGCTCCATTGTGGCGATCGAGGAGGTGCCCGCGGACGAGACTCACAAGTACGGGGTGATCGCCGGTGAATCCATGAAGGACGGGCTGTTCCGGATCACCGACATGGTGGAAAAACCGGCACCCGAAGACGCTCCGAGCAACCTGGCCATTATCGGCCGCTACATCCTGACGCCGGAT
Organism: Marinobacter sp.; assembly: GCF_041690455.1. Lineage (GTDB taxonomy): Bacteria > Pseudomonadota > Gammaproteobacteria > Pseudomonadales > Oleiphilaceae > Marinobacter. The sequence goes on from NZ_JAWLHI010000005.1 coordinate 12,079, forward strand.
ATCTTCGACATCCTCGAGCGCACTCCGGCGGGCAAGAATGGCGAGGTGCAGATCACCGATGCCCTGCTCGAGCAGGCAAAGAACGGTTGTGTTCTCGCCTATCAGTTCAAGGGCCGGCGCTTTGACTGCGGCAGCATCGACGGGTTCGTCGAAGCCACCAATTACGTCTACGAGAACATCTACAAGAAGAAAAAATAAGGTGGGTACGGGCCCTCAGCGGCCCAGCAACTGAAACACCATGCGCCGGTTTTCCGTGGAGGTTCTGCGGAACCGGCGCAGCAGTTCGCTTTCCTCGTCCGTCAGCTGGATGCGTTCGAGCTCCTGCTCCAGCTCCTTCAGTGCCACCGACAGATCATCGCTGTTACTGAATGCCAGGCCCGGCAGTTCCAGTTGACCACCCTCACCCTGGGCTTCCGGATCCAGCAGGTGTTCCAGCGGTGTCTCGGTCTTCAGGCACAGGTCCAACAACTCGACCACGCCCGGGTAACCGCGCTGCCGCGCATCCGTGGCTTCCCAGCTGATCACCCTCGCCTCGTCCACACCACACATTTCGGCCACATCCCAGCAGGATAGCCGACCCTGCTCCCGGAGCTGTCGCAGCCGACGGTTGAACGATTGAAGGTACCGCATAGTTGTTTCCTCTCACCCTTACCGCAGCATCCGATCCGATTTGGCAGACCGCACAGTGAATCAATTGAAAAATGTATCGTACAAATAGCTATACACACAATGAGCCTATACTGGATAAACGACAAAAGTGACGGGAAAATTATGGCTGAGCAGCACCTCGACACAGACCTTGCCTGGCAACTGGTACTGGATGCGGTAAACCGCAGTAACGTCACCCTGCCCCTGCCCGGCGGCGAACCGGCCATCAAACTGAATGGCCGGGGCTGGCAATTGCTGAACGATGCCACCCGCGATGCCCGGGATCTGTTCGAGCTGTTCCTGCCCCTGTGCCGGCCGATCAGTGAGGGGGAATCTCCCAGGGTGATTGGCCAGCTTGGCCAGAGTCTGGATGGACGGATTGCCACGGTCACGGGTTGCTCACGGTTTATCAATGGTGATGACGGGATTACCCATCTTCACCGCATTCGGGCTGTCTCCGATGCGGTAGTCGTTGGTGCCGGCACAGCGGTTGCCGACAATCCCCGCCTGACGGTCCGACGGGTAGCCGGGCGCAATCCGGTGCGGGTGGTGATCGACCGTCGCCGCCGGGTGCCGGACAGTCATCATCTGTTTACCGACGGGCAGGCACCGACTCTCCGACTGGTTGCCGGAGACTACCGCAAAGGTGCCGGCGAGATTCCCGTCAAAGGCGTGCTGGAAATCCCCTGTCTCGGCGATACCGACAGCAACCAGCCCGTGGATCCGCGACTGATTCTCGAGGTGCTGAATGACTTCGGGTTGCGTAAGGTCTTTGTCGAGGGCGGAGGCTTGACCGTATCGGGGTTTCTCAAGGCCCGGTTGCTGGACCGGCTGCACGTGATGGTGGCACCGATGATCATCGGTAGTGGCCGGCCTGCTTTTTCCCTGCCCGAGATCGACCTGCTCGACGACGCCCTGCGCCCCAGGGCCAAGCTGGTGAACCTGGGAAGCGACATGCTGTTCGATCTCGATTTCAGCGATTGATGTCGGTGCCCCTGGCCAGGACCACAAGTCCCGGGAGGCTCGAGATCAGCACCACCACACCATAGCCCACGCTGATGGCAACGCCCTGCTCCGCCGGCAAACCGGCCATGGGCCAGAGAACCGCTGCGGCTCCTTCCCGGACACCCCACCCGGCCACTGTCAGCGGTACGACCATGCTGAGCAGCAGAAAGCTCCCCAGCGCGGCCCAGAGCAGTAAATCCACCGCCCCGGTGACAAACCCGGCACTGGCCGCCAGCAAGAGAAATACCGCCAGGTAACTGGCAAGTACCAGGCATGAACTCAGCACCTGCACCGGCAGCGCAGGCCATTGCCACAGGGCCAACCGGAGGTGCTCTGTCAGGCGGCGAACATAGGCCGCCACCTTCCCGCCCGAACGGAATAACCAGACGGCTGGCACAAGAATCACCAGACCCGCCCCTATCCATAACAAAGCATTCGGGCTGTCCGGACCGGTAACAGTGACTTGCAGAGAACCGGATACAAGCAAACCGGCCAGGGCCACAACCACGACCACAGCCAGTGTTACTTGTCCGGACAATCGCTCAATGGCAACCCCGTGCACCGCCGCAAGCCGCTGGCCCGTCTCCAGGCTACTGCGCCAGGCGCGGTTTATGTCGCCAGCCACGCCACCGGGCAGAATCTGGTTGAGGAAGGTCGCCAGGTAATATTCGCGAACGGCTTGTCCCAGCGGCAGCGACAGGCGCAACCGCGACAAGGTAAAACGCCACCGCCACGCAGACACCACTACCTGCACGACGGTCAGCAGAAACACCGGCAGCAGAATCATTGGCGAGATGGTTCGCAGAACAGCCCAGATCCTGGCCTGATCCAGGTGCCAGAACACCGCGACAATCAGCGCCAGGGTCACCACCCAACGCAACATAAGGCGCAAACGGTCAGGCATCCTGGCCATCGCTCCGGTCGGCTGGCAGTGCCAGGAGGTCCTGATGGGCGACTGACACCTGCAATTCGCCCGATGCAATCTGGCCGAGGCGCCGTTCGAGCCAGGCATCCAGCCAGGCCCAAGCGTCCGGCGCCTGTTCACGTGCTGCCCCCACCCAGCCACGCAGGAGGGACTCAATGGCGACAGCATCATTTTGATCAAGGTGCCAGGGACTTTCCTCGACGTGGACGGTATAGCCCGCCATCTGAAGCAGCTGACGGAACCGGTTTGTGGCTTTCGGCCCCAGCGCGCTGCCACTCCCCTTGTCCCGGTGCTGATGGCTGTTGACCAGTTCCTTCAGCCTGGCGTCATCGGCATCGGGTGGAGACAGGTCAAATTCTCCCGCATAGCTCAATACCATCAGAACAACGGCCTGCCGACGGACCACGGCATTTGTGAGCGACCTCAGCCAGTCTTCGGAGACCAGGTCAATCAGGGCCGAGGCGGTCAGGAGATGCATTGGCGCGGGCAACTGCTGTTCCATTTCGTCAGAGGTCAGCGTGAGGTTATGGCACACAACTGCCTGACCAATTTGCCTGAGGCGAGCCTCACCCAAAGCCAGTAACCCGGCGTCCTGCTCGATCAGGTGCCAAACCCTCGGTACCGATAGTCTCGAAGAAAGATACAACGAATTGGACGCGCGGCCGGACCCGATATCGGCCATCACCAGGGGTTCGGCTTCAGTGGCCCCCACAGGATTTTGGGTTTGCCGCTCAAGCCACTGGTTCAGGCGACCGGTCAGCGCTTCGGAGCGGGCGCGATGGTCCGCCGGTTCCCTCGCTTCAAGCCATTTCTTATCGAAAAGGCTGTCCGGGTCCGGACCCAGCAGGCGCTGCAGAGCCCCCTGGAAGTCGGCCGCGGTATCCCTCCAACGCCGGGCACCCCCGGCAGCCGACTCGGCGTACCTGTGTTCTTCCTGCAGTGTTTGAGGAGACGCCAGCCAACGTAGCAGCTGACGCCTTAATGCCGTGGTATCTCCCGCCGGGTAGAGGGCTACGCCCTCCCGCCCGGTCATTCGGGACAGGGCTCCGCCATTGGAACAGATCACCGGTAGCCCCGCCGCCAAGGCTTCATCCACCGCCATGCCATAACCTTCGTATAGCGAAGGAAAAACGAAAGCATTAGCGCGGCTGTAGCAGGCCGCCAGAGCGTCCTCATCTAATTCACCGGTCAGCTCGAAACGATTCTCAAGACCGCAGGATCGGATCATGTCCCGGAGACGGGAGGCGTACTCCGCATCCCGTTCTGTCGATCCCACCAGAACACAGTGCCAGGGCAAATGCTTCAGTTCGGCGAGTGCCTGCACCAATTGATGTTGTGCCTTGCGGGGGGAGAGCTGAGCCACGCTCAGCAGCAAAGGTTCCTGTCGGTTGGCGGGCCTGTGACGGCGCTGGTTCAACACGTCGATAAAAACATCATCAACCCCGGGTTCCGCGCTACCAATGCGCGCAGATCGCACCCCGAAATCCGCCAGCCTTGCCCGGGTGTAGGGGCTGGTGGTGACCACGGCACGAACCTGCCCGAGAGCTTGACGTTCGCTGTTGAAAAACCATTCCCGGTCCGCCTCTGCCAGACCGGTCTCGTCCGCCAGCGGATGATGCACCAGAGCCACCAGCCTCAGGCGAGCCGAGTGATCTGCCACAACCTCCGGCAAGCCGCCCATGGCCAGGCCATCGAGGACGACCACCTGGCTGTCGGGGCATTCAGCCAGCGCCCGATCCAGGGCAGCGGCGGCTTCGCGGTCAGGTTTCGGGAACTGTCCTGCCACCCCGGCAACCTCGGCGAAAACGCCCTGCTCGTTCAGGACCCGGACCAACTGGCGAACGTACCGGTAGCCACCGGTATTCTGGTCAGGGTCGCCCGGAACCAGGAAGCGAATCTCCCGGATATCAAACGCCGGCATGGTAGCTCGCGTGGGCCACGTGGGACTCGGACAGGGTCACCTTCATGCCGGATATCTCCCTGGCGCCCTCCCCGAGCTTCCCGGCATGGATAGCGGAGGCCATGCGGTCAAAGACCACACCGGCCATGAATTCGGTGGTGGTGTTACGCCCCCGGAACGCCTCGATCTCATCAAGATTCTGCATGTTGAATTCGGCCAACACATCCTTGAGTACCTGCGAGGCCAGACCGATATCCACAACCAGATCGTCCTGATCGAGCTGCCGGCGCTCAAACGTGACGTCCACCACGTAGGTGGCACCGTGCAGCTTCTGCGCCGGTCCGAATATCTCACCGTGAAAACTGTGGGCAATCATCATATGGTCCCGGACAGTGAGGCTGAACATGGGAGCTCCTTGTTGGTTGGGTCGATCAGTAGACGATTCGATGGCAGAGGGTATCCCTGCCGTCGGTCAGGATTCGCGCCATGGTCTCCGGTATGGCAGCAAACCGGGATTCTCCGGAAATCAGGGCATCAAGGCACGGGGCACACAGCAGCGACAGGGCCAGCTCCAGGCGCTGACCATGATTCCAGCGCGGCTGGCGGTGCGGGGGAATCCGCCCGACCTGACTGGATCGCAAATGCAGCCGCCGGGAGTGAAACTGGCCACCCAGCGGAACGGCTACCGGCTGATCTCCGTACCAGCTCATCTCGATGATCCGCCCCTCGGTTCCGGTTGCTGCAAGCGCCGTTTCCAGGCCAGCGGGGTGGCCGCTGGTGTGAAACACCACATCGTGGTCGTCCCGCTCCAGGGCCACGCCAAAATCCAGCCCCAGGGCCTTTGCCACGGCTTCCCGGCCGGGATTGGTGTCAACAACGGTCACGCGGGTACCCGGAATCTGGTTTGCCAGCCAGCCAACCAGTAGGCCCACGACTCCCAGGCCGATAACGGCAATACGGTCACCGATTCCGGGGCCGGCATCCCACAGGCCATTAATTGCCGTCTCCATGTTTGCCGCCAGGACCGCCCGCTCCGCCGGCAGCTCATCGGGTAACGGCGTCACCGCGGAGGCAGGCACCGTGTAACGGTTCTGGTGGGGATACAGACAGAACACCTGCTTCCCCATCAAATCTGTCGGGCCTTCGACAACCTCGCCGACACTGGCATAACCGTACTTTACCGGGAACGGAAAATCGCCTTCCTGGAAGGGCGCTCGCATCCTCTGGTATTCGCTCTCGGGAATGCGACCGTGGAAGACCAGGGACTCAGTCCCGCGGCTCACGCCCGAATAGAGCGTCTGTACCGTGACCATACCGGAGGTTCTTTCCTCCGTCCGATCGACCGGGGCAGAGCGCAGCTCCCCGAGCCCGGGTGCAACACTCCAGAATGCTTTTACATCAGGCAATTACTTTCCTCCCTTCCAGTCGGCATTCCCCGGCCACGGGGCTTTGGCGGTCCGATCTGTCAGCCCTATCGTAAGCAAGAACAGGCCATGCAAACTATAGTCATAGTTGACCGGACTAACCTAAAAACCTATACGCTGGAGACCGGTTATGGATTCCTGCCCACAATCCCGGCAACGGCCGATTCCGCTATGGCTGGACCTGACTTTCGGAATGGCGGTCGCCCTGGTTCTCGCCATGGCCGCCGCCTCCCTGGTCAATCTGCCCGGATCAGCGGTGGCCATTGCAGTGGTCCTGCAAGGGATCATCACAGCCCTGGTGGTGCGCTTCTGGCATACACAGGAAGATTTTGGCTGGGCCAATCGGGCCACGCTACTCCGGGCATCACTGGTGGTGGTGCTCCTGGCCCTTGTTCCCTGGCTTGACCAGCTGGAGAGCTGGCTTTGGGGCTTTGCCGTTATGGCGCTACTGGCACTTATCCTGGATGGCGTGGACGGCAAACTTGCCCGTGCCACCGGCAACAACACGGCCTTTGGCGCCCGCTTCGATATGGAACTGGATGCCCTGTTCATCCTGGGACTGAGTATTGCCGTTCTTGTCCTCGACAAAGCCGGCCCCTGGGTACTTGCCCTTGGCCTGATGCGGTATGCCTTTGTGGCTGCCTCGTGGTTCTGGCCCTGGCTCAACGACCCTCTGCCGGAAAATTTTCGCCGGAAGACCGTCTGTGTGTGGCAGATCGTCACCCTGATGGTCGCCCTGCTTCCCCCGGTTACGGATGGTTTCGCAACCCTGACACTGGCCACGGCACTGGTGCTGCTTGGCTGGTCGTTTCTGGTGGATATCCGCGGGCTTTATCAAAGGAGATACAGCTATGAGTAACCCTCGATACCTTATGGGCACCACACTCGGTGCATCGATTTTTACCACGTTTCTGGTAACACCGCTGGCACAGGCGGAACCAGCAACGTTTACCGTGGATGATGAGCACTTCTCCATGGCCTTCGAGATCATGCATGTTGGCTATGCGCCGGTGATGGGCATGTTCCGGGAAGTCGAAGGCCAGTTCGTCTATGACGAGGAGGCCCGCGAGCTGTCATCAGGCAAACTGGTCTTCAAGAGTGACAGTGTCTTTACCAACCACAAGAAACGGGATAATCACCTGCGGGATGATGATTTCCTGGACTCCTCCGAGTATCCCGACATTACCTTCACTGTTACCGATTTCGAAACGACCGGTGAAAATACCGGCAAGGTGACCGGTGATCTGACCATGCTCGGCATGACCAATCCCGTTACACTGGATGTAACCCTGAACAAGGCGGCGGTATACCCTTTCGGCCACGAGAAATACACCCTCGGGATTAGCGCAATGACCACTCTGAAGCGCAGCGACTGGGGCATGACCTACGGCCTGGACCCCGCCATGGTAGGCGATGAAGTTACCCTGCGATTCGGCTTTGAGGCCTACACCGAGTCCGACTGACTTTGCCCCCGGTCGCTGATGTCCTGAGGGATTGAAGGGAAACCTCCCGGCTCAGGGACGAGCCGTCCTGCCTTCGACTAAACGCCACTTCCTTTTTTAGTTCGCAAACTATACATTGGGCCGTTTTCCTCGTTGAACAAACCGGGTACCCAATGACCGACGCCCATAAATCAGACCTGCTCCTGGTGGTTGTCACCCTGCTTGCCGCCGTCAGCTGGATCTTCTCGAAAGAAGCCATCCTGCTGATGCCACCGCTCATGTTCATGGCGGCGCGCTTCCTGATTGCCGGGATTTTTCTCGCCATCTTCGCCCACAAGGCGATACTCGCCCTGAACGGCGACCAGATCCGTCGAGCCGTGGGCGTGGGCCTGGTGTTCGGTATCGCCATGAGTTTCTGGATCATGGGCCTGGTCAATATCGAGAGTATGGGCGAAGGCGCTTTCCTGACCAGTCTCGGGGTGGTCATCGTGCCTATCATTGCCCGGCTGGTGTTCCGTGAGCCCCAGCCGGCCAGCACCTGGCTGGCTATTCCGATTGCCGTGGCCGGCCTGGCCCTGCTGTCCCTGCAAAACGGTTTCCGGCCTGAGGCGGGGCAGCTATTTTTCGTGGTGGCGGCCACCATTTTCGCCCTGTATTTCACCTTGAACACCCGGGCTGCCAACCAGCGAACCGTGATTAACCGCCGGGGCGAAACCGTCGAAAAGCAACGGGTTCCCGCGCTGCCCCTGACCGCCCTGGCGCTGCTTACCGTGGGTATGGTGACCCTGGTTGAGTCTGCACTAATGGAACCCTGGCAACCCACGCTTTCCGAGCCGGCTCCCCTGTTGATCTGGTGGGTGCTTGCCAGCGCCATCATCGGCACCGCCGGCCGCTTCCTGGTACAAACCTTTGCCCAGAGTATGTCAGTCCACAGCCATGGTGTAGTGATTCTGGTGCTGGAGCCCGTATGGGTCGCCCTTTTCGCCGCCGGGTGGTTCGGCGAGACCATGGAACCCCTGCAACTGGCCGGCTGTGGCCTGATCTTCGCGGCATTGATCGTGAACCGCTGGAACGCCCTGAGCCGGGCCTTGAAGGACTGGATGCGCCGGCGCCGATCCGGAGAAAAATCCGTATAAAAGTGGTTGACCACCACCGTCAAAATCCGTATCTTACGTCCCCGTTGCAGGACACAGGACCATAGCTCAGTTGGTTAGAGCGCTACCTTGACATGGTAGAGGTCCCCAGTTCGAATCTGGGTGGTCCTACCAATCCTGCCAGAGATTCTGAAAGCCGCGCCGGGGAACCAGCGCGGCTTTTTTCTTATGCGTTCTTGCCTTGCGCTCGAGACCACCTCATTCTGTAGCTCATGAAAAAACACGAGATAAAAGCCCTGCGGGAAAAAAGTCAGGTCGACTCCGTCAAGATCGTCAGATCACCCTCGGATGCATGCGAGTGGGTCGTACTCATTAAAATACTCGGCGGCCAAAGCTTTTTCCTGATTTCTGACGACGACGAGGTGTGCAGCTTCGTCTCCCTGGACACTGCCGTCGCGGAACTGGATGAGCTGGGATTTGCTCGGGCTGAGGTTCTCTTTTAATCAACGGGCAGCCATGAGGTTTCTATTTCTGGTCGCTCGCTTGCATCTCCTGCCCGACCAGAATCAATTCCCTCAGATCGAACCCTTCTGCCTTCGCTCGATTTCTGAACGCCTCCAGCGCCTCCTCACTTACCTCCGGTGTGCGTGACAGGAACCACAGATAATCCCTGTCATATCCGGTGACGTAAGCGTAGGAGTAGTCTTCCTTATCCAGCTCGAATACCACGTAGGAAGCGTAGAAGGGTCCAAAGAAAGACACCTTGAGATGACCGGTGTTCTCTCCCTCTACAAACACCGCCCGGCCATCCGCTTCCTTCCACTTGCCGGCCTCGGCATCGTAGCCCCGGTTGATAACCTCGATACTGCCATCGTCATTGAGGCTGTACCGGGCACTGACGTTGCTCAGACCCTCCTCGAATGAGTGATCCAGCCGGGCGATTTCATACCAGGTGCCCAGATAACGCTGGGTGTCGAACCCGGTCACCGGCTCAATGCCCTCCGGGACACCGGTGCAACCGGCCAGTGCCAAAGCCGTGATTCCTGCCAAAATTGTTCTCATGGTCCTTCTCCTGTTCCATGGATTTGAATGTAACTACGCTCAAGACCTCAGGCGGTTTTCTCCGGATGGTATGCAATTTCCAGTATAATCCCGAGAATTATCAGCCCCGTTCAGAGCCCTGGCTTACACCATGCGAACCACCATCGACCTTACTCTTGACCAGGACCAGACCGCCGTAGATGCCCTTGCGGGGGCCTCCGGCTTGCCCAAACAGCGCATCAAGGACGCCATGGCGAAAGGTGCCTGCTGGTGGACGGTGAAGGGCAAGCAGGTTCGCCTGCGAAAGGCCAAGCGCGAGGTGAAGGCCGGCACACGATTGCAGCTGTTCTACGATGATGCCGTCCTGGGGCGAAAGCCGGAGCCGGCGGAGCTCCTGGAGGACTTCGGACGTTACTCGGTGTGGTTCAAACCCCACGGCATGTTGGCCCAGGGCTCCCAGTGGGGAGATCACTGCAGCCTGTTGCGGTGGGCGGAGGTATCACTGAAAAAGCCCTGCTTCCTGATTCACCGCCTGGATGCAGACGCAGCCGGATTGATGCTGATAGCCCATGATGCCAAGGCCGCCGGGGCATTATCACAGTTATTCTCGGGAAGATCGGTTACCAAGGTGTATCAGGCACGGGTGACGGGATTACTGGAGGCCAAAGACCGAACCATTGACGCACCCGTGGAAGGAAAAGCGGCCATCAGCCACATCACCACTCTGGCGCAGGATGACCAACAGCAGACCACCCTGCTCCAGGTCCGGATCGAAACCGGCCGCAAGCATCAGATCCGCCGCCACCTGGCCGGCATCGGCCACCCTATCGTGAGTGACCGGCTCTATGGCAACGCCGCCCCGGTTCCCCTGCAGCTGCTCGCCTGTCTTCTGGAATTCGACTGCCCCATATTCCGACGCTGGGTGTCATTCCGCCTTCCCGAAGCACATCACCTACAGTGATGCGGCCGAACGTGCGGCCTGGTCGTAAAGCCCCGAGATGCCCCGCAGGAAGCTGGCAATGGAGCCAAGGTCGGTATTGGAAAAGCCAAGTGTCCGTAGCGAGTCCACCAGGCAGTTTTCCCGAATCTCGGCATAAGCCTGGCAGATCGCCTCACCCTTGTCGGTGATGGAATAGAACGTTTCCTTGCCACGGCGCTCCGATACAACCACCTCATGCTTCAGGAGCTTCTTGAGAGCGTAGGTGACGGTGTGGGTATCCTCCACATTGAGCACAAGACAGATATCCGCGGATTTTTTTGACCGGCCCCGATGGTTCACGCTGTGCAGCACCAGGATATCAAGGGGGCTCATATCAGGAAGGCCCGCCGCGTTCATGCAGCGCACCATCCAACGGTTGAAGGCATTTCCTGCAACAATCAGCCCGAATTCAAGCTCTGACAGTTCAGCTGCGCGGCCGGAGAGGTGTGCCGAGGACACGATCGGCCCTACGCTTCTTGCGCCTGGCTGCTCTTCCCTGCCCTGTTCGGTCAATTCCTTGTCTGCGCTTTTCTTCATAGGCCCACCACGACAATCCTGTTCGATACCACAAATAACCTGCCCCGCCACTCGGAGCAGGCCGTGAGTCTATCAATTCCCCATTTGACTGGGTAGGTAGGTAACAATCTCCGGGAAGATCGTGATTAACAGCACCCCGGCTAGCAGCAACAGGAAATAAGGTAGTGCGGCCAGTGCCACCCGGATAATGTTTTCACCGGTCAACCCCTGAATAACAAAGAGATTGAACCCCACTGGCGGCGTTATCTGGCTCATTTCCACCACGATGACCAGGTAGATCCCGAACCACAGCGGATCGATCCCCGCCGCCTGCACCATCGGCAGGATGACGGAGGTGGTCAGCACCACGACCGAAATACCATCCAGAAAGCAGCCCAGGAGGATAAAGAACACCGTCAATGCCAGGAGCAGCAGATAGGGGGACAGCTCCAGTGTATTGATCCAGGCCGCCAGGTTCCTGGGAATGCCCGTGAAGCCCATGGACACTGTCAGAAAATGGGCGCCCACAAGAATGAACGCAATCATGGTGGACGTTTTTACCGTCCCCATCATAGCCTGGCCGAACGTTTCCCGGCTCAGGGAGCCGCCACGCCAGGACAGCAGGTGCGCCAATGCCACGCCCACCGCCGCTGATTCCGTGGGTGATGCCAGCCCGGCATAGATAGAGCCGATAACACCAACGATCAGCAGAACAACCGGGATCAGAGGCTTGCTACGCCGAATCTTCTCCGCCAGCGGCAGAGCCTCCTCCTCGTCAGCGGGTACGCCAGATGGGTTCAGCTTGGACCAGATGGCAACGTAGCCGGCGAACAGCACCATCAGCAGCAAACCGGGAAGAATACCGGCCACGAACAACCGTGCAATGGACTGCTCGGTAGCGACACCGTAAACGATCAGAATGATCGACGGGGGAATCAGCAATCCCAGGGTTGCCGAACCCGCCAGCGTACCCAGGATCTGTTTGCGATCGTAGCCACGCTGGGTGAGCTCCGGCACCGACATTTTACCGATCGTCGCTGCGGTGGCGGCCGACGAGCCGGAAATCGCCGCGAAAATACCGCAACCGATAATGTTGGTGTGTAGCAGCCGGCCAGGGATACGACCGACCCACGGGGCAATTCCGGTAAACATTTCCTCGGACAGGCGGGAACGGAAAAGGACCTCGCCCATCCAGATGAACATCGGCAAGGCGGCCAACTCCCAGGAAGCGCTGGCACCATAAAACGATGTCGCCAGGCTATCGCCCACCGGGATGTTACTGAAGAAATGCAAGGCTGCGAGGCCAGTGGCCGTGAGAGCAAAAGCGACCCACAGCCCGGCTCCGAGAAGAATCAGGAGTCCTATCAGGAGCACCAGGCTCATCCAGATCATGTCCATGGTGTTACTCCTGCGGGGCTTCGTCTTTGATGCGGGTAATGCGGCCGGTGATCAGTCCGATCAGCGCGTCGAGCAACGCAATCAACAGCCAGACCAGCCCGACAACCATGACCGTTTGAGGTATCCAGAGCGGCACCGGCACCATACCGATAGACAAATCCCCGAAGTCATAGCTGTCATAGGCCAGCAGTACGCTGAACCAGATACCGTAACCGGTGATCGCCGAAGCGATCACCGTTACCAGAATGTCCAGTGCTCGCTGGACACTCTCCGGCAGAGCCCTGTGCAAGAGGTCCACGCGGATATGACCACCCACCGTCAATGTGTAGGCCAGACCAGTAAACGTGGCCCCGAGCAACAGAAACCCCGCCAGTTCCGCCAATCCGGGAACCTGCAGGCCCAGGGATTTCATCCCCAGGGTCAGCAGGGCCTTGTCGAGAATTCGCCCCGACACCTGCAACACCACCATCACCATGATGATGAAAAGCTGCAGGGCCGAGATATACCCGCCAAGGCGGTACAGAGAGTCCAGAAACCTGCGCATGTAAATGCTCCCGGATTGTTCTTTTCAGGCTGATCAGTAATCAGCGAGCGCGATAGGCTTCGATCAGGGCTTTGCCATCCTCGCCGGCGCGCTCCAGCCATTCCTGCTCCATGGTGGCGCCCACTTCCTGTAGCCGCTCGACCAGTGCCTCACTCGGCTCGGAAACCACAATGCCGTTGTCTTCCATGATCTTGATCTTGGCATCGGTTTCGGCCTTGCTGGCCTCCCAGCCCCGCTTTTCCGCTTCAGTTGCTGCGGTCTTGATGGCTTCCTGCACGGACTCCGGGAGCCCCTCAAAAGTCCGGGTATTGATGATCACCATGTTCTTGGGCAACCACAGCTGGGCATGGTTGAAGTGACTGAGGTAATCCCAGGCCCGGGTGTTGGCACCGGTTGATGGCGATGTGATCATTGCGTCCACGCGACCGGTTCCGAAAGCGGTCGGGATATCCGGAACCTCGACCTGGGTCGGAACCGCACCAAACAGCTCGGCCAGGCGTTCACTCGATTTGTTGTAGGCGCGCATTTTCACACCCTGGAGCTCTTCACCGGTTTCCACGGCGAATTTGGTGTAAATACCCTGGGGCGGCCAGGGCACTGCAAACAGCAGGGTCAGCCGCTGCCGTTCCAGACGCTCTGCCAGCATCTCCTTGGAGGCCTGCCAAAGCTCCCACGCCTCGTCGTAGTCACTCGCCAGATAGGGAACCGAATCTGCCTCGAACAATGGGTCTTCGTTGGCCAGGCGGGACATGATCAGTTCACCAATGGGAACGAGGCCACGGCGAACGGAATTCTTGATTTCGGGGTGTTTGATGAGAGAACCACCGCTGTGAACCGTGATGTTCAGCTCACCATCGGTCGCCTCCCGCACATCTTCTGCAAATTCGCGAATATTGACAGTGTGGAAATTGGAATCGCCATACGGCGTCGGCATATCCCAGTTTGTTTCCGCCTGCGCGGTTCCGATAGAAGCAGTCAGCGCGACTGCGGCAAGGTATTTCGCTTTTATTTTCATCTTTGCCTCCTCTTGGCCCGGTCACATTCGGGCTATTCGTGGTTGTTGTTGTGACAGCGTAAGGGACACACATCGCACGACGCGGCACATGTGCCTGTGCTTAATTTAGCCAAGTTAGTCGCCACTGGCAGCGCTGTCAAACTTTTTACCGCAAAACAATACGTGTTTTACCACCATTTTATCGACATTTTGTATTTATTTTATTTTCAAAGATCAATTTTGATAGAACTGCCCCACGGCAGAATAGAAAATTCTGAAAATCGTATCGTCGAGATTGCGGCTTACTGCAGCAGAGCGGTGGGAAGCTATTCAGGTGCCCGGGGACCAGGCTTCAGGAGAAAGAGGCGGGGAAGCAAAGGTTCCTGGATTTTTCTCCAGGAACCTTTGAGTCTTCTTGAACAGAGAGAACGCTCTGGAATCAGACCTTGTAAAAATCCCGATACCAGTCCACGAAGTTGGCAATGCCCTCTTCCACGGTGGTCGAGGGTTTATAACCCACATCTTCGATGAGGTCGTCGACATTGGCGTAGGTGGCGGGCACATCGCCCGGCTGCAGTGGCAGAAGATTCTTCTCCGCCTTCTTGCCGATTCGCTCTTCAATGATTTCGATGAAACGGGACAACTCCACCGGGTTGTTGCTGCCGATGTTGTAGAGCCGGTAAGGCGCTTTGCTGGTACCCGGGTCCGGACGCTCGCCGCTCCAGTCCGCGTTGGGCTCGGCGACGTGGTCCAGGGTGCGGATGACCCCTTCGACAATGTCATCGATGTAGGTGAAATCCCGTCGGTGGTGGCCATGGTTGAACACGTCGATCGGCTCGCCGGCGAGGATCTTTTTGGTGAAGATGAACAGCGCCATGTCCGGACGGCCCCAGGGACCATACACGGTGAAGAACCGCAGGCCAGTTGTGGGCAGGTTGTACAGATGGCTGTATGTATGGGCCATCAGCTCGTTGGCCTTCTTGGAGGCGGCATACAGGCTCAGGGGGTGGTCGACGTTGTCGTGGACCGAGAACGGCATGGTCTCGTTGGCGCCGTATACCGAGCTGCTGGAGGCGTAGACTAGGTGCTTCACATCGTTATGCCGACAGCCTTCCAGGATATTCATGAAGCCAACCAGGTTGGCATCCACGTAGGCGTGGGGGTTCTCGATGGAGTAACGCACCCCGGCCTGGGCGGCCAGGTGAACCACTCGTTCGGGCTTGTGCTCGCGGAACAGGGCTTCCATAGCGGCGCGATCGGCAACATCCTCACGGATCTCGGTGAAGCCGGGCTTGCAGGTCAGCCGCTTCAGGCGCGCTTCCTTCAGGTTCACATCGTAATAGTCATTGACGTTATCGACGCCGATCACCTCATCACCCCGATCCAGCAGGCGGTGCGCCAGGTGTGAGCCAATGAATCCAGCGGTTCCCGTAACGAGAATTTTCAAGGTCTAATCTCCATAAAACGTTCGTGTCCTCTGCTGCCAAGTTTACCGAATCGGCCGTTCCGGCAACACCACAGAAAATGTTGGCCACAAAAAAAGAGCGCCGCAGCGCTCTTTTTTCAGCCATTCAGCCGGTAATCAATCAGAACGTCAGACCGACACTGGCAAATGGACCGGACAACTCGACATCCATCTTGTCATCGTCATCTTCGTAGTCGATGGACATCTGACGGTAACCGGCGCGCAGTTGCAGCAATGACAACTCGTACTGGCCGTAGACATTGAAGTCGTGCAGGGAATCGCCGTCGAAGCTGATCAGGTTGCCCTCACCGCCCACGGAGACACCGGTAAGCGGAAGATCGAAACGGGCGGCGGCGTAGCCCATGGGGATAACGCCATCGACGGTGGTTTCACTCACGCGGCCAGTGCCGGTGGTGTCACGGACAATCAGCTCACCGTCCAGCTTGCGGGCGGTCAGGCCCAGATCCAGGTTAACCCAGTTATCCAGGACTTCGTAGTAGAAGGTAGCGTCCAGCTGGTCCAGATCCAGCTCGGAATCCACAGACGCACCCGGAAGAATGCCATCGAACTCTTCCAGCCCGATCTGGCCACTGCCGTTCTGGGAAATGGTGGTGTAGTTCACCCGCACGTTTGGCAGCACCGGCACCGGGTGCTCGAAGTAGGCGGTAAAGTTCGCGTTGCTGTCGCTGTCGAGATTCAGATCGTTCTCGATATCAACGGCAGAACCCTTGTTGACCACCTTACCGGAGAGATCAGAGTCCCAGTAGCTGACATTGGCACCAACGCCGACAACATCTGCATTGGCCAGAGGCGTGGCCAGCGCCACGGTGCCACCTACTGCAAGGATCAGTTTACGCATAAGATGCCCTTCTGATGGTTATTGTATTGATTGCGTTTCAGTCGAACTGGATGCCGAGACGGCGACCGACTTCTTCATAGGCCTCGATCACGTCACCGAGTCCCTGACGGAACCGGTCCTTGTCCATCTTCTTGCGGGTTTCCTTGTCCCAGATGCGGCAGCCATCAGGGCTGAATTCGTCGCCGAGGACAATCTCGCCGCCACTACGGCCGAATTCCAGCTTGTAATCCACCAGCAGCATGCCGGCGTCATCGAACAGCTTCTTGAGCACGTCGTTGACCTTGTAGGTCAGTTCCTTCATGCGGGCGAGCTCACCTGCGGTCGCCCAGCCGAAACTCTCGGCGAGGGATTCATTGACCATGGGGTCGTGCAGCTCGTCATTCTTCAGGAACAGCTCGAAGGTGGGCGGATTCAGCTCCTGGCCTTCTTCCACGCCCAGCCGGCGGCACAGGCTGCCAGCAGAAATGTTGCGGACCACGCACTCAACCGGAATCATGTCCAGTTTCTTGACCAGGGATTCGGTATCCGAAAGCAGTCCTTCGAAGTGGGTGGGAATGCCCGCCGCTTCCAGTTTCTCCATGATGAAGGCATTGAACTTGTTGTTCACCATGCCCTTGCGGTTGAGCTGCTCTTTTTTCTGGCCGTCGAACGCCGAGGTGTCATCCCGGAAGACCATTACGAAACGCTCCGGATCGTCGGTGCGGTATACGGATTTGGCCTTGCCTGCGTAGAGTTCTTCGCGCTTTTCCATTGAAATCTCCGGAGGGGATGCGCCGGGCATCCCCATTCAATCAGTAAAGGTATTCAAAGAGTCGGTTGAGCAGATCGGATGTCGTGTGCTCGCCGTCATAGCTTTCGAGCCGCTCGGCCTCAATAAACACCGCGCCGTCGCGCTCTTCCAGGGTCACGGTATGGGTATGCCGCGGTTTTTCCTTGTCGCTGAACCAGTCAAACCAGCCGGATTCCTTCTCATCCGCTGTGCGGAAGTCGACATAGAGCCAGCCCGCACTGCGGTTCAGGTCGACAACCGGGATTTCGGCTTCTTCCAGGGCACGATTGGCTTCCGCCCAGGACCGGCCATAATCCAGGTCCATCCGGATGCCGACAGCTTCCTCGCCCTCGGATTCCAGGCTCACCAGGGGTTCACTGGCCATACCCGAGGCCGCCCTGGAGAAGGATTTACTCTCCTCCCTGGTTTTCAGAAACTCCCCGAGATCAGCAAGCAGCTCTTTCTGCAGCGCCATGGCCTCCGCCGGGGGATTGGCGATGTCCTGCCAGGGCAAAAGTTCTCCCGGGCGATCAGACCGCTCTACCCGGCGAATTTGGATTTCAGTCGTCTTACGGCGGATACCCGGTGACATACGCATCTGGATGACCGTCATGGGTTCATCCGCCGATGCCTGATTGGTCAGGCCCACCAGTTCCCGGGCCTGCTTGCTGAAATTAGCCAGCTCGCTCTGGAGCAGTCCCAGCTGGGGACTGTCATAGGCGACACCCAGGCCCCGCTCGTTCATGTAGGCGGTTGCCTGGGGCCAGAGCCGACCGGGAACGTCGTTCACCAGCAGCCAGATGCGACCATCCAGCTCCTCGATCACATAGTTTTCCTGGAGAATCTCGGAGGTCATGTCCGGCGGCCGGGGAATATCGGACGGATACATTTTCCCGGACTCGGCGGTATTGATCTCGCGGATCGGCATGACCTGGCTGAAGCGGGATTCATCCGCGCTCTCAGGGAGCTCCAGCGGCGTGCCTTCTCTGGCATCGACGTACCGCTCGGAACGGTCTTCCAACAGGCTGCAGCCCGAGGCCGTTGCCAGCAGCAACAGCCCGGACGCAGCACATATCGATCTGTAAATACGGGGGGAACGGGTTCCTGAAAGAACCTGCATCGGGTTACTCCGGTTCAGGGACGTTTTCAGCAAGCTCAGAGCACGCCTGAGGCTTTCAGGGCTTCTTCCACTTCCGCGTGGAACTTCTCGCTCAGCGGCGTCAGCGGCAGACGAATGCCCTCACTGATCATCCCCATGCGATGCAATGCCCATTTCACCGGAATCGGATTGGCTTCCAGGAACAGCTTGCGGTTCAGCGGCATCAGCAGCTCGTTCAAACGCTCGGTCTCTTCCCGGTGACCGGAAATAGCCGCTTCGCACAGCTGGGCCATGGATTTCGGCGCCACGTTGGCCGTAACCGAGACATTACCCTTACCGCCGGCCAGCATCAGTTCGGCTGCGGTAGCATCGTCACCGGAATAGACCGCGAGACGGCCATCCAGGGCCTTGATCAATTCGGCGCCACGGGGAATGTTACCGGTAGCATCCTTGATCGCCACGATGTTCGGAATATCCGCCAGACGCAGAACGGTCTCGTTCAGCATGTCACAGGCCGTCCGGCCGGGAACGTTGTACAGCATCTGGTTCATGCCCGGCACCGCCTCGGCGATGGCCTTGAAATGCTGGTACAGGCCTTCCTGGGTCGGCTTGTTATAGTACGGAACCACCAACAGGCACGCGTCTGCACCCAGCTTGTGGGCTTCGCTGGTCAGCTCGATCGCTTCACGGGTGCTGTTGCCGCCGGTACCGGCAATCACCGGGATCCGCCCGTCGACGCGTTTTATGATCCGGCCAATGGTCTCGATGTGCTCTTCCGGATCCAGGGTTGCGGATTCGCCGGTGGTGCCCACGGCGACGATGCCGTGCGTGCCGTTTTCAATGTGAAAGTCCACCAGTTTGTCCAGCTCCTCCCAGTGGATGTCACCGTTTGGATGCATGGGCGTGACCAGTGCGACAAGGCTACCCGTTATCATAAAAGCTCCGTCCGAATAAAACCGATATGGTAATGTTGGGCTCGAACTGACACAAGGGAATTAAAGGAGATGTCATGTCATCCGTCGAATTGAACAAGCCCGTCCCTGATTTTGAAGCGCCGGCGACCGGAGAGCAAACCGTCCGGCTTGCTGACCTTCGGGGCAAGAATGTTGTGATCTATTTCTATCCCAAGGACAACACCCCCGGTTGCACCACCGAAGGCCAGGATTTTCGCGACCGGATGAAACAGTTTGTGGAGCTGGATACCGAGATTTTCGGTGTATCCCGGGACGGCCTGAAAGCCCATGAGAACTTTCGGGCCAAGCACGAGTTCCCCTTCCACCTGATTTCAGACAAGGATGAAACCCTGTGCAAGCTGTTTGACGTTATCAAGCTCAAGAAGCTTTACGGCAAGGAACATCTGGGCATCGAGCGCAGCACCTTCCTGATCGACAAGGAAGGTGTGTTGCAGGAGGAATGGCGCGGCGTCAAGGTCAAAGGCCACGCCGATGAAGTGCTGGAAGCGGTCAAGACCCTCTGACAGGGCCTCAGGCCAGCTCATCGGTCGGTGAAGGCTCAACCTCCTTCACCGGCCAGGCGGAAAACACCGCCTTGAGCAAGGTTGCCAGCGGAATGGCAAAGAAGACACCCCACAAGCCCCAGATGCCACCAAAGAACAGCACTGCAACGATGATGGCCACCGGGTGCAGGTTGTTGACCTCGGAAAACAGGACCGGCACCAGCACGTTGCCATCGAGCGCCTGAATCACACCGTAGACCACCATCACCCAGATAAAATGGGTGCCCCAGCCGAAGGCAAACAGCCCGATCATGGCAACCGGGATGGTCACCACAGCCGCACCAATGTAGGGAATCACCACACTCAGGCCCACCAGCAATGACAACAGTGCGGCATAGGGCATGCCCAGCAGTTTGAAGGCAATATAGGTTGCTCCGCCGACGATGAGGATCTCCACCGCCTTGCCCCGCACATAGTTCGCGCACTGGAGATTGACCTCATGCCAGATCTTGAGCATCAGCGGCCGCTGGGGAGGCAGCAGACGGCCGATGGATCCCAACAGTACCTCTTTATCCTTCAGGAAAAAGAACACGAGAATGGGCACCAGCACCATGTAGATCAGCAGCGCCACCAGATCCGGAATACTGGACAGTGAGAAGGAAACCAGCCACTGGGTCAGCTGGCCCACTTCCGTGGAAACCTGTTGGTACACGGTATTGACCGCTTCTACGGAAATCAGCTGCGGATACTGCTCAGGGAGCAACTCAAAGTAGGACTGCATTTCCCGGATGATACGCGGCGCCTCCCCGGCCAGGTTGGTGACCTGGGTCCAGACAAGCGGCAGGAGACCGAACAGGAAACCCACCAGCACACCCAGAAACACCACGAAAACCCCGATGATGGAAACGATTTCCGGTATCCCCAGCTTGTTGAGCTTGGTCACCAGACCCTGGAGGATGAAGGCAATGATCAGGGACGCAATGGCCGGCGCCAGCATGGCACCGAACCAGATGACGAACACCGTTCCCGTCAGCAGAATCAGGGAAAGGATGACAGCTTCTTCATCTGAAAAGTATTTGTGCGCGAGACCGCGTAAAATCCTGACCATCAACGTCTCCGAAAGGTTAACCGCCGCACTTTATCACAAACCGGTATTCGCCATTGGCCTCGGTGGAACTCACCAGGGTGTGGCTGGACAACGCAAGGAACGCCGGGATATCCCGGGCCGAGCCGGAATCGGTCGCAATAACCTCCAGCTGCTCACCGGCGGACATCCCGTTGAGTTCGAGTTTGGTTTTCAGCAGAGGCATCGGACAGCGCAGCCCGGAAGCATCCAGTGTACGGTCAACCATAATGTAGACGCACCATCACAATCAGTGGAATTGACAACGCGGCATTATGCCGCGAGATGCCGGGTATTGCATCTCAATAGCTGGTAATCTCATATTCAGAACTTTTCATGGTAAGACACTGTCCAACCGGCAGTCCGAACCAGAGGCAACTTGCAGTACATGAAACTCGATCATGGCCGAACCACCTCCGCCCGGGGGATCCTGAAAGCCGCAGTGTTCGCACTGGCGGCATTACTGACAACTTCTCCGGCTTCCGCCCAGGAATCATCGCTGCCAACGATCGGCGGCACCGGCGGTGGATTGATTTCGGGCCAGCAGGAATCTGAGATCGGCCGTCAGGTCATGGTCTCTATCCGGCGGTCTGCCCCCCGCATCACTGATCCCCTGGTATACGACTATCTGAGCGCTATTATCTATCGCCTGGTGCCCTCGGCTCCGCTGCAGAACCGGGAACTGACGCTGGCGCTGATCGACAGCCCTCAACTCAACGCTTTTGCCGTCCCGGGCGGCATTGTTGGTGTTAATGGAGGGCTGTTTCTGAACGCCGCCACGGAACAGCAGTTTGCTTCGGTACTCGCCCACGAGCTGGCGCACCTGAGTCAACGCCATTTTGCCCGCCGCGTCGAACAGCAGGAAACCAGCGCGCCACTGACCCTCGCGGGCATGATTGCCGGAATTGTACTTTCCGCAGTGACCCAGTCCGACATCGGCATTGCCGCAATTGCCGGTACCCAGGCATTGTCAGTACAGAACATGCTGGCGTATAGCCGATCCCACGAGCAGGAGGCCGACCGGGTCGGCATGGACATCCTTGCCAGTGCCGGCATGGATCCCCGGGGCATGCCGGAAATGTTCGAGATCATGATGCGGCAGAACCGGCTACAGGGAAACCAGGTTCCGGAATACCTGTCCACGCACCCGCTGACCCAGAGCCGGGTAGCTGACACCCGCAACCGGGCCGAGCAGTACCCGCACCTGGAGATAAAGGACGGCCAGGAATACCACCTGATGCGTAGCCGCCTCCAGGTCCATTACTCCCCCTCACCGGATGTGGCGGTGGAGACTTTCGAGTCCTACCTCGATCGGCCGGATGCCAAGCGGAACCATGCCATCCGGTACGGACTCGCCGTCGCTTACCAGGCCAATAACCAGCTGGACAAGGCAGAGCAGGAACTCAGAGACCTGCTGGAGCAGAATCCGGGCCGGATCACCCTGCAGGTCACCCTGGCCGAGGTTTTGAACGCCCGTGACAAAACCGGGGAAGCACGGGCCTTGCTTGAAGATGCGCTCGCCCGCAACCCGGGCAACTACCCTATTTCCTATACCCTTGCGCAGACCGAAATCAAAGCGGGAAACGGAGCTGCCGCGGCAGACCTTCTGAGGGAACTCACTCGTCAGATGCCGGGACAGGAGCATCTCTGGTCACGACGGGCAGAAGCGGAAGGTATGGCTCGCAATATCGTTGGCGTGCACCGCGCAAGGGCCGAATACGACGCCCTGATGGGGGATCTGGAATCAGCCCAGCGCCAGCTGCGCCAGGCCCAGGAAAAACTGCCGGCCGGATCACCCCAGCGCCAGGCGGTTACCGAACGACTGGCTGAAATTACCCGGCAGCTGCAGGTTCAGCGCAACAGCTGACCGGGTAAAGGATTCGCACCAATCAGGCGTTGCCTGCGGCCTTGAGATTCATGTTGGCGGTGAAGTCCAGCATGCGCTGCAGAGGCTTCAGCGCCCTCTCCCGCAGCGCCGGATCCACCAGCACTTCCTGACTACCGGTCTGCAGCACCTGCAGCAGGTTTTCCAGACCATTCATCGCCATCCAGGGGCAATGGGCGCAGCTTCGGCAGGTAGCGCCGTTACCGGCGGTGGGCGCCTCGATGAGGGTCTTGTTGGGGGCCAACTGCTGCATCTTGTAGAAGATACCGTTATCCGTGGCGACAATGAATTCCTGGTTGGGCAGGGTCTGCACCGCGTGGATCAGCTGGGAGGTGGAGCCCACCACATCGGCCATTTCCACCACCGCATCCGGTGACTCCGGATGCACCAGGACGGCTGCGTCCGGATACAGTGCCTTGAGGTCCTCGAGACCTCGGAACTTGAATTCTTCGTGAACGATGCACGAGCCATCCCAGAGCAGCATGTCGGCTCCGGTGGTCTTCTGCACGTAGTGCCCCAGATGCTTGTCCGGAGCCCAGAGGATCTTCTCGCCACGGGCATCCAGGTCCTCGACAATGGCCTGGGCGCAGCTCGAGGTCACCACCCAGTCCGCCCTCGCCTTCACGGCCGCCGAGGTGTTTGCATACACCACCACGGTCCGGTCCGGGTGCTGGTCACAGAACTCGGCAAATTCATCGGCCGGGCAGCCCACATCCAGGGAGCAGGTCGCTTCCAGGGTGGGCATCAGGACTTTCTTCTCGGGGTTGAGGATCTTGGCGGTCTCGCCCATGAACCGGACGCCCGCGACAACCACCGTGGTGGCCGGATGCTGATTGCCAAAGCGGGCCATTTCCAGGGAGTCAGCCACGCAGCCCCCGGTCTCTTCCGCCAGGCGCTGGATATCCGGGTCGGTGTAGTAATGAGCAACGAGCACAGCGTCTCTGGCCTTGAGTTCCGCCTTGATCCGGGCCTCGAGTTCCGCTTTCTCACTCTCGCTCAAAGGCTTGGGCTCCGCTTCGTGGGCCAGGTGCTCCTGAACAAGGATACGGTTTTCTGCTCGTGTCATTCCTGCATCTCTGTGTTGCGTTAACCACCGAAGTATATCACCTCGGCCACTGTTTTCATGGGCCTGCAACGCCAGCGTCACACACCTGAAAACAAACTTTGACCACTCTGGGACTATAAGTGGGATCTTACAGGCAAAAAAAAAGAGCCCGGAGGCTCTTTTTTCCCCAGGATCCCGGGAGATCCTGTTATTTGGTGGGTCGTGAAGGATTCGAACCTTCGACCAATTGGTTAAAAGCCAACTGCTCTACCAACTGAGCTAACGACCCTTGACTGGTGACCAGATAACTTACCTGATCGATACCGCTCGAGCTCAAACGAACAGTACCCGGAATTTGGTGGGTCGTGAAGGATTCGAACCTTCGACCAATTGGTTAAAAGCCAACTGCTCTACCAACTGAGCTAACGACCCAAACGAGGCGCATATAGTACTGATATTTTTCCGGTGATCAACCCTTTTTTGGAGTAATCCCCGGATTTTTTTCCTGAGCCGGATTAACCGTTTGCAGAGGAAAGGAACTTCTTCGCAAGCTCCGCCGCACCGCTGTCCGGATAATCATCAACGACGCTCTGCATGCGCCGGCGAGCCTCGTCAGATTCGCCCAGACGATCCAGGGTCACACCCAGCTTGTAGACCGCATCCGGCGCCTTGCGATGGTCCGGGAAACGGGTCGCCACAATAGTGAAGGCCTGTTTTGCCTGCTCCAGCTGCGGCTTGACCAGATAGACCTCGCCCAGCCAGTAATACGCGTTAACCGTCAGGTCCCCTTCGGGATATTTGTCGATGAACTCGTACAACCGGGTAATGGCCTGATCGTAGTCTTTCTGGTTCCGGATGAGGTCCTGAATCTCGTTGTAGGCCTTGCGCTCCTCGGCATCCGGCTGACGATACTCGCGGGTTTCCACCGCCTGCCCGTCGCCACTGCCGGAAGCGGATGGCGAAGCCGGCGCAGGTTCCGGCTGGCTCGCCATTTTCTCGGACAGATCGAGGATGCGCTGATCCAGATCGATGTAGCGATCTCGACCCTGCTCCTGCAATCGGGTGATCATGTGTCGCTGCTCTTCCACTTCACCCTGCAGCCTTCGCACCTCCTGTTGGAGTTGCTGAATCATGTAGAACAGTTCTGCGGTCGCCTGGTTGCCAGAGGAACTTCTCTGGGCCGGTGTGGAAGATTGCGCCTGAACCGGCCCCACCTGCACAAGCGCAAGTGGAACCAGCAGTAACGCCACGAGCCGTTTTCTCATGGATACACCCGATCTGTCAGTTAGCGGTTCAGTCGAAAACCAGTTCTACCCGACGGTTCTGTGCCCAGGCACTTTCAGAGGAGCCCATGACCGCCGGCTTTTCTTCACCATAGCTTACGGTTTCGATCTGGCCACGTGAAGCGCCGTTGACGATCAGGAACCGCTGCACGGCGTTGGCACGACGCTCACCCAGGGCCAGGTTGTACTCCTTGGTGCCGCGCTCGTCGGCATGCCCTTCCAGGCGAACGTTACGGCCCGGGTTGTTGGCCAGGTACTGGGCGTGGGCCACCAATACGTCACGGGCTTCAGGCTTGATCTCGGCGGTGTCGAAATCGAAGTAGAAGGTGGTGATGTCACGGAGGGCTTCCATCTTCGCCCGCTCTTCAGCGGCCATGCGTTCTTCCTCGGTCAGCGCGGAGGAGGACACACCGCCCTCATCATCACCACCGTAAACCGTGGAGCCGTCGTCTACAGGAGCAACGTCGGAATCGTAAGCGCCATCGCCCACCGTTTCGCCTGTGGAGCTACAACCGGCAAACAGACCGGCAGAAAGCAGCATGGCGAGGACCTTGGAGTGCATAGACAGTTTCATGTTCATTTCCTTTCAGTGGCTTGAGTTTATTGATTGCTTTCGAAAGCCCGGGGCGTTCAGTCGACGATCGGCCCCCAGGCAGGTTCACGGACATCCCCTTCCGAAGCGGGCAGGCTGTATGCCGCACCGCCATCGGCCGAGATCACGGTCAGCACGCTGTTGCCACTCTGCTTGGTGGCATAGATCAGCATGCGACCATTGGGTGACACACTCGGTGATTCATCGGATTCGGTCCGGGTCAGGACCGTTTCCTCACCGTTGTTGAGATTGGTTCGGGCAATATGGAACGCGCTGTTTCTCTGGTGCACGTAATAAACGTAGTCCCCGGTATTGTCCGACCTCGGCCGTGCGTTATAGCGACTGCCGAAGGTAATACGGCGGGGTTCTGCACCAGGCGATTTCATGTGGTAGATCTGCGGTCCGCCGGAGCGGTCCGAGGTGAAGAAAATGCCGTCACCCGAGTGGTCATAGGTTGCCTCGGTATCGATTGCCCAGTGATTGGTCAGCTTGGTCAGCTGCCGGCTCGCCAGCTCCATCCGGTAGACCTCGGCGTTACCGTCCTTGGACAGTGTCATCAGCAGCGAGCGACCATCCTCGGACCAGGCCGGCGCAGAATTGAGACCTTTGAAATCGGCCACCTTGGTACGCTGGCCGGAGGAAAGCTCATGGATATAGATTGCCGGTTTGCCGGTTTCGAAAGAGACGTAGGCCAGCCGTTTTCCATCCGGAGACCAGGCCGGTGACAGGATCGGCTCCTGACTTTCCAACCGGATCTTTGCACGCTTGCCATCCACATCGCTCACCTGCAGACGGTAGCGGGGCTTGCCATTGAAAGTGTCGAGGGTGATGTACGCGAGCTTGGTGGAAAATGCCCCTGGCACACCAGTAATCGCCTCATACACCTTGTCGCTGATGTGATGGCCAAGAGTACGCATGCCATTGACCGACGCTGCTGCAGTCTCACCGAGGATTCGCTTTTCCTGATTCACGTCGAACAGCTCGTAACGGGCAACGACACGGTCACCGTTCCGGCTCAGCTCGCCAACCAGGACGTAGCGTTGGCCAAGCATACGCCAGTCCCGGAAGTACACATCCTCCCGGCGGGACGGCAGGCTCAGCATTTTCTCCGCGGGCAGAGGCCGGAACTCTCCGCTCATGGCAAGATCGTCCCGAACAATATTGGCAACCTTGTCCCCGGGCGGAATCACCCCGTTCTCCGCAAATGGCACAACAGAGATGGGAAGGGCTGCATCAGCGCCTTCAGTGATTCGAATAAGCAGCTCGGCACGCGCCCCGGTTGCCAGCATGATCAGGGCAGCCAGCGCGGCGGTAAGGGCTTTGTGAGAGGTTGTCCAGGTCCGCTTTGTCATGATCTTTCCTGTTTCCTTATCTCAACCGGCGCGGGTTGAATTCAATAGTAAACTGACGGAAATAACGCTCGAAGGTTTCCCTGTCATCCGGTATTGGATACCGGTTAAGCGAGCGTACCGCACTCAGGGCAGAGTTATCGAACGCGGTATTGCCGCTACTGCTGACAAGTTTGACACTGGCCAGTTCACCTGTCGGCAACAGTGTTATCTGCAGCCTGGCTGTCATTTCTTCTGTCGCCGAAGATGGCGGGTACCAGGCCTGGCTCAGCCGCTCCCGGATCAGCGCCTGATACTTTTCGCTTTCGGAAAGCATCTGTGCTTCCTTCGCCCGAGCCGCAGCGGCCTGCTGCTGACGGCGGGCTTCCGCCTCTTTCGCCTTACGCGATTCCTCGGCCAGGGCTTCCAGCTGTTGCTCTTTCAGGCGCCGTTCTGCCTCCAGGCGCTTGCGTTCGGCCTCCTTGCGGGCCTCTTCTTCCTGGCGGCGACGTTCGGCTTCTTCCTGCTTGCGCTGTTCTTCCAGCCGCCGCTGCTCTTCCTCGGCCTGCTTGCGTTCCGCTTCCTGGCGCTTGCGCTCTTCCTCGGCTTTCTGGCGCTCGCGCTCCTTGGCTTCCGCCTCTGCCTTCTGGCGGGCGGCTTCGCGGGCCTTCGCCGCTTCCTGCTCCTTCGCCAGGGCTTCCTGTTTCTTGCGTTCTTCCTCGGCCTTGCGACGGGCCTCCTCTTCCTGAGCCTTCTGCTCCGCTATCTTGCGCGCCTCTTCTTCCTGGCGACGGCGTTCGGCCTCGGCCTTTTTACGTTCCTCTTCCGCCCGGCGCTCCTGGTCGCGATCCGGCTGATCGTCCGGCTCCACCACCGGGCTGGGCTCCGGTTGCTGCTGGGTGACCAGACGCGCCGAAATACTACGGGGTGGCGGCTCATCCACCGGGCTGGTCCAGGACCAGCCTGCCAGAGCGACCACCACAATGAGCAGGTGCAGAAACACCGACAAGGCGACCGGCGATTTCCACGGCGCCGTACCGGTACTGATTACCCTGCGATCCTGATTCGTCACAACAGCTCCGCGCGTTTCTGGCTCACTTCTCATCGGGAGATGGTTCGGTGATCAACCCGATGCTGGTGGCACCGGCACCCTGTAACTCCGCCATCAGACGCACCACCGTGCCGTATTCCACGTGCTCGTCACCGCGCACCAGGACTTCACCATTGGGGCGCTGTGACAGGATCTTGGCTAACTGTTCACTCACTTCTCCCAGAGACATGGGATCACTGCTCTCGTCACCGATCTCCATGTAGTAGGCACCGTTGGTGTCCACCGAAACCACAATCGACTCCACATCCTTGTCAGACTGGATGGGGTCCGAGGTGGTCTCCGGCAAATCCACTTTCACGCCCTGGGTCAGCATGGGCGCGGTCACCATGAAAATCACCAGCAACACCAGCATCACGTCGATGTACGGAACGACGTTGATTTCCGACATCGGTTTTTTCCGCTGCTGCGGCATCATTCCCATGCCTTTCATATCACCCGGCTCCGGTCGTTGCGTTCACTCATCAGGCAGCACTCTGCTCGCTGGCGTGCACGCGACGGTGCAGAATGCTGGAAAATTCCTCGGCGAAGGTCTCGTAGTTCTTGAGCAGAGCATCGGACATGGCCGAGAACCGGTTATAGGCGATGACCGCCGGGATTGCCGCAAACAGGCCCATGGCCGTGGCAATCAATGCTTCCGAAATACCCGGTGCGACCGTTGCCAGGGTTGCCTGCTGTACCTGGGCGAGCCCCCGGAACGAGTTCATGATCCCCCACACGGTGCCAAACAGACCGACATAGGGACTGGTGGAGCCGACCGTGGCCAGAAATGGCAGGTGGGTCTCAAGGCGCTCCTGCTCCCGGGAAAATGCGACGCGCATGGCACGCTGGGCACCTTCCATGACGGCGTCAGCATCCCGGCTCTGCTGTCGCAAGCGCGAGAACTCCTTGAATCCGGCGCGAAAGACCGCTTCCACCCCGGAGAATGGCGTCGGTTCGGCATTGACCTCCCGGTACAATTGCCCCAGGTCCATACCGGACCAGAACCGTTCTTCAAATTCCAGCTGGGCTCGCCTGGCTTTCCGAAAGACCTGCAGACGCTGGAAAATCAGGGCCCAGGAAATCACCGAGGCCAATGCCAGCAACAGCATGACCAGCTGTACCAATAACCCGGCATTTGAAATGAGATGCCATACAGAAAGTTCTGACTCCACCTTTTACTCCTGGCTGGTTCCGTTAGTTGGGTCCGGGTGCTGAACGTTGTGTTTCAGCAGGTCCTGCATATTCTCAGGCAGGCGCCTGGGCCTGCCGGTATCCAGTGCCACACAGGCCACGCGAACATTGGCCTCGCACAATAACGCGCGATCACTGGCACGCAGCACACGCTGCCTGAATTCCATCCAGACTCGCCCGTAGGCCACGGGCTCGGCAGTGACCAACAACTGGTCATCCAGCCGGGCCGGCACCGCATAATGAATGTTCATCCGCTGCACCACGTAGCTGATGTTATCCGCCAGGCCGGCCCTGAGACCGACTCCGCAGCTGCGCACCCATTCGGTACGGGCGCGCTCCATGTAGTGCAGATACTTGGCATGGAAGACAATACCACCAGCATCCGTATCTTCTATATACACCCTGATGGGTAATTCAAAGACCTGGGCGTTGGCTGTATCAGTCAAAGAGGCCCCCCTCGGCGTCCGATCTGCGAGGCACCACGCCGAAGTGCTGGTAGGCGTTGGACGTCACCATTCGTCCCCTTGGTGTGCGAACCATGAAACCCTGCTGGATCAGGAAAGGCTCCAGCACATCCTCGATGGTT
This sequence comes from Marinobacter sp., assembly GCF_041690455.1. GTDB lineage: Bacteria > Pseudomonadota > Gammaproteobacteria > Pseudomonadales > Oleiphilaceae > Marinobacter. The sequence goes on from NZ_JAWLHI010000005.1 coordinate 41,760, forward strand.
CCCCGCTCCTCGCTGATGGCGGCCGCCAGGCTTTCAACGCCCACCGGGCCGCCATCGAATTTTTCAATCATGGCCAGCAACAGCCGGCGATCCATGTGATCAAAGCCCTGGTTATCCACCTTGAGCATGTTCAGGGCCTGATCTGCAATGTCCGCGGTAATCCGGCCGTTGGAGCGCACTTCGGCAAAGTCCCGGACCCTGCGTAGCAGACGGTTGGCAATCCGGGGCGTTCCCCGGGAACGGCGGGCAATCTCGAAGGCTCCGGCTTCGTCAATCGCCACCGTGGACAGACGGGCCGAGCGGATGATGATGTTGGTCAGATCCTCGGTGTTGTAGAACTCGAGCCGCTGTACGATACCAAAGCGATCCCGCAGCGGAGAGGTCAGCAGGCCCGCGCGGGTGGTTGCCCCGACAAGCGTGAAAGGCGGCAGGTCCAGCTTGATGGAGCGGGCAGCCGGGCCCTCACCGATCATGATATCCAGCTGATAGTCCTCCATGGCCGGATAGAGGACTTCCTCAACGGCAGCGCTCAACCGGTGGATCTCGTCAATAAAGAGAACATCGCCCTCTTCGAGATTGGTAAGCATTGCGGCCAGGTCGCCGGCTTTCTCAAGCACCGGACCGGAGGTGGTCTTGATGGCCACGCCCATCTCGTTGGCGATGATATTGGCCAGGGTCGTCTTGCCCAAGCCAGGCGGACCGAAAATCAGCACATGATCCAGCGCCTCCCGCCGGCCGCGGGCGGCCGAGATGAAAATCTCCATCTGCTCACGGACCGAAGGCTGGCCCACATACTCGGACAGCAGCGTCGGACGGATGGCCCGGTCCTGGACCTCCTCATAGTCACCGGCCCCGGCTGTGATCAGTCGGTCGGATTCAATCATGGCATCACCCGTTCACTGGGAATCAACATCGTGCCTGTACGCCTTGCCCTGCCGTTCAACGTTGACCCAATTGTACAAACGGGCCCCTGACTGTCACGTTACGCTCTCGACAGGTTTGGCGCCACTCAGGCGACATATTACCGTCAGGTCATCCGGCGGGAATCATATTGCGCAGGGCCAGGCGGATCAGGGTCTCACTGGTCGCGCCTTCCTCGGCGACCTTGCTGATCGCCTTCGCTGCCTCCTGAGGCTTGTAGCCAAGGGCAATCAAGGCCGCCTCGGCTTCTTCCCTCGGATCCGGACCGGTCGCGACCTGTTCGGCGCCGGACCCACCAGCAACTGTCGCACCCGGCGACACCGGCACAAACTGACCTTCAAGTTGCCCGATCCGGTCAGCCATTTCAATAAGGAGGCGCTCTGCCGTTTTCTTGCCCACACCAGGCAGTTTGACCAGAGCGTTGGCATCCTTCGCCTCGACACAGCGGATGAACTGCTGGGCATCGAGGCCGGAGAGTATCCCGACCGCCAGTTTCGGGCCGACGCCATTGACCTTGATCAGCAGACGGAACAGATCCCGATCCAGCTTCGCCGCGAACCCATACAAGCTCTGGGCATCCTCGCGTACGGCAAAATGGGTATGGAGGGTAACTTCCTGCCCCGATTCAGGCAGGTGGAAGAAGGTGGTGTAGGGAATGTCGATTTCGTAACCCAGCCCGGCGCACTCCACCAACGCCTGCCCGGGGGTCTTTTCGACCAGAATGCCTCGGATACGACCTATCAAGGGGTAGCTCCTGTGGCTCCTGGGAGCCAGTTATTGTTGTCTGACCCGGCCGCTGCGCACCTTGCCTCCGTTCCCCGCCAGGCGCAGCACACTCTGGCTCATATGGGCATGGCAAAGGGCAATGGCCAGGGCATCGGCGGCATCGGCCTGGGGTTTTCGGGACAATGACAGCAGGGCCTGCACCATGTGCTGGACCTGGGACTTGTCCGCCCCACCCTTGCCGACCACCGCCTGCTTGACCTGCCGGGCCGAATATTCATGCACCGCCAGCCCGCTATTGGCGGCACTGACGATGGCTGCGCCCCGGGCCTGCCCCAGTTTGAGGGCGGAATCCGGGTTGCGGGCCATGAAAACCTGCTCGATGGCGAACTCCTCGGGACGATACTCGCCAATGAGCGTGGCCAGGCTATGAAAGATGGTCTGGAGCCGTTCGGCCATGGGTTTTTCCCCGACCCGGATACAGCCGCTGTCGATGTACTCGATCACCCGACCCTCGGCACGAATGATCCCGTATCCGGTAATCCGGGAGCCGGGATCCACTCCGAGAATGATCGGCACGCTCAGGCTCCCGCCATGGTCAAAGGGATTCCATGATTTCTGCGGAGATGTCCGCGTTGTGGTAGACGTTCTGTACGTCATCCAGATCCTCAAGCATGTCGATCAGCTTGAGGATGGTTTCAGCGCCATCCCGGTCCAGTTCGACCCGGGTTGAAGGCACCATGGTGACCTCGGAGTCATCCGGCTTCAGGCCCGCCTCGACCAGTGATTCCTTGACGTCGAGATATTCTTCCGGCGTGGTCACGATCTCGTAGGAACCATCTTCCTGCTCTTGCAGGTCCTCGGCCCCGGCTTCCAGTGCCGCTTCCATCAATCGGTCGCCGTCCACGTCGGGGCTGTAGCTGATAATGCCCTGTTTGGTGAACAGATAGGCCACGGAGCCATCGGTGCCCAGATTACCGCCAAACTTGTTGAAGGCGTGCCGCACCTCGGCAACGGTGCGATTCTTGTTGTCGGTCATCACCTCGACTAAAACTGCCACACCGCCCGGACCGTAACCTTCGTAGGTCAGTTCTTCGTAGTTGCTGTCATCACCACCACCGGCGCCACGTTCAATGGCCCGTTCGATGGTGTCCTTTTTCATGTTGGCCGTCAGGGCCTTGTCGACAACCGCCCGGAGCCTGGGGTTATCGTTGGGATCGCCGCCGCCAAGGCGGGCGGCAACGGTCAGTTCCCGGATGATTTTGGTGAAGATCTTGCCGCGCTTGGCGTCCTGTGCTGCCTTGCGATGCTTGATGTTGGCCCATTTACTGTGACCAGCCATGCCTAACCTCCGTCCATCGTCCGGGGAGCGGGCCAGGCCCGCCCCCGACTTTTCAGAATTTACTCGTCACCCTCTGCCTTGTTGCCCTCAACCGGTTTGGCAGAACGGCGCAGACGGATGTGCAGCTCACGCAGCTGCTTCTCGTCCACCTCGCCCGGTGCCTGGGTCATCAGGCAGGTGGCGCTCTGGGTTTTCGGGAAGGCAATCACGTCACGGATTGAGGATGACCCGGTCATCAGCATGACCAGACGATCCAGACCGAATGCCAGGCCACCATGGGGCGGGCAACCGAACTTCAGGGCATCCAGCAGGAAGCCGAACTTGGCGCGGGCCTCTTCCTCGCCGATACCCAGGATCCGGAACACCGCTTCCTGCATTTTCTCGTCGTGGATACGGATGGAACCGCCGCCAAGCTCGGTGCCGTTCAGCACCATGTCGTAGGCGCGGGACAGCGCATTGGCCGGATCCGCAGCCAGATCTTCCGGTGAGCAGGAAGGTGCGGTGAACGGGTGGTGAATCGCGGTCAGGCCGCCATCCGGGGTTTCCTCGAACATCGGGAAGTCCACAACCCACAGCGGCGCCCATTCGCAGGTCAGCATGTTCAGGTCGTGACCCAGTTTCACCCGCAGCGCGCCCAGCGCTTCGTTCACGACCATGGTCTTGTCGGCACCGAAGAACACGATATCGCCGTCTTCCGCACCCACGCGCTCCATGATGGCCTGGACCACGTCGTCACCGAGGAACTTGATGATCGGAGACTGCAGCCCCTCCACACCCTTGGCTAGCTCGTTGACCTTGATGTAGGCCAGACCCTTGGCGCCGTAGATGCCGACAAACTTGGTGTAATCGTCGATCTGCTTACGGGTCAGCTCGCCACCCTTCGGTACACGCAGGGCGGCAACACGGCCCTTCGGATCCTTGGCCGGACCGGCGAACACCTTGAAGTCCACGTTTTCGACCAAGTCATTGACGTCCACCAGCTCCAGCGGGATACGCAGGTCCGGCTTGTCAGAGCCGAAGCGCTGCATGGCCTCGGAGTGCGGCATGCGCGGGAACTCCGGCAGGCTGACGTCGAGCACGTCCTTGAACAGGGAGCGAATCATGTCCTCGTTAAGCTCCATCAGGATCTGCTCATCGATGAAAGACGCCTCGATGTCCACCTGGGTGAATTCCGGCTGACGGTCGGCGCGCAGGTCCTCGTCCCGGAAGCACTTGGCGATCTGGTAGTAACGGTCGACACCGGAAACCATCAGCAGCTGTTTGAACAGCTGCGGGGACTGGGGCAGCGCGAAGAAGGAACCTTCGTGGGTACGGCTCGGCACCAGGTAGTCTCGGGCACCCTCCGGGGTTGCGCGGGTCAGGATCGGGGTTTCCACGTCCATGAAGCCGCGGCTGTCCAGGAAGTTGCGGATGTAGCTGGTGACCCGGGAGCGGAACCGCAGGCGGTTGATCATCTCCGGACGGCGCAGGTCCACGAAACGGTAACGCAGACGTACGTCCTCGCCCACGTCCACATGCTCATCGAGCGGGAACGGCGGTGTGGCGGCAGCGTTCAGGATGGTCAGTTCCTTGCCCAACAGTTCCACCTGACCGGTAGGCATGTTGTTGTTCTCGGTACCCGCCGGGCGACGACGCACGCGGCCGGTGACTTTGATGACGAATTCGCTGCGGACCTTTTCAGCCAGGGCGAAGCTTTCAGGGGTGTCCGGGTCGACAACCACCTGGGACATACCATCCCGATCTCGCAGATCCAGGAAGATAACCCCACCATGGTCACGACGGCGGTGTACCCATCCGCAAAGTGTGACTTCCTGATCGATGTGGGATTCGTTAATCCCACCGCAATAATGACTGCGCATACCGGTTCCCGTTACGTTAGATGTATTCGAAACTTTTTCGTGTCTTGCCGCCTCAGGTGGGGTGACCCATTACGAAAAACGCTGGGAATACGTCACTGTACGCTCTGCTCCGCCATCCATGGCTCCGCAAGGTTTCGGAAAGGGTCACCCCACCTGAGGCTACTTGATTCGTGGCCGCTAAAATTTTTGCGACCTTACTGGAAAAGCGGCCCATTATAAACACAATGGGGCCGAAAATCAGGCGTGCTGGTATGCAAATCCGCCGCCCGGATGACTGTATGGTTCCAGCCGGCTAGAATGCCCCTCTTCTCACCAACAAACGGAGTCTGACGTTGGCCACCAGAGCGGAGCAAAAACTGAAAACCCGACGCGCATTGATGGACGCTGCGCTCTCGCAGCTGAGTGCCGACCGGGGGTTTGGCAGTTTGAGTCTGAGAGAAGTGGCCCGCGAAGCCGGCATTGCCCCCACCTCCTTCTACCGCCACTTCTCGGAACTGGACGAACTCGGACTCGCCCTGGTGGACGAAGGCGGTGTCGCCCTGCGCCAGTTGATGCGTCAGGCCCGCAAACGCATCGCCCGTGATGGCAGCGCCATTGCCACCTCGGTGGACACCTTCATGGAGTATCTCGGCAACAACGCCAACCTGTTCCGGTTGATGCTGCGGGAGCGAACCGGTGTTTCGAAGCCGTTCCGGACGGCGGTGAAGGCGGAGATCGACCATTTCGTAACGGAATTGGCCGACGACCTGCGGCGCTTTGCCGAGGAACAGGGCAAACCACTGTCTGACGCGCGTGTGGTGGCCGAGGCGATGGTGACACTGGTTTTCAACCAGGGCGCGGAGGCGCTTGATGCCACCCCGAAGGAAAGGGAAGAGCTGAAGGTCAAGCTGAAAACGGAGCTTCGAATGATCCTGCTGGGCTCGCAAACGCTGGCTCGGAGGCGCTGACGCCGATTCAGGCCAGACTCGCCAGCACCGGTTTCAGTGCCTGTTTAATGCGGGCAAGCTCATCCTCTTCGTAAGGCACCGGAGCCTGTGTACCCCAAACCGGCCCCGGCCAGGCCGGATCCCCCTCAAAGCGCACGATGTGGTGGATGTGAAGTTGCGGCACCATGTTACCCAGTGCCGCAACGTTCATCTTGTCCCCCTTGAAAGCCTCCATCATGGCGCGGCTCAGCGCGGACGACTCCGTCATCAGCCTCTGCTGCTGAGCTTCCGGAAGCTCATAGATCTCCCGGATACCGGCGATCGCCGGCACCAGGATAACCCAGGGCCAGGTTTTCTCGTTCATCAGCCGCACTTCGCACAGGCGGGTTCTGCCCAGCAGGAAGGTGTCCGCGGACAGCCGCTTATGTAACTCGAATTCCTGGCTCATCGATCACACCACCGAGTGGAACTGGTTACGGCCGCGGCCGATGGCGTAGTAAATCAGGCCATAGCGCTCGAGCATCTCCGGTTCGTACAGGTTGCGGCCATCAAAGACCACCGGGTCCCGCAAATTGGCGGCCACCACATCAAAATCGGGGGAGCGGAACTCTTTCCATTCGGTGCAGATCGCCAATACGTCGGCACCCTTGAGTGCTTGCTCCTTGGTGCCGCACAGGGTCAGGCCCGCCTGGTCGCCATAAATACGCTGGGTCTCTTCCATGGCTTCGGGATCAAAAGCCTGTACCGAGGCGCCAGCCTTCCAAAGATCTTCCATCAGGGTTCGGGCAGATGCCTCGCGCATGTCATCAGTATTGGGCTTGAATGCCAGGCCCCAAACAGCAACGACCTTGCCCTTGAGGTTGCCCTGGAAGTGGTGGCTGATCTTGTCGAACAGCACATGCTTCTGGGCATAGTTGACGTCTTCCACCGCATTCAGCAACCGGGCGTCGTAGCCGCAGTCGCGGGCGGTGCGGGCCAGTGCCTGCACGTCCTTGGGGAAGCAGGAGCCGCCGTAACCGCAACCGGGGTAAATGAAGTGGTAACCGATACGGGGATCGGAACCGATACCGCGGCGTACCGCCTCGATATCGGCGCCCAGGCGCTCGGCGAGGTTGGCAATTTCGTTCATGAAACTGATCTTGGTCGCGAGCATGGAGTTGGCGGCGTACTTGGTCAGCTCCGCAGAGCGGATATCCATGAAGATCATCCGGTCATGGCTGCGATTGAAGGGGTAATAGACTTCCCGCAGCAGATCCGCTGCCTTCTCGCTGTCGGTGCCGACTATGATGCGGTCCGGCTTCATGAAGTCATTGATGGCCGCCCCCTCTTTGAGGAACTCGGGGTTGGAGACCACATCGAATTCCAGTTCCAGGCCACGGTGGTCCAGTTGAGCCCGCACCGCTGCACGAACCTTGTCGCCGGTGCCGACCGGAACCGTCGATTTGTCGACCACCACTTTGTAGTCGTCCATGTGCTGGCCAATGGATTTGGCAACGGCGGTCACATACTGCAGGTCTGCCGAGCCGTCTTCATCCGGCGGTGTTCCGACAGCAATAAACTGCAAAACACCATGTTTGACCGCTTCTTCGGTATCGGTGGTGAAAGCCAGGCGGCCGGCCTCGACAGTATGCCGGACAATCGACTCCAGGCCCGGCTCAAAGATGGGAATCTGGCCGTTCCGGAGTTTGTCGATCTTGGCCTGGTCCACGTCCATACACAGGACATGGTGGCCTACGTCCGCCAGGCACGCGCCGGTTACAAGCCCAACATATCCCGTACCAAAAATTGTGATCTTCATGGGTTACTTTTCAAACCTGTCCAAATGGGTAAAAGGTGTTAATTCAGTGTTCGCCGGAGGCTTTTTTCTTCTGCCAGATGGCTTCCCAGACCAATGCCGTCCGAACAATGGTCTCGAGATCGTCGTAATCCGGGCTCCAGCCCAGACTGTCACGGATCAGGGTGTTATCAGCCATCAACGCTGCGGGATCGCCGGCGCGCCGGTCGGTCTCGGTCACCGGGAAATTAACGCCGGACACCTGCTTGACCACATCGATCACCTCGCGAACGGTGAAGCCCCGGCCGTAACCGCAGTTCAGGACCTTCGACTCGCCGCCTTTCGCCATGTAATCCAGCGCCATGACATGGGCCTTGGCGAGGTCTTCGACGTGGATGTAATCGCGAATACAGGTCCCATCCCGGGTATCGTAGTCCGTTCCGAACACGCTCATGCCCTCCCGTTGCCCGGTAACGCACTCGCAGGCCACCTTGATCAGGTGAGTCGCCTCCGGAGTCGCCTGCCCCAGCAAGCCGTCAGGGTTGGCACCAGCGACGTTGAAATAGCGCAGAATGACGTAATTCAGACTGGACGCAGCCGCCAGATCCATGATCATCCGCTCGCTCATCATCTTGGACGCCCCGTACGGATTGATCGGAGCCAGCGGCAGATCTTCGGTGAGCACCTGCTGGTCCGGCATGCCATAAACGGCTGCCGTGGAAGAAAACACCATGTACGGAACCTGATATCGCTCAACGGCCTTCAGCAGGTTCAGGGTGTTGCGGGTGTTGTTACTGTAGTACTTGAGAGGATTGGCTACAGATTCCGGCACGACAATATTGGCGGCAAAGTGCAGAACGGCCTCAAAACGGTGCCCGGAGAATAGTCGGTCAATGGCCGCCTCGTCCGCGAGATCCCCCACCACCAGCTCGCCGGCGGTCACCGCCCAGCGGTAACCGGTGGAGAGGTTATCAAAAACAACAATATCGTGGCCTGCTTCACCCAGCTGCCGGACCACGTGACTACCAATATATCCGGCTCCGCCGGTGACAAGCACTTTCATGGGTAAAGGCTACTCCTTCCCTGGGGATGATGACTGACGCTGACGCCGGATTTCCGCACGGCGCCGGCTGAAAAATTCGCTGATGATTTCGCTGCACTGCTGTTCAAGGATGCCACCGGTCGCTTCCACAGCCCAGTTCAGATGTGGCTCGGCCAGGGTTCGGCGGGTGGATTCCACAGCCCCTGCTTTGGGCTCCGTGGCACCGTACACCAGACGGCTGATGCGGCCGTGCACAATCGCTCCGACGCACATGGTACAGGGCTCCAGCGTTACGTAAAGGGTCGCCCCTGACAAGCGGTAATTGCCTACCCGGGCCGCGGCGTCCCGAAGCGCCCGGATCTCGGCGTGGGCGGTAGGATCACAACCGGAGATGGGGGCGTTGAACCCCGCGCCGATTTCTTTGCCATCGAGAACCACAATGGCGCCAACGGGGACCTCTCCTGCCGCTGCAGCCTGTGCAGCCAGTTGCAGGGCGCGAGACATCCATTGTTTGTCGTTCGAGATCTGGGGCATTGTCGTCTGTTTGGTCGATTTGAGCTCGGGATCAGGAAAATACCATTATTCATAACTTCATGAAAAAAATTCTGAATGTGGATGGCATTTCCTGTTTGACAAATTTCAATGCCAGATCCCACTGCCCGTGACAACGTTCGAAACGGCAAGGACTGACAGCGTGGAATTATATGATGGCCCAACCTGATCCAATAGAGTCAGCCAACCTCATGGAACCATTTTCCATCAAGGACTGCGCGTTGGTAGCACTGGCTACCGGCAGGAAAGCACGCGTTTTACAGGAGTTCCGTAGTGAATTGGTCAATATAGACGCCGCCAGCATCTATAACCATTTTTGGGGCGGGCTCCTTCAATCACGTTTCGGAGAACGCGAGTACAACAATGACTTCGCTTCCTGGGTTCGACATGGTATCCATGACGGTATACTTGCGGAGCGTCTTTCGGCATTGGCACCCACCACCTTTTCAACCCTCGAAGCACTACGTCAGGAAATCATCGAACTTATCGACAATCGCCTTGATGAGGCTGAGCACCTGGCCTGGACACGCGCAACCCAACAGTTCGAATTCATCTGCTCACAGATCGTGGTGTTTGATACAACAATGCAGTTGCAGCACCCGAAAGAACTTGCCCCTGTCATAACCACTCTGTCCATAAGCAGTATCTTCTATCATTTTATCGATGCCCGGCGACGCACCCCTGATGAGCGGGACGATTTCAGTGACTGGCTGACCACCTTCGGTGACGAGTTCACCCCACTCAAGGAAGAACTGGCCGGTATCGATCCCTATTTTGGCAGTCTCAGTGAGTTACGTGACAAACTGGGACAAGTGTTCACCTCGCATTTTCAGGAGACCACATCATGAGTCTCCTGGAAAGCTATGCAGAAGTTGCCGGAGCGGATGTCATCGCTCAACTGCGTCAGCTCGCTGCAACGCTAAAGGGCGCAAAAGTCGTTCATATCAATTCAACGCATGTCGGAGGTGGCGTTGCCGAGATCCTCTCCAAGCTGATCCCCCTTAAACAGGAGTTGGGTATCGACACCCGCTGGGAGGTCATTACCGGCGATAGTGAGTTCTTCGAATGCACCAAGGGCATACACAATACCCTGCAAGGCAACCGGATCCCCCTGGGTGAAAGCCTGCTCAGGGTTTACGAGGCAACCAACGCCCACAATGCGGAAACACTGCGGCCCGTACTGAAAGACGCCGATTTCGTATTCATCCATGATCCGCAACCTGCCCCTCTGCTTAAATTTTTCCCGGAGCGTAAAGGAAAATGGGTCTGGCGATGCCATATCGATGCCAGCCACCCTTATCGGCCGGTATGGAAATATTTGCGCCAGTTCGTGGCACCTTACGACGCGAGCATCTTCTCTCTGGCCGCCTTTGCCAAGGAATTGCCACATCCGCAATATCTGATAGCGCCGAGTATCGATCCACTGAGCGACAAGAATGTCGACCTGAAGCCAGATGTAATCCAACAGACATGCGACAAATACCGGCTTGATTGCGAGCGCCCTCTGGTTGTTCAGGTTTCACGCTATGACCGGTTCAAAGATCCCATCGGGGTCATACAGGCCTACCATTTGGCCAAACAATACCTTCCCACGCTGCAGCTTGTGCTGGCCGGCGGGGGGGCCACCGATGACCCGGAAGGTGAAGCGGTATTGAGTGAGGTACAGGCCGCCGCCGGGGACGACCCTGATGCGCATGTATTGTTGCTGCCCTCCGATGCCCACCTGGAAATCAACGCATTGCAACGCGCAGCCGATATCGTGCTGCAGAAATCCATCCGGGAAGGGTTCGGCCTGACCGTCACCGAAGCCATGTGGAAGGGCAAGCCCGTCATCGGCGGTGATGTCGGCGGCATCCGTCTTCAGGTCATCAACCACCACACCGGCTTTCTGGTAAACACCCCCGAGGGAGCCGCATTGCGTACTCGCTATCTATTGCATCAACCAGAGATGATTGCGGCGATGGGTGGAAAGGCACAAGCCTTCGTGTGCGAGAATTTTCTGATTACTCGCCACCTGCGTGAATACCTGACGCTCATGGTGGCGTTGTTGCACGGCGCGCAGGACCGGATTGAGCTGAACTGAGAACCGGGAGAGGCATCTGTGGGATCGGTTAAGCGCCTGCATCGTATGCCATTTGGTGCGGAACTGCTCGCGGACGGACGCGTGAGTTTTCAGCTTTGGGCACCAGCGGCCACGCACGTGGATGTATGCCCACAAATCGGCGTCGCCGACCACAGCAGTCAGACTGTCTCGAATGAACAGGCATATCTCCCGATGAGGGCCGAACCCGGGGGCTGGTTTCGAGTCACAACCGATAAGGCCGCCAGCGGCATGCGTTACCTTTTCCGAATCGATGGGCGGATACTGGTGCCCGACCCCGCTTCACGTTTCCAACCCGAGGATGTTCACGGACCGAGTGAGGTAATCGATCCTGGAGGCTGGAGGTGGAACGATTCAGACTGGCGCGGACGGCCCTGGGAAGAAACCGTCATTTATGAGTTACACGTCGGTACTTTCACACCTCACGGCAGTTTCGCTGCCGTGCAGGATAGACTCGATTATCTGGTGGACCTGGGCATTACCGCGATCGAACTCATGCCGGTAGCGGACTTCCCTAGTGAGCGCAACTGGGGTTATGACGGTGTCTACCTGTTCGCCCCCGACAGCCAGTATGGGCGACCCGAGGACCTGAAAGCGCTCGTCGATGCCGCTCACGGGCGTGGCCTGATGGTGTTTCTGGACGTTGTGTATAACCATTTCGGGCCAGAAGGCAATTACCTGACTGTCTACGCCCCACAGTTCTTTACGGAACGGCACCTGACACCGTGGGGGGCCGCCATCAATTACGATGGCGAGCACAGTGACCAGATAAGGCAGTTCTTTATCGACAATGCGCTTTTCTGGCTTGAGGAATACCACTTCGACGGCTTACGTCTCGACGCGGTGCATTCGATCGTGGATGATTCGCAACCCGATATCCTTGTCGAATTGGCACAACGCGTTCACGAACACTTTGGTGATGCCCGACACGTTCATTTGATCCTCGAAAACGATCATAATGCCGCGCATTACCTTGCCCGAAACAATGCCCTTCAGCCACTCTTGTACACGGCACAATGGAATGATGATCTCCATCACGCTTTACATGTGTTGCTGACTGGAGAGTCAGGCGGTTATTACCTGGATTATACTGACAGTCCGATTCGCCATTTGGGCCGTTGCCTGAGTGAAGGCTTCGCCTATCAGGGTGAGCATTCGGCCTATCGTGACGACCAACCACGCGGTGAATCCAGCAGTCATTTACCTCCTGTTGCCTTTGTGTCGTTCCTCCAGACCCATGATCAGGTGGGCAACCGCGCTTTTGGCGAGCGGATCACCCGGCTCGCCAAACCTGAACAGGTCCGCGCCGCACAGGCCATGTTGTTGCTCGCTCCCTCGCCCCCGCTGCTGTTCATGGGCGAAGAATGGGGGTGTACGCAACCTTTTGCGTTTTTCTGCGATTTCGGTCCGGAGCTGGCAGACAAGGTCGTCGCCGGTCGCCGAGAGGAGTTTGGCCGCTTTCCAGAGTTCAGCGATCCTGTATCGCGCGCAAGAATTCCGGACCCGACGGATCCGGAAACCTTTGAGCAGGCAAAACTCGATTGGAATTCCTGCGATCTTCCAGAGCACAAACAATGGCTGGCGCTGCACCGGGAGCTGCTCGCTCTGCGGCGGCGTGAGATAGTTCCACGACTGCACCACATGACAGAATCGCAAAAAGCCTTCACACAATTGGGAGATCGGGCCCTGTCCGCGCGCTGGGTGCTGGGTGACGATTCCGAGCTTGTTCTCATTGCCAACTTCGGCGATGAGGCCCTCACCGGTATCAACCTTCCGCAGGATGACGCTCTGTATACGACGCATAAAGAGGTAATCGAGCGCCACGACACCGGCCACCTGCCGCCCTGGTCAGTGATCTGGTATCTGCATACCGATAGGACTGCACCATGAAGGCTCCAGGGACACCTACTGCAACCTATCGTTTGCAATTCAATCGCGATTTCACCTTCGCCCACGCAAGCAAGATCATCCCCTATCTACATCAACTCGGCATCAGTCATGTTTATGCCTCACCGTTTCTGAAGGCACGCGCCGGCAGTCCTCACGGTTATGACATCGTCGATCATAACGCCCTGAACCCGGAGATAGGAGATGAGATCAGCTTTGCCAACTATGTTGAGACACTGCATGAACATGGCATGGGCCAGCTTCTTGATATCGTCCCCAATCACATGGGCGTAGGTGGGGATGACAACGCCTGGTGGCTGGATACGCTGGAAAACGGCGAGGCTTCCGACTATGCCGGCTTTTTCGACATCGACTGGCATCCCGCTAATCCTGCCCTGCGCAATAAGGTACTGCTACCCTTCCTGGGTGATCACTATGGAGCCATTCTCGAAGAAGGAGGATTGAAACTCACACTTGATTCCGAAAACGGTTCCATCGGCGTTCGTTACTATGAACACCTGTTTCCGATTGATCCGCGAACCTATCCCCAAGTCCTCGGCTTTCGGATAAAAACATTAGCGCAACGCCTGAATAATAATCATGAAGTCCTGGATGAACTTATCGGCCTCATCACCGCTTGTCGGTCCTTGCCACGCCGCACTGAACTTTCAGCTGCACGCCGGCAAAAACGTCGCGACAGCGGCTCCGCGTGCAAGCTTCGCCTGGCCCGGCTTTATGGGAAAAGTTCCGATTTTCGGGATTTTCTTGATGAAAATATCCAACAGTTCAATGGCATGCCAGGTAACCCTGAATCCTTCGATCTGCTTCATCGCTTACTCGAAGAACAGGCATATCGGCTGGCCTACTGGCAGGTCGCAGCCGATGAAATCAATTACCGGCGCTTTTTTGATATTAATGAATTGGCCGGGATACGCATGGAAAACAAGGCGGTCTTTGAAGCCACCCATCGTCTCATCCGGCGGCTGATAGCAAATGGCGATGTGAACAGCTTGCGTATTGATCACCCGGATGGCCTCTATGATCCATTCAAATACTGCTGCGACCTTCAGACAACCTTCGGAGAAGCACTCAGTGCCTGCGGGCAAAACGCGAACGGTTCATCCTATTTGTTGGTCGAGAAAATACTGGCGAGCCACGAAGACTTGCCATCCCACTGGCCTGTTGCCGGCACGACCGGCTATGAGGTAGCAAACCGGCTCAATGGCCTGTTCGTCTATCCGGATACTGAGCGTTCGCTCACTCAGCTCTATCAACGTTTCACCGGCCGAACCCATGACTTCGACGAGTTGCTGTATCAATGCAAAAAGCTGATTATACGCAGCGCACTTGCCGGTGAGTTAACCGTACTCGCCAATCTGGCGAGTAGCGTCGCCCAGACCAATCGCTACACGCGCGACTTCACCTACCACGCCCTGCGCGACGCCCTGGCCGAGGCCGTAGCCTGTTTTCCCGTTTACCGGACCTATATTACCCAACAGCAAATCAACAAGGACGATCGCCGTTATGTTCACTGGGCGATTGTTCAAGCAAAGAAACGCAGTCCCGCGGCTGATATTCAAATCTTCGATTTCCTGGAAAATTTAATCACCCTGAATCTTCCGGAGGCAGTCAATTCAAGAGTGATTCGGTTCACATTACGGTTCCAGCAATATACCGCCCCGGTGATGGCCAAGGGTATGGAAGACACATTGTTTTATGCCTTTAACCGCCTTGTGTCACTGAATGACGTTGGCTTCGACCCGCGTTCATTCGGTCTGTCAATCAATGCGTTTCATCACAACAACCGCCAACGGCAGGAAACCTGGCCGCAGTCGATGGCGACGACCTCAACCCACGACAGCAAGCGTGGCGAAGACGTGCGGTCGCGAATCAATGTCCTGTCCGAACTACCCCATGAATGGTCTCATCATCTGAGGCGCTGGAGCAGAACAAATCGCCCCAGAAAACGTATGGTGGATGACACACCTGCACCATCTCGTAATGACGAATATCTGTTCTATCAGACCCTGGTGGGCTGCTGGCCTCTGGAGCCCCTCAATGCGGATGGCCTCGATGCCTTCCGGGCACGTATCGAGGCCTATATGTTAAAGGCTATAAAAGAAGCCAAAGTCCATACCTCCTGGATCAATCCAAACCTCGAATACGAGGAGGCGATGCAGGATTTCGTGAATTCGGCGCTGTCCACACTCGAGAACAATGCCTTTCTCGCCGATTTCATTCCGTTCCAGGGACGGATTGTCCGTTACGGCCTGCTCAACAGCCTGTCGCAAACCCTGCTCAAGCTCACTGTTCCCGGCGTGCCCGACCTGTACCAGGGCAACGAAATGTGGTCTTTCAACCTGGTCGATCCCGATAACCGCAGGCCGGTGAATTACCATCATCGCCAGGCCGAGCTACAGGCACTCATGGCAGCTTGCCAGATCGATTCAGAACTGCCTGGCGTTCTACAGAACCTGATGGAGCGAATCGAAGACGGTCGCGCCAAACTCTACCTTACGTGGAGAACGTTGACCTTCCGCCGCGAGCAGCCTCAGGTTTTTACTGACGGCAGGTATCTCGAACTGAAGTGTCAGGGCCCGAAAGCCGAGCATATCTGCGCTTTTGCCCGCTGTTTTAAAGAAAGAGAAGTCCTGGTCGTAGCCACGCGCTGGTTCGCGCGCCTGGCGGGTGAAACCGGAGAAATGCCACTCGGAACGCGACCATGGGAGGGCACGCGGGTCGAGATCCCTGCAGATTTGCGAACTGGGGGCTACCGCAACATCCTTACCGGCGAGTCCGTTAAGGCTAGCGAGCTAGAAGACGGAAACTGGATCGGGGCCGTTGACTTGTTCAGGCACTTCCCTGTGGCCCTGCTCACGAATGACTGATTACCGGGCCGAGCGAATATTACGGTTATTTTGAGTCACTACCATACCTGACAAGAACCAGAGAATATGGCTCGACGTTCAACGGGCTTTTCACAATTTTTTCTGAAGCCTCCTGCGGGTTGAGCGCGGTATCTATCACAAGTGCCCGGTACCAAAGATCTTCCAGCTCCGGCAAAACATACTCGACGGTCCCATCCGATGCGTTAAGCATCAGCAGAAAGGTATCATCAGGTTCCCGCTCGCCACGCTCCGTCAAGTGGTATTGGCCGGCTTCACCGCTGACCAGCAATGCCAATGACCTTGCTGCACCATCATCCCAGTCTTTTTGCTCCATTTCTTCACCATCCGGCCTGAGCCAGGTGATGTCCTTGGTATTTGTACCGGGTATTGCCTGTCCCTGAAAGAAGCGATGACGATGGAAAACGATATGCTCACGCCGCAATCGAATCAGGGATCGCACAAAGGCCAACAGTGTTTGTTCTTCACTACT
Organism: Marinobacter sp.; assembly: GCF_041690455.1. Taxonomy (GTDB): domain Bacteria; phylum Pseudomonadota; class Gammaproteobacteria; order Pseudomonadales; family Oleiphilaceae; genus Marinobacter. The sequence goes on from NZ_JAWLHI010000005.1 coordinate 58,265, forward strand.
GCACTTCGACCAGTCAAGCCAGCTGGTTTCATTGTCCTGGCAGTAAACATTGTTGTTTCCCTGTTGGGTATGCCCGAACTCGTCACCCGCCAGTAACATGGGCACTCCTTGCGAGAGCATCAGCGTTGCCAGAAAGTTGCGTTTTTGCCGCTCCCGTTGTCGCAAGACCTCAGGATCATCTGTCGGTCCTTCCGCGCCGCAGTTCCAGCTATAGTTATGTTTCATTCCATCGCAATTATCTTCCTGATTCGCCTCATTGTGTTTTTCGTTGTAGCTCACCAGATCATGCAGTGTGAAGCCATCGTGGGCCGTCACGAAGTTCACGCTTGTCCAGGGCCGCCGGCCACGCTGACCATAGATATCACTGGAACCGGCCAATCTCGATGCAAGTTCCGGCAATTTTCCGCCATCACCGCGCCAGAATTGTCGCAACGTATCTCGGTAACGATCATTCCACTCCGCCCAGCCCGGCGGGAATCGGCCCAACTGATATCCATCCTGACCGGAGTCCCACGGTTCGGCGATGAGCTTGACCGTGGACAGGAGAGGATCTTGCGCCACTGAATCCAGGAAACTCGCATGTTCATCGAACTTGCCGTTAACCCTGGCCAGGGTGGTCGCCAAATCGAATCGGAAACCATCCACTCTCATCTCTTCGATCCAGTAACGCAACGAATCGGTCACCATACGCAGGACATAGGGGTGCCGTAGCTCAAGGGCGTTGCCGGTCCCGGTGAAATCATGGTAATAACGCGGGTCGCCGTCCAGCAGATAATAATAAGACTTATTATCGATGCCTCGCAGAGACAGGGTTGGCCCCAGATGGTTGCCTTCAGCCGTGTGGTTATAAACCACGTCCAGGATGACCTCGATATCAGACTTGTGCAGCAGCTGGACCAACGTTTTGAATTCGTTGACACCGTCAACGCCAACGTATTCAGGGTGTAACGCAAAAAATGCAATGGAGTTATAACCCCAATAGTTTTGGAGGCCTCTTTCGATCAAATGCCTGTCATGCAAAAACGCGTGCACGGGTTGTAATTCGACCGCTGTAATCCCCAGTTCCTTGAGATAGCCCACGACTTCATGGCTGGCAAAACCGCCAAGGGTACCTCTCCTCGCTTCCGGAACCGCTGGATGGCGCATGGTAAAGCCGCGTACATGCGCCTCATACACAATCGTTTCGTGCCACGGCCGTGCTGGAGGCCGGTCCAGCCCCCAGGTGAAAGCAGGATCAATGACCTCACATTTGGGCATGAACGGAGCGCTGTCCCGCGTATCGAATGACAGATCCTGTTTCTCGTGCCCCACGACATAGCCAAACAGGGCATCATTCCATTCGAGTGCTCCACGCAGTCGCTTGGCATAGGGATCCAGCAGCAACTTGTGCGAGTTGAACCGGTGCCCCTCTTTTGGCTCGTATGGGCCGTAAACCCGGTAGCCATAGAGCTGACCTTCTCGCACATCGGGCAAGTAGCCGTGCCAGATTTCGTTGGTGTACTCAGGCAGTGGAATGCATGCGATCTCGCGCTGACCCTTATTATCGAACAGGCATAAATCAACCCGTTCAGCGTGCGCAGAAAACAGGGCAAAATTTGTTCCCGACCCATCCCAGGTGGCACCCAAGGGATAAGGGCTTCCCGGCCAAACTCGTTGTTTTTGGTGCACCATTTTGCAGCCAACGCATGCCATCCCCAAAGTAAAATTATTGGTCGGAGCAAGCACCTTGCTCATTGAAATTTATCAATGACACCCGGCCCATGACCTTTAGCATCAGTTATATCAGGGTGAAAAGCTCACCATCCGTTCCTGAATGCAGGTGCTCACTGACCGTAACGTCGGCACAAACCCGGAACCACACCAGACAAGGAGAAAACCATGTCTACCCTTAAAGTCATCGAGGTCCTTTCCCAATCCGAGAAGAGCTGGGAGGATGCTGCCAACGAGGCCATCATCAAGGCCTCAAAAAGCCTGAACAACATCAAGTCTGTCTACATAAAGGAAATGGAGGCCAAGGTGGAGAACAACAGGATCACCGAATACCGAATAAACGCCAAGATATCCTTCGAGCTTGATTAGCAGTCCGTTTCCCACCCTTTATAAAGGGTGGGGCCCGACTTCCAATGCCAGTCCACAACAATGAAATCGCCGACATCTTCGAGGAACTCGCCGACCTGCTGGAGATCGAGGAGGCCAACCCGTTCCGGGTGCGGGCCTACCGTAATGCGGCACGCACGGTCCGCGGTTACGGCAAGAGCATGTCGGATCTGCTGAATCAGCAGAAGGATCTTTCAACACTGCCCGACATCGGCGAGGACCTGGCGGAAAAGATCAAGATTATCGTGGAGACAGGCAAGCTTCCGCTACTGAAGGAGATCGAATCGCGTACCCCCTCGGCACTGAGCGATCTGATGAAGATCGAAGGCCTTGGCCCCAAGCGAGTACAGCTCCTCTACAAGGAGCTCAGGATAAAGAGCCTTGACGACCTCAAACGCGCCGCCCGCAGTGGAAAGATCCGCGAGCTCAAGGGCTTTGGCGAGAAAACCGAGCAGCGTATACGCGAGCGGGTGGAGCATTTCGCCGGGGAGGCGCCTCGCACCAGGTTGATAGAGGCCGAGGAGATCGCCGCTACCCTGGTCGAATATTTGAGAAAAACCGAGGGCGTCAAGGATGTCATCGTCGCCGGCAGCTACCGGCGCCGCAAGGAGACGGTGGGCGACCTGGACATCCTGGTTACCACCAGCCGGAACTCCCCGGTGATGGACCGGTTCAGCGATTACGACGAAGTGGACGAGGTAGTCTCCAAAGGCAAGACCCGCTGCACAGTGCACCTACGTTCCGGCATGCAGGTCGATTTGCGTGTTGTGCCACAGGTAAGCTATGGCGCCGCCCTGCACTACTTCACTGGCTCCAAAGCCCACAACATTGCCGTGCGCAAGCTTGGCGTCAAGAAAGGCTACAAGATTAACGAATATGGGGTCTTTCGAGACGACGAGCGCATCGCCGGAAGAACCGAGGAGGAGGTCTATGAGCAGGTCGGATTGCCTTACATCCCGCCCGAATTGCGCGAAAACCGTGGCGAAATTGAGGCGGCTCGGGAAGACCGGTTGCCTGAACTGATCCGCCTGGAAGATATCCGCGGGGACCTGCACTGCCACAGTAACGCGAGCGATGGCCATCATAGCCTGAAGCAGATGGCGAAAGCAGGGGCCGAATGCGGCTACGAATACCTGTCCATTAATGACCATTCCAAACATGTGACCGTCGCCCATGGCCTGGACAAGAAACGATTGCTCGAGCAGATCAAGGAAATCGACAAACTGAACGAAAGACTCGACGGCATAGTGCTGCTCAAGTCGATCGAACTGGATATCCTCGAAGACGGTTCCCTGGATCTTCCGGACAGCGTACTCAAGGAACTGGATTTCACCGTCTGCGCCGTGCACTACAAATTCAATCTGTCACGCAGCAAACAGACTCAGCGCATCCTGCGCGCCATGGACAATCCCTATTTCAACATTCTGGCTCATCCCAGCGGCCGCCTTATCAACGAGCGGGAGCCTTACGAAGTTGATCTGGAAAAGATCATGGAAGCGGCCGGTGAACGCGGCTGTATCCTGGAGCTCAATGCCCATCCGGATCGACTGGATCTGACGGATGAACGCTGCATGATGGCCAGGGAGATGGGTGTGAAAATGTCCATCTCCACCGATTCCCACAGCACCTCAGATCTGGATTTCATGCGTTTTGGTATCAACCAGGCCCGCCGCGGTTGGCTGGAAGCGAAAGACGTCATCAACACCCTTGGACTTGCAGAGCTGAAAAAGCTACTGATGCGAGACGGCTAAGAGAAAAAATCATCGGTCAGGGCATTCAAGCACTGGTAGTGGATCTTCTCGACGAGCATCGATCACCTATGTGATTCACGGAGATAGCGCGTAAACCATTCCCGGGTCAGGCGGGCGACCTCCTCAAGCTTCCCGGGTTCCTCGAACAGGTGCGTCGCGCCAGGTACTATTTCCAGGCGAGGATCTATCTGCATTTGCTGAGCGGCCTGCCGATTCATCTGGATCACGGCATGATCGAGACCACCCACGATCAGCAACGTGGGTGCCCGGACCTGAGGCAAATCATCTCCGGCCAGGTCCGCCCGCCCTCCGCGGGAAACCACCGCGGCCACGGATTCGGGGCGCTGAGCGGCCGCCACCAGGGCCGCAGCGGCGCCTGTGCTGGCCCCGAACAAGCCTATACGCAAGGACTGCAGCCGCTCCTGCTCACTGAGCCAGTCCACCGTGCCAATCAGGCGCCGGCTCAACAGCTCAATATCGAAGCGCAGTCGCCTGGTCTGCACATCAATTTCATTTTCCTCTGCAGTCAGCAGATCGAACAGTAACGTGGCAAGTCCACCCTCGTTCAGGAATTGAGCAACGGCACGGTTACGAGGGCTAAAACGGCTGCTACCGCTACCATGGGCGAAAACGACTATCCCCTGCGCCTCTCCGGGAACGTTCAATGTTCCCTCCAGTTCAACCCCTTCAGCCCGGACCTTGACCTCGCCAGTGTAGTCGTTCTTGTTCATCGATCCCTTCCATCTGTCACCGGATGTCACTGAAACGAAGCTAATCGCTAATGATCTGCCATCGAGCCGACACCTTTCCAGCTCCCCTTGGCCCAGGCCTTGGCCAACTGCTTCGTCACCTCCTCATCGGAGACCTGGCCGAAGTCCACGTACCATAAGCCTATGGCCGTAAATGGTTCGGGCGTGGCCAGGCAGACCACGTCGTCGGCCTCGTTGCGCAGTGTTTCGATGGTATCCGCAGGGGCCACGGGGACGGCAACCACCAATTCTTTGGGCTGCTGCCCGCGCAGTGCCTTGATGGCCACGCGCATGGTCGCGCCGGTGGCGATACCGTCATCGACCAGAATCACGCACTTACCCTCAATTTCGGGCCGCGGGCGATCACCACGGTAGGCCTGCTCCCTGCGCTCCAATTCCTTCTGTTCCATGGCCACGACCTGTTCGAGTGTCTCTTCGGATATATGCAGATACGACACCAAGTCGTCGTTGAGCACACGAATTCCTCCGCTGGCTATTGCGCCCATGGCCAGTTCCCGCTGTCCCGGTGTACCCAGTTTTCGAACCAGCATCAGGTCCATGGGAGCATGCAATGCCTCGGCCAGTTCATACGCCACCGGGACACCACCGCGCGGCAGCGCCAGAACAAGCAGATCTTGACGATCGCGATAGTTTTCCATGGCTTTCGCCAGGATCTGGCCCGCCGTAACACGGTCCGGGATTGGCAGTTCCATCAGCGGTATCCCGTCTCTAAAGAATTATCTTGCCCTCATGATAATGCAGTACTGCAGCATGATCCGGCATTGAGATTTTTCAATGACCGCAGCTGGCCCGGCACATGATCAGGATTCGAGATAAGGGCCTCTTTTCGACAGATTCCTGCCCTGAACGGATGCAGACAGGGTCTGTCAGGGAGATGGTGGCAATGTACTGCCCTGCTCCCTCTTCTGCCTGCCTTCAGCGTCGGCAACGATGGTCTTTACGTTGAGAAAACTATCCGGACTCACGGAGATGCTTTCTATGCCATGCTCCACCAGGAAGGCGGCGAACTCGGGGTGATCGCTCGGTGCCTGGCCACAGAGACCAGTGTGGACTCCGCTCTTGCGCGCGCTGGTGAGTAGCTGCGAGATGGCCGATTTCACCGCCGGGTTCTGCTCATCGAACAGCCCGCTCAGCCGGTCACTGTCGCGATCGATGCCGAGCACGAGCTGGGTCAGATCATTCGAGCCGATGGAAAACCCGTCGAATCGCTTCGCGAATTCCTCCGCGAGGAAGACGTTGGCGGGCAATTCCGCCATAACATAGATCTCGAGACCCGCCCGCCCCCGGACCAGACCGTTATCGGCCAACACCTTGAGGACATTGTCCGCTTCGCCGATCGTTCGGCAGAAGGGGATCATGATGACAATGTTCTTCAGGCCTATCTCCTCCCGGGCCCTGCGCACAGCGCGGCATTCCAGCGCGAAGCCCTCACGATACTCCTCGCTGTAATAGCGGCTCGCGCCGCGCCAGCCGAGCATGGGGTTTTCCTCCTTGGGTTCGAACTGGCCACCGCCGATCAGATCCGCGTATTCGTTGGTTTTGAAGTCGCTCATGCGGACGATGACCGGATCGGGGTGGCGGGCGGCGGCGATACAGGCCATGCCGCGGGCGAGGGTATCGACGAAAAACTCGCACTTGTCGTCATACCCCTTTGTCAGCTCGGTGATCAGGCGACGGGCCTTCTTGTCCGAGAGCTCGTCGAATCGGACGAGGGCCATCGGGTGGATCTTGATCTGGTTACCGATGATGAACTCCATGCGCGCCAGACCCACCCCGTCAGCCGGCAGGCTCCACCAACGCAGGGCGGCAGAAGGATTCGCCAGATTCAACATGATGCGGGTATAGGTCTTCGGGATCTCTGCCGTGGCGATCTCGCGCACATCGAAATCCAGGATTCCCTCGTAGACCCGCCCCTCCGAGCCCTCGGCGCAGGAGACGGTAACCTCCTGGCCATCCTCCAATACCTTCGTTGCATCGCCTCCCCCCACGATAGCGGTCAGGCCCAGTTCCCGGCTGACAATCGCGGCGTGACTGGTGCGCCCACCATGGTCGGTGACGATCGCCGAAGCCTTCTTCATGATTGGCACCCAATCCGGATCGGTCGTTCCCGTTACCAGTACCGCACCTTCCTTGAACTGGCCTATCTCCTTCGCGCTCTTCAGGCGACAGACTTCGCCGGAGGCGATGGAGTCACCGATCGCCTGACCGCGAACAAGCTCTCGCCCTTTTTGATTGAGGTGGAAACTCCTGAGCATGCCGGTCTCGCGGCGCGATTGCACGGTTTCGGGGCGGGCCTGCACGATGAATAGCTCACCCGACTCGCCATCCTTCGCCCACTCCATATCCATGGGCTGGCCGTAGTGCGATTCGATGGCACAGGCCCAGTGGGCGAGCTGCAGGACTTCGTCATCGCCCAACACGAACAAGGTGCGTTCCTTCCGGCTTGTGTCCACCAGCTTGGAGGTGGAGTCGCTGCCTCTGGCGTACACCATCTTTTTCTCCTTGGCACCCAAGGTCTTCGTGATAATCGGTCGGAGCGAAGGATCCTCGAGTAAGGGTTTGAAAACCAGATACTCGTCCGGCTCCACCATGCCCTGCACCACAGTCTCGCCCAGACCCCAGGCACCGTCGACGAGCACGGTACGGGGAAACCCGGTTTCAGTGTCGATGGAGAACATGACGCCAGAACCGGCCTTGTCAGAGCGGACCATTTCCTGAATGCCCACCGAAAGTGCGACTTCCATGTGCTCAAAACCATGATTTTCCCGATAGATGATGGCCCGGTCTGTGAACAGGGAGGCGAAACACTTTTTGCAGGCCTCGAGCAAAGCCTTGTCGCCGCGAACGTTGAGGAAGGTTTCGAGCTGGCCGGCGAAGCTTGCCTCGGGCAGGTCCTCCGCGGTCGCGCTACTGCGCACCGCCACGCTGGCGAGTTTGCCTGCGCTGCGGCCAGCCATCTCGTGATAGGCGCGCAGAATCGCCTCGGCCAGCGGGGGCGGGAACTCAGCATCGAGTATCATTTTTCGCAAGGCTTTGCCAACCTCGGCCAGGTTGCTCTTGTCCTTCTTGAGCGCACCGAGTTCGTCGGCGAGCGGTTCAGCCAGGCTGTTTTCCTTGATGAAAGCCCAATAGGCATCGGCCGTCGTTGCAAATCCACCCGGCACGCGGATACCCGATTCCCGGAGCGCGCCAATCATTTCGCCGAGCGAGGCGTTCTTGCCGCCGACAATAGCTGTGTCCGTCCGACGCAGGTCGGCAAGCGGGCGTACCAGCACATTGGTCGTCATGATTTATCCCCACTCGCGTGTGTCCACTGCCACTCGCGGATCTCCGGCATGTCCTGGCCGTATGCGCGGATGTAGTGGCGGTGTTCTGTGCGCTTGTCGCGCATGTGCTGACGCAGTGACGCCGCGCGGTATCCGAGCCCGGGCACGCGATCGATCACATCCATAACCAGGTGAAAGCGGTCAAGGTCGTTGAGCACTGCCATGTCGAACGGGGTGGTGGTGGTACCCTCTTCCTTGTAGCCACGCACATGCAGGTTGCGATGGTTGGTACGCCGGTAGGTGAGGCGATGAATCAGCCAGGGATAGCCGTGGTAAGCGAACACGATCGGCTTGTCGGTGGTAAACAGGGTGTCGAAGTCACAGTCCGACAGCCCATGAGGGTGCTCCTCCTGCGACTGCAGCGTCATCAGGTCCACCACGTTCACCACGCGTACCTTGAGGTCCGGTAACTTCCGGCGCAGGATGTCTACCGCCGCCAGTACCTCTATGGTGGGTACATCGCCCGCACAGCCCAGCACCACATCCGGCTCGCCACCGACATCGGTGCCGGCCCACTCCCAGATGCCGATGCCGGCGCTGCCGTGTTTGATAGCAGTATCCATGTCCAGCCATTGCGGCTGCTTCTGCTTTCCGGCGACGATCACATTCACCAAATTGTGCGAGCGCAGGCACTTGTCGGTCACATACAGCAGGGTGTTGGCATCTGGCGGCAGGTACACACGGATTACATCAGCCTTCTTGTTGACCACGTGATCGATAAAACCCGGATCCTGGTGAGAAAAGCCGTTGTGATCCTGGCGCCAGACATGGGAGGTGAGCAGGTAATTGAGCGAGGCGATCGGCCGACGCCAGGGAATCTGGCGACAGGTCTTAAGCCACTTTGCGTGCTGGTTGAACATCGAATCGACGATGTGGATGAAGGCCTCATAGCAGGAAAACAGACCATGCCGACCGGTGAGCAGGTAGCCCTCAAGCCAGCCCTGACAGGTGTGCTCGGAAAGGATCTCCATCACCCGCCCATCTCGCGCCAGATCCTCGTCCTCCGCCAGGGTTTCCGCCATCCACGCGCGACCGGTCACCTCGAACAGCGCGCCGAGACGATTGGAGGCGGTCTCGTCCGGCCCGAACACACGGAAGTTTCGGCGCTCGCCGTTGCGCCTCATTACGTCGCGCAGGAAGACGCCCATGACGCGCGTGGCCTCAGCCTCGATCGCGCCGGGGCCCGGCACTGCCACAGCGTACTCACGAAAATCGGGCAGACGCAGATCCTTCAGCAGCAGACCGCCGTTGGCATGCGGGTTGTCGCTCATGCGGCGTGATCCGCGCGGTGCCAGGGCTGCCAGCTCCGGCTTGAGCGCGCCTTGCTTATCGAACAGCTCCGCGGGCCGATAGCTCAGCAGCCACTCTTCGAGCAGTTTGAGATAGCCGGGGTTGGCGGCGATCTCGCCGAACGGCACCTGGTGCGAACGCCAGAAGCCCTCTATTTTTTTGCCGTCGACCTCTTTTGGCCCGGTCCAGCCCTTGGGCGTGCGCAGCACTATCATCGGCCAGCGCGGCCGGGACGTGACGCCGTTTGAGCGCGCCGCCCGCTGGATCGCTTCGATATCGCTGATCACCGCGTCCAGGGTCGCGGCCATCAACTGGTGCATTTTCTGCGGATCCTCACCTTCGACAAAGTAAGGCTGATAACCGTAACCGGTGAGCAGGCTCTCCAGCTCTGCGTGAGGGATGCGTGCCAGCAGCGTCGGATTGGCGATCTTGTAGCCATTGAGATGCAGGATCGGCAGCACCGCACCATCGGTAACGGGGTTGAGAAACTTGTTGGAGTGCCAGGCAGTCGCCAGCGGCCCGGTCTCGGCCTCTCCGTCGCCGATGACGCAAGCGACAATCAGCTCAGGGTTGTCAAACGCTGCGCCAAAGGCGTGTGATAGCGAATAACCGAGTTCGCCCCCCTCGTGGATTGAACCCGGGATCTCCGGTGTGACGTGGCTACCGATGCCGCCGGGGAAGGAGAACTGGCGAAACAGCTGCTTCATGCCTTCGTCATTCTGCGGCACGTCGGGATATTGCTCGCTGAAGCTGCCCTCGAGCCAGGTATTGGCGGCCAGCCCCGGGCCGCCATGGCCGGGCCCGGCGATGTAGATCATATTGAGATCCTGCGCCGTGATAATACGGTTGAGATGGGCATAGATGAAATTTAGCCCCGGGGTCGTGCCCCAGTGGCCGAGCAGCCGCGGCTTGACATGTTCGATCTTCAGGGGCTCATGCAACAGGGGGTTATCAAGCAGATAGATCTGCCCGACGGAAAGATAATTCGCTGCGCGCCACCAGGCGTCGAGCCGCGCGAGCTCGTCGCTGGTCAGTGCGGGCAACCCGTTGCGCTTCTTGTTGGGTACCCGGCTTTGGCGGTCCATCATTTATCTGCGTAATGCTTGGCCACTAAAAGGCGTTTATTCTTCAGCGCTGCCAGCAACTGATCGTAGGAATCCGCAAACTTTCGAACCCCTTCTTGCTCCAGCTCCTGCGTTATCCGGTCTAGGTCGATCCCGAGCACATCCAATGAGTCGAGTTGCCGTTTTGCGGTTCTGATGCCCCTTTCCAGTGTGCCCCGCAGCTCACCATCGGCCTGAAATGCGTCCAGAGTCTCAGGTGTCACAGTGTTCACCGTGTCAGCACCGATCAACTGCTCTACATAAAGCACGTGCGAGTATTTGGGGTTCTTGGTGCTGGTACTGGCCCAGAGCGGTCGTTGTGGACGAGCGCCGCGCCGGCGCTGTGCCTTGTACTGCTCGGAATCGATTGTTTCCCTGAAATACTGGTATGCCGACTTGGCGTTCGCTATGGCGATGCAGCCCTTCAGACTCTCGGCCTCCGACGTACCGATTTCGTCCAGGGCAGCATCCACCTTGGTATCCACCCGGCTGACAAAAAATGAGGCGACCGAGGCAACCTTTTCCGGATGAGGATTCAGCGAGAGCCCTCGCATATAAGCCTCTGCCACAGCCTTGTAGCGCTCGACTGAAAACAACAACGTTGCATTAACGTTGATGCCCTCGGCAATAAGGTGCTCAATTGCCGGCAGACCCGCCATGGTCGCAGGCACCTTGATCATGAGATTCGGTCGATCCACGGAGTGCCACAGATGACGCGCGGCCTCAACCGTGGCATAAGTATCAAAGGCGAGATGGGGAGACACCTCCAGGCTGACAAAACCGTCTGTTCCATCGCTGCTAACATAGACCGGTTCAAGGACATCCGCCGCCATTTGCACATCCTGGATGGCAAGCCACTGATAGAGGGTGACATCATCCATCTCATGATCGGCTTGCAACAGGTCCCGGATCGCGTCGTCGTAATCGTCGCTCTCCTTAATCGCCTTGAGGAATATGGTGGGGTTGCTGGTGACACCGCGCAGTCCCTGTTCGATCAATGCCTCAAGCCCGCCCCTCAGCAACAGATTTCGATCAATGTAATCCAGCCAAATGGACTGACCATATTCGCTATGAAGTATGGGAAGTTTCGTCATCAGGTTGTTCCATCCCTGTTTTTCCACCCGGATTCTGTGCCAGCGTTAGCGCTTCACGGTCAAGTTACTGACCGGAATCACTCTACGCATTGCAAAATATCAATGACCCAATGCTCCCCGCCGATGATGATGGAACCATTCCTCGTTCCTGAACCGACGCTTCACAATGGACTTCAAAGACAAGCCCAACACCAGATTCAAAAGTGTCGACACGCTAAACAAGAAACAGGCTGCAGAAGAGATCAGCGCCCTGCGCGAGGGTATCAATTATCACGACTATCTCTACTATGTGGAAAATTCGCCGAAAATCTCCGATTCGGTATACGACAAGCTGTTTCAGCGGCTTGAGGCACTGGAGGCGGCTTTCCCTAGCCTCAAAACGCCCGATTCCCCTACCTTCCGTGTCGGCGCCGAGCCCGTCAGCAAGCTGGATAAGATCGAGCACAAAGCTCCGTTACTCAGTTTGGAGGCCACGCTCGAACAGGATGACATCGAATCTTTTTTGAAAGCGGCGCGCAAACAGGCACGTAAAAAATCCATCACATACATGCTGGAACCCAAGTTCGATGGCTTATCCGTTGAAGTCGTCTATAGGCACGGCCACTTCGAATATGGGGCCACCCGCGGCAACGGCGAAGTAGGCGAGGATATCTCCCATAACCTGAAGACCATCCGTGCGCTCCCCCTTTCGCTACAGCACCTGGATAACACACCCGCTTTGCTCGCCGTGCGCGGTGAAGTCTTCATGCCCAAAAAAGGCTTCACGGCCTTGAACAAGCAACGTGTAGAACGTGGTGACGAGCCGTTCGCCAATCCCCGTAATGCAGCCGCCGGCTTGATGCGCCAGTTCGAATCGCGCCATGTAGCCGACAAGCCCCTCGACATCTTTTTTTATGAGATTTTGGCGAGTGATGGTGACTTACCGTCGACTCATCAGGACGTATTGGAACGGCTGTCCCATTGGGGATTGAAAAGTTGTCCATTGAACAAAACCGCCTCCACCTTCGGGCAAATCGAAAAATACCATCACAAGCTTGCCGGGCAGCGCGACGATATCGACTATGAGATCGATGGTATCGTGATCAAGATAGACGACCATGGACTGCGCGAAGCATTGGATACGCGCGAACGTAGCCCCCGTTGGGCGCTCGCCTGGAAATTCGAGCCACGCGAAGAAGTCACCATGGTTGAAGATATCGTGGTACAGGTTGGCCGGACCGGCATTCTGACACCGGTCGCGCTGTTGCAACCGCTGGATGTGGGCGGTGTCACCGTGAGTCGGGCTACCTTGCACAATGAGGATGAGGTGCACCGCAAGGACATCCGCAGAGGCGATCGTGTGCGCGTTATCCGTGCCGGGGATGTGATTCCAGAAGTCAAGGAACGGATCAAGCAACCTGGCAAGAAGCGCGGTAAGCCGTTTCACATGCCCAAACACTGCCCGGTATGCGATGCCAGGGTCGCACGAGAGGGCGCATACTATCTTTGTACAGCGGGACTATCCTGTGCCGCCCAGTTGACCGGCCGAATCCAGCATTACGCAGCCCGAAATGCCATGGACATCAATCATCTTGGGGCGAAGTCTGCTGCAGAGTTGGTCACACACGGCCTGGTGCAGGATCTTGCTGATCTCTACACGCTGGACGTAAAAGACATAGAACATCTGGAAGGCTTTGCGACTAAATCCGCGAACCAGTTGCAGAATGCCATTCAGGAGCGCAAAGAGCCGCGCCTAGATAGATTCCTGTTTGCCTTGGGTATACGCCATGTGGGCCGCCACATAGCACGTGTCCTCGCCACCGAATTCCGCACCTTGGACAGACTGGCTAACGCTGAAACGCAGGAAATCGCGCAGATACCCGGTATCGGCGAAGGGATTGCCACATCGGTGGCCAATTTCTTTTCGGACAAAAAGAACCAGAGCGTATTGAACCGACTGAAAAAGGCCGGATTAAAGATCCAGCCCATGCCGAAGCGGAGAGAACATCCCCTGACAGGAAAAACTTTCGTCTTCACCGGGTCATTGGATGGATTTACCCGCGACGAAGCAAAAGAACAGGTAGAGGCCCTCGGTGCCCGGGCAACATCCAGTGTGAGTGACGAAACGGATTTTATCGTGGTCGGCAAAAACCCCGGCAACAAACTGGACGAGGCCGAAAAGCATGGCGTAAAACGGATCAATGAAGCAACATTTCAGGAAATACTTGACGAATCGTGAAAATAACGCCTTTAAAACATCCGAAACCGCACAAGAACAGTAGCTTTGCCATGCCTGACCGCAAATTTCCCAGGCGCCGCTTCCTGACTCTGCTGACGACTTTTCTATCGTCGTATTTGCTCTTGGGATCATCTGTGCGAGCCAACGAAAAGCCACGATCTGCGCATGAACCTTCCGGTCGCTCTGATGAGGGCAAGCCCAGAGTCGGTATCGCACTGGGCAGCGGCGGCGCCAACGGGCTTGCGCACATCCTGATGCTGGAAGCCCTGGACGAGTTATCGATCCGACCATACCGCATCGCCGGTTCAAGTATCGGTGCAATCATCGGTGCACTCTACGCCGCCGGTATGACCGGCAGGGAGATCCGCGAGCTGGTTGAACAGTTCATCATAGCGCCCGAAGAACGCCTGGCCCATGAGCTTCTCAACGAGGATGCCTTGCGCTGGGTCGAGTTTCTCGAAATCGACCTTGGCAATGGCGGTCTGCTCAGTGGCGAAGGTTTTATCTCTTTCCTGTACGACACACTGGAGCGTGAAACATTCGAGGAACTGGAGATTCCGCTCAGGATCGCCACGGCCGATTTATGGAGCCGGGAACAAATTGTCCTGCAAACAGGTGCACTACTCCCCGCCGTCAAGGCAAGCATGGCACTGCCCGGCGTGTTTAAACCGGTAATACTGGATAACCGAGTGCTTATCGATGGCGGCACGGTCAATCCTGTACCTTACGATTTGTTAACCGAAGACTGCGATCTTGTCATCGGCATTGACGTTATCGGTGAGCGAACGAAACCGAAGGCGCTGATGCCCAGCTATTTTGAAACAATCTTCAATGCGCCCAAAGTCATGCAGCACGCCATCATGAGTGAGAAGCGTCGACATAAGAAACCTGCGATCTATCTCGCCCCGCGTATTGTTGACGTTCGTGCCCTGGAGTTCTACCGCGCCAATGAGATTTTCGCGCAGGCCCGTCCCGCCAAGGAAGAACTGAAGCACCGGTTATCAAAACTGTTAAAAGTCTGAACAACACCAGGGCATTTTCTCCCATTGATATTTTTCAATGACCGGGACTGGTCTACCACGTGATGGTGCTTTGAAAAAGCGAATATAGTGGCCGGAGCGTCGCAATGTGGCAGCGCGCGTACGACAATCTGACAGAGCACGAGAGTCCACCGTGAACAAGACAGACACCGCCGGTGTCGCTCTCTCATCAGACCGTTTCGATGCCGTGGTGCTTGATCTCGATGGCGTGATCACGCAGACGGCCAAGGTGCACGCCACGGCATGGAAGACGACATTCGACGACTACCTGGCGAAACACACGGCGGAAGGCGAGCATTCCGAACCGTTCGACATCGAGACCGATTATCACCGGTATGTGGACGGAAAGCCGCGCTATGACGGTGTGCGCAGTTTCCTTCAATCACGCGGTCTCGACCTGCCCGAGGGCAAGCCGGATGATGGTTCCGATCAGGAAACGATCTGCGGCCTTGGCAACCGCAAAAATGAATTGTTCCAGGAAAAGCTGCGCCACGAGGGCGTTGAGGTTTATGCATCAACCATTAGCCTCATTCGCACATTACGCCGGGCCGGACTCCGCACCGCCGTGGTCTCTTCAAGCCGCAACTGCCGGGCGGTGCTGGAAGCCGCCGGAATCATCGACCTGTTCGACACCCGCGTCGATGGCGTGGAACTGCAAAAATGCAGGCTGGCGGGCAAACCGGCTCCGGACATTTTCATCGAGGCCAGTCGTCGCCTCGCAAGCGAGCCGCATCGTTGTATAGGGATTGAAGACGCCACGGCAGGCGTACAGGCGGCCCAGGCCGCAGGCTTCGGACGTGTCATCGGCGTCAATCGCGGCGACCAGGCGGAGGCGTTGCTCGAACATGGCGCTGACGTTGTCGTCGCTGATCTTGGTGAATTACACATAGTGACGGCTAGTGGGGATACGCCACCCACCAGACAACTGCCTTCAGCCCTGGACCATCTGAACGAGATAGTCCCGACCCATGATCGGGAGCCGGTGCTGTTTCTCGACTATGACGGCACCCTGACGCCTATCGTGCCCCATCCGAATGACGCGATATTGAGCGACACCATGCGTGCAACCCTGCAACGGCTAGCCAGGCTATGTAAGATCGCCATTGTCAGCGGTCGGGATCTCGGTGACGTGCGCAACCGGGTTGGCATAAAGGGCATCTGGTATGCCGGCAGTCACGGCTTCGACATCTCCGGACCAAAGGGCGAGCGCACCGAATATCAGGAGGGTCGTGACTATCTGCCAGCGCTCGATGCCGCGGAACACAGCCTGCGCGAAAAACTGGGCGCGATTCCGGGTTGCCTGGTGGAACGCAAGCGATTTGCTGTCACCGCGCACTACCGTCAGGTAGCGCAAGACCAGGTGGACAGCGTCAAACAGGTGGTCGATCAAATAAACTCCTCGCATACCGGGCTTCGCCTGACGGCTGGCAAGAAAATCTATGAGCTACAACCGGATATCGATTGGGACAAGGGCAAAGCACTACGCTGGCTAATGCGGGCCCTGGACACGGATCCGGCCCGCTTTATTCCTCTGTATATAGGGGATGACATAACCGACGAGGATGCTTTCCGCGAGTTGGCGGCAGACGGAATAGGCATTCTGGTAGCAGAGAGAGACCAGCCGACCTGTGCTGCCTACCGCCTTGACGACCCCGACGCGGTGCAACAATTTCTCAATCAACTGAGCGACAAACTGGCGAGACTCGGCCCATGAACGGCTGGAAACTGGTCTACGAGGAATTCAACCCCCAACAGGAGGCGCTGCGAGAGGCGTTGTGCACACTGGGTAATGGTTACTTCGCCAGCCGCGGTGCCGCGCCGGAGTCGTCGGCGGGTGGGACCCACTATCCCGGCACCTACATCGCCGGCTGTTATAACCGGCTGCAAACCCAAATCGCCGGTGAAACCATCGAGAACGAAAGCCTGGTCAACGCCTCCAATTGGCTGGCGCTTACCTTCCGCATCGAAAACGGCAATTGGTTCGACGTCGGCAACGTCAATGTCCTTTCCTACCATCAAGAGCTGGATATCAAACAGGCCATTCTCACGCGGACGATTCGCTTTTGCGATCCGGACGGGCGACATACCCGCGTCGACCAACGACGCCTGGTCTCCATAGAACATCCGCACCTCGCTGCCCTGGAAACCAGCATTCATGCCGAGGACTGGAGCGGTAGCATTGAAGTACGCAGCGCACTGGACGGCCAGGTCGTCAATGCCGGTGTTGAGCGCTACCGTGATCTGAACAAACGCCACCTGAATCCTGGGACAGCCGAATCCATTGCAGATGATACCTTCTGGCTGGAAGTCGAAACCAGCCAGTCCCGCATTCGTATCGTCCAGGCCGCAACGACTCGTCTGTGGCGCGGTGAACAATGCATCACTCCGGCACCGGCGGTGGACCAAGCCGAAGGCTACATTGCCCACCACTACCAAACCCGGCTCAACCCGCAGCAGCCTTTGCGCATTGAGAAGGTCGTTGCATTATATACCTCCCGCGACCATGCCATCAGCGAGCCAGGGTTGGAAGCGCGCAAGGCGATTGCCCGAGCCCCGACGTTCGATGTTTTGGCCAGCTGCCATAACCTGATGTGGAAGCAATTGTGGCAGCGTTTTGACTTCGACATCGAACATGATGATCCAGAAGAGGAAGAAAAAACCGAACGTAATCTGCGGTTGCACATCCTGCACCTGGTTCAGACCATTTCACCTCATGTTATGGATCTGGATGTCGGGGTGCCGGCACGCGGTCTGCACGGGGAGGCCTATCGCGGTCATATTTTCTGGGACGAGCTATTCATCTTCCCCCTATTCAACCTCCGTATGCCGGAAATCACCCGCGCGCTGCTTCGCTATCGTTATCGCCGCCTGGATGAGGCACGTCGCGCCGCGCGCATCGCCGGATATCGAGGCGCCATGTATCCCTGGCAGAGCGGCAGTAACGGTCGTGAGGAAAGTCAGCGGCTACACTTGAACCCGAAGTCAGGCAATTGGATACCCGACAACTCCCACCTCCAGCGCCACATCAATGCAGCGGTGGCGTACAATGTCTGGCAGTATTATCAGGTTACCCGTGATATGGAGTTTCTGTCTTTCTATGGGGCGGAAATGTTCTTCGAGATCGCCCGCTTCTGGGCCAGCATTGCTTCCTATAATAAAAGACTCGAACGTTACGAAATTCTCGAGGTCATGGGCCCGGACGAATATCACGATGCCTATCCAACTGCCGAAACCCCCGGCCTGAACAACAACGCCTACACCAATATCATGGCGGTGTGGGTACTGCTGCGCGCGCTGGAACTTCGGGAAATCCTGCCGAGCAAGCGTTTTACCGAACTTTGCCAGCTAATGAATCTGTCATCAGAGGAGTTCGAGCACTGGGATAAGGTAAGCCGCAATATGCATGTGCCTTTTCATAAGGATGATTCTGACAACGACATCATCAGCCAGTTCGAAGGTTACGAGGAACTGAAAGAGTTCGGTTGGGAAGGTTATCGTGAAAAGTATGGTGATATTCAGCGACTGGACCGGATCCTGGAAGCCTCGGGGGATAGCGCAAATAATTATCGGGCTTCCAAGCAGGCCGACGTTCTGATGCTTTTCTACTTGTTTTCGTCAGAGGAACTCGGAGAACTGTTTACGCATCTCGGCTATCCCTTCGAGTACGATACCATTCCCCGCAATATCGACTACTATATGCGGCGCACTTCCCACGGCTCCACTCTGAGCCGGGTGGTCAACTCCTGGGTATTGGCGCGGGCAGATCGTCCAGGCGCCTGGCCACTCTTCGCCAAAGCGCTCGACAGTGATGTCGCCGACATCCAGGGAGGCACTACGTCGGAAGGTATCCACACCGGTGCCATGGCCGGCACTGTAGATCTCATCCAACGCTGCTTTACTGGTATCGAGACCCGAGGCGATGTCTTGTGGCTGAATCCGAGTCTGCCTGAGGGGCTGAGTAGCCTCACACTCAATGTCCGTTACCGCCAACATCTGCTGGGATTGTATGTTACACCCAGCCGTTTGCGGATCAGCACGGAGCCTTCCGAAGAAAAGCCGATCCGAATTGGTATTGTCTCGGATATCCACGAGTTCAAACCGGGGGAAGTCCGCGAGTTTCAGTTGTGATCCCACAGACCACCTCCGACCCCCTCACCCCCACATTCGGGATTAATGTGCCGCTGAATGATTACTGTCGAGCTTCGTGCTGAAGTTGCTCGGCTTTTATTTCGTATACCTCGTCCAGGTGGTCGCTCATTCTGTGCAAGATATCGTTGCGTTTGAACTCTGCCAGAATCCGGCTCACGCTTTCCGGCGTAACCCCTAGCATATCCGCCATTTCATGAACCGTTAACAGCTCGACCCGGTTAGCTGCTTCACCATATTCAAGCTTGGCAAGGAAATCCACCAACCGCGCCACCCGGGACCTGATTCCTCCGGTCGAGAAATCCGCGAGGCACCTGTCCGCCAGGGCCAGATTTCTGTAACCCTGTTTGAGCAGCTCGCAGTATTGCCGCGGATTGTCCCGTTCGAGAAGATGCAGGTCATTCATGGACACGTAAACCATCTCCACATCTTCAACGGCGATGGCAGTGTGTTCGTAAGGCTGGTCAAGCAACGCTTCCAATCCAAGCCAATGGTTGAGACTGTGCAATCGGACGATACGCGCACGACCGTTTGGCAGATAACTGAGCAATTTGGCCATACCGTCAAGAATCATGAATACCTTGTCGGCCTGATCACCCTCGCGATAGATCACCTCCCTGGCCGTAAAAACTTTCTTCCTGGCTCCCTTATCTATGATCGCGGAAACAAACGCTTCGAAATCTCCTTCTTTCGCGTCTCCATTCAGGCCATGCATAGCGCTGCGGCGAAGTCTCGTGCTTTTTTTCTTCCGTGTGGGCATAAGTCACCTCTTCAACATTATTGAAATGTCGATAGTCCATGGCTTTCTCCGGTATGACCTCAATGCTGGGAAATGATTTCTTTCATCTCCTTTACGATCTCCAGGTCCGCATTAAGAATTTCCAACGAAGAACCCTTGCCGTAATGTTTTGAATCCTTACCAAAAAGCGATGGTTGTGAGACCGAATCGTTCTGTGACGTTATCGATACAAGTCGACAATTGACCTTCATTGGCTTTGGAGGATCTATAGCACACCATGGGAATCCAGCCAAAGTTTTAAGAATGATCGATCCACGTGAGTCATGCCGGGGCAGGGACGGTCACCGATGCATGGCAGGATGACTTCAGCAAGGCTGTCGAGCGGCCTCAAACAAATCCTAGATTATTTCACGATTCTCAAGTTTCACCATCAATAGACCATTCACGATAGAAAACCCTAGCAGGTACAAACAAAGCACCAGGGTGTAGGCGGTGCCAAAATAGTGAATCATGAGTGGCAGCAGCGGCAGTTTGACTGCACGACTATAAAGAAAAACAGTAGCTATCGACGCGCGCATCCCTTTCTCGCGAAGCTCCCCCACCAGGGCATACCAGGCATAAACGGGACCAGAGGCAAACACCCCACCAACAGCAGCCAGCAGCCAGGCTCTTACGCCCGCCTCCCTGCCAAGATTGCGCCTGATCCATTTTGGTTGAAGCAAAAGGTCCGCTGCCAGCAGCAGAAAAAATACAATCACCAGAGCTGGTACTACACTGCCCATCACTTTTGCGAAAAAATGAAGCGCCTCCGCATCGATGGCTGCAGTTACTCCGTAAGCTGCGAGCACCAGCGCCAAGAACAACCAGCCACCTAGCCCCGTTTTCTTTTTGGAACGTACCATTGGCGACCTACCCGATAACTCTCAGCGTGTAGACGCAAAGAAACGA
The DNA here is from genome assembly GCF_041690455.1 of Marinobacter sp. Classification (GTDB taxonomy): domain Bacteria; phylum Pseudomonadota; class Gammaproteobacteria; order Pseudomonadales; family Oleiphilaceae; genus Marinobacter. The sequence continues at coordinate 78,787 of NZ_JAWLHI010000005.1, forward strand.
AATCGTGATCGCGCTGAAGAAGCAGATCACATTGCGGTAAATTGCGAAGCGCGGACCAAGCATTAACATCTCGGCCGGAAGTTGAACGATGCCTACGCTGACCCAGCTTACAACCAGGGCGGTCACGGCAATCAGGCTCACGCCACTTCTGAGCAACTCCCCACCCAGAACATAACTGGTCAACGGATGACCTGCCGCAATGCTGCCAATCGAAGCGCCAATCAGGCTATCCAGAATGTCGCTGTGACCGAACAAGCCGGCCGAAAGACTCTCCGGAAACAGGGTTACTGCCAGACTTGTCAGTAACAGCATGCCTAAGACGATCGGCAGCAGATTCACGAATGTCCGCGTAGTCTTATTGAGGCTGGTTTTCAATCGACGAGCTGGCATGTGCTATTTCCCCTTTTTGTCCTGGGCATAGTCTTCATGCCACCCCTCTGGCACAGGTATCTTCTGGTACCACTGTTCTCGCTCCGCCTCCAGTAGTCGCCGCGGCTGGCCCATGTAATCGGCAGCGCAATAGACCTGCCTGCCAATGGTGTTTGACAGCGCATCCAGCCACTCGGCGCCTTCCCGGCTTCTCATCAAATGGTGATCGAGGATGACCACCTCGATGTGTTGCGCCAATCGCACCGCATTATTCCAGGCTGTTTCCCGCAGGGTGCTGCTTAAGCGATCGAGATAGAGCGGTGGCCCGGCAGCCAGGACAACATCTGGTCGCCAGTCAATGAGCAGATCGATCGTCGCAGCATCCAGCAACTGGATATCGGAGGCATGGACGAAAACGCCATCATCCATTTCCACCCGGGTCATCATCACTGTACCCCTGTTGCTGTCCGGCGCTCCATGAGGCACAGCCCGGGAGAAAGACAACCTCCCCGCAGTCACCCCTTCGGCATCCCGCATGTTGTTTCCCAGCAGTTCGAGCAGGGCCTGGCGTCGGTCGCTCATCACTTTCGAAAGATCGTCACCTGACTTGCTCCAGGCACGTAATTCCCGGAAACCGGGTGGCAGGCTGTGAACCGATAGCTGGTATGGATTTGCATTTACCAGGGGTACGTGATCACCATGAAAATGACTGAACACCACATCGGTTGCATCCTCCAGCGCCTCGAGGATTCGCTCCCGTATCCGCCGCCCGACGGCGATCTGCTCGGGATGGGGCAGCAGCCCGTAACGTACGTACCCGAGCGCCACCCCCGGATCAATGACAACCCGCTGCTCCGGCAATGTCACCCGGCAACACAGGCTGCGTACCCCCATGGATTCCGCGCCGATGATCTCAAGCATCACGCTGCCCGTTCTCTGTAGCCACCCCATGATGTAGTGTAGACAACAACCCTGTAACCGCATCCATCCATGTTCCGCCAGAGTCAGCCGGGAGCACAGCGCGTTGTCTATTCGGGCACAAAAAAGCCCATTGATCACAATGGGTTTTTAATTGATTCACTGCTTTGTGGAGCCATTCGGTTCCAGAGGTGGAATCACTCCCACTCAATGGTCGCCGGCGGCTTGGACGAGATGTCATAGGTCACCCGGGATACACCGCTGATTTCGTTGATGATCCGGTTGGACACCTTCTCCAGCAGGTCATACGGCAGATGCGCCCAGCGGGCGGTCATGAAATCGATGGTCTCGACGGCGCGCAGGGCCACCACGTATTCGTAGCGGCGGGCCCTTGGCGCGCACTTTCACCTGGGCATAGCCGAATTCCCGCTTTTCGGAACTGGCCACACGACCACCGAGCTGTTCAGCCATGGTCTGCATGCCGTAGCAGATGCCCAGCACAGGGATACCACGATCGAACAGGTCTTCCGGAGCCCGGGGGCCACCCAGCTGGGTCTTTCTTAACCGATACGGTAGTTGGGCGTTTCCTTGGCGATGGTCACGTCGTGGACGTGGCTCTCACGCATGCCCGCATTGGTGATGCGCACGAATTCCGGCTTGGTGCGCATTTCTTCCATGGTCGCGCTGCCGGTGGTGATTGCCTGGAGCCGTTCCTTTTCGGGCGGGGATTGCCAAAGCGTAAACAGCCTTACCAAAGTGCCAATGACGTCAATTGCGGTTCCCGGGTCATTAACGCCGGGCGACAGCGCCTTGTCTGCAATTTCGGACAAGACGATGAGCCCGAAGCGGGGGTCGTCTTCAAAGGTACGATTAGTGGCCTGACCCATAAGCGCTCCTTGATCCGACTAAAAACAAAACGCAGCCGGTTCGCAGCCATCATGGTTCTCCGGGAAGTTGGGGACGCGGACAATCGAGATCCGCTCGAACCGCCAGCATTTATGGATTTTCATGTCACTGCTGCAAGCTGTCCCGGGCTCCAACCTCACCAAATCAGCGCTTTAACGTGCTTCAGAAGTTGTAGCCCAGGCCTACGGTATAGGCCCAGATTCCGTCGTCCTGGAACGCATCGGTGGCATCATCGGTGTCGCTGAACAGGAATTGATACTCAGCGCGGGCGAGGAAAAAGGTCTTCTTCAGCACGTAGTACTTTAAACCCGTTTCCAGGCCAGCGAAGGCACTGTCCTTGACCCCATCACCGTAAATGCCGCCAAGGCTGGCGCCCACGAAGGGTCGCGCACGATCATCAAGAAATTGATAGTTGAGGTAACCACGAGTTGAGCCGTTCCAGAAATCGTCCGTGACACCTTCCCCTTCGATGTCGGCGTAATTGATGCTTTGGCGGACGCCGGCAACCGTATTATCCCTCAGATACCAACCAAGATCGCCGGTGATTCCGAAGCTGCCGCTGTTGAAATCCCGGTCGTTACTACCGGTACCAGAGAGGGAAAACTCCCGCTCGCCTTCCTGTGGGCCGAACTCTGAGGACTGTGCGGATGCTGCCATGGGTAGTGCGCCGAGAAGGCAGATACTGATTACCGCAGTTTTGACTCTGATCATGACAAATTCCTTGTCTGGTTTACCGAATTTGCGCCTGTTCACTCCTGGCGCGGACCATGTCCCAGCGGATACTGCGGTATTTAACCGCCGCGAACTCACACCCTCAGGATCGGTGCCCGGGCACCAGTGCGTCTGTGCGAAAACACACATAAGAGCATGAAATGAGAAGAACCGACGAGTAGCCTGGCCGCTACCGACTACGAGCCGCCCAGGTCTACTTCGACAAAATGCTCCTGGCGGTCGTCGGTTAGCGGAATGCGTGTATCGGAAAGCCTGTTCCCGTCCACAGTTACACAGGTTACCCGCCCTGAAGATTCACCAATGCGCCTGACGGTGATGTGGTAGACGGTATCTACGTAGCGGTAGTGAATATTGTAGCTTTCCCAGGCAGCGGGAACACAGGGTGCAAGGTGCAGGTGGCCGCCTTCCAGATGCAGACCCAACAGCGTTTCTACAGTCAACCGGTACATCCAGCCTGCCGCCCCCGTGTACCACGTCCAGCCACCACGGCCGATATGCGGCGACACACCGTAGATATCCGCACACATAACGTATGGCTCAACTTTGTAGCGTTTGATTGCCTCAGAGTTGCTACCGTGGTTAACAGGATTGAGCATGGCAAAAAGTTCCCACGCACGCTCGGTGTCGCCCAGCATGGCAAACGCCATCGTAGTCCAGATTGCGGCATGCGTGTACTGGCCCCCGTTCTCCCGTACTCCAGGTATGTAGCCCTTGATGTAGCCTGGCTCGAGGGATGACTTGTCGAAGGGCGGGTCGAGCAGCTGGATGATCTGTTGGTCACGGCGCACCAGGTGCTGGTCTACCGCCATCATCGCCTGTCGGGCCCGCAGCGTGTCACCGCCTTTGGAGATGACGGACCAGCTCTGACTGATCGAATCAATCTTGCATTCGTCGTTGCTGGTTGAACCCAGTGGAGTGCCGTCGTCGAAATAAGCGCGCCGATACCAGCCCCCATCCCAGGCCTGGGCCTCTATGTTGCTGCGCAGTTCTGTCGCCTGGGTACTGCACAGCTCGGCAAAATCCTGATCATTGCGGTCGCGGGCCAGGCTGGCAAACAACTCGAGATTCTCGACCAGGAACCAGGCCAGCCATACGCTCTCACCGCGGCCGTCCTTGCCCACGAGGTTCATGCCATCGTTCCAGTCGCCGCAGCCCATCAGCGGCAAATGATGGGGGCCAAAGCGGAGCCCGTACTTGAGCGCACGCACGCAATGCTCGTACAGGCTGGCCGCCTCAGGAGAGCGTTGCGGCTGGTCGTAGTAAGCCTCCTCCTCTGCATACAACTCACGCCCTTCCAGGAAATGGATAGGCTCGTCGAGCACGCCGGTATCGCCGGTCGCCCGCACATAGCGGCAGGTAGCATAGGGCAGCCAAAGGTAGTCGTCGGAAAAATGGGTACGTACGCCCTGCCCGCTCGGCGGGTGCCACCAGTGCTGCACATCACCCTTGAGGAACTGCCGTCCGGCATGGAGGATCAGCTGTTCGCGAGCCAGCCACGGTGTTGCGTGAATCAACGCCATGGTGTCCTGTAACTGATCACGGAAGCCGTAAGCACCGCCGGACTGGTAGTAACCGCTGCGCCCCCATAACCTGCACGACAAGGTCTGGTAAACCAGCCAACCGTTGGCCAACACGTTCAACGCGGGGTCCGGAGTGTCGACATTGACCGCGCCCAGGGTGTGGTTCCAGTGCTCCCAAACCGCTTCCAGTGCCTGACGCGCGCCGGCCTGTCCACCAAATTGCTGGACAAGATGCCGGGCCTGGTCAGCGTTGCCGGCTGCGCCGAAGACCAACACGATTTCGTGTTCCTGGCCGGCGTCGAGTTCGATCCGGGTCTGGATCGCGGCGCACGGATCGAGGCCGGCGCCGGTTCTGCCCGACAGCCGCTTCCGACGCATCGCCGCCGGACTGGCCAGCGCACCGTTACGGCCGATAAATTCGGTGCGGTTTCCGCTCACCGTCCGCTCGCGCTCGCTGATCTGTGCGAACACCACCCGGTTGGCACATTCGCGACCGTAGGCATTGCGGGCGAACAGCGCGCCAGTATGCAGGTCGATTTCGGTGACGATGTGCATCTGGTTAGCATGCCGCCACTCGCCCAGCACCAGCTCCCAGAACCCGGTGAGCGACAGGCTGCGCGTACGCTTCGACTCGTTGCTCAGCTTGACCACTACAAATTTGACCGGCGCATCCATGGCGACATAGGTGTAGAGCTCCGAGGCGATGCCAGCCTCAAAGTGCTCGAACACGCTGTAGCCGAAGCCGTGCCGGCACACGTAGCCGGAGCGGCCACGGGCAGGCAGCGGCATTGGCGACCAGAAAGCACCGGTTTCTTCATCGCGGATGTAGAACGCCTCGCCGCTGCTGTCGGAGATCGGGTCGTTGTACCAGGGGGTGAGGCGGAATTCATGCGCATTTTCCACCCATGTATAGGCACTGCCGCTCTCACTGACAACAGTGCCAATGTGAGGGCTGGCGATGACGTTAGCCCAGGGCGCCGGCGTAGTCTGTCCGGGTTCGAGGGTGACGACGTATTCGTGACCATCGGGGGTAAAGCCACCAACGCCATTGCTGAAAATCAGCTCGCGCGGCTCCAGCGGATAAACAGTTTCGGCGCCCGCCTGCTGCGAAGGTTTCAACAGGTCTGATCGGCGTCCTGTTGACACACGGCGATCCACCTGCTCGATCAGGGTCTCGGCGGTGTCGCTGAAGACGATGCGGGACACGGTCTGCAGCAGCACACGCTCATCCTCGGTAAGCTCTTCGGCACGCCGCACGAAAATCCCGCCCGGTTTATCGATTACCTGCGCTTCGGGTCCCGCATTGATCAGCCCCATGATCAGGTCCTGCAGCTCCGCCCGATAGCCGGAGAAACCTTCGTTGACTATCACCAGGTCGGCGGCCAGGCCCTTCATTCGCCAATAGGCGTGCGCCTGCACCACCTGCTTGACCAGATTGATGCGGTTGAGGTCGCCGATGAACAGCAGGACGATGGGCAGATCTCCCGAGATGGCAAAGCGCCACAGTCCTGACTGCCCCAACTGGTTGCGGGCGATAATATCCGGCGCCGCACGGCGCAGGGCATTGCCGTAAATGACAGAATTGGCCAAGCGGCCAAATTTCTGGGCATCGGCTTCGGTCGCGTTAAGGTGCCGCAGCACCTCCTCGCTCTGGAACCAGGCCATCTCGAACGCGCGCTCGACGAAGTGGCGGTCGCAGTATTTCTCGAGCAGCGTCAATGCTGCCTCGCGCGTTTCAGCAACACCGGAAATGATCTGTACCCTTGCCGATTCATCCGGGGTCAGGGTCAGCGTGCTACGGATTGCCACACAGGGGTCAAGCACCGCCCCCTGCGTGTTCGACAAGGCTGATGGCCGGTCTTCGCTGTCCATCACCATCGGATTGGCTGCCGTGCGGCCTCGTCCAATGAAACGGGCCCGGTCGGTCTCACAGGATGGCTCGTCGGCTACCGAGCCGGGCGTGGCCAGCAGGTGAAACATCCAGGGCACCTGCTCGCCTGGCGTGCGGGGGCGTCGGGTACAGAGGATTGCCCGCCGCCCGGGCAGGATTTCAGTCTGTACGAACAGATTGCTGAACGAGCGATGGGCCAGGTCCGCGTTGAGCGGCGCCAACACAACCTCTGCAAAGCTTGTCACCTCAATGTGGCGGGTGCGGGACGACTGGTTAGTAAGCTTGACGCGACGAATCTCAACATCGTCTTCCGGTGACACACAGAGCTCAGTGTGTGCTTCGATCGCATGGTCACGCCGCCGGTATTCCGCGCGCCCCTGCACAAAGATCGCTTCATAGTGATCGGCCTGGCGCAGGGTCGGCTGGTGCGCCGTCGACCAGTATGTTCCGCTGTCGCGGTCACGCAGGTAGATAAAGGTGCCCCAGTTGTCGGAAGTGGCGTCCTCGCGCCAGCGGGTAACGGCAAGGTCACCCCAGCGGCTGGTGCTACCGCCAGTATGGGTCGCCATCACGTGATAACGGCCGTTCGACAGCAGGTGAACTTCGGGGAACCGGGTTTCGGTGTCGGTAAACACGCGCATGGTTGCACCGGCTTCTGCGCTGGGAGGACGGGCGGCGGCGCTGGCTTCGGCCGCGTGCGGATGCAGGGTTTCGCCTCGCTTCGGTACCCGCTCCTGCAGCAGCAATTCGGTTGCCCGCGCGAGCGGGTCGGACATGAAGCGGCGCTGCATTGGCTGGTTGAACAAGACATGGGCAAAGGCCAGCAGGCTCATGCCCTGGTGATGGGCCATGAAAGTCTGCACGATGGCGTGCGGCTTGCCCCGCGGCACACGCGTGGGCGTGTAGTCGATCGCCTCGTAGAAGCCGTAGGCGCCAAGGAACGCCTGATCAGCCAGCGTCTGCAGATTGCGGCAGGCTTCCTGCGGCATCACCGTCAGTGCCAGTGCGCTGGCGTAGGGTGCGATCACAATGTCGTCGCCCAGCCCACGCTTGAGGCCGAGGCCAGGTACCCCGAAGGCCCGGTACTGGTAAACCTGATCGAAGTCGGTGGCATTATAGCAGGACTCGGAAATACCCCAGGGCACCGCGCGTTGACGGCCGTACTCGATCTGGCGCGACACGGCAGCCTTGCAGGTCTGCTCCAGCAGGGTACTGGTGTAGCTGGGCATTATCAGCTGAGGCATCAGGTATTCGAACATAGAGCCGCTCCACGAAATCAGGCTGACGTCGCCACCATGACTGGTCAGCAGACGGCCGAGCGTGAACCAGTGCTTCTGCGGCACCTGTCCCTGAGCGATAAGCAGGAAGCTGGCCAGGCGAGCTTCCGAAGCCAGAAGGTCGTAGCAGGCAGGATCGCGACGGCGTTCACTGACGTCGTAGCCGATGGTCAGGAGACCGCGTTCGGCATCGTAGAGAAATTCGAAATCCATGACTGCCAGATCCTGGCAACGATTCATCAGGTCATCGATGAGGTCGAGTTGTGCCTTCGCGCCGGCGCCACCGGTGCGACCATCTGTAGCGACCAGCTCCATCCGGGTTGGAAGCGCACTGCCCTGCCACGACTTGGGCACCAGACTTCCGAGTTCATCGCGAAGCGAACGGAATTGCTGGTCGAACGCCCGCGCCCAGTAAACCAGTTCGCCATCAATGTCGACATCCGCCGGCAACCAGGAAAACAGCGCTTTGTCGGTGCGAAGAATCCGGTCCAGCGCGCTGACGGCGGCAGCCAGCGTCAGCGGCTGTCCCTCACGTGTTAGGTCGCGCAGGGTGTCTTGCAGCGCGCCGATGTGTTCCGCCAGTTCGGGGGCCGGTGAGGCAGGCAGCTGTTCGGCCAACACCTGCAGGGTGTCCTGCAAGCCCTGCAGCGCGCTGAGCGACAGCACCGGCTGGTCTTTCAGCTCGGCCAGCCCTGCCTGCAGGGTAAGAAGGCTGCCGGCCAGGTTGCCGCTGTCTACTGAAGAGACGTATCGAGGGTGAAGCGGCTCCAGCGTTCGGGTGTCGTACCAGTTGTAGAAATGGCCGCGGTAGCGTTCCAGCTTTTCCATTGTGCTGAGTGTATTGTCGATACGGTGCAGACACTCCCCCACCGTGAGATAACCGAAATCGACCGCAGCCAGGTCGGCCAGCAGCGACATGCCGATGTTGGTGGGTGAAGTTCGCGACGCAATGGTCGGCGCAGGATAGACCTGGAAATTGTCAGGTGGCAGCCAGTTGTCGTCCGGGCCGACGAAATCCGCAAAGTAGCGCCAGGTGCGACGGGCCGCAACGCGCAGAAAGACTTGTTGCTCCATGCTCAAGCCGGGACTGGCGGCGACCAGCGGCCGGCTGATCCACCAGCCGACGACGGGCGACACCAGCCACAGCAGCAGGATGGGGCCTGCGACCAGCCCCGCCGCCAATGTGCTCCCCGCCAGAACCAGGGCCACGCCCACTGCGATAACCGGTGCAACCCACATTTCCCGGATAAAATCAGTCAGCGACCTGCAGGCGTTGCGGCGTGCGTAGCCGGGCAATTGCCATATCAACAGGCCACGGCGCGTGAACGGCATGCGCGCGCCCGAGCGCCAGATCGCTCCCAGGACAATTCGTGTGTCATAGGGCAAGAAGACCAGGGTCAGGAGGGCAAGCGTGATCGGACGGCCGGCGGATTTACCGGTCAGGCTCAGGTGCAGCAACCATTCAGATTCTTCCGGCTTGCGAATCAGCTCGATCAGGGTGGACAGGATGGGCGGAAGGAACACCACCGCCACAACCAGCACCGTCCACACCCACACGGGGCCCGGACCAACAAGCCATCCCCCTACCAGAAGAGCAAGGAGCGCCGGCGCCACCAGGCTGCGTCGCAGGTTGTCGAAAATCTTCCACAGCGACAGCGCTGACAGCGGATTCGCCTGCCGCTTTGATCTCGCGCCAATTACGTCAGGTGGTCCTGGCACGCGTGGCAGCAGCCAACCAGCAAGCTGCCAATCGCCGCGAATCCATCGGTGGCGCCGACTGGACTCGGTGGCAATACTGGCCGGTTGCTCCTCAATGAGGTCGACATCGGTCACCAGGCCCGAACGCGCGTAGCCGCTTTCCAGCAGGTCGTGACTGAGGATGAGATTCTCCGGAAAGCGTCCATCAACAGCCTGACGAAACGCATCGACATCGTAGATGCCCTTTCCGATGAACGAGCCTTCCCCGAACAGATCCTGGTAGACATCCGACACTTCGCGCGTGTAGGGGTCGATGCCCGAGTCACCCCCGAAAAGTCTGGAAAATCGAGACTGGCCAGCGCTGGTCAGGCTGATCGAGGCGCGCGGTTGCAAGATCGCATAACCTTCTACGATACGCTCCCTGGCGTCGTCGTAAATCGGCCGGTTGAGTGGATGCGCCAGGTTGCCGACCAGGGTGTGCGCCGTGTCGCGGGGCAATTGCGTATCGGTGTCCAGGGTGATGACGTACTGGATCGAGGCAAGGATGGACTGATCGCCGACGATGTCCGAGAAAGCAGTGTCCGCCCCGCCCCGGAGCCGGGCGTTGAACTGCTCGAGCTTGCCGCGCTTGCGCTCGTAGCCCATCCACACCCGCTCGAACGGGTTCCACAGGCGCGGCCGGTGAAAAAGATAGAAAATGCAGGGACGGTCATCGCGGTAGGTTTCGTTAAGTGCTTCGACCGCTGCGCGCGTGTACGCAATCAAAGCCGCGTCTTGCGGCAGGGTTTGCTCGGGCGCATCGGGGAAATCTGTCAGCAGGGCGAAGTACAGATTGGGATCGCGATTGCCGAGATAGCGTATCTCCAGGGCTTCGATCAGACGATCGACCTCATGCTGACTGCCCAGCAACGTGGGTACCACCACCATGGTGCGGTGAACGTCGGGAATACCCTGTGAGAAATCCAGTCGTGGCAATACACGCGGTGGCAACAACAGCGTGACGACGAGGTTTACCAGCGCGACCGCCAGCGCCGAGGTACTGACCATGGCCGTGGTTGCAATGAACCAGTAGCGCCAGTCAGTGGGTTCGAATCCATCAAGCGTATAAAGCACGCCTGCCGTCGTAAGCAACGTCAGTAACAGGATAGCGCCGAGATAGAGTGGCAGGCGGAAAGGCCGGCTCGCCCGTTTCACGCGGGTTGTAAACGATGGGCAGCAGCCGACCGCACGCTCCAGATGTGTGCGTCCCCGATCGATCAGATAGTAACCTACATGCGCGCTGCGATCTTGCCGGCCCCGCTGTGCGGCAGCCGCCTGGGCGAGAACAATGGCTTCCCGTGCGACCGCCGCTTCGTCACTCCCGCTGCCCCGCGCAACATCCTCGATAACATGTCGGTAGCGGTCACGGGTGGCGAAATCCTGGTGGGCGTGCATGCTTGACGGGTCTTCGCACAGGGTCTTTTCGACGACACTCAGCGACTCCACGTAATGCTTCCAGTCCATGGCGCCGATGAAGCGAAGGCTGCCAATGCTGTTGGCGATGGATATCTGGTTGGCCGCGGCCGTCCGCCCGGCAGCCTCCGACAACTTCGTTGCGGTGGTACCCTGCTCGAGCAATTTCTGTTCGACCCAGGTTTGCACGAAGGCCATGGCGGGCTCCTGCGCCTGGAGCCGGTCGTAAAACTCTTCCACAAACGACGCGGTCAGCGGTACATCGGCATGGGCAAACTCGGCCAGCAACTGGATCAACTGCTTGGGCTCACTTTCTGCCGCTTCAAGCATGCGGTCCGCCCACCTGATGGCGGCGTCGCGCTCCTCGCGCCGTTGGGCGATGCGTACGCCGACGCGGCGCAGATTTTCCAGCAGCGCCAGCTTCAGCATAATGGGGAAGGCCCACAACTCGCCCAGTTTCAGAGTTTCCACACTCTGGTAGGCGGCGATGAACTGAGTGACATTGTCGCTGTCGACACGACCGTCCATGTGGGAGATCAACTCCAGCGCCAGGTCGTATATCCGGGGAAAACCGGCAGATTCTCCATCAGCCAGGCGTGGCAACTGGCGGCTGTACCCGCGTGGAAGATGCCGTCGCGCCAGGCCGATCTGCTGTTCGATCAGATAGAAGTTGTCAAGCAACCAGGCTTCAGTGGGCACGATCCGTTGCCCCGTCGTTGCGGCCGCCGTAACGACGTCGTAAGCTGCCAGCAGAACACGGGCGTTGTCCGCCAGGCGCGGCAGCAGCCGGTCCGCCCCAGGCCGCGGATCGATTTGATGCCGCCCCGCAAGGGTGACCGCATGACGCTTCAACTGCTCAATACTGAACAGCTCCGCGCGCAACAGCTCGGTATCCCGATCATGGCGCAGCCCATTCCCTGTGCGTGCCCAGAATCTGAACGCTTTGATGGTTATCGCTCCCTGCTAACCCTCTGGATGGTCAGGGGCAAGCCCTGGCCATATCACCGGTATCTACGGAAAATGCACCAGTGTTCCGTCTGGCTTTAAGTGGCGGTCGATTCAGTCTTAATGAATCATATGTTGTTTCGGCTGGTATTGGGGTCGTCTAGATAAAAAAACGTAGCATAGGAAGGACGTTTCAGCCACCAGAGCCGCTACCAACGCACATTTTTAGAGAGTTACAGGGATGGCATACCGGGCACTCAATGGATGGGGCTTTTTTTGTACCTCTAAACTCCAACGATCTAGTGGTCAACAAATCCCGGACAATAATCTAAGGTTTTTACGCAGCAGCAGAAATGCCACCGCTGAATGAGCGAGGTCGATCCAATGGATTCGGATGCCGTGGCAGTGGATACGGATCTCGCCGATCGCAATAACATACTCTACAGGGGCACCAGTATCTCAATGTGCTCACCGATGTCTTTCCCGCCCTCGCTCTTGGGCTGGGGCATGGTTGGTCGGGATTCTGGTTGGTGAAAATGGGGTCAGAAGAAGGCTTTCTTCTGACCCCGGGGGCTGCTCAGGACTGGAAGGATAAAATTGGGGGCGGTGAAAATGGGGTCAGATGAAAGCTTTCATCTGACCCCGTCTTCATCCCTGCCCGCTCAGCCCGGACTACAGATCATTCCCACTCAATGGTTGCCGGCGGCTTGGACGAGATGTCATAGGTCACCCGGGATACACCGCTGATCTCGTTTATGATCCGGTTGGAGACCTTCTCCAGAAGGTCATACGGCAGATGCGCCCAGCGGGCAGTCATGAAATCGATGGTCTCGACGGCGCGCAGGGCCACCACATACTCATAACGGCGGGCATCGCCGACCACACCAACGGACTTGACCGGAAGGAATACAGCAAAGGCCTGACTGGTCTTGTGATACAGGTCGGCACGGTGCAGCTCTTCCAGGAAGATGGCATCGGCACGGCGAAGGATATCCGCGTATTCCTTCTTGACCTCACCCAGGATGCGGACACCCAGGCCCGGTCCCGGGAACGGGTGACGGTAAACCATGTCGTAGGGCAGGCCAAGCTCGAGACCAATCCGGCGCACTTCGTCCTTGAACAGCTCCCGGAGCGGCTCCACCAGCTTCATCTTCATGGTTTCCGGCAGACCGCCCACGTTGTGGTGGGACTTGATCACATGTGCCTTTCCGGTCTTGGAAGCAGCAGACTCGATCACATCCGGATAGATGGTGCCCTGGGCCAGCCAGTTCACGTCCTTGATATTCGCGGCCTCATCATCGAACACGTCGATGAAGGTATTGCCGATGATCTTGCGCTTCTGCTCCGGGTCATCCACGCCTTTCAGCTTGGACAGGAACAGGTCCTCGGCATCCACGCGAATGACCTTTACGCCCATGTTACTGGCGAACATGTCCATGACCTGATCGCCCTCATGGAGACGCAGCAGGCCGTTATCGACAAACACACAGGTCAGCTGCTCGCCGATGGCCTTATGCAGCAGCGCTGCGGTTACCGATGAGTCCACACCGCCCGAGAGACCGAGAAGCACCTTATCGCTCCCGACCTGCTCGCGGATCTGGCGCACGGCATCGTCCACGATCTTGGCCGGCGTCCACAGCGCCTCACAACCACAGATATCCATCACAAAGTGCTCGAGAATGCGCTTGCCCTGGAGGGTATGAGTTACCTCCGGGTGGAACTGCACACCATAGAGATTGCGACTGGTATCCTGCATGGCTGCAATCGGCGCACTCTCGGTGGAGGCCAGCAGCTCAAAGCCTTCCGGCATGACCACAACCTTGTCACCATGGCTCATCCACACGTCCAGCAAGGACTCCCCGGCTGGCGTCAGGTGGTCGGTAATATCCGCCAGCAGCGGGCCCTTGGCGCGCACTTTCACCTGGGCATAGCCGAATTCCCGCTTTTCGGAACTGGCCACACGACCACCGAGCTGTTCAGCCATGGTCTGCATGC
>NZ_JAWLHI010000006.1:0-85321 GCF_041690455.1 Marinobacter sp.
GGGGGAGCCTTTCCAAAACTGTGCGGAGCCATGGATGGCGGAGCTCAAGCGTCACAGGGACGTGCCGAAGGAGCGGGTTTTGGAAAGGCTCCCCCACCCAAGCCAAAAAAAAGAGGGCACGAACCAAATCGTGCCCTCACACTCCCAATCAGGCAAGCAGGATGAGCTCAGAGCTTCCCGTCAGCCGCCATCTGCATGTAGCTGTCGTTAAATCGAAACTTCACGTTGGTTTTGTCGCCCATGATTGAACCATCCGGAAACTCGATGCCGACAAAGTCCGGGCTCATAGCGCCCTGCCCAAGCAGGCCCTTCTCGAAAGAGAACTGGCGAACGCTGTCCATTGCCTCACGGGCTTCCTCGCTGCGGATAAACTCCACCGAGTTCTCCGGCTTCCAGAACATTTTCATGCCATCCAGCTGAGCCTCATAGCCAAGCTGGTCGGTACCGGAAAGCTCGCCCAGGAAGGCCCGGGCTTCCTCGCCTTCCTCGGAATCGGAAGCCAGAATGCTCATGGTTTCATACCAGGCACCTACAAGGGCTTTGCCCAGTTTCGGGTTATCTTCGAGAGTCTCCGTATTCACCAGTGTGAGATCCTTGATGTGACCCGGAATCTGGCTGGAGTCGAACAGCGGGGTTGCGCCCGGGTAGTTGGCAACTTCCGTCAGCAGCGGATTCCAGGTGGCGACATGGCGCACGTCGTCGGTCTGGAACGCGGACACCAGATCGGCATCGGAGATGTTCACCACGCTGATGTCGCGTTCTTCCAGACCAACGGTATCGAGCGCCCGAACCAACAGGTAATGGGACACGGACAGCTCCACCAGGTGTACGGTCTCGCCTTTGAGCTCTTCCATGGATTTGGCATCCTTGGAGACCAGGCCGTCGTTGGCGTTCGAGTAGTCACCGACGATCAGGGCGGTGGTATCGACACCGGAAGCCGCCGGGATGGACAGGCCATCCATGCTGGTGGCCACAACGCCGTCAAACTGTCCGGCGGTGAACTGGTTGATGGATTCGATGTAGTCGTTGACCTGAACGATATCGACCTCGATGTCGTACTTGTCGGCCCACTTTTTCATGATTCCGTAGTCCTCGGCGTACTGCCAGGGTACCCAGCCGGCGTAGATGGTCCAGGCGATGCTGAAGGAATCCTTTTCCTGGGCGAGGGCGCCCATGGACAGGGAGGCGGCCAGTACACCGGCGCCCAGTTGTTTGCTCAGATTACGTGTTTTCATGGTAGCTCTCCTCGGGCCATGCCCGTCTGGTTATGTCGTTTTCAGTTGTTGGCGTCAGGCTGGTTGTTCTTCCACAATCACCACCGGCGTGCCCGGAGCGACTGCCTGGCCTGCCTCGCGGCGGACCTCGATCACACGGCCACCGACTGGGCTCAGCAGTTCGATTTCCATTTTCATGGACTCCACCACCGCCACCGGGCGCTGGGCTTCGATCATCTGGCCTGGTTTCACCAGGCATTCCCAGACGTTGCCCGCGACGTGGCTCTCCACCGCGTGCTGGCCCGAGGGAAGGTTGGTGATGTCGTCCTCGCCGGTATCCTCGATGGGCGTCTCGGCGCTGAAATTGATCTGGCCTGACTCGATCCAGCGCTGCAGTTCCTCATCGAAGGCCTGCTGGCGTTTGCCGGTGAATTCGGCGATTTCCTGGCCGTGATCTTCCAGGAACTGCTGGTAGTCCCTGAGGTTGAAGCGGGTGTGCTCGACCTTGATCGGATAGTCGCCGTTGGGAAAGTCACGGCGGATGCGTTTCAGTTCGTCCGCGCCGACCTCGTAGAAACGCACCTGGTCAAAGAACCGGAGCAGCCAGGGCTTGCCGGGCTCGAACTGCTCGGTGGTGCGGTAGCGGTTCCACATCTGCAGGGTCCGCCCGACAAACTGGTAGCCACCGGGACCTTCCATGCCATAGATGCACAGGTAAGCGCCGCCGATGCCCACCGAGTTTTCCGCGGTCCAGGTCCGGGCCGGGTTGTACTTGGTGGTGACCAGTCTATGGCGCGGATCCATGGGCGTTGCGACCGGCGCACCCAGGTAGACATCGCCCAGGCCCATGACCAGGTAGCTGGCATCGAAGACCGTCTTTTTGACCTCGTCGATGCTCTCCAGGCCATTGATCCGGCGGATGAACTCCAGGTTGCTCGGGCACCAGGGGGCATCCTTGCGCACCGACTGCATGTATTTGGCGATGGCGGTCTGGCAGGCCTCGTCATCCCACGACAGCGGCAGGTGCACGATGCGCGCGGGCACATCCCACTCCGGTTGCTGTTCCAGTTCCTTTTCGGCACTGACCAGCAGGTCCAGCAAGTCCGTCTGGCGCAGGGCCTGACTGTCGTGCAGGGCCTGACTGTCGTAGTGCACCTGCAGGGACCGGATGCCGGGCGTCAGTTCCAGGATCGCAGGAAGAGCCTGCTCCCTCAGCCACAGCATCAGGGCATGGGCCCGGAAGCGCAGCCGGATATCCAGTTCCATGGGGCCGTATTCCACCAGCACGTAGTTGTCGCCGGCGGCCCGGTAGACCACTCCGGTTTCGTGTTCTTTGGAGGAAAGTGCACGGAGTATCGGGGTTTCGGCCCGGGTCGGAGTGACGCTGACGGTGGCCGGAATCAGGGTGTCGAGGGATTCTTCCAGAGCCTCGCGCAGGGCCACGGCCTGGTCCTGGGTAACCGGCACAAAGCGCACCTTGTCTCCGGCCTTGAGTTGGCCCAGCTTCCAGAGATCGGCACTGATCACCGTCACGGGGCAGACAAATCCGCCCAGGCTCGGGCCATCCGGGCCAAGGATGACCGGCATGTCGCCGGTGAAATCCACAGTGCCGACGGCGTAGGCGTTGTCATGGATGTTGGACGGATGCATACCCGCTTCGCCGCCATCGCTGCGGGCCCACGCCGGTTTCGGGCCGATCAGGCGCACACCGGTGCGGCTGGAGTTGTAATGAATCTCCCACTCGCTGTCGAAGAAGGTCTCGATGTCTTCCTCGGTGAAGTAATCCGGAGCGCCATGGGGTCCATAGGTCACATGCAGGGACCAGGTTTTGCCGATGGCGGGCTTCATGCCCTTGCCCGGCTCAACAGCTGCAACCGGTTCAGCATTACCAAGGTGCAGCACGTCACCGGCGCGCAGGGCGCGGCCGCAATGGCCCCCGAACTGGCCCAGGGTGAAGGTGCCGCGGGAGCCCAGGTACTCCGGGCAATCCAGGCCGCCACGGAACAGCACATAGGCGCGGGCACCGGCACCTTTGACTGCCCCCAGGGTCAGGGTTGACCCCGCGGGAACATCGATTACCTGCCAGAAGGGCAGGGGTGTGCCATCCAGGCTCGCTTCCAGTTCTGCGCCCGCCAACACGATCTGACTGCTACGGTTGAACCTGAGGGTCGGTCCCTTGAGGGTGATCTCAAGGCCGGCAGCGGTCTTGTCGTTCCCCAGCAGCCGGTTGCCCAGGCGGAAGGAATAGCTGTCGAAAGGCCCGGAAGGCGGCACGCCTACTTCCCAGTAACCGACCCGACCCGGGTAGTCCTGGATTGTGGTCAAGGTTCCGCCGGAGATGACATCGACGGTCGGCGGCAGGTAACGGAATTCATTCAGGGTCCGGGTATAGAGTCTGCCCTCCCGGAAGCGGACATCCTCCAGAACCTGCTGGACGTAGAGAAGGTTGGTTTCGATGCCGTAGAGGCCAGTATCCGCCAGGCCCCGGAGCAGCTTCTCTCTGGCGGCTTCCCGGTCCTGATCGTGGACGATCACCTTGGCCAGCATGGGATCGAACAGGGGGGATACTTCGGTACCTGGCTGGATCCAGTGGTCGATCCGCAGGCTCGCATCCGTGGGCCATTCGACGCGGGTAAGCAGGCCGGCACTGGGCTGGAAATCTTTGTTGGGATCTTCGGCATAGATCCGCGCCTGGATGGCGTGACCCTGCGGTTTGAGCGCGGCCGCGCGCCGATTGAGATCGGGCAGGCTGCCGGCCCCCAGCTCCACCATCCACCGGACGATATCGACGCCGTATACCTGCTCGGTCACTCCGTGCTCCACCTGCAGGCGGGTGTTCACCTCCAGGAAGTAGAAATCGGCCGTATTCGGGTCATAGATGAACTCCACGGTTCCGGCACTGCGGTAGGCGATGGACTCGCCCAGGGCTTGTGCGGTCCGGTGCATGGCCTGGCGAATATCGTCGGCGATGCCGGGTGCCGGAGCCTCCTCGATCACCTTCTGGTTGCGACGCTGGGCCGAGCAGTCCCGTTCGCCCAGGGCCACCACGGTACCCTGGCCATCCCCGAACAGTTGCACCTCGATGTGGCGGGCGTGCTCGACGAACTTCTCCAGGAATACACCGCTGTTACTGAAATTGTTCTGGCTGAGCCGCTGCACCGATTCAAAGCTCTTGCGCAGCTCCTTCTCGCTGAAGCAGCGGGACATGCCGATACCACCACCGCCGGCAGTGCTCTTGAGCATCACCGGATAGCCGATTCTGTCAGCCTCGGCCACCGCCTGCTCCAAACCGGTCAGCAGGCCGGTACCCGGCAACAGTGGCACGCCCGCTTCTTCGGCCAGGGCCCGGGCAGTGTGTTTGAGGCCGAACTGTTCCATCTGCTCCGGTGTCGGCCCCAGGAACACCACGCCTTCGGCTTCACACCGGCGGGCAAATTCCGGATTCTCGCTCAGGAATCCGTAACCCGGATGAACCGCATGGGCGCCGCTTTCCCGGAGGATTTCAAACAGCCGGTCCTGGTCCAGGTACGTGGCCGTTGCGTTACCTTCGCCGAGAGACCAGGCCTCATCGGCCTGGCGCACATGGAGGGAGTCGAAATCAGCCTCCGCATAGACCGCCACCGAGGTGATGCCCATCGCTTTCAGGGTCCGGATGATCCGGCAGGCGATGGCACCGCGATTGGCGATCAGGACTTTGGTTACCTTGCTGCTCAGCTCCATACCAGCACCTCGATCGGGGTCGGGTTATAGGCGTTGCAGGGGTTATTCAGTTGCGGGCAGTTGGAAATCATCATCAGCACGTCCATCTTCGCCTCCAGTTCCACGTACTTGCCGGCGTCCGAGATGCCATCGGCGAAGGTCAGGCCACCTTCGGCAGTGACCGGTACGTTCATGAAGAAGTTGATGTTGTGGGTGATGTCCCGCTTGGTCATGCCCAGCTCCTCGTGTTCGGTCACCGCCACCAGCCAGCTGTCGCGGCAGGCGTGCATGCATTTCTTGTGCAGGGCATAGCGGGTGGTGTTGCTCTCGGCGGCGCAGGCACCGCCCAGGGTGTCATGGCGACCGCAGGTATCGGCGGTGATCTTGAGCATGACGTTGCCTTCCGACGAGATCAGCTGCGAGCCGGCGGTCAGGTACACGTTGCCCTGTTCGCGAATGGTGTCCACGGCGCTGTAGCGTTCGGTCGGGTTATGGGCGTTGTAGAACAGGGTATCGGCCGCCTGGTTGCCTTCCAGATCCAGGATGCGGACGGTTTCTCCCGCTTTGACCACTTTCAGGAAGTAGTCACCGGCAGGCACGGTTTCGCTGAAGCTGGCGGTTTCCGGGTGCAGGGTGCTTTCTTTGATCATCTCCGGCCTCCGTTACTGAAACAGGTGGTACAGGGCGTTATTGGCGAAGGCCCGAGTGGCCTCCGGCGACGAGGTCTTGCACGGATCGGCATCGGTCACCGGAGCGGCCTTGAACAGCTGGTACCTGAGCGGGCGGCTCGGGTAGTCAGTGGCCGGGTTCATCGGGTGCGGGCAGGTGTGCAGCACCACAATGGTGTCCATCTCGAAGCGCAGGTCCACGGTGGCACCGGCATGGGAGTGATCACTGACAAACGCCATGTTGCCTTCGTTATCGGTCTTTACCTTGCTGAACCAGTTCAGATTGGCGGTCAGATCCTTCTTGCCCAGGCCGTACTTGGCCAGCTCGTTGAGAAAACTGGTGAAGCCGTTGCGGTGATACTGGTTGTGCGCTTCCTGATAGGTTTTGCGACCCCAGCGCTGCGCCACCAGATCCGCATTGCAGGTGCCGGACACGGTGTCATGCCAGCCCAGGTCATCGCGGATGATGGAGGCGAAGACCCGGCCCATGTCGGACAACAGGACATGCCCTTTGGTCAGCAGGAAGGTGTGCTGGTTCTTCAGGGTGTCGGGCATGTTGTAGCGTTCGAGGGGATTCTCGGGGTTGTACATCAGCATGCCGACGTTGGTGCCGCCGAGCTCGTCAATCAGGCGCAGCACGTGGCCGCGGCGCATGATGAAGGACCAGTGGGATCCGCCGGGAATCAGATCGTCGTAGAGGGGGGATGCCGTTTCGAGCATGGCCTTTTCCTCCTGGCTTGGGTTTCAGAAACACGAGAGGCGTCAGTAACTGATCGATCCTCCCGGGCTTTTGTCCCGCCGTGTAGCCTTGGAAAAGGCCGTCAACTCTCGGACCAGGCACCTGCATTACCTTTATTTCGGCAAAACAGGCCGGAACCCTAGTTGACCATTTGTCAGATTGTCGCGCTTTGATTGTGGTTTCAGGAACCGACGTCTCGCTGCGTGCTATAGCCTTTGCGAAGTCTGTGCCAGATTGGTAAGTCTTTGGTTTCAAGGGGAAAGGCGTGGGCTTTCCAGTGCAAAGAGCACCGATTGAGTGCGAGCGCACAGTGGCGGTGCGCAGGGGCGTCCCTTTCAGTGCGCCTGACTTTGTTCGTACATCTACTACCAATGAACGAGTTTTTCGCCTCTATCGCATCATTCAACTATTGCGGATCGGGGTCTACATTGAATGGGTAAACGCGAAAGGCCGCGTTGCCATGCGATAAACACAACAAGAGGTCGATAACATGATCTACGCACAACCCGGAAAAGAAGGTTCTGTCGTCTCCTTTAAATCCCGCTACGAGAACTACATTGGCGGTGAGTGGGTGGCGCCTGTCAAAGGCCAGTATTTCGAGAACATCACGCCGGTGACCGGTGAGGTGATCTGCGAGATTCCACGCTCCACCGCCGAAGACATCGATCTGGCGCTGGACGCCGCACACAAGGCCGCGCCGGCCTGGGGCAAGACCTCGCCCACCGAGCGTTCCAACATCCTGCTGAAGATTGCCGATCGCATCGAAGCGAACCTGGAAAAACTGGCTGTCGCCGAAACCTGGGACAACGGCAAGGCCGTTCGTGAAACCCTGAATGCCGACATCCCGCTGGCAGCCGATCACTTCCGCTACTTCGCCGGTTGCATCCGTGCCCAGGAAGGTCACATGGGCGAGATCGACCACAACACCGTGGCGTACCATTTCCACGAGCCGCTGGGCGTTGTCGGCCAGATCATCCCCTGGAACTTCCCGCTGCTGATGGCGGCCTGGAAGCTGGGCCCCTGTCTGGCTGCCGGTAACTGCACCGTGCTCAAGCCAGCCGAGCAGACCCCTGCCAGCATCCTGCTGCTGATGGAAATCATCGGTGACCTGCTGCCGCCGGGCGTACTCAACGTCGTCAACGGCTACGGCATCGAAGCCGGCCAGGCCCTGGCCACCAGCAAGCGCATCGCCAAGATTGCCTTCACCGGCTCTACCCCGGTGGGCTCCCACATCCTCAAGTGCGCTGCCGACAACATCATTCCGTCCACCGTGGAGCTGGGCGGCAAGTCCCCGAACATCTACTTCTCCGACGTCATGCAGGCCGAGCCTGAATTCGTCGACAAGTGTGTGGAAGGTCTGGTGCTGGCGTTCTTCAACCAGGGTGAGGTGTGCACCTGCCCGTCCCGGGCCCTGGTCCAGGAAGACATGTTCGAAGAGTTCATGCAGAAGGTCATCCAGCGCACCAAGGCCATCAAGCGCGGCAACCCGCTGGATACCGACGTTCAGGTGGGTGCCCAGGCGTCCAAGGAACAGTTCGACAAGATCATGTCCTACCTGGAGATCGGCAAGCAGGAAGGCGCCGTGGTGCTGACCGGCGGCGACCGCGAGCATCTGGACGAGGAGTTCAACAACGGCTTCTATATCCAGCCGACCCTGTTCAAGGGCGACAACAAGATGCGCGTGTTCCAGGAAGAAATCTTCGGCCCGGTGGTGGGTGTTACCACCTTCAAGACCGAGGAAGAAGCCCTGGCGATTGCCAACGACACCGAGTTCGGCCTGGGTGCTGGCGTCTGGACCCGCGACACCAACCTCGCCTATCGCATGGGTCGCAACATTCAGGCCGGTCGGGTCTGGATGAACTGCTACCACGCTTACCCGGCTCACGCCGCTTTCGGTGGCTACAAGAAGTCCGGTGTTGGCCGCGAAACCCACAAGATGGCGCTCGAGCACTACCAGCAGACCAAGAACATGCTGGTCAGCTACGACCCCCACCCGCGGGGTTTCTTCGGACCGCAACGCCTCGGTGCGCGGGCCCGTGGGCCCGCGCTTCGTGTCCCCACATGGATGTGAATGATCTCTCTTTGGCCCCCCGCTTGGGGGCTTTTTTCTTGTCTCGGGCATGAAACGGGGTCTGAAGAACACCTTCTTCTGACCCCATTTTCAAGTCCAGTCCCCGGAGTCTCGACCTAAAAAGGGGTCAGATGAAGGCTTTCATCAGACCCCGGGATTTGTGTCCTGACTTCGGAGTAGGGGTCTGAAGAACGCTTTCTTCTGACCCCATTTTCAAGTCCAGCCTCGGAGTCTCGACCTAAAAAAGGGGTCAGATGAAGGCTTTCATCAGACCCCGTGGCATTTATGCCCCCGCGGCATCGGTGGCAAGAATCTGCGCCCGCTGCTTCTGCTCCTGCCTGTTCCGGATGATGCTGTCCACGCACTGGTTCTCGTCTCTCAGGATCACCACGCACTCCAGGCACTGGATGCACTCGTCGTAGTCAATCCTTCCGTCCTTGCGAATGGCGTTGATGCCGCACTCGTTCTTGCAGTGCTGGCAGGGCGAGCCGCAGCGGTCGATGCGCTCCAGCCAGCTGAACAGCCGGAAACGGCCCAATACCGCCAGTCCGGCGCCCAGCGGGCACAGGTAACGGCAATAGAACTTGTGGATGAACATACCGATCACCAGCAAACCCACGGCATAGGCGACGAAAGGCCAGTAACGCCAGAAAACCAGGGTAATGCTGGTCTTGAATGGCTCGATCTCGGCCAGCTGCTCGGCGAGCGTCAGGGAATAGAAGGCGGTGCCCACCAGCCCCAACAGGATCGGGTATTTCAGCAGGATCAGCCGGCGGTGCCAGTGCTCGGGCACCTTGATCTGCCGGAAGCGAAGTTTCTCACCCAGCCAGGCCGCCATTTCCTGCAGGGCACCGAAAGGGCATAACCAGCCGCAGAACAGCCCGCGCCCCCAGATGAACAGAGTGATTAAGGTGTAGGTCCACAGGATGAAGATCACCGGGTCGAGCAGGAATACATCCAGGGAGAAGCCGTCCCAGATGGCCAGCAACAGGGTATAGATGTTCACCACCGACAGCTGGCCCTGGGCGTAGAAGCCGATGAAGAACAGGGTGAAAAACAGGAAGCCCCAGCGGAACCGGTGCAGCAGTTTCGGGTGACGACTGAAGGTTTTCTGTTTGGCAAAAACAATCGTCAGCACCGTGAGGCTGGCCACCAGCAGGGCAATCTGCCACCAGCGTTCCTTCCACAGACCGACCCACACCGGCTCGCGGGTCGATTCCGCCGGTGCGGCAATCTCCACCGTTTCAAACAGCTGCTCATTGAAGGAAACCGGCAGATCAAAGGTGGCACTGTCTGATATCAGGTGGTTTCGTGCCAGTTCGATATGGAGCTTGAGATGGGATTCGGCGCCGGGGTTGAAGCCGGCATTGCCGCCGATCCGGAACAGGTTCGCCGCTTCAAATTCGGGCATCCCCTCCGCCACCAGGGGCAGGCTCTGGTCCAGCCAGTTGAGATCCCGCATCTCCACCGCCAGGTTGTTTTGCACCAGGCCTATGCGGTCGGGCGAACTGCCCGGGGTGAAGTCTGGACTGACATGGGGGAACACGCCCCTGGATCCAACCAGCATAACCCTTTCATTCTCCCCCAGCCGCTCCATGAAACGGCGATAGCCGTCGTCCCCGAGCAGGTTCCGGCCCACCATCGGCGAGTTCATGTAGGCGAAAAACAGCTCGGCAAACGGTTCGTTATCGGCAGGATTCAGGTCGGCGGGGTAATCGGACAGCGGGCGGCCGAGCTTTTCCTCTACGGACTCGACCGGAACGGTGGCCCTGCCGATAAAGCCCCGTTCAATCAGCCGGTTCCAGTCCAGTGGTTCGAAGAAGTCCGGCCGGGCGCGGGTGGGGGCAGCCTGAGCGAAAGCCTCCAGCTTCTGGCGCGCTACCTTGAGGCCGGAAGACAGGACCGTGTCATTGATGATCAGGACCGAAACGGTGGCCTTGCTGACCCCATCGAAGTAGACCACGTCTCCCTCCGACGTTTTGCCAGAGCGGGAGGAGTTCGATGACTGCACGATGATCTGCTCCCGCAGGGACCGGCCCTCGTACTGGTCCACAAACTCGAACATCGGCTCTTCGCCCAGCCCGTGCAGGAATACCGGTTCGTGGTGGTCCAGCACTTTGACCCCGGTAAAGCGGCCCTTTGTATCGAGCCCGATCATCATCCGTATGGGTTTGCCGGCAAAGCCCTGGAGCCGGCTCAGGTCCGTGGACTCGTAGGCGTAACCGAGCAGTTGCTGGAGCTGGTAAACCGGATACACCGGGAAGTCTTCCAGCTTGTCCTCAATGACGGTGGCAGACGGGAACAGCTCCTGGATAACGGCATGCCTGGCGTCGTTCAGTTCGGCCTGCAGAGGTATCGGGAACAGGGAAAGGCACAGCAGCAAGAGCATGATTCGCCCGGCCATCAGGAGACTCCTTAAAGTTATTATTTTCCTTGTTCCATGCTAGGGAGATCGAGGGGAGTCTCAATTCGACCTCGGAGCGAGGGCGGTGCTACTTTCAGGGGGCGAAGAACAGTTCTAAAGTACCATATTGGCCGTTTTCCACAGTCTCTAGTATAAGTAGGTGTAGTCGGTGATGCCGGCTGTTACACCCGATGTTCGAACAATGATGACAATGACAAGAGGTGAGCATTATGTGGACCAAACCAGCCTACGAAGACCTGCGGATCGGTTTTGAAGTCACCATGTACTTCGCCAACCGCTGAGTGAGAGTCGGCCAGCGCTGTCGGGCTGGCCGTTTCCTCTCCGGACTTTTCCATGCAGATTCATATCCTTGGCTCCGCCGCCGGTGGCGGGTTCCCCCAGTGGAACTGTAATTGCAGCAACTGCGCAGGCTTCCGTAACGGCACCCTGAATGCGCAGGCGCGTACCCAATCCTCCATTGCGGTCAGCGAAGACGGCGAACACTGGATCCTTTTCAATGCATCTCCGGACATCCGGGCGCAGCTGGCCGCGTTTCCGGCCATGCAGCCGGCCCACGCACTGCGTGACACCGGGATCAGTGCCATCGTCCTGATGGACAGCCAGGTGGATCACACCACCGGCCTGTTATCCCTGCGCGAAGGGCTTCCCATGGACGTATGGTGTACCCGCCAGGTACACGACGATCTCAGCTCCGGATTCCCCCTGTTCACCATGCTGAAGCACTGGAATGGCGGTCTGAGCTGGCGGGAGATTGAAGCTTCGGAACAGGTGGAATTCAGCATTCCCTGTGCCCCGTCCCTGCAGTTGACAGCCATTCCGCTGCTGAGCAACGCGCCGCCATATTCACCCCGGCGCGACAACCCGCATCCGGGTGACAACATCGGCATCTTTGTTCGGGATACCCGCACCGGGACCAAGGTGTTGTACGCGCCGGGGCTGGGCCAGCCGGATGAACGGATCCTTGGCTGGATGCGCAAGGCGGACATCCTTCTGGTGGACGGCACTGTCTGGCACGACGACGAGATGATCCGGCAGGAAGTGGGCACCAAGACCGGGCAGTCCATGGGACATCTGGCCCAGAGCGGGCCCGGTGGCATGATCGAGGTACTCGACACCATGCCCGCGAGTCGCAAGATACTCATTCACATCAACAACACTAATCCGATCCTGGACGAGGATTCCCCCGAGCGCGCCGAACTGGTCGAGCACGGCATCGAGGTGTCCGAGGACGGTATGCATATCGATCTGTCGGGGCAGCCATGAACGCCAAAGCGAACAACACCGCCATGAACCGCCAGGATTTCGAGCAGGCCTTGCGCAGCAAGGGGCAGTACTACCACATTCACCACCCCTACCATAAAGCCATGTATGGCGGACAATGTACGCCGGAGCAGATCCGCGGCTGGGTCGCCAATCGGTACTACTACCAGATCAGGATTCCCCAGAAAGATGCCGCCATCATGGCCAACTGTCCGGATGCCAGCGTGCGCCGGCTCTGGCTGCAGCGCATCCTCGACCATGACGGCCACGATGACGATGTCGGCGGCATCGAGGCCTGGCTGTCCCTGGCCGAAGCGGTGGGACTGACCAGGGAAGAGGTGATCGATCAGCGCCACGTGTTGCCGGGGGTGCGCTTTGCCGTGGATGCCTATCTGAATTTTGCTCGCCGGGCGACCTGGCAGGAGGCGGCCTGTTCGTCCCTGACCGAGCTTTTCGCCCCGGAGATCCACCAGTCCCGGCTGGACAGCTGGCCTTCCCATTACCCCTGGATCGAGGAGGGCGGTTACAGCTATTTCCGCAAGCGGCTGTCGGAGGCCCGGAGGGATGTGGAGCACGGGCTCAGCATTACCCTGGATCACTTTGTTACCGAGGCCCAGCAGACCCGCGCCCTTGAGATCCTTCAGTTCAAGCTGGATATCCTGTGGTCTATGCTGGATGCGCTGACCATGGCCTATATGCATCAAACGCCCCCGTACCACACGGTCACCGACCGGCAAGTGTGGCACCGGGGACTGTGAGCGAGAACACCATGAGCCAGATTCCCCGTTTCCGTCGTGGCTTCCGGTTCCAGTGGGAGCCGGCCCAGGACTGCTATGTGCTGCTTTACCCGGAGGGGATGGTGAAACTCAATGGCAGCGCCGGGGCGATCCTCAACGAGGTGGATGGCCAGCGGGATGTGGACGCGATTGTCGCGTCCCTGCAGCAGCAGTTTCCGGAGGCTGGCGATCTCGGGCCGGATGTCCGGGATTTCCTGAACGATGCCGAGCAACAACACTGGATCGAGTGGGTATGACCGCGCAACCGTCACAATCCGGAGTCGGACCGCCACTGTGGTTGCTGGCGGAACTCACCTATCGCTGTCCGCTGCAGTGTCCCTACTGCTCCAACCCGCTGGATTTCGCCCAGACCGAACAGGAACTGACCACCGAACAGTGGCTCAGCGTGCTGCGCCAGGGCCGGGAAATGGGGGCTGCCCAGCTGGGTTTCTCCGGTGGTGAGCCGTTGGTGCGTCCCGACCTGCCAGAGCTGATCGCCGAAGCCCGCAAACTGGGCTACTACACCAATCTGATCACCTCCGGTCTGGGGCTCACCGAAGCCAAGGTGGACGCTTTCGCCGAGGCCGGCCTCGACCATATCCAGGTCAGTTTCCAGGCCTCCGATCCGGACCTGAACAATGCCGTGGCGGGCTCCCGCAAGGCGTTCGAACAGAAGTTGGCCATGGCCCGGGCGGTCAAGGCGGCTGGCTACCCGATGGTGCTCAATTTCGTCATTCACCGGCACAACATCCACCAGATGCCGGACATCATCGAGCTGTGTGAACGGCTGGGTGCCGACTACGTCGAGCTGGCCACGTGCCAGTACTACGGCTGGGCGTTCCAGAACCGGGAAGGGCTGATGCCCTCGAAAGCCCAGTTGGACAAGGCGGAAGCCGAGGTTAATGACTACCGGGCCAGGCTGCAGGCCAGGGGCTCGGCCATGAAGCTGATCTTTGTCACGCCGGATTACTACGAGGAGCGCCCGAAGGCCTGCATGAACGGCTGGGGCAGCCTGTTCCTGACGGTGGCGCCGGATGGCACCGCCTTGCCCTGCCACAGCGCGCGCCTGCTGCCGATCGACTTCCCGAATGTGAAGGATCTGAGCCTGAAAGAGATCTGGTACGACAGCCCGGGCTTCAACCACTACCGTGGTGATGCCTGGATGCCAGAGCCCTGCCGCTCCTGTGACGAGAAGGACAAGGATTTTGGCGGCTGCCGTTGCCAGGCCTACCTGTTGACGGGCAATGCCGACAACGCCGACCCGGTGTGCAGCAAGTCCCCACACCATGACCGCATCCTGGCGGCACGGAGAGCCGCCGATCACGCCACGGCCGGCCTTGACGAGCTGGTGTACCGCAATGCCAACAACTCCAGGCTTTTCTTCCGGGGCTGAACGGCCCCGGCAACCCGGGGGTGTCTCCCTGTCATCTCCTGTTCTGAGCGCGCACCAGGTCTGTGCCGGCCATGCCCAGCGGGCGGAACTGGCGGTTTCCGATGCCGGGCTGTTCTGGCTGGAAGCGGATCCCGACCGCGGCGGCAACGTGATCCGGCACCTCGGCGACGACGGACTCAAAACCCTGCTGACTGGCAAGACGGGAATAGGCAGCCGAATCAACGGCTATGGTGGTGGTTCCTTCGCGGTGCTGGGCGATCGGGTGATCGCCGTCACCGACCGGCAACAACTGATCGCCGTGTCACTATCGTCGTCGCAGCCGGCGCTGGTGCTGGATGAGCCGGAAGCAAGCTGGGGCGGACTGGTTGCCGATGGTTTCCGCAACCGGATTCTGGCGGTGCGCGAGACTGGCGGCCGGCAGCAACTGGTCGCCATCGAAGGGGACGGTCGCCCACAGGTGTTGCACGAGGGGGAGGACTTCTACGGGGCTCCGGCGCTGTCTGCTGATGGCCAGAAGGTTGCCTGGATCAGCTGGCAACTGCCGGACATGCCGTGGTTGCGTACCCGGCTCTGGACCGGGGAACTCGATCCGACCGGGCAATTGCAGAACCTGCACTGCCTTTCGGCGCCGGCGGAAGGCTCTATCCAGCAGCCGGTTTTCGATGGCAAGGACCTGTGGGTGCTGTCCGACCACGACGGCTGGTGGCAGCCCTGGCGTCTGGATCAGCAGGGCGGAGAGATTTCCTGGCAGTCATCGTCTGCGTCCCGGCTGGATCACGCCAATGCCCCCTGGCAGCTGGGAGAACGTCATCATTGCCCCTTGCTGGGTGGCGGCTGGGCCCGTGTCCGCTATCGTGAGGGCGCCGGTGAACTGTGGGTCCGTGCCGGGAATAACGCCGACGAAGTCCGGATGGCCGAGGGGTTCACCGATTTCCGCTCCCTGGCCCACTGGCGCGGGCGGCTTTACTGCGTGGCCCGCTCTCCTGACCGGTTGGATGCCATAGTCGAGGTAAACCCCGATAACGGAGAGGTGCGAATCCGCGCCGGTTGTGAGCAGCCGTTCCCCGGCCATTCGGCCATTTGCCCCGACGCCTTCACTGTCCCGGCACCGGACAGTCATGGTTTGCCAGTACAGGGCTTTCTGTACACGCCAGAGCCTGACATCCATGAACCTCCACCTCTGATCCTGATGGCCCATGGCGGACCGACCTCGGCGGCTTACCCGGTCTACAACCCCCAGATCCAGTTCTGGTGCCAGCGAGGATTCGCTGTCGCTGAAGTGAACTACCGGGGCAGCAGCGGTTTCGGACGCCGGTTCCGCCAGGCCCTGGCAGGACGCTGGGGCGAGATCGACGTGGCGGATATGAGCGCCGCCGCCGATTACCTGGCCTCCCGCGGTCTCGCGGACGGTCAGAGGACGTTCATCCAGGGACGCAGTTCCGGCGGCTACACTGCCCTGATGGCGCTGATCGGCAGTGATCGTTTTGTTGCCGGCGCCAGTCTTTTCGGGGTTACCGACCCCATGAGACTGCGGGCAATGACCCACCGGTTCGAGTCCGGTTACCTGGACTGGCTACTCGGATCCCCGGACCTGCATCCGGAGCGCTGGCAGGCCCGTACCCCGTTACGTCATGCGGCGCGGATTCGTGCGCCGTTGATCTTTTTCCAGGGCGGGCAGGACCGGGTGGTGGTGCCGGACCAGACCCGCGCCATGGTCCGGGCCATGAAAGCGGCCGGTGGTGCACCGGAACTGCACTGGTTCGAGGACGAGGGGCATGGTTTTCGCCAGCGTCAGAACCAGGCCAGCATGCTCGAGTGGTTGCACAGTTTCTACCGCCGACACAGCCAAAAGGCCAATGATCAGCCGGATCACTTGAGTTAAACTGTTGGCTATTCCTATAACAACAAGCCGACGAGAACAGCCTCCATGAGCCATGACATCTCTGCGCTTCGCAAGTTTGTTTCACCGGAAATCGTTTTTGGTGCAGGGTCGCGCCGGTCTGTGGCCAATTTCGCCAGCAACTTCGGTGCCCGTCATGTCTTCCTGGTATCCGATCCCGGCGTTGCAGCGGCAGGCTGGGTTGGTGAAATCGTCGACCTGCTGACCGAGGCCGGCATCCAGTCGACGGTGTTTACCGGTGTCTCGCCCAACCCGAAGGTTGACGAGGTGATGGCCGGGGCCGAGCTCTACCGGTCCAGTGAGTGTGATGTCATCGTGGCCATTGGTGGCGGCAGTCCCATGGACTGTGCCAAGGGCATTGGTATCGTGGCGACCCATGGCCGCAGCATCCTGGAGTTCGAGGGTGTAGATACCATCACCAATCCGCCGCCACCCCTGATCCTGATCCCGACCACCGCCGGTACCTCGGCGGATGTGTCCCAGTTCGCGATCATTTCCGACCCCAACCGCCGCTTCAAGTTTTCCATCATCAGCAAGGCCGTGGTGCCGGATGTATCCCTGATCGACCCGGAAGTAACCGAGACCATGGATGCCTACCTGACCGCCTGCACCGGGGTGGATGCCCTGGTGCATGCTATCGAGGCGTTCGTGTCCACCGGCAGCGGGCCACTGACCGATACTCATGCCCTGGAGGCGATCCGGCTGATCAATCGCAACCTGGAGCCGCTGGTGGCCAATACCGCGGATCCGTATCTGCGGGAGCAGATCATGCTGGCCTCGATGCAGGCCGGCCTGGCGTTCTCCAACGCCATCCTGGGTGCGGTGCATGCCATGTCCCACAGCCTGGGCGGTTTCCTGGATCTGCCCCACGGCCTGTGCAACGCGTTGCTGCTCGAGCACGTGGTGGCCTATAACTTCCCCTCCGCGGAAGACCGGTTCCGTCGCGTGGCGGAAGCCATGGATATCGACACCCGGGGCATGGGCAAACAGGAGATCAAGAAACGCCTGATGACCCGCATCATCGATCTGAAGCGGAAAGTCGGCCTGGAGGCGCGCCTGGCCCAGCTCGGGGTGACCAACTCCGATATTCCCTATCTTTCGGGCTATGCCCTGCAGGACCCCTGTATTCTCACCAATCCGCGTAAATCCTCCCTGAGGGATGTTCAGGTCGTCTATGAAGAAGCCCTCTGATCAACAGGATACCGGCTACGGAATAGGCGATCTGCTCGGGCTGGGAAGCCAGTCCGTGCGCAAGAACTACTACCCTGCGCTGCAGGACCGAATCGACGAACTGGAGCGGGAGCGGAACCGCTACAAGTGGCTGTTCGAGAATGCCCTGCATGGCATCTTCCAGGCCAATCTCCGGGGCGGCTTTCTGGCCTGCAACCCGGCCATGGCCCGGATCTGCGGTTATGACAGCCCGGAGCACCTCACTCAGAAAGTGATCCGCCTGCGGGAGCAGTTGTTCTGTCGCTCCGCCGAGTTCGACACCATCCGCCAGGAGCTGTTGGATCAGGGCAGCCTCAGTGCCCGGGAAACCTGCCTGCAGCGAGCCGATCATACCCCGGTGCATGTGGCCATTACCCTGCTGCGCCGCCCGGATCTCGGGCCGGAGGTGGTGGAGGCTTTTGTGGCTGACATCACCGAGCGGGTCCAGGCACGGCAGAAGCTGGAACAGATGAACCTCGACCTGGAGAGGCGGGTCGAGGAGCGTACCGAGGCATTGCAGAACGCCATTCTCAGCAAGGACAAGTATCTGGCGGCGGCCAGCCATGACCTGCTGCAGCCCCTCAATGCCGCCCGGCTGATGATTTCCGCCCTGCAGGACAGCGATTTGCCGGCGCAGGAAAGCCGGATGGTGCACCAGGTCCACCGGGCGCTGGAGGGGGCCGAGGAATTGCTGGCGGACCTGCTCGATATCTCCAAACTGGATCAGCAGGCGATGCAGCCGGATCTGGTCCCGGTCAACCTGGAAGAGCTGTTGCGGGGCCTGGGTGAGGAGTTCGAGGCGGTTGCCGCCAACGCGGGCCTGGAATTCCGGCTCCGGTTGCGCCCTGCCGTGATTCGCACGGACGCACGGATGCTGACCCGGATTGTACGCAATCTCCTGAGCAACGCCTTTCGTTACACCCGCACTGGCGGGGTGGTGCTGGCGGTCCGGAAAAAGCGGGGCCAGCTGCGCATTGATGTCTGGGATACCGGTGTCGGTATCGAACAGAGCAAGCTCCGGGAAATCTTTACCGAGTTTCACCAGCTGTTGCCGCAGGGAACCGGCGGGCGCCAGGGGGTTGGCCTGGGCCTGGCGATCGTGGAGCGTATGTGCCGGATCCTGGGTTACCAGGTGGATGTGGCATCCCGTCCCGAACGGGGGTCCCGCTTCACCGTGACACTGCCGGCCGGGGAGGAGGTGATGACCCCGGCCACGATTACCCCGCGACCCCTGGCGGCGATCAGCGAGGGTTTCGAAAATGCCAGGGTACTGGTCATCGATAATGAACCGGCGGTGCTGGAAAGCATGGGGCTGCTGCTGGAACGCTGGGGCTGTGAGGTGCTGGCGGCAGGCAGTGAGGCCGAGGCCCTGGCCATGCTCGATGACGATTATGAACCGGATGTGATTCTGGCCGACTTCCATCTGGATGACGGGCTCACTGGTTGCGAGGCTATCCGCGGGCTGCGGAGCAGGCTGGGCCACGAGGTGCCGGCCGCGATCGTCACCGCTGACCGGAGCGACGACACCCGCCGGCTCATGCGCAGCCAACACCTTCCGATTCTCAACAAACCGGTCAAACCGAACCGCCTCCGGGCGCTGCTTACCAGCCTGCTGGGATCGGTTTCCTGAGCCCACGATTTTGCCTGCAGGGTCTACACTTATCTCACCAACCCCAGGGAACAGGAGACCCAGCGCCATGAGCAATTCCGACACCGGACTGACCAACCACGAAGTCACCATCTGCCTGGCCGGCGGCGCCGTGCTCGGTCCCTTCAACGCCACCTGGACCAAAAACGAGGGCGGCGATGTCCGCGAGCTGGTCCGGGAGTACGACGCCTTCCTACAGGGGGAAAAGCAGCAACGGTTCAAGTTCCACCTGCACGATACCTATACCAACACCGTGCACACCCTGATTCTGAACTTTGAGCAGGTAACGGGGATCTGCGACCATGTCCGCCTCCGGAGCCATGCCAACGACTGAACGGGTTGCGCAGTGATACGGAGGCGAGGTGGCTTCGTAACTGCGGGTATTACCTCAACGTAGACGGACGGACAGGAGGGAACATGAGCGAATTCAGAACGGAGAAGGACAGCCTGGGTGAAGTCCATGTGCCCGCCGATGCACTCTGGGGCGCCCAGACCCAGCGAGCCGTCGACAATTTTCCGGTCAGCGGTCAGCCCATGCCTGCCACGTTCATCAAGGCGGTGGCGCAGATCAAGAAAGCGGCTGCCGAAGCCAATACCAGCCTCGGCCTGCTCGATAACGCGCGGCGCGATGCCATCGTCCAGGCCTGCGATGTCCTGGTCAGCGGTGAGTATGCCGACCAGTTTCCGGTGGATCGCTACCAGACCGGATCCGGTACCAGTACCAACATGAACGCCAACGAGGTGATTGCCGCCCTGTGCCGGAAGGAAGGCGTGGATATCCACCCCAACGATCACGTCAACATGAGCCAGAGCTCCAACGACGTGATTCCTACGGCGATCCACGTCAGTTCGGTGATGGCGGTGAAAGAATCCCTGGTGCCGGCCCTGACCCACCTGCGCGGGGTTATCTATGAACGTGAGGCACTGTTTTCCGAGCAGGTGAAAACCGGCCGAACCCACCTGATGGATGCGATGCCGGTTACCCTGGGTCAGGAGCTTCGGACCTGGCGCGAGCAGCTGGCGGCGGCCCAGCAGCGCGTGGAGGCGGCAACCGACGAGCTGATGGCGGTGCCGCAGGGCGGTACGGCTGTAGGCACGGGCGTCAACGCCGCACCGGAATTCGCCGGGCAGTTCGTGAAGTTCCTCAAGAGCAATACCGGTTATCCGTTCCGCTCCCTGGAACACAAGTTTGTCGGCCAGAGTGCAGTGGACGCGCCGGTGGCGCTGTCATCCCAGCTTCGGGGCGTGGCCATTGTGCTCACCAAGATCGCCAACGACCTGCGCTGGATGAACAGCGGCCCGATCCACGGCCTGGCGGAAATCAGCCTGCCGGCGCTACAGCCGGGCTCCAGCATCATGCCGGGCAAGGTCAATCCGGTCATTCCCGAATCGGTGGCCATGGTCGGGGCCCAGGTGATGGGGCTGGACAGTGCCGTGGCGATCGCCGGCCAGTCCGGCAACTTCCAGCTCAATGTCATGCTGCCGTTGGTGGGGGGCAACCTGCTGGATATGGTCAGCCTTTTGAGCAATGCGGCTAATATCCTGGCGGACAAAGCCATCAAGGATTTCTCCGTCAACACGGATAACCTGAACGCCGGCGTCGGCCGCAACCCGGTGCTGGTCACCGCGCTGAACCCGGAGATCGGCTACAGCCTGGCGGCGGATATCGCCAAAGAAGCCTACCGCACCGGTCGGCCGGTCATTGATGTGGCCGAGGAGCGCAGCGGGCTGAGCCGGGCGCGACTGGAGCAGCTGATGGATCCCCTGAAACTGACCCGGGGCGGACTGGACTGACAACCTGAAGGGAGCACTGGCCGTTGCTGTTATCGCTGGAGTTGTACGTGATGCTGGTGCTCGCCAACGGCGCCCCCGTGGTGGCTGCCCGGATCCTCGGGGAGCGCTGGGATCAGCCTGTTGACGGCAACCGGCTCTGGTCCGATGGCCGGCCGGTGCTGGGCAAAAGCAAGACCTGGCGGGGGCTGGTCAGCGGCTGTCTGGCGTGCGCCCTGTTCTCACTGGTCACCGGACTCGGCTTCCTGTTCGGCGCGCTGTTCGGGTTTCTGGGGTTGCTGGGTGACATGATCAGCAGCTTCATCAAGCGCCGGAGGGGCTTGCAGTCAAGCTCCCGGGCGCTGGGCCTGGATCAGATTCCGGAAGCGGCCCTGCCGATGATTCTCGCCATTTTCTGGCTGCCGGTCGGGTGGGCCAGCGCCTTGCTGGTGGTCGTTCTGTTCACGCTCTCCAACATCCTGCTTTCTCCGCTGCTGCACCAGCTGGGGATTCGCGACAAGCCCCACTGAGGCAGCTTACTGCGGTCCCCGGGTCAGGGTGTGGATGGTCACTTCCGGTGGGCAGTTCAGCCTGACATTCAGTACCGATGTGCCGGCGCCGGGGGAGGTGTAGCCCTGCATGCCGTTGACCTTCCAGAAACCCCGGCCCAGATGGCGGGGGCAGTCGGAGTCCAGGGTTACCGGTATACCGCCGGGCAGGCAGATCTGGCCGCCGTGGGTGTGGCCGCACAGGAACACGTCGTAGCCGGCATGAGCCGCTTCGCGCCAGATCTCCGGGGTGTGGCTGAGCAGAATGCTGATGGCTCCGACGGGTATGTCATCCCCGGCCCGGTGCAGGTTGTGGACCTTGTAGAAATGAGGGTCGTCCACGCCGGCCAGGTACAGTTTCTGGCCGTTGCGTTCCAGGGGGGCCATCTCGTTGAGCAGTAACTGGTACCCCATGTCCTCAAGGGCCGGCACCATGCGGACGCTGTCGTGGTTGCCGAGCACCGCGTAGGGTTTGCCCTTGATCGCCGCGCGTAACCGGCCCATGCCCGCCAGAGCTTCATCAACCGGGCCCCAGGTCAGGCGCCGGTAATCCCCTGTCAGTACGCACAGGTCATAATCAAGAGGCTCGATCTGGCGAATCACCGCCTGCAGGTTAGCCTCGTCCATATCCACATGCAGGTCGGTCAGGTGCAGGATGCGGTAGCCTTCGAAGGCCTCCGGGAGGTCGGGAATGACGAACTGGTTGTGAACGGTGGACAGTTTCAGGGTGTTGGCCTGGGCACGGCGGAACAGGCCGAGGCACTTGAGGCAGAAGCGGATCAGCCCGGGGGCGTTGGTCAGGTTTTCCAGGTGAAAGGAATGGTGATCCTTGCCGAAGACCAGGGCCTCGGACTCTTCCTCAATGCCAAGTCTCTGGCGCGCGTGTACCGGCCCGAGACGCAGGCTGAGGCGATACTCCAGCAGTTCATTCTGGTTTTCAGGTGCACGAGCCCTTGCCGTCATTATTCTTTCCTTGATGCCGAGCGGGTTCTGGCTGAGTGCCTGCAAAAAGCAATGGCAAACCCTGTCTTTCATTATGGTTGGCTGATGGGCGGATGCAACTGGCCAGGCGCGATGTTCATGTTCGGTAATGGAAGTCCCGGTTTGGGATTTGTTCGTAAAACTCTTTAAGCTAGATCTAAAGACATCCAATCCCGAGGTGACTATGACAGAGTCATGCAATATACCGGGGCTGACCGTGCCCCGTAGCCGTTTCCCGGATCCGGAGCGCGATCTGCCGGGTGAGGGCGGCGAAGCGCGCGTGGTGCTGGCCGGCGGCTGTTTCTGGTGCGTTGAAGCGGTATTTCTGGCCATGGACGGGGTCAGCCTGGTGACCTCGGGTTATGCCGGGGGCAGTGCCCAAACCGCGAATTACGAGGCAGTCTGCAGCGGTACCACCGGCCACGCCGAGGTGGTGGAAATCCGCTATGACCCGGCAAAGGTCAGCTATGGCGAGCTTTTGAAAGTGTTCTTCTCCGTGGCCCACGATCCGACCCAACTTAACCGCCAGGGCAACGATCGGGGCACGCAATACCGCTCGGCCATTTTCTATGAAACGCCGGAACAGAAAGCCGTGGCGGAGGCCTACATCCACCAGTTGGATGAAGCGGGCGTCTATCCCGATCCGATCGTGACCAGCCTGGAGCCGCTGGAGGCCTTCTATCCGGCGGAGGAGTACCACCAGAACTTTGCCGCACGGAACCCCTACCAGCCCTACATCATGGCGGTAGCCGCACCGAAGATGGAGAAGCTGGTAGACAACTACGGCGACCGACTGAAAGCTGAATACACCGATAACGAGCCGGGCCAGGCCTGAGGAGAGAAGTTATGACCGTATCCGCATCAGGTTACGACCTGACGCCATTGACGCAGGCTCAGGTGGACGAGAAAGCAGCGGATCTGACGCCGGACGAACGGCGCGTGTTGCTGGATCACGGCACGGAACACCCGTTCTGTGGCACCCTGCTGGATAACAAGAAGGCCGGAGTCTACCACTGCAGGCTGTGCGACCTGCCCCTGTTCAGCTCGGACTCGAAATTCGACTCCGGAACCGGCTGGCCGAGTTTCTTCCAGCCCTTCGACCCGGACCATATCCGTTACCTGGAAGACAGCAGTCTGGGCATGACCCGCACCGAGATCCGGTGCCCGCGCTGTGACAGCCATCTGGGCCATGTCTTTCCCGATGGACCGCCACCGACCGGGCAGCGCTACTGCCTGAACTCCATTGCCATGGTGTTCAGGGAGAGGGACTGAGCGGGAATGAAAGCGGATAAAGGAAACGGGGCGCAATGCCCCGTTTCTGGTTACTTGCCGCCGGTCACAGTAGAGACGTAATGGGCGACAGCCTTGATCTGTTCTTCCGACAGGCTTGCCTCGAACGATGGCATGACGCCAACGCCCTGGGTTACGGCCATCCTCACCTGGTCCTCGGTGGGTTTGAGGTCGTCCAGGTTCGGTCCGATCGCACCGGCAGAGCCGGCATCGGCGAGGGTGTGACAGATAGTGCAGGAAGGCTGGGCTTCCTGGGTGAAGACATTCTTGCCCTGGGTGGCCAGGTCACCTGCTGAAGCGTGGAGGGAAAAGGTCATCAGGCCAGTGATGGCCAATACAGCTTTTTTGTTCATCTGGTATGGATCCGATAAAGATAATGACGGGGCGGCTGCTTCTCCCTGGTCAGCCGCCCCGGATGGTCAGCTTACAGTGACGGTCACTCCGTGATCCTTCCAGCCATTGTGTCCGTAACCGCGCTCGTTCTCGGTACGGCCTTCCGGCTGACTGTTGCCTTCGACATCAGTCGCCCTGCTTACAATACGATGCTCGCCGGCTGAGAGATCTGCAGCCAGCACGAACGGACGCCAGGCGTAGGGGCCAAGATCCGGTCCCAGGAACTGCGCCGGTTTCCAGCTCTGGCCGCCATCGGTGGAGACCTCCACTCTATCCAGGGACCTGGTACCACCAAAGGCCACACCATAGATCATGTTGCGCCCGGCAAGGCCGGTTTCCAGGGGGGCGGTGACCCAGGATTTGACGTTCATCTCCCACATGGACGGCTGGTCGGGTGAACCTTTCTTGCCCACGTCACGGATGCGGTAGCCGGAGGCCTGGATCTTGGCCTCGGTCTGGCTTTCGGTGAAAGCGACATTCTTGACGTACTTGACGTTGTTCACGCCGTAGAATCCCGGAACCACCATCCGCAACGGACCACCATGGGTCAATGGCAGGGGTTCGTCGTTCATTTCCCAGGCCAGCATGGCAGAGTCCAGAGCGTGCAACGGAACGGATCGTTCCACCATGATGGTCTTGGGATCAATGCCGTCCGGCAAGGATTCGCCGCCGGTGCTGGTGATGTATTTCATGCCGTCTGCAGGGCCGCCGAGGGCCTCGACCACGGTTTTCAGTGGAACACCGGTCCACATGACGCAACCGGCGGCGCCGACCGACCACTGGGTGCCGCTGGCACCGTGCGGGAAGAAGGCGCGGCCGTTACCGGAACACTGGAGTACCGAGGCCACGGTGGTCACGCCCATGGTCTTGAGTTCGGCGATGGTGAGGGCGCGGGGATTCTTTACGCCCTCGATATTTACTTCCCAGCTATCCCGGTCAGCCACGATCTCTTCGGACGGGGCCGGCAGGTTGTTGCGGACGAACAGACGGTCACTGGAGGTGATGACCCCCTGGCCGATAGCGCCGCGTTGGGTTTCCATGGTGTTGGCGCTGTGCAGGATCAGCGCGTTGCGCTCCTTCCAGGCCACGTAATCAGGGAGTGTTTTGGGTTCTTCGCCCCGGGCCAGTGGAGTAAAGCCCAGCAGGCTCACCGCCGCCATGGCGCCGGCACTGCCCAGCAGCATGGATCTGCGCCCGGGATTCTCGAGACCGGGGTCGTTGGGCCCCCGTGCCATCTCGGTTGGGTGTTTCATAGTGCCTCTCCTTTTTGGTCTTGTACGAAGGCATTGCCTTCCGCGGCCGATGGGCCGCAGTTATATCCTTATTATTTATAGAGCCAGAATGATAATTGATCAATGCAAATTTTCGCTGTTATCCAGCGGCAACGGGACCGGCTATAATGCGCCGCTACGGGCAAGACCCTTAGAAATACGATGACCCGGAAAGGACAGAGCACTCATGATCCGACTGAAACTGAACCCGCTGACGGAGTCCGCCACCCTCCTGCGCCGTGCCGGGGTGGTGCTCGGTTCAGTGGGACTGACTGCTCTGTATTCACTTCTGATTCTGCTCCGGGCGCTGTTCGGCAAGCTGGATCGCCGGATCGTCGACCAGTATTGCCGGGAATGGTCGGCGGCGTTATTGCGGCTGGTGCGTGCCAACCTGACGGTGCGGGGAGAGGTTCCGGATTTCGGGGATGGCCGGCGGTACATCATCATGTGCACCCATGCCAGCCACTATGACATCCCGGTCAGTTTTGTCTCCCTGCCGGGGTCCATCCGGATGCTGGCGAAAAAGGAGCTGTTCGGTATTCCGTTGCTCGGCCAGGCCATGCGGGCGGCCGAGTTTCCATCGGTGGACCGTTCCAACCGCAACCGGGCCGTCCGTGACCTGGAGCACGCCCGGGATATGATGGAAAGCGGTATCGTGCTCTGGGCTGCGCCGGAGGGCACCCGTTCACCGGACGGCAAGCTGCTGCCGTTCAAGAAGGGCTGTTTTCACTTGGCTTTGGATACCGAAGCGGTGATCGTACCGGTGGCTATCCGGGGCATTCACCAGGTACTGCCGGCCAGAACCTGGCAGATCAACCTCGGGCAGCCGGTGGATGTGCGCGTTGGCAAACCTCTGGATGTGGCTGGCATGTCCAAACAGGACCTGCCCGAGATCATGATTGAAGTGCGTGGCAGGCTGGAAGACCTGTTGGGGGATGGCGAGGCCGAGTAACCCGGCCCCGTTTCAGGTCAGGTGGCGGAGGTTCCTGCGGTAACCACCGTGGTGAGCAGGTAACCGGTATAGGCGACGTACACCAGCAGCAGCGCACCGCCATCGAACCGGGAAATCCGCTTGCGCCAGCCGGTCAGGCCGAAGCCCATGACCAGCAGGCCGACGGTCAGGGCGAGCATCAGGGTCCAGTCCCGGTACAGCACTTCCGGATCCACTTTCAGCGGCTCGATGGTGGCCGCAAGTCCCACCACCGCAAGGGTGTTGAAAATGCCCGACCCCAGGATGTTGCCAAGGATCAGGTCGTGTTCGTTCTTTTTGACCGCAGCCAGGGCCGAAGCCAGTTCCGGCAGGGACGTGCCGATGGCCACGATGGTCAGGCCGATCACCAGGTCACTCACCCCCAAGCTCTGGGCGATGGTCACCGCGCCCCAGACCAGCATCCGCGAGCTTACCACCAGCAGCACCAGGCCGATCACCAGCCACAGGATGGCGGATTTCAGGGGCATGGGATGGGCGATGATCTCGGCATCGGTCTCGCCACCGAGCGAATCATCCTTGCCGCGAATACCCTGGAAAATGGACCAGCCCATCACGCCTGCGAACACCAGCAGCAGAATGGCGCCATCCAGCCGGGTCAGGTCGCCATCGATCAGCTGGGACCCGGCGATCAGGGTCAGGATCACCAGCAGTGGCAGCTCCTTGCGGATGACCTGGGAGTGCACCGCGATGGGCGCAATGACGGCGGTCAGGCCGACGATCAGGGCAATGTTGGTAATGTTGGAGCCGTAACCGTTACCCAGTGCCAGGCCCGGATTGCCATCGGCCGCCGCCATGGCGGATACCGCCAGCTCGGGCGCGGAGGTGCCGAAGCCGATAATCACCATGCCGATCAGCAGTGTGGGCATGCCCAGGTGCTTGGCGGTTGCCGCTGCCCCCTCGACAAATTTGTCGGCGCTCCAGACCAGCAGCACCAGCCCGGCAAGAATTGAGCCAAAAGCCATCAACATAGAAACAAAGCCTCAGTGTATGAATCGTCCGAGCATGAACACACCGGCATAGCCGAGGGTGTAAGCCGCCAGGAGGTGGGCAAGATACCGCATGTAGGCGCCAAAGGTCAGCCCTTCGATCTTGCTCATCGCCACGATGCCGGCGGCGGAGCCGATGATCAGCAGGGAGCCACCAACGCCGACGGCGTAGGTCAGCCCCATCCATTCTCCGGGCGTCATGGTAATGCCTGCCTTCAGGAGTGCGGCGGTCAGCGGCACATTATCGATAACGGCAGAGAAAATTCCCATCAGGTAATTGGCGTACACCGGGGGGAGCAGGTCATAGATAGCGACCAGGGAGTCCAGGGCATGGATTTCCTTGAGCATGCCCACCAGCAGCAGGATGCCCAGGAAAAACAGCAGGGTCTCGAACTCGATGATCCGGATGTATTCCAGGATCGGGTCCATGTCCGAGTCATTGCTCATGAAACGGGACACCAGGAACATGATGGACAGCCCGAACAGGAAGGTAAGAACCGGCGGAATACTGAACAGGACATTGCCGGCAATCGTGCTCAGGATTGTTAACAAAAACAGGCCGCTGATCACTGCATCCACTTTCCGTACCGGTGTCGTGTTGGAACGCAGGGTCACAGTTCCTGTCAGTCCCCTGGAGAGGAAAACCGCGAGAATGAAAACGGTGATGGAAGCGGGGATGGCCAGAGTCAGCAACGTCAGTATTTCCACCTTGTCCGCAAGGAAAATCATCAGTGTGGTGACGTCCCCGGTGATCAGGGAAACGCCGCCGGAGTTCACCGCAAAGACCACCAGGGTGACGAACTGGAGGCGCTTTTTCAGCTCCAGATTCAAGGACAGAATCAGGGAACATGAGACTAAAGTGGCAGTTATATTGTCTGCTAAAGAGGAGAAAATGAAACAAAACAGACCGGTCAGGAAGAGCAATCGCCGCTCGCTTACCTGTTTCGGCATGATCAGGTAGATCACGTTTTCGATCATTCCCTTCTTGTTCAGGTAGGCGACGAACGTCATTGCCGCAACGAGAAACAGCCAGAGTCCGGCGATCTCGGCGATGCTTTCGGTCAGGCCGGTTGTGATGGACTCGGTTTCCCGGGCGCTGTCACTGGACAGGAACAGCAGCATCCAGGCCAGGGTGCCGAAAAACAGTGTTACCTTGGCCTTGTTGACATGGATGACCTCTTCGAAGATCACGCCCAGCAGCGCCAGGACAGCGAGAACAATCAGAACAGCATCAATAGCGGACATGGGACACCCGAACGCGGTGAACTTGAACAAGGCCCGAGCGGGCCGCGGTTTACGCGCGGGGATTGTAGACCTTTGACCCGGAACGGGCCACTGTCCGTAACAGACACACAGCATGGGTCAAACGGCCGGCAGACAGCGGCAGAATCGCAACGAACGTTTGACTATCGCAATTTATTATTCCGGCGAAATTCGGGATAATCGCGCGCAAATTCAGACAGGAAGCACACGGCAGCGTCGTTTATCTCACGCGAGACCGGCTTCCGAGAGGCGCCTCTGCTGATCGTGGTGGCGCGAACAGGTTCAATACTAACCAGGGTAAAAACCAATGGCCGTTAGACAGGCAGACGTAGTGCTGGTCGGCGGTGGCGTCATGAGCGCCACCCTCGGCATGATGCTCAAACAGCTCGATCCGTCGCTGGACATCGTCATGGTGGAGCGTCTTGACCACGTTGCCCATGAAAGCACGGACGGATGGAACAACGCAGGCACCGGCCATGCCGGCTACTGCGAACTCAACTACACCCCGGAGACCGACGATGGTGATGTGACCATCGAGCGGGCGCTGAAGATCAACGCCCAGTTCG
Organism: Marinobacter sp.; assembly: GCF_041690455.1. Lineage (GTDB taxonomy): Bacteria > Pseudomonadota > Gammaproteobacteria > Pseudomonadales > Oleiphilaceae > Marinobacter. The sequence goes on from NZ_JAWLHI010000006.1 coordinate 29,062, forward strand.
AGGTTTCCCTGCAGTTCTGGTCCTACCTGGTCGAGCAGGGCGTTCTGCCTGACCCGAAGTCCTTCATCAACCGTACGCCGCACCAGAGCTTTGTATGGGGTGAGAAGGATGTGGCGTTCCTCAAGCGTCGCCATGAGAAACTCAGCGCCCATCACCTGTTCCGGGAAATGGAATACTCCGAGTCTCCGGACGTGCTGGAAAAATGGATGCCGCTGGTGGTCAATCACCGCGATCCCATGCAACGTGTGGCCGCCACCCGGATCAATCACGGTTCGGACGTGGACTTCGGCTCCCTGACCCGCAGCATGGTGAAGTGGCTGGAGACCCAGGACAACTTCGAGCTGATGCTCAGCTGCCCGGTGCACTATATCGATCAGCGCGACAACGGCCGCTGGAAGGTCCGGGTAAAGAACCAGAAGACCGGCGAACTCACCAAGCTCGAAGCCGGCTTCGTATTCCTCGGTGCCGGTGGTGGTGCGCTGCCCCTGCTGCAGAAGTCCGGCATCGACGAAGCCCGTGGTTACGGCGGCTTTCCCGTCAGCGGCCAGTGGCTGGTATGTGGCAAGCCGGACATTGTCCAGCAGCACAACTCCAAGGTCTACGGCAAGGCCCCGATCGGCGCACCGCCGATGTCTGTGCCGCACCTGGATACCCGCATCATCAATGGCGAACCGGCACTGCTGTTCGGGCCGTTCGCCGGTTTCACCACCCGCTTCCTGAAGCAGGGCTCCATCTTTGACCTGATCGGCTCGGTGCGTACCACCAATCTCAAGCCGATGTTGTCGGTGAGCAAGAGTAACATGGACCTGACCCGATACCTGATCGGCGAGGTGTTCCAGTCCCACAGCGACCGGGTGTCCTCCCTGCGCAACTTCTTCCCGGATGCCCGGGAGGATGACTGGGAACTCCAGATGGCGGGCCAGCGGGTGCAGATCATCAAGGAGACCGAAGACGGCGGAGGCAAGCTGGAATTCGGTACCGAGATCGTCGCAGCCAAAGACGGCACCCTGGCGGCCCTGCTGGGCGCCTCCCCGGGTGCATCCACTGCGGCCAATGCCATGCTGGATGTGCTTGAGCGCTGCTTCCCGGAGAAAATGAAATCCGCCCAGTGGCAGGATCGTATCAGGGATCTGGTGCCGTCCTATGGCCAGTCGCTGGTTGAGGACGAAGCTTTGCTCAACAAGGTACGGGAGAGGACGCTCTCAACTCTCAAGCTCGCCTGATATAACCAATCAGTATAGATTGGGCCGAAAACGCGGCGGACAGTGGGTCTAACCTGCTGTCCGCCGCGTTTTTTTTTGGTCCGGACAGCCGCCTTCGGTTGCGATTTATTTCAGGAAGCCTAGGGTAAATAGACACCCAGTAAAAAGGAGAAAGCCTATGAGTGAGCACAAGTACGACCCGGACAAGGGGTATGTGGCGTTACTCGGCTGGAGTCTGAATGCCATCGAAGCGGCGGACAAGTTTGATCGCCGGTACGTGGTGGTGGCTCCGGACTGGGCGGAAGCCTATTGTGAAGAGCACAATATTCCGTATGTGCCCTGGAACTTCGAGAGGCTGAACGAGCGCTCCTTTGAAATCGCCCATGCGCTAAAAGACATGGGGGTCGATGTGGCGATTCCTCTGTTCGAGGAAACTGTCGAGTGGGCGGGCGCCATCAACTCGGTTCTTATGGATAAGCCTCGACTGTTTGGTCAGGCCATGCTGCTCCGGGACAAGGCGCTGATGAAGCGTCGTGCGCAGCTGGGCGGTATCCGTGTGGGAATCTTCGAGGAGGCCCACGACCGGGACGATGTGATCCGATTCCTGAAGCGGGTAAACCAGACGCTGCTTAAGCTGGACGGCGACCCCAACGATCCGATTCACCTCAAGGCCTTCGACAAGGCCGGTTGCCTGGGCCACCGGGTGATCCGCACACCGGACGAGGTGGATACCATCCCGGACGAGGAATTCCCGGTGTTGATGGAGTCGCACCTGGATGGCTGGGAATTCGCCGTCGAAGCCTGGATCCATAATGGCAAGATCCGTTTCCTGAACATTTCCGAGTACGTCACCCTCGGTTACTCGGTGTTCGTGCCGGCCACGCCGGACCTCGAGAAATACCGGGCGCAGATCACCGCGGAAATCGAAAAGCTGATCAAGACCTTCGACATCGACTTCGGCTTTGTCCACCCCGAGTACTTTGTCACCAGCGATGGCACTATGTACTTCGGCGAGGTGGCCTATCGTCCGCCCGGCTTCAAGGTGTTCGAGCTGCTTGAACGGGCCTATGGCTTCAATGCCTACCAGGGCCTGATCCTGGCCTTCGACCCGAAAACCACCGAGGAGGAGATTACCGCCTTCTTCCCGAAAGAGGTGGTCGATGCCAAGGGTTACGCCGGATGCTTCGGGGTCTACCCGCGCCGCCGGGTGGTCAGTCGGCTGGAGATTCCGGAAGAAACCGAGAACGACGATTATTTCGAAAGCCACGAACTCACCCCACCGGTGGAGGAGACCGTCACCAAGCGAACCGCGTTCGGCACCCACTGGGGGCTGGTCTATTTCTTCGGTGACGACCCTTACCGGATGAGGGATTTACTGAAACATCAGGAAGAGCTCGATTTCTATGTATAATCGGGAGAGCAATCAATAACAACCGGGTTTGGTGCAGGCCCTCAGGAGAACGTCTTTTGAACGATCACCAACCGGGCAGCGCAGCACCGGCGGTCAATATGGACAAGCTGGTGCAAAGACTTGATGAGTCGATCCAGGCTCTTGAAGAGAGCCGGTCATTTGCCAGGGCCGGCAAGCTCCCGCGGGTGTTTGATATTGCCCGTCGGGTGCTGTTGCAGCCGGGTGGCTGTCAGGTGATTGAGGAGCGGGCCCAGCGACTGGAACTGGCCGGTGTCTTTGCCGGCACCGACTGGGCCGAGCCGGGCATTCTGCTGCCGTCACTGACCACGCATTCCCTTCAGAGCCCGAACGCCGATACTGTGGTGGTCGAGGCCATCAGCGAGTTGCGCCTGCTGGCGGTGGCCCGGGGGCTCTATCTGCACCCGTCGGTCTCGTCAGAACAGGCCCATCACTATCTGACCCAGGTTCTTGCCATCAATCTCGGGCTGCTGTTCGGTATGACCGGCGAAGCCGAGCGCGAGCAGGGCAAACTGGCGCTGATCAGTCAGTCCGTTGTCCAGTATGTGGCCCGGCATATCGGTTATGAGCATGTGATCGACAGCCTGATCGAGGAGATCTGGCGCATCCTGCAACAGCGGCCGATACAGGTCACCGATGTTCGCCGGATGATCACCCAGATTGCCCTGTGCCGGGCTGACCCGAACGTCGATCTGGGGGGCTCCGGCCGGGGCGCGGACCGCCTGATTTCCGCCCTCTACGGCCCGACCCGGGCCTGCAGCGAGGATCCCGGCACCGTGGTCTACGTGCAACGGCTGGAGTCCATGGATGCCCAGGCCCTTCAGAACGAGGCCACCGGTTTCGCCCGGTCCATGCATGACACCGGCCTGGTGTCGCCGTATCACTCCGCGTTCGTTCGCTTTATCCTGGAAGACCAGGATGCCCTGCTGAGCGAGGCCCTGGGCTTGTCCGGTACCGGCCGTGACTGCCTGTTGTGCTATCGGGAGCTGGTTCACACCCTGATCCGGGAGGGCATTTTCCCGGAGACCACCCAGGGCCTGTATGGTCTGGCCCTGATGCTTGAGCGGGGCATCCTGTACCAGCCACCGGTGGCTCCGGCACTCTGGCGCCAGGTCCGTTTGTCCCTGTGTCCGGAAGCTCGTGAACGTCTGCAGCTGGCCTATGGCTACGAGCCCCAGCCGGCTGTTTGGCTGATCCAGGGCGTATTGAACATGCTGGGGCAGCCGCTGGGTGTGGGGCAGGGCAATAATCCCACCTGTCAGTCGGCCCGTGCCCTGTCAATGTGGGCCTACAATGATCCGGACTACCTGCTTCAGATGGTGGCCTGGGCGGCCCGGGACAACGAAATCATGATGCACTTCGAGGGCAAACCGGTGTCTTCGGCGCAAAGCCAGGGTGGCGTGGCCTCCGAGGTCACCCTCGATCTCGATCCGGTGTCTCTGGTAGTGGTGCCGCACCTGGACCGCATTTACGCAGAAATGGGCCGGCTCTGTGCTGATCGCGAGGGCGATCCGCATCGATGGGTGAATCCGGAATTCCATGGCTGGTCTGCCGGTCGCGGATTTGCCATCAACGTGGATGTGGAGACCGGCAAGCTGGATAACCCGGAGGGCTTCATCCGCCACTTCTACGCCAGCTACCACCCCTACTACAACGGTAACCAGCCCTTGATCCACCCCCAGCCCGCCGGCATTGCGGTTACCGACAGTGCCGCCCGGTTCATCGGCTGGCATGCCATCACCATCCTGCGGGTGGCGCTGGACCCGGGGGGCGAGATGCGGGTCTATTTCTTCAATCCCAACAACGACAGTGGCCAGAACTGGGGCGATGACGTGCGGGTGAGCACCGCCGGTCATGGCGAGCGCTTTGGCGAGTCGTCACTGCCGTTCGAGCAGTTCACCTCACGGCTCTACATCTTCCACTTTGATCCCCTGGAGCGCGGTGAGCCGGCGGATGTCGGTGAGGACGAGCTTAACCGTGTTCTCGACGGCATTTACCGGAGCTGGGGTGTGGACCGGGTGCCTTCGGACAGTCTCCAGGCCGAACCTCACCGTACCGACTGATTGCCGGCAGTGCCGGAAAGAATGCTATGCTCGGAGGCAAACTGGCCTGACGGGGAAGCAGAGTATGACCAACGCGCAAGCCACGCCGCGTAACGGGGCGGAACTGTTCGTCCGGGCCCTGGAGAATGAGGGCGTCAAGTACATCTTTGCGGTGCCGGGGGAGGAGAACCTGGACCTGCTGGAGGCGCTCCGGGAGAGCGACATCCAGTTGATCCTGAACCGCCACGAACAGGCAGCGGGCTTCATGGCCGCTACCTATGGCCGTCTGACCGGCCGGGTCGGGGTCTGCCTGTCCACCCTGGGGCCGGGGGCCACCAACCTGGTCACGGCCGCCGCTTATGCCCAGCTTGGTGGCATGCCCATGATGATGATTTCCGGGCAGAAACCGATCAAATCCTCCAAGCAGGGGCTGTTCCAGATCCTCGACGTGGTGGACCTGATGCGACCCCTGACCAAGTACACCCGCCAGATTTCCAATGCCAACACCATTCCGGCCAAGGTCCGGGAAGCGTTCCGGCTGGCCTCCGAGGAGCGCCCCGGTGCCGTGCATCTGGAACTGCCGGAGGACATCGCCGCCGAAGTGCCGGCACCGGACACCCACATCTTCGCCCCCAGCGATGCCCGGCGACCCTCGGCCAGCCTGAAGAGCCTGGAGATTGCCTGCGACATGCTTCGCGAGGCGAAACACCCGCTGATCATGATCGGGGCCGGCGCCAACCGGAAGCGGGTCTCCCAGGCGCTGATACACCTGGTAAACACCACCAACATTCCCTTCTTTACCACCCAGATGGGCAAGGGCGTGGTCGACGAGCGCCATCCCAGGTACCTGGGTAATGCCGCGCTGTCGTCGGGAGACTTTGTGCACCGGGCGATCGACCACGCCGACCTGGTGATCAACGTCGGACACGATGTGGTGGAAAAGCCGCCGTTCTTCATGCAGCCGGGTGGCAAGAAGGTCATCCATGTGAACTTCTCCGGGGCCGACGTGGACCCGGTGTACTTCCCGCAGCACGAGGTGGTCGGGGACATCGCCAACAGCGTCGAGTACATGGCGGAAAACTGCGGTATCTGCCATAACCACGACTTCAGCCGGTTCATGGAAGTGAAGGCCGCCGTCGACCGGCACCTACGGGACAAGGCCGAGGATGACCACTTTCCGGTGATCCCCCAGCGCATCGTTCACGAGGTACGGGCGGTAATGCCGGAGGATGGCATCATTGCCTTGGATAACGGAATGTACAAGCTCTGGTTCGCCCGCAACTATCCGGCCTACGACAACAACACCGTGCTGCTGGACAACGCGCTGGCCTCCATGGGCGCCGGCCTGCCCAGTGCCATGATGGCGTCCATGCTGTACCAGGACCTGAAGGTGATGGCCATCTGCGGTGACGGCGGTTTCATGATGAACAGCCAGGAGCTGGAGACTGCGGTACGCCTGGATCTGAATCTGGTGGTGCTGATCATCAATGACAGCGCCTACGGCATGATCAAGTGGAAGCAGGCCCAGGAAGGCCTGGCCGATTTCGGGCTGGATTACCGCAATCCGGACTTCGTGAAATACGCCGAATCCTACGGCGCCACCGGTCACCGCGTTGCCCGCACCGAGGATCTGCGCCCGACCCTGGAGCGCGCCCTCGCCGCCGGTGGTGTGCATCTGGTGGATGTGCCCGTGGATTACAGCGAGAATCGTCGGGTGTTTGACGAGGAGTTGGCGGAACTGACCCGTCAGCTTTAGCGTTGTATCATTGCGATCGATTTCAACGAAGGATGTACGCAATGATGTTTTCCCGACTCCGATGGCTGGCACTGACGGCGGCTCTGCTGGTGCTGGCCGGATGCAGTAAACCCGAAACTCCGCAGGAAGTGGCGGCTGCCTTCTGGCAGGCGATGGCTGAAAACGATGTGGGTGATGTGGTGGAGCTCTCCACCCTGACCGACGAAGCGCAGTTTGATGCCTACAAACGCGACTGGACCAATGCCGTACCTTCCTTCGGACGGGTGGTAATCGAGGAGCGGGAAGCCACCATTGTTACCCGCCTGCCCACAGAGGAAGGCACCGAAGGCGAACGGCTGGAACTTGAAACCTACCTGGTGTCGACGGCCGAGGGATGGCTGGTGGATTACCAGCGCACCGGCGATGCCATTCTCAACCCTTCCCCGTTCAGTGGTCTGATGGGCCAGATCAACAGCCTGGGTGAAAAGCTCTCCGCCAGTTTCTCCCGATCTTCCGAAGACCTCGAAACCCGCATGAACGAGCTGTCCCGGGACCTGGAAGCTTACTCGGACGAGCTCCGGATCCGCGCTGAAAGTGCCATGGAAGACTTCGCCGAGGCGCTCCAGGAGGCGATGAAAGAGCTTGAAGAGTCCCTGAACGACTCGCTGGACGATAACGACCAGGCGCCCCAGGAAGACCGGGTGATTCTGGAACAGGCCTCACGGGACCTGGATCAGAAGGCCGAAGCCCTGGACGAGCCGACGGCAGAGCATCTGGCCGAGGCGACCCGGGCGGTGGCCGAAGCCGGAGAGAACCTGTCCCGCCTCAGTAGCGAGACCTGGGCACAGCACCGGGATCAGTGGGAGGCCCGGCTCGATGAAATCCGCGCCGATACCAAGGCCTTCTTCGAGGACCTGGGCCAGCGCTGAACGCTGGCCCCATGATCCGGGCTTGCCGGGGTTCAGAAAAACAGGGTGATGCCTGAAGACAGCTCGATGTTGTGGGTCAGCTGGGATTCGCGGATCAGGTCGCTGTTGAACATGTGGTCACGGAAGTCCACGTGGACCGTGAGCCAGTCCAGCAGCACGATGCGAAACCCGGTCCCGATGGTGGTGGTGAAATTGCTTTCGCCACCGAACTCGGTGTTGCCAACGCCCCCGACCAGGTAGAACGCCGAGTTGAATGTCAGCGAATCGCTGAAGAAAATTTCCCCGGGAAAAATGTTGTAGCCCACCAGGAAATCGTAATAGCTGTAGTCCCGGTCATCGTCCGTCAGCAGCCGGACATTGGCGCCGCTGAGCTCCTCGAAGGAGGTCAGGCCGGCCTCGCTCATGCCGTAATTGAACTGCAGGAAGAAATCCTCGGTGGCGTGGAACGCGGCGCTGACGCCAACAAGGGGTTCGCTGCTGAAGTTGTCGATCGTCAGCATCCCGGCGAAGGCGCCCACCTCGAAGAACTCCGAATCAATATCCGCTTCGCTGATACTCCTGGGCTCGATGTCAGGCTCGATGACCTGCACCGGCGCCGAGCCCTCCTCCTGCGCCTGTGCCATTGGAGCCAGCGCCAGCAGTCCGGTGAACAGCGCAAGACTGATGCCCCGCCGCTTGCGGGTGCTCAAAAGAAGGTGTTCAGACCGATTTTCCATTCGCTTAGACCTGTGCTGTCAGAATTGGACGACACCGAGTACACCCGGTACTCGGCCCGGATCAGGAAATTCCTGCCAATGTAGTAACCCAGCCCGCCGCCAAAGGTGACGCCATCGGCATCGCCGAGCTCGCTCAGCAGTACTTTCTGTCGCGCATCAAAGGAAAACTGGCTGTAGCCGGCGAGGGCGTAGGGGGTGAGGGACCACTTGTGCAGTGGCTCGATCACCAGGTTGGCGCCGTAATAGTCGCTGGTCACGGACTGGTTATAGATCTTGCCCGCTTCCAGTTCGGCGCCGAGCCAGGTCAGTGGCCGGTAGCCGGCGGTCAGGCTGAAACTCGGGGACTCCTCGAACATGCCGGCGGTAAAGCCCACCCGCCAGCTCGATTCGAGATACTGGCCATGGGTGACCTCTGGCAGATCCGCGGGAAGGCCTGTCGGTTGCAGGGTACGACCGAGCTGCGTGGCCTTGGTCCAGCCGGTTTCGCCGGAAACGGCTTTCACCTTGTACCAGTTGGTTTTCCGCTTCAGCAGCTCGACCTGCTCGCCCTTTTCGATCACATGAAAAACCGGATAACCCCGGCCGGGTGCCGTGTGCAGTTCGATAAAGGGATCCGCCACCTCCAGGACCGGGGCGGGATCCGCAGCCTGTGATACCCCGGGGGAGGTTCCGGCGGCCAGCAATAACGCCTTGAACAATGCCGGTACCCACCGATTTCTGAAATGGCCCCGGCAAGACCGGCTCAATCGAGATGTGGTTCTGCACGTCATCCTGATCACCAGTTTGACCACCCGCGTTAAATGTAAAAATACGTTAAGCAATGTAAATAAATGTTTTTAAACAAAAAAATTTTGAATTGCGGGGAACTTTGGCCGCCATTCCGGCGTTGGGCAACTGTCACTTCGGTTTTTTGAGATGGCCTCCACAGAAACAAAATCAGAAGTCAAATCATTCGTTTTTATTTCGGGAACCTGTGCTAGCGTATTTCACACAATTTGACGATTGAAGCATTCCCGAAAAGAAACTGACCGCTCCAAAAAAAGAGGCCGAGAAAAAGAGCCTTCGGAGGCAAGGTCAGACAACCTGAAAGTCAGTCCCCTGAATGTTCATTAAGCGTTGTCGGCGCACGCCCCTGGCAAGCCGGCGCAGGAGCAGGATGGTGGCTTTTCAATTTAAAAATGGACTGAGTGGTGCTGCCGGCACCGTGTTGTGGAGCCGTCTTGGGATTCTGGTGGTGTTGTGCCTGGCCCTTGCGGGCGGGGCGGTCTATGCCGCCGAACCGGCAACCGGAGGCCAGGAGGAATCCGGAGAATCTGCAGCAGGCGTGGCCCTGGATCGTATCATCGAAACGCCCTTGTCCGTCCGGGAAAGCCGGGAGCGGGCGCAGCGGGCGGTGAACGAACTGTCCCGGGATATCCAGGACCTGAAACAGACCGTCGTTACCCTGAACAAGGATCTTCGCGTGCTTGAGGAAGATCTGTTGTTCCCGGCCAACACCCGGTTCCACGTCTTCGTTTCCCTGAACGTCGGAGAATATTTCCGCCTCGAGGGAGTCGAGCTGCGCCTGGATAACCGGGTGGTGTCCACCTACCTGTACAGCGCCGAAGAGCGCCAGGCTCTGGCGAAGGGCGGCAAGCACCAGCTGTACCTCGGCAATCTGAGCCCCGGTCAGCATACCCTGTCCGCATTCTTTGTCGGCCAGGGGCCCAATGGCCGGGAGTACAAGCGTGGCAGCAGCCTGCGGTTCACCAAGGAGCAGGGCCCGAAGTTCGTCGAGCTGGCCGTGGCTGACTCCGAAGCCCGTCAGCAGCCCGAATTCATGGTTCGGGAGTGGTAAGCCATGATTCTCCGGCGCGTACTTCAGCAGGCAAAATCCCTCCGGACGGTGGCGGCACTGTTGCTCGCATTACCGTCGGCAGCGATGGTATCGGCGTCCGAAACGGAAGCCCGGGACCTCAAGTACGGAGCCGTCCTGTTCCAATACTACCAGCAGAACTATTTTGAAACCCTGGTCGAGTACGCCTGGGCCGAAGAACATGGTGGCATTGCCAACCACGGCACCTATCCGGAACTGCTCAAGGGCGGCGTCAGCCTATCCTACGGTCTGGATGAGCAGGCCGAATCCATCTTTGACCGCCTCGCGGAGAGTAACCTCAGCGAGCCGGTGCGCAACCGGGCCCGTTTTTTCCTGGGGAAGATGCAGTACCTGCGCGGGGAGGCCGACACCGCCGCCGGCAACCTGAACCAGATCCGTGGTGAGCTGCCCGATAGCGTCGACGCCGAGTACCGCTACCTGGCGGCACTGGTCAATGTGAAGCTGGGTTACCTGGACGCCGGCAAGACCGTGGCCGATACCATCAGCGAAGACAGTCCCTACGCGCCCTACTTCTACTTCAACCTCGCCATTGCCCTGGAAGGGCAGGGGCGCACCAGTGATGCCATCGAGGCTCTGAACCGTGTGCTGGATCTCAATGATGGTTCGGCGGAGTTGCAGCGTCTGGCGGACCGCGCACGCATGGCCCTGGCCCATGTCTACGCCAGCCACGAAGACAGCCTGAACGCAGGATTGCAGCTGGCCAGCATCAACACCACCGGTGCCTACTCCAATCGAGGCCTGCTGGGCGCCAGCTGGATGGCCATCAATGCCGGCGAATTCCGGCGTGCCCTGGCGCCGCTGGACGTGCTGACCACCCGCTCCCTGGCCCTGCCGGAAGTGCAGGAAGCCATTCTCCTGCGCCCCCATGTCTACGAGCGCATGGGCCTGGAAGGTCGTGCCGCCAAGGATTTCATTGCTGCGGACCGGCAGTTCCGGACCACCCTGAGGGAGCTTGAAACCGCCCGGGAGGGCCTGAAGGACGCCGATGTGCTGGAGCTTTTCGTCCGCAACCTCGATGACGTACTGGATGAGAGCGACTGGTTCGGCAAGGCCCCGGCGGTAGCGGTCAATCGCCTGTCCCCGTTCCTGGTGGAACTGATGTCGGATCACAGTTTCCAGTCGGTACTTAAGGATCTGCGGGATCTGTACGCCATTCGCAACAACCTCGAACGCTGGAAAGAGCGCCGATCCGACTTTGACACCATCATGGCCGCCCGCGCCGGCAGTGCCGATGGCCCGAGCCACGGCGATCGCGTGCGCCTGATCTCCCGTTCCCTGGCGGATGCCCGTGATCGCCGGGAGGCGTTGAATGCCCGCCTGGCCGGACTGCCGGAGGACAAGCGCGAGTCCATCGAGTGGCTGCTGGAGGAACTGACCTTCGAAATCACCCGGGCTGAAAGCGCGCTGGCCGCGCTCCAGGGCAGCAAGGCGCTTTCTGACAACAGTTATTTTGAGCAGTCGGTCACTCGCATGATGGCCGAGGTCGATGCCCGGCTGGTCCAGACCGAGGGCCTGATCGCCCGCCTGGAAGACGTCATGCTGGCGCTGGTGACCACCGAGCTGGATATCCACGAACAGCGGCTCACGCAGTACCAGGTGGAAGCCCAGCTGGCCAAGGTGCGCATTCTGGACCGGTCCCTGCAGACACTGAATCCGGATGAGGAGGTGCCTGTCGATCCAGCTCCCGAACAGGCGCAAAGCCAACCGTCTCCAGAGGAGGGAAGCGGCGATGAAACGATCTAGTCTCCTCATCCTGGCGGTCATGGTCAGCGGCTGTGGCACCTTCCAGAACCCCTCGACCATCGCCAGTCTCCAGAACGAACAAAAACCGCTGGAGGATGTGCCCCTGCCGAGGGTAATGCACGAAGACGTGCGTCGCGAATACCGGGAACTGCTGGAAACCATCGAGGACCGGCGGCTGTACGAGCAGATCGAACGCCGCATTGCCAGCGTGTACATGCTGGAGGGGGACTACGACCAGCTTCGCGGTGTGATGCCGGGCGAGGATGGCTACTTCCCCGAAGCGATCACCGCCTATCACCAGCTGATCAACAAGTATCCCGACTCCGAGCGCAATGCCGAGGCCATGTACCAGCTGGCCAAGGCCTACGATCTGGATGGCCGCGATCAGGAAGCCAAGGCCGTGTTGGAAGAGTTCATCACCGAGCACCCGCACTCACATCGGTTGGCGGAGGTGTATTTCCGCAAGGGCGACATCCACTTCCGGCACGAGGAGTATGAGCAGGCGGAGCAGGCCTACCGTTCGGTGGTGGCCATCGGCGAGGAATCCGCGTTCCTGAACAACTCCTGGTACCTGCTCGGCTGGTCCCAGTACAAACTGTCCGATTACGACCAGAGCCTGATGTCATTCTCCCGTGTTCTCGACCGGCTGGTGCCCGAGGACGGCAAGATCGAGAAGCTCGATAAGGTCAATCGCTCCCTGGTGGACGACACCCTGCGTATCATGAGCGTGGGCCTGGCCTATGCCGGCGGCTCCTCGAAGATCGACGCCATGTTTGCCAACCGGCCCGAGGCGAAGAAGTACACCTGGATTCTCTATTCCAGCCTTGGCCAGCACTACCTGGAGAAAGAGCGGTATGAGGATTCCGCATCTTCTTTCCGGGCCTTCGTGGTGCAGAACCCGGATTCCGAGCGGGCACCGGAGATGCACGCCGAGATGATCCGTGCCTATGTCGATGGCGAGTTCTCCCAGCAGGTGCTGCCGGAGAAAGAGAACTACGTGCGTAACTACGGCGTTCACTCCGAGTTCTGGAAAACCAAACCGGCGGAGGTGAAAGCCAAGGTCATTCCCAACCTGAAGACCTTCATCGACGAACTGGCCCGGCACTACCACGCCACCGGCCAGCGCCTGACCCGGGAACTGGCGGATGGAGCGATCAAGGCGTCTGCCGTGGCAGCCACCGAGTCCACACGTCAGACCAGCTTCCTGAAAGCCGCCCAGTTCTACGGCGAGTTTGAGCAGACATTCCCGAACGACCCGAAAGTCCCGGAAATGGTCTATATGCGCGCCGAGGCCGCCTTCGATGGGGGCGATTACCCCACCGCCATCACCCACTACGAACGCACCGCCTACGAGTTCGGCAACTCCGAATTCGGTGCCGATGCCGGCTACGCCGCCATCATCGCCTACCAGAAAGAGGCCGAGCGTTTGATCGCCCAAGCGGGTAAGGACAGCGAGCGGCTCCGTGACTGGCGCAGCAAGGGCGTGGAGAGCCAGTTGCGATTCGTGCAGACCTTCCGTGATGACGAACGCTCCGGTGCCGTGCTGGCCAAGACCTCGGAAGAACTGTTCGCCCTGGGCCGTTACGAAAAAGCCCTGGAAGTGGCCACCAGCATCGTCAGCCGGGCCGGCGAGGTGGATCGCGAACTCAACCGCACCGCCTGGGGCGTCATCGCCCACAGTCAGTACGAACTGGCAGACTTCGCCGCGGCCGAGGAAGGCTACCGCAACCAGCTGCGTTACATCGACCTGGACGATCCCGAGTTCAAGTCGGTTACCGAGCGCATGGCGGTCACGATCTACAAACAGGGCGAACAGGCCCTGGCCGCCAAGGACCTGGAAGGTGCCATCGACCACTTCCTGCGCATCAAGGCGGTGGCTCCGAAGACCGATGTCCGCGTTGTGGCTCAGTTTGACGCTGCCACCCACCTGCTGACCCTGGAGGAATGGGAGCCGGCACTGACCGAGATGCTGGAGCTGCGCCGACTGTTCCCGAACCACAAGCTGGCCAAGGACCTGGATCAGAAGATCGCCTGGACCTACGAACAGGACGAGCAGTGGCAGATGGCTGCCACCGAGTACGAAAAGATCTACCGGACCGACGACCGCGCCGACGTACGCCGGGATGCCCTGTTCCTGGCGGCGGAGCTGTATGAGAAAGCCGGCAACGAGGACCAGGCCCTGGAGTACTTCAAGAAGTGGGCCTTCGACTACGAGGAACCTTTCGATACCCGCATGGAAGCCCGTTACCACGTCGCCTACCTGTACGAGCGCCGGGAAGATTACAACCGCCACCTGTATTGGCTGCGCCGGGTGATCGATGGCCACAACAAGGCACCGGAGAACTGGCAGTCAGACCGCTCTGCCTGGCTGGCGGCCTGGGCCAACAACAAGTACGGCGACTACTGGCGCATCGAGTTTGATCGCGTGCGCCTGAGGCACCCGCTCAACAAGAGCATTCCGCGCAAGAACGAGAAGCTCAAGAACGCCCTGGACCGTTACCAGCAGGCGGCCGACTACGGGGTGCTCGACCAGACCACCCGGGCCACTTTCAACATTGCTGATCTCTACGGCCAATTTGCCCGGGAGCTGATGGACGCGCCGCGGCCCAGCGGCTTGAGCCAGCTGGAAGCCATGCAATACGAGCTGGTGCTGGAAGAGCAGGCCATCCCGTTTGAGGACCTGGCCATCGAAGTGCACCAGGCCAACATCGAGCGCTCCTGGAGCGGCACATTCAATCCCTGGATCGAGCGGAGTTTCGAGGCGATGGCCAAGCTCAACCCCGCCCGGTTCGACAAACAGGAAGTAAAGGTGGCGTATGGCGATGGCATCCGTTAAGGCATCCACCCCGGCAGCGTTGTTGGTGCTGACCCTGCTCTCCGGTTGCGCCGGCGTCCTGCCGGTCAAGCAGTCTGAATCCGATCCGAAAGTGGTCGAATCGGGGCCCGCCGGGGAAGAAAGGCAGGCCGATCCGGCCGAGAGCACGGGCGGCGTGTTCCTGCCGCAACAGGCCTACGATGCCGAGGGCAAGAAGATTCCCTATGTGCCGGCACCGAACCCGTACACCCGGCAGCCGGCGCCGGTTCCTCCGGCGGCCCGGGCGGCTTTTGCCGATGCCGTGGCTCTGATGAAAGACGGGGATCTGCGCATGGCCCGCAAGGGCTTCTGGGCCATGACCAAGGATTTTCCGGAACTCTCCGGCCCCTGGGTGAAGCTGGCCGAGCTCGCCGAACAGCGGGAGAAGCCCGAAAAGGCCCGGGAATACTACCAGAAGGCGCTGGAGGTGAATCCGGCCAACGTCAACGCCTACCTGAAACAGGCGATGTTCGAACGGCGCCAGGGTGAATTTGCCAAAGCCCGGGACGCGTATCTGGCGGCCCTGGAAACCTGGAACGACTTTCCTGAGGCGCACCTGAATCTGGCGATCCTCTATGACCTGTACATGAACCGGCCGGAGGAGGCCCAACCCCATTACGAGGCCTACGACTTCCTGACCGGTGGCTCGGACCCGAAAGTGGCGGACTGGCTCATCGAGATCCGCCGCCGCACCGGCATTGAAACCAGTTTCATCGATAACCCACCCCCGAAGCCGGAAGTACCTGCCGAACAGAGTGCTGAAGGCGAGGCGGTCTCAGCGGACGCCGCCAGCGGGGGCTCCCCGGAAACCGAAGAACAAGGCTAGGAGAGTGCCATGGGAATGCTGAATCCAGGGGCCGGCTGGCTCGTTGCGGCGACCTTGTGTCTGGGTGGGGCGATTGCGGCTCCGGCCAGCGCCCAGGAGTCCATCGATCTGGAGAGTACCTTTGTCGGGGACAAGGAACAGCCGTCGGTGAGTTACTTCATCCCCTGGAAGCCACCAGAGGGGCCGGACAACCTGTACCGCTCGATCACGTCGGTGTCCGGCCGGGTGTTCGAAGTGGTGGATCGGGACATTCACGCCCGGACCATGCGCTTCTACGACGAACTTTCCCTGGAGGCCCCAGCTGGGCCCTCGGGGCAAAGCACTAACTGAAAATCTGCAACCGAACGAAAAGAAAAGTCTGGAGACCTGCCATGAACGTTTACACAAGCATTGTTTCATTCTTCCAGGAAGGCGGCGCCTTCATGTTCCCGATCGCGCTGGTCCTGATTATTGGCCTGGCCATTGCCGTTGAGCGCTGGATCTTCCTCAAGCGGGCCTATCAGTCCAACCGCGCCGCCTACAGCGAGCTGTTGCCGCTGATGAATGAAAGCAAATTCGACAAGGCAGAGCAGGCGGCGCAGTCCGGCAACTCCGCAATTTCCCGTCTGATTTCCGTCGGTCTCGACACCATGCGCGCCTCTCCACGCCGGGATGACATCCACGCCGCCATGCAGGAAGGCGTGATGGAGAGCATTCCGCGCCTGTCCAAGCGCACCAACTACCTGTCCATCCTGGCCAACGTCTCCACCCTGCTGGGGCTGCTCGGTACCATCATCGGTCTGATCGCCGCCTTTACCGCCGTGGCCAACGCCGATCCGGCGGACAAGGCCACACTGCTGTCCCAGTCCATTTCGGTGGCCATGAACACCACCGCCTTCGGCCTGATCGCGGCGATCCCGCTGCTGCTGATCCACTCCCTGCTGCAGAACAAGACCCTGGAAATCGTCGAGAGCATCGAAATGGCCGGCGTAAAGGCCCTGAACACCATCGTTCGCAGCAACCGTCGCGCTGTTAACACGCGTGAGTCCGACGCCTGATCACAGCGGGTAATTCCTTATGTTTACAAAACGCAGAGAACAGGAAGAGGCGGATATCGACATCACGGCGTTCATGAATCTCATGATCGTGCTGGTGCCGGTACTGCTGATGAGTATGGTGTTCAACCATATCTCGATTCTGGAACTCAATCTGCCCGACCTGACCGGCGCCCAGACCGCCAGTGCCGAAGAGAACCGGCAGCTGGAAGTGGTGGTGCGGGAGTCTGGCATTGAGGTCTATTACCCCAGCGGTAACCTGGTCAAAACCATCGACAAAATCGAGCCGGAAGCCGAGGGCGAGGAAGCCCGCCACGATTTCCGCACCCTCTCCGAGGTGCTGCAGGAGATCAAGCGCCGGCTGGCGGCGAAGAACATCGCCAAGAACGATGCCCTGCTGCTGTCCGAGCCGGGCGTCACTTACCAGTCCCTGGTGTCCACCATGGATACCCTTCGGGTCGCCAAGACCGTCGTGGTAACCGATGCAGTGGATGTCGAGCTGTTCCCGGAGATCTCCCTGGGGGATGCGCCCAAGAAGGGAGGTAAGTCATGAACGCGAACGACAAGTTCACTTCCTTCGGTCTCCAGAGCAGCGCCAAGACCTTCATGAAGCCGGCCAAGCTCAACCTGGTCTCGCTCATGGATATCTTCACCATCCTGGTGTTCTTTCTGCTGTTGAACTCCGGTGCCAACCAGCTGATCAAGGTCAACGACGTTTCCCTACCGGACTCCACCGCAGAGGAACGCCCGAAGGAGACCACCGTGGTGACGATCACCGAGGACGACATTCTGGTCGATGGCCGCCCTGTCGCCACCCTGGATGAGGTGATCGCCTCCGACGGCCTGATCGATGGCCTGATGGAAGAGCTGACGTTCCAGGCCAGCAAGCGCACGGAACTGACCGAGCGGGAGAAGAACCTGGGGCGTGCCGTGACTATCCTCGGTGACCAGGAAATCCCCTACGCGCTGCTCAAGCGGGTGATGCTGACCTGCGCCAAGGCGGACTATCGGGACCTCTCCATGGCCGTTTCACGGGTATCCGGCAGCAGCGGCGCATGACAGGAGGGAATCGATGACAGCAATGACAGCAACACCTTATGACTTTTCATTGCCCTGGGACGCCAGTGGCGACGAGGACAGTCGCTTCAAACGCATTCTCAAACGTTTGTTGCTGCTGCTCCTGTTGCTGGCGGTGATTTTCCCCTGGCTGCCGCTGCCGGAAATCGACCGGGAGGAAAAGGAGCGGGTACCCCCGACCCTGGCCAAGGTCCTGATCGAACAGCGCAAGGTGGCCCCGCCACCTCCGCCGCCCGAGCCGGTGAAGCAGGAAGAGAAGGCCGAGCCCACGGAGGCCAAGAAGGCGGCTCCGGAGCCGGCACCGGCCAAGGAAGTGAAAAAGGCCCGGGAGAAGGTTTCGAAGATGGGCGTCGCGGCGTTCTCCAAGGAACTGTCAGCCCTGCGCAGCTCCACTGACGTGGCCAAGCTCCAGGCTGAAAACACCAACGTGAAGACCGGCGCCGCCGCCAAGGCTGCCCGCTCGGTACTGGGGGCCACTTCGGCCAACAAGACCAGTGGTGGGGTGAACAGCTCGGTGATGAACGATACCGGCTCCGGTACCCAGCTGGCCGGGAAAGGCTCCACCGCGGTGGAAAGCCCCATCGGCGACGGCTCCGGTGGTGGTGGCAGCGGTGCCAGTGGCAACGGTGGCTCACGCAGCTCGACGGTGGCCGGTGGCCGGGACATGGAATCCATCCGGCGGGTCTTCGAGCAGCACAAGGGGGCCATCTACGCGCTCTACAACCGGGCATTGCGCAGCGATCCCGGACTGCAGGGCAAGTTTGTCTTCCACATCGTGATCGAGCCGGACGGCAGTATCTCCAGCATCGAGCTGGTGGACAGCCAGCTGGGGGATCAGCGCCTGGAGCTGAAACTGCTGGCGCGGATCCAGATGATCTCGTTTGGCCCGGAAGACGTGGCGGCCACCCCCGTCAATTACAAGTTTGATTTCATGCCTGGTTGATGAAAGCACCGGGCCCGGCCACCGCCGGGTGCCGGTGCACCGGATGTGCAGGTGGAGAGAGACATCATGATCGGATTTAGCAGCGGATTGCGCCTCCTGGCCCTGGCCAGCCTCGGACTGGTCGGGCTGACCGGATGTTTTGAGGGACAGATCAGCGAAGGGCAGGAGGAAATGCTTTCCGACCAGCCCTTTGCCTATGTGGTCCGGGACTACCCGGACATGGGTGAGACCGCCTCGGTCAACGCCCGGCCGCCGCTGGACCCCCGAGCGCCCTATGCGTTCAAACCCGGGGCAAAGCTGATGGTGCGGGACCGGATTGCGCTCAGTTCGGACGAACGCCACGTGCTGGCGGGGTATTTCGGCGGGGACTATGACGTCAAGGATCTGGATGTCTCGCCGGACGGCGAGCGCATGGTGTTTGCCGCCCATGGCCCGGCGGACAGCCCGGACAACTTCACCTGGAACATTTTCGAGTACACCTTCGCTACCGGTAAGGTGCGCCGGATCTTCGAGGACGATCTGGTTGCCAACGCCGGTGAGGACACCAACCCCACCTACACCAACGAAGGCCGGATCATTTTCTCCTCCAGCCGCCAGCACTCCCGGGGCGACTGGCAGAAGCTCGACCTGCGCGAGTACCTGGAAGACTTCGACGAGCCGGCCTCGCTGCTGCACTCGGTCAAACCGGATGGCAGCGAGCTGGTACAGATCACCTTCGGTGAGTTTCACGATATCGAGCCCAGCACCATGAATGACGGGCACGTGGTGTTCATCCGGTTCGGGCGCATCTATGAAACCCTGACCGACTGCACCCTGGAAAACATCGACGACCCCAACTTCAACCAGCACCCCCACGGCGGCGGGTATGGCCAGGGCAACGGCAATGGCTTCCCCTCCGGTCTGGAGGACCCCAAGGAATGGACCGTAGAGGACAAGTGCAGCGCGTCCCTGGCCGGTGAAGTCGAGGGCGAGCGGGTGTTTGTTGAGGATGTGCTGAGCATGTACCGCATCACGCCGGCCGGCGGTAACGTGCACCGTTACTTTGGCAGCCTGAGCGAGGAGTTCTCGGACGCTTCCTTCATCCATTACATGGATCCGATTCCCCTGGATGACGGCAACCTGCTGACCACCATGCGCCATATCTACAACCCGATCTACGGCGGCGATGTGGTCAAGATCAACAGCAAGAACTTCTTTGCCGTCGGCAAGCCGGTGGACGAAAGTGTCATCGGTGAAGCCGAGGAGTCCATGACCCCGGGCCTGGTGAACTTCTACCCCAACCAGGTGTCCCCGAACGGCTGGTACAGCGCAGTTGCACCCTACAACGATGGCTCTGCCCGCCTGCTGGCCAGCTGGGCCCAGTGCCTGACCACGGATGGCACCACCAGCACTCCCTGTGAGGGCAGTGCCACCACCGAGGATCTGGGCGAGCCCCGGTACGGTATCTGGATGGTAGACCCCTCCGAGAACACCCGGCTGCCGGTGGTACAGGGCCACAAGCAGGCGCTCTACACCGACATCGTCATCGCCGATCGTAACGAGCTGGCCGAACCCTACACCGGTGAGCGCCACGACCTGCAACTGGAAGACAACACCGCCCTGTTCGAGATCCGCAGCATCTACGATATGGACGGCGCCGACATGGCCGAGCTGTACGATGGCGGCATCGAGACCCGCCGCGATCCGAGCCTGACCCGGCCGGACGATCGCTCCGAACGCTTTATCCGGGTCGTTGGTGTACGCCAGATCCCCCCGGAATTGGAGCAGGCCATCCTGACCGACGAGATCCTGAACCCGCCCGATGGGCCGCAACCGCCGCTGGGCCTGACTCCGCTGGTGGGTTCCGGTAACCGGATTCTCTACGATGTGCTGTCCTACGCCATGGTCGAGCCGGACGGCTCCGCCATGGTCAAGGTACCGGCGGACACCAACTTCAGCTTCGAGGTTGTGAACAAGTACGGCAAGCGGGTGGATCTGATTGCCGCGCCCGATTACAACTACAACTACCTGATGCAGCATCCCCAGCCACTGCGCCTGGAGGAAGGCGAAAAACTCAAGTGCTATGGCTGCCACGATCCGGAAGTGGACATTCCTCACGCCCGGACCGATGTTGAACTGGCCTCCGCCAACCCGGGCGCGCCGGGGGATGGCATGCCGTTCCCCAATGCCAATCCGCAGATCCGGGCCGTGAAGTGGAAAGACACCATGGCGCAGGCATTGGTCGATTCCCTTCAGGGCCTTCAGGCCACCTGGGCGGACACCATGCACTTCGAGGATTTCTGGACCAATCCACCGGATCCATCCCTGGCCTTTGAAGTGCGTTACAGCGGCCTGACCACACCGAAGCCGGTCACGGATCCTGGCTGTCTGACCAACTGGACGGCGGACTGCAAGGCCACGATCAACTATCAGGAGCACATCCAGCCGATCTGGCGGGAATGCCGGATCAACCCGAGCACCGGCAATACCACGTCGTGCCAGAACTGCCACACCGCTGCCGAACAGGGCGGAAAGCCCTGTCCCGGAGACTCGGGTAGTGGCGCCTCGAACGGCCTGTTGCTGGGTGATGGCTATGCCTCCTGGGATGGTCGCCAGCTCGAATCCTATGTCGAGCTGTTCGAGCCTGACTACTACATCCGCGAGACCGAGAACGGCGACTGGATTGAGGTGGACAAGACCAACCTCGATACCGAATGCCCGGACGGTATCCAGGGCGATATGACGGTACTGCCAGACCCGGGCGTGTGCTTTGCCCGACGACTGATGAGCGGCCGTGGCGCCATCGCCAGTGCCCGCTTCTTCACCCTGTTCGATAACGATCCGGATGACGACGAGTACGAAGTGGAAACTGCGGGGACGGATGCCATCCGACAGAGCCACATGGGCATGCTCACCGAAGCCGAGCTCCGCCTGATTGCGGAATGGCTCGATACCGGCGCCCACATCTACAACGACCCGGACAAGTTCGAATTCCCGACACAATAAAAGAATAAGGAGACGTAACGTGACCATTGCTGTGACCCAGGAGGATGTAATTGAACTGGATCGATGGAGCGTGCCAGACCTTGAAATGCAACGGGACGGCTGGAGCATCCCGCCCCGGGACAGCTGGCGGATTGACCGCCGGCTGCGCCAGACCCGGGTATCCGCCAAAACCAGCACACTGTTTACCCGATTCAGCAGCCATTACCTGCTGATCCAGACCAACCGGCGCAAGAAAGACCTGCCGGAGCAGGTGATTGACCTGACCTTCGTCCAGGAAGAACCCAGGGAGATCCGGGATTACCGGCTGGGCCTCTGGCTCGCCGGTGCCATCTGCATGACCGTACCGGCGGCGCTGTATTCGGTCTTCCCGGCACCGCTGCCCTGGCTCATCGCGCCCCTGGTGCTCGCGGTTATCTTCATGTCGCTCGCCGTTCGCACTACCCGACATGTCTTCGAGTTCCGGGCCCTGAACAGCGATGTGGTGTTATTCACCATCGACGCCCGCACCCCGAGCCGGGAGCAGGTGGATTCGTTCCTGACGGAGCTCCGGGAAGGCATACTCCGTGGCCAGCGCCAACTACCCGAGGGCAAACGGCGGATTCCCCTGGCTGTCGCGGAAATGCGTCGGCTGGCGGAAGCCGGGGTGATCGGGAAAGACGATTACGAGCAGATCAAACGAAACTGGTTTTCCATGTGAGCCAACCCCGCTGATCACGCCTTCATTCCGGCCTTTACCCAAAATTTACCAAACCGGCCCGAACCCGGATGCCGGGTTCGCCGTGAGGTGATACAGGTAGAGCCCGGAGGCTTCGTCCGGGTTATGATTGTCCGTCCCGGAACAAACGAGGATCTGTATTCATGTTATCCAGAAAGACCCTGACTGCTTTTGCCCTGACCGTCGGTATTGCTGCGCCAACCGCAGGCTTTGGCCAGCAGGAAAGCACCGGTGAGCGCCTTGTTGACGACATCGTCCGGGACATCGTCTATCGCACCTCCGAGGCCGCCCGGGAAGAAGTGCGCCGCCAGACCGGCATCGATCCCCTGGAGCAGGGTTACAGCTACCGGGACGAATATCGGGATGAGTACCGGGATGACTATCGTGATGAGCGCCGTTCCCGGTCCGATATTCGTGACGAGACCCGCCGGGAGCTGCGCCAGCTCGACGACGAATACGACCGCAAGATGGTCAAGCTCGAAGACGAACTGCACCGCGAATTGAATAAGGCCGAACGGGAATTCCGGCGCGAGGCTGCGAAGGAAGACAAACCCGAGAAAATCCGCAAAAAACGGGAAAAGCTCCGGGAAAAGGTCGACAAGGCACACGATAAATTCGAAGAGAAAATGCGCAAAGAAAATCGCCGGTTCGATGAGAAGCGGGACAAGATCCTGTCCAAACGGTACGACTGAAAGGTCACCAGGTTGCGGTAAGGGCTTCGGCCCTTACCCCATCAACCCGGACACCACAAGCCAGAAAATCCCCGGTCAGTAAATGCACCGGAGCTCAGAACTCGCAATCGCGGCCTTCCCAGTCCCTGAAACAACCGGTTTCGGACAAGGTCAGCCCGTCGATCTGCTTACGCAAGCCTGGTACGGCATCCTCAAGGGTCAGATCCGCCGACTCGCCACCCATATCCGTGGCAATCCATCCCGGATGGTAGATGCCCACGGCAATGCCCTCGCTCTCAAGGCTGACCGCAAGATTGCGCCCGAGATTGATGGCCGCGGCCTTGGAGGCACGATAAATGAACCGGTTGCCAGCGGGCGATTGCTGAGAGCCCATCTGGCTGGCGATGATCGCGATCCTTGGGTTTTCACCAGCATCTTTACTGGCTCTCAGATTGGCCAGCAACGCCTGAACCACCAGAAAAACCCCGGTGACATTGACCGCGAAGGTCTGTGCCCAGTCCTCGGGTGAATAGCCGGTTTCCAGATCGTCGAACTTGTCCAGCGAAACGCCGGCGTTGCAGACCAGGGTCGCGAGCGGCTGTCCATCAAGCCTTCTGGCGAGCGCCTCGATGCTGGCCGGATCGGTAACATCCAGAGGCTCCATGCCAGGCGCGCTTCGGGCCGTTGCGATTACTGTCTGCCCGGCATCGCGCCATTGCTCGGCTAAGGCCTGGCCGATGCCCCGGTTGGCGCCTGTGATGAGTATTGTCATGATAAAGACCTTTGGCTTGGTAGATTCAGGTATGCGTGAGGTCTAGGAATACCAGCTTGGTCAGGTCAGGGGAAGTGGTCAGAGGCTACGGTTGTGGGGCAGGGTAAGGTAAGGCTCCCAACGCTGAGAGCCTTTGGGACACTAAAGCTTGGCAAAGGCGGCATCAAAATCCGCCGCGGCTGCGTCCGTGAATTCAAAGGTATCGCGAATATAGGCAAGGGTATTCTTCTCGGTCTCGGTGACTCCGGGGCCGTCTTGCGCCGATTTGAACAACTCGGCAACCTCATCCTTGGAAAGCTTGCCTTCCCCGCGCCCCGTAGTGTGCTTGCGGGCCAGCTCCAGCAGTTCCTTCTCGTACTTCTGACCATCAATCGTTTCGTAAGCCATAACAGAATCAACTCCATGTAACGTCAATGCGGCATCGCGCTGCACGAAGGCTCCCTGTGCAGGCGGTGGGTTCGAAAGGTCGAACAACGAATTCGATCATTCAGAAAAATAGAAGCACAGGAAAGGGTAGTGTGCAAATTTTAGGCAGTGTGTGGTGATCGGGATTGTGGGGGTAGAAATGAAAAAGGCTCCCGGGGTCGGGAGCCTTTTGGGTGTTTGGTGGAGGCTTGGAATTGAACCCGATGCCGCGCCTTTTTATAGCGACACAGAGAACCCCCGCTATATAAATCAGCTGATTACAATTTCGCTTCTCCACAGGAAACCACACAGAGTCACACTCCTGTGGAAACTTCGTTGACACGTTACCGAGCACTTCAGATCCCGGAAGCAGTGTCGCGTTGTTGCATTTCTATTTGAGTTTTTCGAACTCAAGCTCTCCTAGTGGGCGGTTAATCTCGTTCTGGATGGCTCTGACTTGCTCCTCTCTGCGCTAACTGCCATCGAGCTGTCCACCACGAGGCGAAGGGGAATAAAATTAACGATGATCTTCTGGAACGAATTCGTCAAAGGGAAATGACACCTGGTTCTCATGCGTAAACCTGCAGATAAACCAAGAATTGAATCAATCACCATGTTTCGTTGTTGCACACTCTCGGTACCGACGGTTGTTTACCTCTGCATCTTCGTGCTGCGATGGTGAATTCGGGAAAGTACTGCCCCAATTCACTTTGAAAGTTCGGTACCTTTCGTTAGCCTTCGGCCTGACAGGTTTTCGAAGGCCCCTATTTTTTCTGCTATAGTTCGACCAAAGGACGCTCAAATTACAAGACGGACAAGCGTACCCATGCCAAAAAAAGAAGCACCTGAGCACTCAGTGTCTGGGCAGCAGGGCCCTTCTGAATCTCCATTTTCTTACCCCGGTTTAGACCCTCTCGAACCGTCGGGCTCCCCTGAATTGATGATTGGAATAGTTGGGCCTGCTGGCGTCGACAGGCAAAAAATCTGTGATGCAGTAGAGCGAGAGCTTTTTCATTATGGTTATGAGTCAAAAACTATCAAGTTAAGCTCCCTCATTAAACAGGTTAACTTTTTCAAAGACTCGATTGAAGATCATGGTGATGAATTTAAGCGTATAAATAGCCTAATGGATGCTGGAAATGACTTAAGAAAATACAGCAAACATGGGGATGCGCTGGCCCTGTTGGCTATATCGGAAATAGTGCAAATCAGAGCCCAGTTGAATAAAAGGGACAAAAAAACTGATGATAGCCCAAGGGAAAATACGGCTTACATTTTAGATTCTCTAAAACATCCAGAAGAAATATCAACCCTAAGAGCTACTTATGGCCAAGGTTTTATTCTTATTTCTGCTCATTCATCTCGAGATAATAGGGTTTCGAACTTAGCTAAAAGGATTAGTAAAAGTAGACATCAACCTCAAGGGTCGAGTGCCGCGAGAGCACCAGCTGAGAAATTGATTAATCGGGATGAAAAAGAAGAGCATGTCAAATATGGACAGAATGTCCAGGCGTGCTTTCCTAAAGCGGATTTTTTTATTAATTTGGATTCTCCCAGAGATGATATAACTACTCAAATAGAGAGATATTTTGAGGTTGTATTCGATAATCCATTTATAACTCCTAGTAAAGACGAGTGGGGGATGTTTCATGCTGAAGCCGCTGCCTGGCGATCAGCGGACCTCGCGCGTCAAGTAGGATCTGCGATTTGTAATGATGATGGAGCTCTTTTAGCGTTAGGATGTAACGAGGTCCCAAAAGCAAATGGAGGTCTATATTGGGAGGGGGATGTCCCTGACGGAAGAGATTTTAGGCAAGGTATTGATAAAGGTGCTGAGCATAAAAGGTTAATGCTTGCAGAGGTTTTTCACCGCCTTAAGGATCAGGGTCGATTCGACGAGAACGCAAAGAAAACGTTTGAAGATCTTATTGAAAAGTCGATGAACGGTGATAATGATCCTGTCCTGGAGGGTTTACAAGCATTAAACGTAATAGAGTATGGGCGAACTGTGCATGCTGAGATGGCAGCTCTTATGGATGCTGTGTCCAGAGGAGTACGCGTCTCTGGTGCAACAATGTATGTGAATACATATCCTTGCCATATTTGTGCCAGGCATATCATTTCCTCAGGGATCAAACGGTTGGTTTTTGTGGAACCATATCCCAAGAGCCTTAGTTCCGTGTTGTTTAAGGATTCTATTTGCTCAGATAGGTCCAGTTGGGATAAGAGTAAGGTTTTATTTGAGTCCTTTACTGGTGTTGCCCCAAGAGCTTATGGGTTTTCGTTCAAACTTGTCGGGAAGAGGAAAACGAAATCAGGGAGCGTCTTAAGTTGGTCAAAGTCAAGAGCAAAAACTAAATTGAAAAGATACGTTACGTCTTACATGGCGGTAGAGCATCATATAACTGGTGGTTTGATCCCCAAAATGCTTGAAAATATTAAGGAGAATACTGGTGAATACTCTTAGTTTGGAAGATAGAATTCAACACTCTAAAAAAGTAATGGCAGGCTATCCTGAGTGGGTGAAGAATAGTTCTAGATTTCAAGGTGGAGGAGTTGTTCGAGATCGCTCTGAGATTAACGAAGAGGATAAAAAAAAGGTCGTTAGTTCGATTGGAAAAGTTGATTAATTGTTTCGAATAAAAATCTGCGACACCTGCAAAGTGGTGTGACTCCAGGGAGAGGCTTGGTGTTATTTTTTAAAAGTACATTTTCATTTTTTAAATTATAGTTCTTTGGGCCCGACGACATTGATCCGATGTCTGAGCTCTTTATTTGTTTTACATTTCTCGCTTCTCAGTCCCATAGGAAAACAATTCCACCAAGCTCTCCCAGAAAATCTTTTTCACTGGTGGTGTATTTTGAGGTTACCTTTACATCTACGCCGCCAATTCCGTATTTTATTGCCATTCCGTTTGATATTGCGATTCCTACAGTTCCAAGACTCATTCCAATGACTACTGCAATTATTGAGTCAGGGGACTGTTTTTACTTTTATGCTCGCAACAGCTTTAACACCCGCCAGGCTTGGGACTGCCACAAGAAATCCTGCCCTTGGGAAGACCTCTGCAATTACTACCGAAGGCGCGAGATCCACGAAAACTAGCTCTACCCGCTGGTAGAGGATGGGCTGATTAAACGACGACTGCTGACAAAGGTGGCTGCATGATCCGGAAACTCCCATCAGGACGATGGCAGGTAGACCTGCGTATGGATGGCCGGGGCTCAAAACTCATCCGCAAAAGCTTTGACTCGAAGGCTGAAGCCAAGCGCTTTGAAACCTTCATCCTCAGCAAGCGGGCCGAAGGGAAGGAGTGGAACCCCTCGAAGGCGGACAACTGGCGGCTTAAAGAGCTCGTCCAGCTTTGGTTCAATGCCAAAGGTGTGCACCTCAAAGATGGTGAGCGCCGAAAGCGCTGTCTGGATGTTATCGTGGACTTCATGGGCAACCCGATTGCTAGGACCGTTAAGCCTGCTGCATTCCTGGCCTATCACGCCCACAAAATCCAGGAAGGGGCCAGCAAGAAAACGCTGAACAATCAACTCGGTTACCTGAATGCGGTCTACAACCAACTGCATCGACTGAAGGAAATCGACTTCGAGAACCCTATCAGGCGTGTCGAGATGATCCGTCTGGATGAACGAGAGTCATCTTGGCTTACGGTCGAACAGATCCGGCACCTGCTGAAAACCATCGAGGAATTTAGTCAGAATCCACATATTCACTTGCTCACTCGGATCTGCCTGGCAACCGGCGCCAGGTGGGGAGTGGCGGAGAATCTGAAACTCAGACACGTTAAGCAAGGGAGGCTCACATTTGTAAACACAAAGAGTGGGAAGTCCAGGAGTGTTCCGGTTAGTGAAGAGCTATTTGAAGAGATTTAGGATCACCTAAAAGTACACAGCGAGTTCAGCTTTTCCCTGTCTGCCTTCCGCCGAGCTTTAGGTAAGTCGGGGATTAATCTGCCTACGGGGCAGTCAGCTCACGTCCTTCGCCACACGTTCGCTAGCCATTTTGTTATGAATAAAGGGGATATCTTAAACCTTCAAAAAATTTTTGGTCATTCGACAATCGCAATGACGATGCGATACGCACATTTATCCCCAGAATACTTGGAGGATGTTATCGATAAGTCAGCTTTGAGTTTAGTATAGGTCTTCGAAGTCAATGTTTGATCTGGCTACTATTTTATTTGCTAATTGCTTCTTTTCAGTGTTTGGAATGTGATTTTTAACAGAGTGATCGATTTCTGATTTAATTAAGTCTTCCTCGGTGTTGATGAAGGTTTTCGCAATTGTTTTTCGAAGCTGAGCATACCCTTCGTCTGTTAGTTGATCCTGCCGGGGCTCAAAGTATTTTTCAATAAGGGCTTGGAGGTCTTTGGAAAAGGATATGCGTTTTTCAATTTGTTCGGTTTTTTGTTTAATTTGGTCGAACGACATTCCGATAATCATCGGCAACTCCTTGCTAATGCAAGGGTGCTGAAAATTGGCGCAAGTTATAAGCCCCCGTACTGCTATATAGGCTTGGCCAAAAAAGTCTATGGTTGTTGGATTGGGCGAACGGATGATGGGCTGGATATCGATCCCGCACAAGTTATATATAGCAATCGTTAAATCTCTTTCTACTTCTAATACCAGTTTGAGGTCTGAGTATCGTTTTTGACCCGAAAGCGTTGAGTCGAGATCTTTTATTGCCCGGTCCATTTCTTTTATTAAAAGTACTGCTATTTTTTCAATTTCAGAGGTGGCAATAATGCAGCCGCTAGCTGAATCTGGGAATATTGCCTCATAAAGCTCCCAAGAGTTGAATGTCTCTATATCTTGAAATGGTTTCACTTCCTCGACAAACTCACGGAATAGCTTTTTATGTTCAGTATGGTTGTGCAAGTTGTTCTGGAATCGTTGTGTGCGAATCTGTTCGGCCGCTTGGATAGATCGGTGATGTGCTGCGGTGAGTGCGCCAAGCGGTATAGCTAAACCCGCGATAGCGAGAGGCAATTTATAAAGTTCGTAGAAATTAGCTATACATTCTGCGCTCCAGCAAAATTCCTTAGAGCTCGAGAGGGCTGCAGAAACGATCAAAACTGCGGAAGTTACGATTGGGCCCCAGACTGAAAGGTTAAACTCCACTGTTCTATATAGAGGATCTGTAGGTTTCATAATCCCTATGATGCCGTAGTAGGCTGTTAACGTTGTAATTTTGGTGGACATTAGTACCACAGGTTAACAGTATGGCATAAAAAAAGCCCCTGAAATCAGGGGCTTTTCTCTCGGTGTTTGGTGGAGACGGCGTCCATTCAATTGGTGATTCATCCTTTTGATATGGTTGTATTTAATGGTTTTTTGGCCTTGGATGTACCCCCAAAAGTACCCCCAAAACTTAGGTGTTGCCCCCTTCCATAGTGCTCCGGGCCTGCGGTGTGATTGACGGGGGTTGCCGCTGAATCAGTCTCTTCGGATCACCTGATTTTTTCTTGCCCTGCGTCAAACTAGCTGCCACGAAGCGCTTCTACTTGAGCTTTGGGCAGCCACTCGATAGATAAGGCCTGACCGTCCACATGAACAACGCCCTGACTCGCGTTCGGTTGGCTGTGCTGTGCTCGATAGGTTTGTAAGGTGTCCAGCAGCTCCATCATGTGGAGCTTGAAGTCTGAGCCTTTGATTGCCTCGTAGTCCTCATCGTTATCCAGCTGCCAGGTTGCCAGATCCAACCGGTTCTCCCCGGGGTCTCCGAAGAACAGTATCCGTCCGCTAATGTTGGTGCCGCCCAGGTGCTGTTGGGCCAGCTGGTCGAGGCGGGTTTGGTCGAACTCTGCATCATATGCCATGTGCTTGTCCTTTGCGGATTAGGGTTGTAATTAGCTTTTCGAGAAGGGCGTGCTGGGGGCTTGAGCCGTGAATTCAGATAATAACTGCAGCACTTTGGCGTAACGAGGTAGAGGCAGGAGGGCCGTTGCCGGTACCCTCACGGGCTTTACCGACCAAAGTGAAGCAGTGATGAAGTACCGACAACTGACCCAGACACAACGATACCAGATATCGGCCCTGCGTGTGGCCGGCAAAAGCCAACGACAGATTGCAGCCATGCTTGGCTGCCACAGCAGCACGATCAGCCGTGAACTTCGGCGGAACAGCATTCATAGCTATGAACCGGAGACGGCGCAACATCAATCGAATACCCGGCGTAGAGCCGCGTTTAAGCGCCACAAACGAGTGTCTTGGCTGACAAACTGGGTGACCGAGCGGTTGAAGCAACACTGGAGCCCTGAACAAATTGCCGGCTTCATGGGCCGCATGAACGCGCCGGTGCGGGTCAGTCACCAATGGATCTATGACTTGATCCATCGCAATCGCCTCGAAGGCGGCAAGCTCTGGACCTACTGTCGACACCGGAACAATCGTGGTCGCAAACGCAAAGCGAAGGAAGCGGGCCTCGGCAAAATCCCGAATCGGGTCGGGATTGAGTGCCGCCCCAAAGAGATTGAACGTCGTGCCGTGCTTGGCCACTGGGAGGGCGACACGGTGCTCCAGGGCCACAAACAATCTGGCTTGGTGACTTTGGTGGAGCGTCGTAGCGGTTACTTGCTCGCGGGCCGCCTCAAGCAGTTTACGGCCAACCAGACAACGCGCACCGTGATCAGGCTCTTAAGGCCTATCCGGGGTGCGGCAAAAACACTGACACTGGACAACGGCAGTG
Organism: Marinobacter sp.; assembly: GCF_041690455.1. GTDB lineage: Bacteria > Pseudomonadota > Gammaproteobacteria > Pseudomonadales > Oleiphilaceae > Marinobacter. The sequence continues at coordinate 59,716 of NZ_JAWLHI010000006.1, forward strand.
AGTTTGCGGGGCACGAGCATGTGGCCAACGAGTTGGACTTGGCGGCCTATTTTTGTGACCCATACTGTTCAGGCCAGCGCGGCACGAACGAGAACACGAACGGCTTGCTGCGACAGTACTATCCCAAAGGGACGAACTTCGCCAGGCTGTCTCAAACACACATCAACCGAGTGGTTGAGCAGTTGAATAACCGGCCCAGAAAACGGCTGGACTACCGAACTCCGGCAGAGGTGTTCTGGGGTGAATATTCCGGGGCACTATAAATGAGCGGTGCTGCGGTTATTGGTTGAATCCACGGCCAAAACTGGCCAAATCATGAATGCCGTCGTATTCCATTCGCTTGGATTGAGTCATTGCCTCTGGAAATATGGATTCTCTGAGCTTGGATGATGATTCTTTATCCCATGCGAGAGTTCCAACTATTGCTCTTTCATTATCCGTCGCGTCTCGGCGAAGCAAACAGCCAACATGGAGCCTCTTAGATCCGTAGAACAAAGCAATGATAGCCCGCTGTTTCAACGGGGCTGTTTGGAGAAGGTAAAACTTCCCTTTGTTCGTGCGGTCTCTACCATCCCCAAAAAAGTTGGATCTTGCGGAATATATCAAGCTGTCTGGGCGCTTGGCGTAATCTGGGGTTAAAAATGGAAGCAACTGATCCGCATGATCATGATCGATTTCAGTAACCAATCCCTTCTCGGTGTGCTCGCGGAACATATTCTCCAAGTGATGACTCATCGCCGCTTGCAACCAACTTCTGTGAATTGAGGGAAGCTCTTTCGCTATTTGAGCAGCCTGCTCATGGTAGTCCTTCCCAAGGGAAATATTTCGATCCAGGAAGTCTTTCAGTGTGGTCACGTTGCTCTCATACTCCCTTGTTGCCCGCTCAATGATTGATTGGTAATCGTTAATCGCACTTACTATGTTGCTGCTGTTGTCATTAGTGCGAATTGCCCGAATACAACAATCAAGCCAGGATTGAATGCTCTTTATGGTTCCACTAGCCTGCCTCTGATACCAAAGATTCATATAATGTGAGACGGGGCTACCTTTTTCATCCAAAAGCTGGTGGCAGTCTTTTTCTTTGCTGAGGGTCAAAAACCTCTTGGCGGCTACTGACTTCTCATCGTGTGCCGAGCCAAGCCCGAGTTTTGAAGGCCGCTTTCTTCCTTTGGTCAGATAGATAAACAGGGTATTTTTTGCATTTCGCTGGCTGGTTGCGCCGATAGCATCAAGGTAGCGGAGCACTTGTCGCTGTTGGTCTTTTGCGTTCAGCTTGTTCTCGATGACGATCTCTTTCTCACCATCGGTGATATAGAGGTCGATCTGCTCACTTTTCCCGTTGGGGCAATATTCCTTTCGAACAACAGCGGAATCTATATCTAGCCATCCTGCCCAGCCTATGGACTCAAGAAACAGCTCAAGAAAACGAGTGCCTTGGTAGTGTTTTCCATCCGGATTCAGCAATGAGTAGATGAATCGAGTATGGAGGCGCACTTCGTCGTTCGGATTTAACACGGAACCAAGAGCAGTGAAGTCGTTGAACCCTTGTTGCTTTTGTTGTCTCTGGAGGTCTCTCAGTTCACTCACTTCAGTGAAAAAAGACTCCCAAAACTCGATCTCGCTGGAGGTTACTGTCATTTACTTCGTCCAATGGTTAGATAGTGCTTCCGCTTGCTCCATAATCAACTCAATAGCCGCCGGCGCCTTATCCGGCGGGTACTTGTACCGCTGCAACGTTCGCCTTACCAGAATCCGCAGCTTGGCCCGTACGCTCTCCCGCACCTGCCAGTCCACGGTGGTGGATTTGCGTAGCTTGTCGGTGATCTCCACGGCGATCTTCTTCAGGATCTCATCGCCCAGCTCCCGCACCGCGCTTTCGTTGCTGGCCAGGGCGTCGTAGAAGGCCACTTCGTCCGGGTTCAGGCCGAGGGCGGCATCCCGCTCCATTTCGGCCTGGAACTGCTTGGCCATGGCGATCAGCTCTTCGATTACCTGTGCCGTCTCGATGCCCCGGTTGTTGTACTTGCGCAGCGTCTCCTGCAGTCGGTCGGCGTATTTCTTCTCCTGCACCACGTTGTTGCGGGTCTTGGCCTTGATATCGTCTTTGAGCAGCTTTTCCAGCAGTTCCACCGCGAAGTTTTTGTAGGGCATCTGCCGCACGTCTTCCAGGAACTCCTCTGAGAGCAGGCCGATGTTGGGCTTGTCCAGGCCACACAGGGCAAAAACATCGGTTACCCCTTCGGCCACCAGCGCGTTGTCCAGTATCTGCTTCAGGGCGGTGTTCTTCTCTTCCTCGGTCAGCTTCTTGTCTACGCTGGTGAACTTGGTGATGGCCGTCTTCACCTGAGACAGGAATGCTACCTCCTTCTGCAGCGCCTGGGCTTCGTCCAGGGTGGCGCACAGGGAGAAGGCTTTGTTCATGGCCAACACGGTGTCCAGAAAGCGCTTCTTGCCGTCTTCCAGGCTGAGCACGTAGTTGGCGGTGGGCACCAGATACTTGTGGGGCTCGGTCTCGAATCCGCTGTAGCTGAAGCCCTTGCCTTTGGGGCCGGGCGCAAACATACCGTGGATGATGTCCAGCTTCTCCAGCAGGATGGCGTATGCCTCTTCCGCGCTGTGGGTGAGGGAGCCCTTGCCCTTGGCGTCGGTATAGGTTTTCAGGGCCTGCTTGAGCTCGTTGGCAATGCCGATGTAATCCACCACCAGCCCGCCGGGCTTGTCCTTGAACACGCGGTTTACCCGGGCAATGGCCTGCATCAGGTTGTGGCCCTTCATGGGCTTGTCCACATACATGGTGTGACAGCAGGGCGCATCGAAGCCGGTCAGCCACATATCCCGCACGATCACCAGCTTGAGCGGGTCGTTGATGTCCTTGAAGCGCTTCTCGAACCTTTTCTTGGTCTGCTTGTTGTGGATGTGCGGCTGAAGCAGGGCCCGGTCAGAGGCGGAGCCGGTCATTACAATCTTGATGGCGCCTTTCTCGGGATCATCGTCGTGCCATTCCGGGCGCAGGGCGACAATCTCGTTATACAGGTGAACCGCAATCTCCCGGCTCATGGCCACAATCATTGCTTTGCCATCGATGGTGCTGGAGCGGGTTTCAAAGTGGTTTACCAGGTCTTCCGCCACCTGCTTCAGGCGCGGGCCGGCACCTACCAGCTTCTCCAGCCGGCTCCACTCGCCCTTGGTTTTCTCGCGGCTGCCAACGTCTTCGTCGTCTTCAACCACTTCCTCCACCTGGTCAGACAGCTCCTCGATCTGCTCGCGGTTGATGTCCAGCTTGGCCAGGCGGGATTCGTAGAAGATGGGCACGGTCGCGCCATCGTCTACCGCATCCTGGATGTCATAGATGGACACGTAATCGCCGAACACGGCCCGGGTGTCTTTGTCTTCGCTCTCGATGGGTGTGCCGGTAAAGCCGATGAACGAGGCGTTGGGCAGGGCATCGCGCATGTGACGGGCGTAGCCGAACTTGTAGGTGCCGTCTTTCTTGAGGGTGGCTTTCAGGCCGTACTGGCTGCGGTGGGCTTCGTCCGAGATCACCACGATGTTGTGGCGGTCGTTCAGAATCGGGTGGCCGGATTCGTCGTTCAACAGCGCGAACTTCTGCACCGTAGTGAAGATAATTCCGCCGGATTCCCGCTCAGATAGCAGGCGGCGCAGGGTATCCCTGTCATCGGCCTGCACCGGTTCCTGCTTCAACAATTCCCGGGCGGCGCTGAAAGTGGCGAACAGCTGGCCGTCCAAATCGTTACGGTCGGTGACCACGATCAGTGTGGGGTTGTTCATCTCCGGCTGTTGCAGCAGTTTGCCGGCGTAACAGCACATGGAAATGCTCTTGCCGGAACCCTGGGTGTGCCACACCACACCGGCTTTTTTGCTGCCCGGCAGAACCTCGTCGCCGTAGGTGACGCGTTTTTCTTGAGAATCCTTCCGATCCAGTTGCTTGGCAGCAATCACCGTGGCCTTTACCGCTTCACGCACCGCATGGAACTGGTGGTAGCCGGCGATCTTTTTGATCAGCTTGTCGGAATCCGTCTCGAAGATCACAAAGTAACGGATGTAATCCAGGAACAGCTCCCGGTCGAAGAAGCCCCGCACCATGGTTTCCAGTTGCCACTCCAGCAGGGGCTTGTCGTCCTCGTGCTTGATGGTGCGCCAGGGCATGTAGCGTTCCTGGCTGGCGGTGAGGGAGCCTACCCGGGCATGAAAACCTTCACTGATGATGGCCGCTTCGTTGTAGACGAACAGATCGGAGCATTCGTCTTTGTAGGTCTGAATCTGATTATAAGCGTCCCAGATACTCACGTTCTCGGCGCCCGGGCTTTTCAATTCCAGCACCGCCAGGGGCAGGCCGTTGATAAAACAGACCACATCCGGCCGGCGCAGTTGCTTGGAGCCTTCCAGGGTGAACTGGTTGATGGCCCGGAACCGGTTGGCGGTCAGGTCGCTGAAGTCCACCAGAAAGGCCTGATCGTGAACCACCTTGTCGTCGCGTTTGTACTCAACCGGCACACCGTCCAGCAGCAGGCGGTGAAAGGCCCGGTTGCTGATCACCACATCCAGGCTTTCCGGTTTGCGGACAACGGCCACCGCCTGTTCAACGGCGCTCTGGGGCAGGTGAGGGTTGATGCGGCGAATGGCCGCCTCAAGATCCGCCAGCAACAACACCTGCCGGTAATCAGCTCGCTCCGGGGCCTCTCCATCCGGCGCCAAACTGGGCCCGTGGGCGATTTCCCAGCCGACTTCGGCAAACCACTCCAGACATTGTTGTTCGAGCTGATCCTCTGTCATTTCGTGCTACCTTTGCGGTTTTTTATCCATGAGATTCCTGACAGGATTCTGCATTGTGTCGGACTTCAGCTTGGCATTAGCTGTTAATCTCTTGACTTCACTACGTCTAAAATCTTCTCGACCACTGCCTCCCGAGAGGAGGGTGGGAAACCATATTTACGTAAAATGACACGGGTAGCATTTTTCATTTCTGATAGAACGGTCTCCCTCTCTTGCCAATCAACCACCATCGATTTCGATAAGTGCTTGTTTAATTCTTCAGCAATGAAGGCAACAAGATTGGGTTCTATCTCATTCCCTTCTAGTGATAACGTGAGCAAGTCTTCAATGGAAGAAATGTTATTGGCCAACGAGGGCGAATCGGTGCTTGGAGGGAGGTGATCTTCCGGCTCTTCCTTTTCCCTCAATGTAGGTGAAGAAATCTCCTCCAAAGCTCTTTCCCGCTCTAGTTCGGCTATGAAAGTGTTGCAGTAGTCTGCGGCGCCGATTAAGTCAGGAAACAAACTCGCATGATGAACATTCATGCGACGCAAATATTTCAAACAACTCTTTTGATCCTCATTTTTTATGTATATTTTGCATATATATTTGGCTAAAATACCTGCTTGTTCTTCCTCTGGCGCCTTTCGAAGTTCATCGTCACTGAAATCTTCGTCAGCCAAAACTTCTGTTAGTTTATTTTCAATGGTCGCGTCGAAGGGTGAGAACGTGAACAGGCCGGCTTGGCTGACAAGACGCCCATGATCATCCTTTTTTGGTTCAAAGACACGAATTTCGGGGCATAAAACATCGTCAGCGATAAAAGATTTATTAAGAATATAGATGGCGCGGTAGGGATTATCTTTTTCGTCTTGCTGATCCTCTTTCGCGAAAGCAAAAAAAAGAGCCACGAAAGGAGAATATGTCCAGTCTAAAAGTGGCGTCATCAAACCGTGATGTTGACCAATCGACCATAATTCATCGTCCTCAGGCCCATCGTCCAATAGTGAGTGGTCAGTAACCCTGCCCCGTATAGCTTTACGAAATAAAGCCAACTGTTCGCATGCAAGATCCTCTGTGACGATTCCGTTTTGAGTAACACGTGCGAGCGTTGGCGTCATTTCCCAGTCGTAACGACGGTGCCCTCGGTAAATTAGCTGTACACCTGATCGATTGAAAAAAGCACTTTCTAGTATCGCAGAAAATTCGCGCCAGTCCTCAATGCGAGTTACAGGAATTCGACCACTGATTTCGTCAGAAGTGATCTCAAAGCTTTGTTCTGGGAGCTCTTGGTTCCAAATAGGGATCTTCTTCCAGTAATTAGTCTCGTTACTCACGTCGCATCCTCGTTGTTTCTAGCATCTACAGTAAGAGCGCCTGAGAGGAGCTGAGGTAAAAGCGTATTCCTTAGATCCGATAAATGAAGATTCTCTTTTGATCGATTCAATATGCTAACGACTATCTTGGTAGCAATTGTGTTGAATGTGAGTAGAACATCTTTAGGAGGGCATGCAACCCAAATGGTTTTTACATCTGTTTGGTTGATGCCAGGAATTGCGGCCTTGGCCCCTTTGTGCCGTAGGTCAGCAAGTACGCGATCGTGGCCAATTTGAAAGTATAAGAACGGCTGTCCTAGGCGTTGAGAGCGCAGGCGATAAACATGTTCATTGATGGCGAGCTTATCGTAGGGAAAGCCGCAACCGAACATTGATACCCGCGGCTTAAAGTCTCCGGGTTTCCCGCCATCTTTATAAAGTAGGCAGTCAAGATGTTCGACGATCCCTCGTTTTAGCTTGTTGAAAAATTCAACTGTAATGAATTTTTCTTTGCCATAGTTGTAATTACCCACTCCAAGAATATTTTCGGCACCTATACTCGGTACACCTTCGCTTATGCCACTCACGCCGCCTTTCGGACGAGCGCCGGTTTCTAATGTATCGAGATATTCGCCAAGCTGGTTAGCTTCCCAGCCCTCCGGAATCTCCCCTAGCTCACTATCTTGCATAACTGACGGAAACAGCTCGGCGGTAGCGCGGAGCTCGGCGTATCGCCCGGGCCGTTCGGCCTGGAGTTGGATTAGTTGGGCTTTGCCCTTGCCTGAAATGGCTTGCATCGCGGCGAGAAGGGCGTCTTCTTCGCTGCCGCCGGCCTCCAGCGTGGCAATCTTGGCTTTGACGGGCTCAAAATCGACAAACCAGCTTTTGAAGGTCGTTTGACCGATTTTTTCGAGGGTTCGATTGATTTGATGGTTGAGTCGTCTTTTACTGTCTAAATAACCTAATGCGTCAGCTATTACTTTCTGATTCTCAATGGGTGGAAGAATAATGGTTAATTTTCTTTGAGATGTGATCGGAACCTGATTTCGAGTGGATTGGCTCATTACTGAAGCCAATTGATTCTGAAAATCGCGCCCTGAGAAGTAAGCTGCTAGGTACCTCGGTAATAATCGATCAGTGTCTAGTCTGAAGTGGGTCAGGGATGTTCCGATCAGAACTCTTTCTTCAATTTGCGGAACGATTGCGACTCTTCCAACAGTGGCGTTATGGGATAGCAACACATCGTCGGCTTCAATAAAGCCAAACGTAAATGTGTTCGCTTTTTCAATTGCCAGTCTTGGAGCATTCTCGAAATCAATGTCACCGGTTTCATCAACCGACTTTGCCGTTAGAAACGGGACGCCAGTGTTACCAAACTCTGCCGCTCGAGGATATTTCGAACCATGGTTTCCGTCCTTATGAACCTTGATAATGCCCTCTTCGATCAATGTTCTGATAGCGACGCGAGGCCAATTAGAGCTCATAACCAAGCCCCTCAAGATTCCGTATAATCTCGGCCTCTAGTCGCCTATTTTCAGCAAACTGTTCCCGCAGTTGCTCGGACAGCTGTGCCATCTTCTCCGCAAAGGGCACTTCATCATCTTCCTGCTCTTTCGCTCCAACGTAGCGCCCCGGAGTAAGAACAAAATCGTGTTTCTTAATGTCGTCCAAGTTTGCTGATTTACAGAAACCGGGGACGTCCTCATAGCCTTCACCACGCTGCCAGGCATGGAAGGTGTCGGAGATTTTGGAGATGTCTTGCTCGGTGAAGTCTCGCAATACACGGTCTCGCATGAAGCCCAGGTTACGGGCATCGATGAACAGGAATTTTTCCCTGCGGTCGTGCTTTTTCTCGTTGCGCACCATGCCATTGGATTTGTCCCTGGTCAGGAACCAGATACAGGCTGGGATCTGGGTGTTTGTGAAAAGCTGGCCGGGTAGGGCAACCAGGCATTCAACTAGGTCTTTTTCAACCAGTTGTCTGCGGATTTCGCCTTCGTTGTTGGTGTTGGAGCTCATGGACCCGTTGGCCAGTAGCAGGGCCATGCTGCCCGTTGGCGCCAAGTGGTAGATCATGTGTTGCATCCACGCAAAGTTGGCGTTGCCTTTGGGCGGGGTGCCGTATTTCCAGCGGCTATCGTTGGCCAAGGATTCGCTCCACCAGTCCTTCATGTTGAAGGGGGGGTTGGCCATCACGAAGTCGGCGCGCAGATCAGGGTGCTGGTCGTCCAGAAACGTGTCGGCATTTTTCTTGCCGAAGTTGAAGTCTATACCTCGGATAGCCATGTTCATGGCGGCTAGGCGCCAAGTGGTGGGGTTTGACTCCTGGCCATACACTGAGATGTGTTTTTTCTGCTCGCTGGCGTCGTAGTGCTGTTCTTTGGCGTGTTGTTCGATGAACTTGTCGCTAGAAACGAAGAACCCACCGGAACCCATGGCTGGGTCGTACACGCGGCCGGAGTATGGTTCGAGCATTTCCACAATTAGGGTGACGATGCTCTTAGGAGTGTAATACTGGCCGCCTTGCTTACCTTCGGCCAGAGCGAACTGGCCCAAGAAGTATTCGTACACATGGCCGAGAATGTCTTTGCTGTGCAGACTCAGCTTCTTGCCGTTGAGCACAGGCTTTGTGAACGACGTGTCGGAGAAAGTGTTGATCAGGCCCAGCAGCTTGTCGTTCTCCAGCTGGTACTGGGTGATGCGGTTGAGAATGCCCTTGAGCTTAGCGTTGCTCTTTTCGATTTCCTCCAATGCGTTGTCGATTAGCCAGGAGACGGAACGTAGTTTTACATCATTACCGGCATCGTCCTGCCATAGCACGGTGCCTACGGGCAGCACGGCTTTTTCCTTCAGAGTGCTCCAGCGGGCCTGTTTGGGTACCCAGAAAACGTTGGCTTCGCGGTAGTAATCTAGAACCTCAAGCTCCTCCAGCAAGGCTTGCTGGTAGTCCTCGTCGTTCTCGAAGTCCTCTCGGCCAAGGTAGTAGATGTTGTCGTCGCTGTCGGATTGGAACAGCTCTAGCAGCTCCTCCTGGCGCTCTTCGAAAGCGTCGGACACGTACTTGAGGAAGATGAGTCCTAGGACTACATGTTTGTAGTTGGCGGCATCCAGGTTGGCGCGGAGCTTGTCGGCGGCTTTCCAGAGTTTGTCGTCCAGGGCTTTGAGGAATTGCTGTTCCGTGTTGTTCATTGCTCGGTTGTTCCCTATGAGAAGTTACTGCTTTCGTTCTCTGATAAAGCGTAAAGGCACGGAGCGACAGGCTGTGTCGGTTCGTGCCTTTGGTTGTTCCTGAGTGTGAGGAGCAATACCGGGGTGCATTGCTTGCTAACCACTCGATACAGGGTTGTTTTACGTGAGTTGGTGGGGTTAGGCAAGGCAAAGGGGTGCCTGGGTGTTCTGGTAGAGAATCTTCAGCTGCGGCACGTCCAAGAGGGAAAGCTGAGGTTTGTAAATACAAAGAGTGGGAAGTCGAGATCTGTCCCAGTTTCTCCCGAATTATTCCAGGAGATCAGGAAGCATCTGGAAGCGCATGGGCGTTTCAGTTTTTCTCTATCGGCCTTCCGACGAGCCCTTGATAAGTCAGGAATCGAGCTGCCATCAGGTCAAGCAGCTCATGTGCTTCGACATACCTTTGCGAGTCATTTTGTTATGAATGGAGGGGATATACTGAGTCTGCAAAAAATTCTTGGGCACTCGACCATTGTAATGACGATGAGGTATGCCCATCTTTCTCGGGATCACCTTGTTGAAGCTGTGGTTAAAGGGCCGCTCACATCGTTTAAATGAATGTGATTTAACAAAAAATTACAGAAGGGCGCGTTAATTCAGCTACTTTTGAAGCATCAAATGTAAAAAGCAGCCGTACACGGATGAATAAATACGGTATTTCGATTGATACTCGAAGTAAGCAGCGTGTCCCTGATCTACCGCGGATATAGGGTTCAAGGGTCGAAGTCGCGCATCCTCCTGGTGGTTTAAATGAATGTCGAAAATTTTGCTGTAACCCCCATCGGTCGGAGAACACTCGATTTTAGTGGTCGTGATAGGCTTATAAGTTCCACTTCGCGAGTAATCGTAATTGCAGCCTCTTTAGCAATCGGTGCCTCGATTGTGTATGCAACCGGGGGCACTGGATACGCCTATCCCTATATCGTTCTTTTGCCAGTTATTCTGACGGCGGCCTGGTTTGGACTATTTCCTACAGTTTTGAGCGCTGTGGTTGCTGGTCTTCTTTTGGGGCCTTATATGCCGCTGGACGTTGAGCGGGGGCTAATGCAGTCACCCCAAAACTGGCTCGCCAGAATCGCATTTTTTGTTCTCATTGCTGTTTTTACCAGTTGGCTATTCCATAGCCTCCGCGTCTCCACTCAGCGACATTTGAGGGATATTCAAGTCGATAGGGAAACAGGGTTGCCGAATCAGGCGGCACTGAAAGAGGATCTCCGCGTTGCTTTGTCTTCGGATCGGTCCCGCCAAGCTTTTTCAGGTTCTCCGGCGGTGATATTGGTACGACTGCAAGACCTATGGGAGATTATGGAGGCCATGGGGGCGCAGGCCGCTGATAAGGTTGTTCGCAGTCTTGCAGATCAGATCAGCGCATCTGTTCCCCGAGAGCATTACATTTATCGCTTCAGCACCTCTGAGCTTTTGCTCTTATTCTTTGCTGCATCCCAAGAAGAAGTTGATTCTGTCGCCAACGCTGTACGCTCCGCCGGAGAGCATGAGGCTGAAATAGATGGCATTCCACTCAGGGTTCAGCTTGTTGCTGGTAGCTATTTGGTTGAGAGGAGTATTAGTGATCCTGATTCTGTTGTGAACCGGGCAAGAACAGCCCTCTATGCTGCAATAGATTCGAACGGGTTTTATCGGTCTTACGATCCAATGTTTGACCAGAAAACAGCTGAGCGAGTGCGCTTGATATCAAGTGTTCGCAAAGGGCTAAAAGAAGATCAATTCTCTCTCTTTTATCAGCCTAAGATCTGTTTAAAAAGCGGCCGGCATACTGGGGGAGAGGGGTTGTTAAGGTGGTTCAACAGTGATGGATCAATGGTTTTACCTGGTTTGTTCATGCCCAAGCTGGAAAACACCACATTAATAGATCCGGTTACCCGGTTTGTGATCAGAAAAGCCTGTGAGGATGTTAGACAGTACGGTCTGTACCCCGTGAGTATTAATTTTTCAGCAAAGAATCTGATGGATAGCGCCTTGGTTCAGAGTATGGGCCGTATTGTCGCTTTGTATGGGGTTGAACCTGAAAAACTGGAGATTGAGATTACCGAGGGAGCGCTGATCAGGGATCCTGCTCATGCCAAAGTGGCCATCGAGAGTTTGCGAAATCAGGGATTCCTGGTGAGCTTGGATGATTTCGGTACTGGCTACTCATCATTTCAATACCTGGCGCATTTGCCACTTTCGGGATTGAAGATTGACCGTGCTTTTGTGTCGACCCTTAACGAGAGCTCTCATGCTCGGACGGTTATGAGTTCTATGATCAAAATGGCGCACGAATTGAATCTGCACGTCACGGTTGAGGGTGTAGAGACGGATGAGCAACACGAGATTGTGACAGATTTTGGCGCAGATACGGCTCAAGGTTTCTTCTATGCTAAGCCGCTTCCAGTATCGGACTACGCGAAGTGGAAATGTGGTCTCAATGTGGACACCGTCCGAAGCTGACTTACCAAAGTGCAAAAAAAAGCCCCTGAAATCAGGGGCTTTTCTCTTGGTGTTTGGTGGAGACGGCGGGAATTGAACCCGATGCCGCAACGTTTCATAGCAACACAGAAAACCACAATTCCCGGGAAAACAGACAGTTCCGAAAAGCCGGCTCCACATTGAGCCACACAAAAACACAAAGCCGTGGACACTTTGTTGACACCTGCGGAAACTGCCTGGCGAATAGGGAGAAATATAGGCTACTATCTTTGTCCTCATAGGGAATTGAAAAGGTTTAGGTGATCCCGTGTTTGATGGACTGTTGTATCCAATCCTCTTGGTCGTGCTCGCGGTCATTATTTTTTTTATCGCTTCTCCGCTGTCACCGCTCTCTAAAAAGGCCAGAGTTGAGTTCCCCTATCAACGTCGTGAACGCTTAATGACAGAAGCGGAAGGGTCCTTCTACCAGGTCCTTGAGCTTGCGCTTCCTGCAGACCGTTACAGACTTTTTGGGAAAGTTAGAGTTGAAGATCTCATTTCGGTCAAACCAGGGCTGGATCGGTCGACCAGGCAGTCCTTTCGAAATCGAATTAAGAGCCGGCACATCGATATTGTGGTAGTGGAACGCAAAACCTTTAAGCCGGTTTGGGCGGTTGAGCTGGATGATAAATCGCATGATTCGGTCAAGAGAAAGGAGCGTGACACCTTTCTAGATAACGCCTTCGAAGCTGCAGAATTGCCCCTCGTCCGGTTCAAAGCAAAACGCAGCTATACCGCTGCCGATATAAAAACAGCTCTGGGTTTAGATCAGACTGACTTCCCCGTTGAGGAGACGATCGCCGCAAGTGAAGAAAGCACGGCGACAAGTGCAGAGTCTATTTCTGCGTCTCGTGCTGAGGATGCACCAGAAGGGTTTTGCCCGCGTTGTTACGCTCCTATGGTCAAGAAACGGGTTCGCTCAGGTAAGCATGCTGGGGCTGAGGTTATGGCCTGCACTCGATACCCTAAATGCCGAAAGCTTCTTCCTATTGCTGTCCCTGCTGCGCAAAAGGGTAGCGATTAGCCTGGAGAAATAGACTTGTCCTGTTTTCCGTGCGGTGGAGGCGGTCTCCCGCAAGACCTTAGGAAAATCCTCTAAGAACCACCACCAGGAAAGGTTAACTGGACCTAAGCTGTTTGGTCAGGACGACCGGAGCTCACCGCCGGCAAGGATGCCTGGCAAGCGCGACACCTGCATAGTGGTGTGACTCTAGGGAGAGGTCTGGTATAAACCCTGCCTGTAGGGAGATAGGCCCCTCTCCTCCCTAGAGTTAGTTGTTTTATTTTTCGTTCGTATCTGTAAACTGCAAGGGCCTTGATCTCTTTCAGAATTTCGCTGGCCGTGCGTATAAAAATCGGCTATGCTACATATATATCAAATAGTTAGGGCTGTCTTTCATGGTTACGGCGGTGTCATTGTTTACGGGCTGTGGAGGCTCAGATTTCGGGTTGCATCAAGCGGGTGTAGATGTTCGGTTTGCTAACGATGTTCTGCCTTATGCCCGAGACGTCTATCTCGCTAATTTACCAGAGACGGATTACCAAGTTTGCGATGTTGCGGGAATAGAGTCCTTCCCTAAGACAGACCTTTTAGTAGGTTGTTATCCCTGTCAAGGCTTTAGCCAAGGTGGTGCCAGAAAGGCAGACCGTAAGGTGAACTATTTGTATCGCCAGTTCGTGAGAGCGTTAAAACAGATTAAGCCCAAAGCTTTCGTGGTGGAGAACGTCTCAGGAATGCAGCGTGCTGATTTCTCCCATTTATTGAGAGCTCAAATAACGCAGTTTAGACTTTGTGGCTACCGTGTTTCTTGGGATACTATGAATTCTGCAGATTACGGAACTCCTCAAGAAAGGAAAAGGATCATCATAGTTGGTCTTCGCTCGGATCTTGGTGAAAGATTCGAATTTCCCGAACCAACACATGGGAAATACCAAGAGGGATCGCATGTAACTATACGAGAGGCTATTGGTGACCTACCTGATTGGCCGGAGGGGGAATATTGGACCGAGCCATTTCATTGGTATTATCTTTCCAGAAATCGACGGAGAGACTGGGAGGAGATTAGTAAAACTATCGTGAGCCATCCAAGGCATATGCCGCTTCACCCAGTTAGCCCTAAGTTGCAGAGGATCCATACCGATAAGTGGATATGGGCTGAGGATCGACCGGCACGTCGCTTTTCATTTAGAGAAGCTGCGAGACTCCAAGGCTTCCCAAAGGGAATGGTATTTCCGGATACGGAGAACAGCTCGTTGCGAGAGAAGTATAGAGTGGTGGGGAATGCAGTTCCCCCGCAACTGTTCAAGTCAGTGTCGCGTAAATTGTTATCTTATCTGTGACGATAGGATTTAAACTAGATCTAGTCGTTCTTCGGTAAATGAGTTTACCAGTTCATCAGCTCCGTAACCTATCTCAGGATCATTTTCCAGTTGAGTGAGCATCCGGAGGCGGTCCATAATTATAGTCATAGATATTTCGCCTGGCACTGCCCAGTTTCCGGTGTTATTCCTGAACGAGTGTGGGATAAAGATTAACTGCATCCAGTTGTGAGTTGGGCATAGGTGACTCCCTAGGCGATTGTTTGAGATCTCATGGGTCTTTCTTGCCCAGTCACTTCTAGAGCATGCACATTGGGCCAGTGCCGAAGGTATGTTGTGTTTTTCGTGGTTATCTAAATCTAACCAAGCCGCCAGGTCAATGCCGCCATCTCCTGAGTCTCTTCTCCGATATGTTGCTTCATCAATTAAAGGTTTTGCGCCAATATCAACACCTAACTTATGAATTCTTTCGTGTTTTGGTCCTTGATAGTCCGTTTCGTTCTTTCCAAAAGCTTTTACCACTCCGGTTGTTGGCCAGATACCTTTCATTGCATTAAGAGAAGCCCGCTCGAACGCCTCAGTGAGCTTGCTTTGGTCAGTACGCTTTATAAATGGGAGGTTTGCACAAAGAAGAAGAAAAATATATTTCTTGTGTTTATCCGTTAAATCGTCATATCCATGTAATACTTTTCCATGCTCAACGATTTTGAATGGATAGAACTCACCGAAGGCAGCTTCCCTCCAGGTTAGCTGAGCTAGATTGTCCTCTAAGTCACCGTCATTCAACTGTTTATCTGTCTTATCTTCAATATAGTCCTTTATATCATCTCTGCTACAAAAACGATCCGGTGTTAGTAAACAAAGCAGTTCTGAAAAATCTGCCAGTGTATGAATGTCTGAGTCCCGAGGGTGATCCAATTTTATAACTGTCATTCAGTCATCCTCATTCTCGAACTCGGATCTTATTGAAACGAGGAGGTTTTTGGCTTTCTTTTGTACTCTTTCAGCCATTGCGAGATCATCTTCATCTAATCCTTGAGCAATAGCTAGTGTCTCTTGTGCAAGCTGGAGCGCCTTGTCTGCGCTTACTAGTTGGGCGCGAATAGTTTCTAATGGCCCGCTTGTTAAAAGATCAGCTTGATCTAACGGTTCACCTTTTCGCAATGCTTTCAGAGCCTCAGGGCTGGAGACAATTCTCGCCATTTTGCTGAAATTTCGCGACTCTCCGAGGACAGTGTGTCCGCCGCTTTCTTTCTTGAACGTCCAAGTGAAGAATTCTTCCAGTTCTCTGGGCTTGATGTTGTTGGCTTCAACATCTGACGCGCCCTCCAAACCAATAAAGTTGGCTATATCTTCCCAGCCAATCCCTGTGGTTAGAAGAGAAAATGGGATGTCATCTGCTTCAAGTTTTAGGCGGTTAAGTATTCCTAGGTCCTCAGCTTTCGTCAAAAGCTCGAGGCCTGTTAAATACTTTGCAACAGTTGTTGATTTGCTGCCTATTTCCTTTGCAAGTTCTTTGTGAGCTTTTTCATGATCATCTCTGTCATGAAAAGAGCGAAGTTGCTTAACATATCTGGCTTTTGCTAGTGCATCCCAAGCCTTTATTCCAGTTATATGACGATAACCTAGATATACTAATATTTGATCTCTGTCACTGAAAACTAAACATGGAACATCTTCAGGCTTTTCTTTGGCACCCGATTTTACGAGTGAGACTCTACTTTGCTGAAGCGGTGGTTCTATTTCGCCATTAAGTAGTTTAAGAGCCGCCAGTCGCCGGTTTCCTTCAACAACAAAGTATTTTGAGTCATCATCTTTGACTACCATTAATGGCTCACCGGCAAAATATCCCTTTTCGCCAATGGACATCATTAATTCAACCAGATTGCACTCCAATAGGAAGTATTTAATGATTTCCGAGTCATTGGAGTGTTTGTATCTATTCGGCAATCGTGGGTTGTCTGGATCAAATTTTAGGTCGGATACCAATATGTCGTCTAAGTTTGGCTTCATGAAATGACCTTTTATGCTATTTAGTAATTTAAGTTGAGCCTGAAACCGTCACCACACACTACGACGGTCAGCCCTTTTGTTTTTATCGTTCCCCTCGTCGGTCTCCATACCAGGAACTGGCGATTCTCGCCGCCAAGCTGAAACCTATCCTGCTTTCAGGCTGTTTTCTCTTCTAGCAACTTCGGTTAATGGGTCGACTTGGCCGCACGACTCGTCGGTTTTGCCGGTCATAAGCCAAAGTGTGTACTTCGGCCAAGTCTGACAAACCCGTTCCAATAGATCCCCTCTTGGTATTCGACCTGTTTGCTCCATTCCCTCGAGCGTTTTTTTCGCAACGCCAATGATCTCGCAGAACTCGGCCCTTCCGCTCGTCTCGGCCTCGCGAATCAGTCGAACTTTTTTCGCTAATTCGCTTGACATGTACTTAGTTCCAAGTATCCTTAGAAATAAGGTGTACCCATATCTAAGGTCACCATAAATGAGTGTGTAATTCAGTGTAGCAGAGTGCAAAACAGTGGACGAGCAAAAACAAATCATCTTGCTAGCAACTCCGGTCATGACCCAGGAGCGCTACTCCCAACTGACCGGCCTCACGGAAGGGCAGGTCAGGGGCCAGATCGAAAAGGGCCACCTGCCATCCCTGAAGATTGGCCGGGTGCGCATGGTGAACATCGCCGCACTGTCCCAGCAGGCAATGGATAAGGAGGACTGGCAATGAAGCGTCTAAACCAGGTTGGCAAAGCTGTTCAGGTCTTCGTTGAGGTTGGCCATAGAAACGGGGCTGACGTACCCGGTGTCTGGTTCTTCAATGGTGGACAGATGGTTGCCTCTGCTGATCGCCTGGGCCCGGCCCGCATGGTCGCCCCTGGCACAGTCGCTGTCAGCGCCTCAGGCCGCCAATGGATGGCCGTAGGTGGTGATCGCATCAACGGTGCTGCCGGCTGGTCTTTCGTCTCTCCTTATACCGAACAGCGCCCCGTCGATGGCGATGCCGTCCGCTTCAACGACAACCCCAAGGCCCTGAAGATCCGCGCCAAGCTGGACGCCTACCTGGACTACTTCCAAAGCGTGAAAGGAACGTTTCCGGATTCGATTGTCCTGCGTCGTGAACAGTTGGCCGTATGCGGCGCCGAACCGGGCCAATTCTATAAAGGCATCCGCCTGGAGGCCTTCTCATGACTCCAGGTAACCGCAACCCGAACCAGAACCCAAGTTTTGCCTTCCAGGGCCCACGCCCGTCCTCTGCACTCACCCCGGATGCCCTGGAAGGCCTTTTAACCACCCTGGTGGAGCGCCTCAGCCAGCTTAGAGACGTCCGCACCGATTACCCGTGCGACTACCTCGCCCGCTGCAAGGCCGCCTTCACTGATCGACTGATCCAAGAACTGGAAGCCAGCCACCACCACAGCCCGGCCTTCGATCGCCTGATCCAGCTGCGCGACGCCTGGGACTGCGGAACCCTGGACCTTCCCAACGTCACGGAGACCGAGCTATGAGCCACATTCCCCCAAGAAAATCCAAACCTGACGACAAAGAACGCCGCTTCTACGTCAGCGCCCCCAGCTCCTGTTACCTCCAACTGCAACAGGAAGCTGTCCAGAGAGGCACCGACCTCTGGACCCTCGGCGGTGCCGTCCTGCGCTCCTGGTTAGAGGCCGGCTGCCCCGATTTGGGCTTCCAGGCACAACACCCTGAAAAGTCTTCGAGTCCGCCCCCGTCATCGTCACCACTCGCGCACGACCAGGGGGCCGGACAGTGAGCGCTGCAAGGCTGGCGCGAAGCGCCAGGGCCAACGGCCCCTTGGCCTTGTGGCGGTCACTGGCTGGTCCACAGTGCGCACAAAGAGTGGTGAGGATGTCGGGGGAGGACGCCCGCCCCTTGATTCCGAGCCATGAGCACAAGAGGCAAGCGGAGCGCGGCAGGCGACAGGGATCGTTACCCGTAAGGGTGGCCACCTTAGTGGCCAGGAGCAGAGCGAGTAGAGCCCGCCCCGAAGGGGTCGCATAACCCAGATTCAAACCGCCCGGAGTTTCCGGGATTCACAACCCAGGCAACACCCAACGAAACCAGAGGACATAAGCAATGGAAAACTACCTGAACCTCATGATCATCGGCGCCACCCGCTACGACATTGACGGCAACCGAGGCGGCTCACTCTGGGCCTATTCCCCCGCAGAAGCCGACGACGACAACCGCGTCGGTAACGAAGTGATGAAAATCGCCTGCGACTGGAAACACATCGACCAGCTCAGGAACCACGCCGAACGCCTCCCGGCCATGTTCACCGTCAAAGCCCAGATGAAAGCCGGGCAGGGCGGCAAGATCACCTTCAAGGCCCTGGAGCTCAAGCCCCAGGAACCCATCAAGAAAACCGCGTAACCGGAACGGAGACTCACCGGTGAGCAAAGCAATCCTGTGTGACGGCGACTGGACAATCACAGCTTCCGGCTGGGACTGCACCGGCGCCATCACCCAGGTGGTGTACACGGCCCCCGTCGAGTACACCCCGGCAATGATCGCCGAAGCACTGTTCCAGGGCTTCAGCGTGACCTTGCCCTTAATGGCGGTCGCATGGGGCGGCCGTCAACTCCTGAAAATGCTGAAGTGAGGTAATGCCATGAAAAAGCAACTGATCACCCTGGCCGCAATGGCCTTCACCCTCGTCGGTGGCCCCGCTGCCGCCGCTGACTGGTCCACCATGACCGGCGGCCTGGACTTCTCCGGCGAAATCACCGGCGTGATTGCCGTGGTCGGTGTCCTGGCCGGCTTCTACGTGGTCCGCAAAGGCGGCCGCCTCCTGCTGAGCATGATCAAGTAGGAGAGAAGCAATGGCAGAGCTGTGGGATTGGACATTCTTTCTGATGGGAGCCGCACTATGCGTCTATCTGTTCAAGGATGTCTGATCCTGCTGCTCTGCTTTTTCGCTTCCTCTGCCTACTCATCCGTTGAATACAGGGCGGGTGGCTCCGGTCAAAACCCTAAGTACGGTTCGACTCCCTACGATGCCGCTGTTCAAAAGGAGGGCTCTTGTTCGTCTTCACACGTGAGTGAGCCTATAAACCTGAATCAAAGTTATGATCCCGACCCCACACAATATGACGTCTGGCAAACCCATTCAAAGTGGACGTATAACTGTGCGTGGCCAGGTGGTCGGCATTATGTGCCGGTCTATGTCAGATTCACGGAAGATCAATGTGAATCCCCAGCAGTGTATATAGAAGACCCTGAAAATCCCGGGGTCTTTATTTGTGATGTGCCTCCCCAGGAACCGGAAGAATGCTATGAAAACGGCGAGATCTACGACGCCCAGAACCAGCAATGTGTCCAGAGCTGCCCCGAAGGCTCCCTGAACGGCGTCTGCCTCGAACTGCCCGCCAATAACGAAGAAAACTGCAACGCCGAATCCCCCGATTACCAGGGCTTCATCGGCAACGGCAACACCAAAATGAACCTCTGCGAATCCAACCGCCAATGCGAGGGCGGTGCCTTCGGAGTGGTCAACGGAACCCCGGCCTGCATCCCCGACGAATACGGCCCGCCAACCTGTGACGTCTCCACCGTCGCCGTGCTCGATGAATACGGCTTCGTCTGCGCCGATCCCCAGGACGCCCCCGAACCCGGCCAGGAACCGGATGAATGGTGGAAAGACGAAGAACCCAACACCGACACCGACGGCGATGGGGAACCCGACGAATACGACCCCGGCAACGACCCTACCAGCGTCGATAAAGGCATTAACCAGGTTAACCAGGGCGTGAGCGAAACCAACGACAAACTCGACGGCGCAAACGACCGCCTGGATAAGATCAGCAAAGGCATCGCCAAGTCCAACGAGCTCCAGGACGAAGCCAACGGCGTGGCAGACGATACCCGCAACACCCTGAAAGAAATCAACGACAAACTCGACGCCCCCGAAGACGGATTCAACACCGAAGGCCTGCTGGGCATTCCAACCCTCACGGAAACCGCCACCAGCTTTAAAACTGCCGTCATGGGCAACGAACTGATCCAGTCCGTCAGCGGACTCAAAGACCTACCGTCCCACACCAGCTGCCCGGTGTGGACCATCCCGGCCACCGACTACTGGGAGGCCAAACCGATGAACGTCCATTGCGACATCCTCGAAGATTACCGGGGCACCTTCTCCGTCATCTTCATGTTCTTCTGGACCGGCATCGCCATCTACGCATTCTTGAGGGCTTAACCATGGGAGACATCATTCAGGCAATCATCGATTTCTGGATCGAAGTGGTACTACTGGTACCCCGGATCATCTTCTGGGCCGCGTTCGAGGTCCTGGAACTGGCGCTCGACATGCTGCCCGCCATCGACATCGTCGACCCGCAAACCCTCAGCTCCGGGTTCACCGGCGACCTGGTGTACTTCCTCACCATCATGGAATTCCAGTACGGCCTTGGCGCGGTCACCTCCGCCCTGGTCGCCCGGTTCCTGCTCCGTCGCATCCCGTTCATAGGCTAAGCCATGTCCATCGTCGGTTACTCAGGCCTTCCAGGATCGGGCAAGAGCTACGGCGTGGTCGAAAACGTCGTCATCCCCGCCCTGGAATCGGGCCGCCACATCATCACCAATATCCCGTTGAAACTGGGGCGACTGTCCGACGACTTCCCCCAGGGCAAAGTGACCCTGTTCGATAACCGGGACGCCGAAGACGATCCCGGCTTCTTCGACCTGGAACGCCACCCCGCCGGCGTCATCTGGATCATCGACGAAGCCTGGCGCTTCTGGAAAAGCGGCATGAAAGCCACCAACATCCCCCAGAATCAAAAGGAGTTCTTCACCGAACACCGCCACAACGTCGGCGAGGACGGAAGAACCAACGAGATCGTCCTGGTCACCCAGGACCTGGCCCAACTCTGCGCCTTCGTAAGAGGCCTGGTGGAAGAAACCTACCGAGCCGTGAAACTGACCGCCATCGGTCAGAAAAACAAATACCGGGTCGACGTCTACATGGGCGCCGCGACCGGCCAGAAACCCGGTAAACCCATGCGCCAGCTCTACGGCAGCTACAAGCCCGACATCTACCAGTACTACAAGAGCCACACCAGGAACAAAACCGACTTCGCCGCCGGCATGGAAGAGAAAGCCGACGATCGCGCCAACGTCCTCAAGCACCCGCTGATCAAATTCGGTGTGCCGGTCGCCATCCTGGTCATGGCCTTCGGCGTGATGAAAGTGGTGGCGTATTTCAGCGCCGGGGAACCGGACACAGAGCCAGCAACACCCACGCAGCAATCCACCACGAAAAACGTCCGAACGGCGAGCACCGCCCCAACCAGACAAACCACCCGAATCCGGGCCACCTCAGACCGGGAAGCCCGAGCCACCCACCAGGTGGCCTTCGAGATCGAACCCGGCTGGCTACCGATCTCCGACAAGTGGCGCATCGTGGGTGAAGTGAACGGCGTGTACTGGATCTGGGGCGAGAACGGTACCCGCAAGATCCACAGCCGCATCTGCGCCAGGTTCCAGCGCACCGGGGAACCCTACTGCGTCATCGAGGGCAAGCTGGTGACCTGGTACAGCTACAAGGAACCACAGCGGGAAGGGGAACGGACCGAAAGACGGAGTTACCTGGACACCAAAACAACGGAAGGCGACGGCGCGTGAGTGCGAGCGGAGCGACCACCACGCGCCGCGCCAGCGGCAGAGACGTCCCTGTAACACGTCTCATGGAAAACGACATCAGTCGATTTACGACCACAGACAACCACAGAAGGCCACAGATGAAAATCAGAGACTTTGAAAGACTGGACATCACCACCGGGGAAATCGGTAAAGGGGATCTGTTCATCGGTCCCGAAGGTCAGCAGGTCGACCTGAAAAACGTCAACGTCCTCTGGACCGGAGTGGATACCGTCCGGCAACTGTTCGAGGGACGACTGAAGCCAGAACCCCTGGCCGAAATCGTC
The DNA here is from genome assembly GCF_041690455.1 of Marinobacter sp. Lineage (GTDB taxonomy): Bacteria > Pseudomonadota > Gammaproteobacteria > Pseudomonadales > Oleiphilaceae > Marinobacter. Next base: position 81,761 of record NZ_JAWLHI010000006.1, read on the forward strand.
ACCGCCTACGAATCCAGCTTCGACGCCACCATCACCGTCAGGGGCATTCCCTTCCGGGTCCAGTCCGGCAGGCGAGGGGGCTTCAAGTACATACTGCAGAACCGCGAATACGGCTTAACGATCCTGCTCCAGAACTTCTACGCCGAAGCCGACAGCCAGGGCACTCACGTTAAAATCGAGACCTCCCCCAGATGGCTCTACGAACGCTCCAGCCACCAGATCCACGACGAACTGACGGAATGGGGCATGCACTTCCTCAAGGCTATCAAACCGGTCGGTATCGCTTTACACCTGGCCGTCGACTTCCAGGGCTGGGAACCACCCCAGGACTTTGCGCAGCACTTCGTCACCAGGGCAAGGACCATCAGCGTCCACAATGGCATCAGCGATATGCACTTCAAGGGCCTGGAAGGCAGCACCATCAACGGACGGGGCGAAACCTACACCTTCGGCAAGGCCAACAGCCTGCAGGTGTGCCTCTATGACAAATCCAAGGAAGTGGACGTCTCCGACAAACGCGCCTTCATGGAAGGCATCTGGGAATGTGCGGTCAATGAAGAGTCCTTCCCGGACACCTGCTACGACCCTGAAAAACCCGTCTGGCGCCTGGAAATCCGTTTCCATCACCGCATCGTGAACGAGATCTCCCAGGGCACCCCCGGCATGAAGCCCATCTACACCTACATGGACGCCGTGCCCCACCTCACCGGCCTCTGGCAATACGCTCTGACCGGTAATCGCTACGAAGTAAAACGGGAATGGGTCCACCCCATCTGGACCAAGCTCAGGGAAGACATCGGCTTCGGCTACTCGGCCCCGGACCTGATGTACAAACGCGTAAAAAAGGAACCCGGTTGCGGCAACGAAAAGAACGTCTCCCTGGCCTTTGGCAATCTCTTGTCAATCTATGCACGCAACCGTTTTAACGCCCGACAGGCCTGGGACTGCCTCAAGAAATCCGGACTCTGGGAAGATCTATGCAACTACTACAGACGGCGGGAGATCTACGAAAACGAGCTGTTCCAGCTGGTCCAGGATGGACTCACGAAACGACGACTACTGACAAAGGTGGCCGCATGATCAAGAAGCTACCATCGGGACGGTGGCAGGTAGATGTCCAGCCTGGAGGGCGAGGGCAGAAACGTATACGGAAATCCTTCGATGCCAAGCCCGAAGCGCAACGTTTCGAACGTTGGGTGTTGAGTCAGCATGACTCGGGAACACCGGTTCCACATTTAAAGAAGGATCGTAGGAAGCTCTCGGAGCTGCTCCAGGTCTGGTACCTCGCGCATGGAAAATACCTCCGGGACGGAGAGCGTCGATACAGGCATTTGAAGCGCATGGCAGAAGCCTTCGGAAACCCCACTGCATCGAAGCTCACCGCCAATGACTATCTGGTCTACCGGGCTTTACGGGTCGAAGAGGATATTGCTCCGAAAACCTGTAACAACGAGCTGGGCTATCTCAATGCGGTTTTCAATGAACTGCACCGGACCGGGGAAATTAGCTATCAGAACCCGTTCCAGAGCATTCGCCCAATTAAAATTCAAGAACGGGAGATGGGTTACCTGGACATGGGCCAGATTCGGGCAATCTTCAAAGAGCTGCGGGAGAAAACCACGAATCCCCACGCGTTGCTAGTTGCGCGTATTTCACTGGAAACTGGCGCCAGGTGGTCTGAAGCTGAAAGCCTCACCCTCGACCGTCTGAAGCCCTATCGGGTGACCTACGACCAAACTAAGTCGGGTAAAAAGCGGTCAGTCCCAATTTCAAAGGATCTGTATAAGACGATCAAGAAGCACCTGGAGGAACACGGGAGTTTCGGTACATCCACGATCTCAGCGTTTAGGCGTGCTGTGGACCGCTCGGGTATCCAATTGCCCCAAGGCCAGTGTGCGCACATTCTGCGCCACACCTTTGCGAGCCATTTTATGATGAGTGGTGGGGATATACTGGTGCTTCAGCGAGTACTAGGACATTCAACTATTAATATGACAATGCGCTATGCGCACTTGAGCCCCGACCATCTAAATTCGGTTTCGGAGCTCAACTTGTTCGGTAATGTGTGCTGAATGATAGAGTCTTTGAGCTGTTGCGTTCCCGTTCATCGCACCTATCTCAAACCGTCGGACTTGGTGTAGGTGAATCCAACGATCATTCACTTTCTGTTGCCATTCGCCATTTACTATTAGTGGCTTGGGATACTTGAGTTGAGCGGTCAATAAAATTAAGTGGGAAAGACTCATGTCTTCGAAGCTAGTTGAGCAGCTCTTCTCGAGTTGCTCTGCACCCTCTTGTTGTGAGCCAAAAAAAGCACGAGATAAGTAAGCTTCCGCGATCTTCGACTTGTCGTGACGTCTGCATATTTCGATGGCGATCAGTTGTTCACGTACTTTTCTACGTACTGATCGTTCGTATCTTGCTGTCACTACTCGGACAAATTGTTGCTCGATGGTGCTTGCACCTCTTCTTTTCCCTCTAAATAGAGTTCCGAGCGACGCAGAAATGATGCCCAAAGGATCGATGCCCAAGTGAAGATTGTTTCGATGATCTTCGGCGATCACAAGTGCTGGGTAAAGGTACTTGGCTCTGTCTGAGATAACCTCCATCGCTTTTGAGCATCGTTCTATGTCAGCTTTGAAGGCTTCGTGGCCAAATTTGCAGGCTAACCTGGATGCGGCTACGTAAGGAGTCGTGAGTAGAGCGATGAAAACCCTCAGAATGGTGTTCTTTGCCATGTGACCTCACCGGATTGTTTAGCCACCATTGAGGAAAATTGCCCCACCATTTTCGATTTTTTTTGAAACATAAGTTGATGAAAGGTAGTGGATTCTCTTTCTTGTCCGTTTTCGATGATGTGCAAGAATATCTTGTCTTTTCCTAGATAATTCTTCTGTATGAAGCCCTCGATATGTCCTCGTGTCCTATTTTTACCGATGTAGTCTCTGGTTCCACTCTCAGCATCTTCGTAAGTTTTCTCAGCAGTTCCTCGTACGATCGTACCTTCTCTCCACAGTATAACCTCGTACCGGAGTACCATGTTTCGATAAGGGTTGTAGGCAGTCTTGAGGGTTTTTTTCTGGAAATACCACCGACCGTTGATATCGGGGACGGGGCAGATTTTTTCTCTGATCAAGAAGATCAGAAAACCCAAAATAAGGCCTCCTAGGACCGTTGCTGTAGTTGAAGTAAATAAGCTATCAAAGTCCATTCCGAATCGAAGCCGCCTTTTGGGGAGAGAGAGGAGGATAAATGTAATCTAGAGCCTAGCCTGCGTCGAGTATGCCTGTTGACAGTTGGTTGACACTTGCGCCGATTTTGTATCTGTAAGAACGAAAAAAGCCCCTGAAATCAGGGGCTTTCTTCTCTTTGGTTGGTGGAGACGGCGGGAATTGAACCCGCGTCCGCCAGTACTCAGCCTTGAGGTCTACATGTTTAGCGTCTCTCTATTGATTTAAGTTCGAGCGACCCGAGAGCCAGGGTGCAAGAACCGAGTTCTTTAAATCTTAGCCGTTAACCAGTGAACTCTGGGTAACGGAGCATCCCGTAAGCGATGACGTC